>JBIOFE010000001.1:0-138530 GCA_044446745.1 Acidimicrobiales bacterium
ACGTTGACATCGTCACCCCTGACGGAGAGCTGGTCGGCGAGATCACCCTGGACCCCGAGCGCGACTATCACCCAATCAAAAGACCCTCGTCGCAATAGGATTCACAGGTTCGGGTGTCCACGATGACGCGACACATCACACGGCAGTCCCAACGGGATTCGAACCCGTGCCTCCACCTTGAGAGGGTGATGTCCTAGGCCACTAGACGATGGGACCGTGAAGCGAACCCGCGACGCACGCCGCGGCCACTCTTCGCTCGGGGGCAAGGACTCGAACCCTGAATAACTGGACCAGAACCAGCTGTGTTGCCAATTACACCACCCCCGAAGGGCCCGGCAATCTTAACCGATGGCTCACGGACCGCTGGGGGGCAGCGTGACCTGCGTCCCGCGGGTGGTCCACGTGCTCAGCGTGTGGTACCCGATGAGGCGCCCGAGACCCACCGCCAGGGTCTCGCGGAAGTAGTAGTACCAGAGCGACCCGTGCGAGGAGGGCGCGTTGGCGACCGGTGCCGGGTGGGGCGTGAGGCCCTGGTCGGACGCGATGGCCATCGCGCGGTACTCGTGGAACGGGTCGGTCACGCACAGCACGGTCACCAGGTCGTGGGCGCGCATCGCCGGGATGACCGAGGCGACGTTCTGCCAGGTGTCGTTGCCCGAGCCCACGATGATCCGCGCGCGCGGCACGCCTCGCGCCTCGAGGTAGGTCGCCGACACGCCGGCCTCGGTGTAGTTGTCGCCGGCCAACTTGCCGCCGGTGACCACGATCCACGGCGCGCGGCGGTCGTGGTAGAGGACGAGCGCCGCGGTGAGGCGCGCGGCCAGCTCGGCCGACGGCTTGCCGTTGTCCTCGGTGGTGCCCAAGACCAGGATCGCCTGGCTGCGGGTGGTGGAGTGCTCGCGGCCGGTCAGCCAGACCTGGACGAAGCCCACGGCCAGGTAGACGATGACGATCGACAGCACCAGGCTGACCAGGCGCAGGAACAGCTTCAGCGGCCCGAGGATCACGGCGCCGCCAGGCTCAGGGCGCGCCGCAGTCGATCGAGCGTGCGCCCCCGCCCGAGGATCTCCATGGACTCGAAGAGCGGGGGCCCGATCAGCGAACCGGTGACCGCGCAGCGCAGGGGCGCCTGGGCCTGGCGCAGCGCGAGACCGAGGCCCTCGCCCAGCGCGCTGGTCGCCTCGTGCAGGGCCGGGGCGCGCCACTCGATCTCGGCGAAGAGCTCGAGCGACTCCTCGAGCATCGCGCGACCCAGCGGGTCCTCGACGATCACCTTGGCGTACGCGGCGCCGTCGACCATCGGGTGCTCGAGGAAGAAGAAGGCGACCATCGCGGGCACCTCGCCCAGCGTGGCCACGCGCTCGTGGACCAGGGGCGCGACGCGCTCGTAGAGCGCCCGGTCGAACTGCGCTTCGCTCCAGGGCACCTCGCGGTCGCTGGGGCGCCACGACGTGCTCCACGGCGCGACCCACGGGAGCGACCGCTCCACGAACTGCGCGGGGCTCAGCGCGCGCACGTACTCGCCGTTGATGTGGGTCAGCTTCTTCACGTCGAAGAAGGCCGGGGAGTGCGACACGTCGGCCAAGCGGAACTGCTCGACCAGCGTCTCGCGCGATACGATCTCGCCGTCCCCGCGCGGGCTCCAGCCGAGCAGGGCCAGGTAGTTGACGAAGGCCTCGGGCAGGTAGCCCTGATCGCGGTAGCTCTCCACGGCCACCGGGTCCCGGCGCTTGGAGAGCTTCTTGCGCCGCTCGTTGACCAGCATCGGCAGGTGCGCGTAGGCCGGCAGGTCGACCGGCGTCACGGCGTCGCAGCGGTTCAGCGCCTCCCACATCATCACCTGCTTGGGCGTGGTGGGCAGCAGGTCCTCGCCGCGGATCACGTGGGTGATCGCCATCGAGCGGTCGTCGACCAGGTTGGCCAGCGGGTAGAGCACGACGCCGTTGGACTTCACCACGACGAAGTCCTCGTAGCTGTCGTGGGGGAAGCTGACGTCGCCGCGGATGAGGTCGTGGATCACCGTTGTGCCCTCGTCGGGCACGCGAAAGCGCAGCGCCGCCGCCGCCGAGCGGGCCACCCGGCGATCCCGGCAGTGGCCGTCGTAGCCGGGCGTCGCGCGACCCCTCACCCGCTCGGCGATCTGGCCGCGCGTGCAGTCGCACGCGTACAGGTGGCCGGCGGCGTAGAGCGTCTCGGCGGCGGCGGTGTGCTGGGCCCGCAGCTGGCTCTGGAAGAAGGGGCCCTCGTCGTAGTCCAGGCCCAGCCAGGCCATGGCCGAGATGATGCCCTCGCTCCACCGCGGGTCGTTGCGCTCGACGTCGGTGTCCTCGACGCGCAGCACGAAGCTCCCGCCGCTCTGGCGCGCGAAGAGCCAGTTGAACAGGCTCGTGCGGGCCGAACCGACGTGGAAGAAACCGGTGGGCGACGGCGCGAAGCGAACCCGGGTCGCGCCCACGCTTACTCCTCCAAGGAGAGGGCGCCGTTCGGGCAGCTGGCCACGGCCTCGCGAAGCCGCTCGTCGAACTCCGGCCCGGGCCGGTCGTTGAGGATGTACATGTACCCGTCGTCGCGGACCTCGAAGACCTCCGGCGCGATGCCCATGCACACGGCGTTGCTCGTGCACAGGTCGTAGTCCACGACGATCTTCATGACCCCTCCCGGATGATGGGGCCATCGTAGTGGCCGAGGCTCACGGCCCGGTTGTGGCGGCGTTGTGCTGCGTACACTCGGAGCGACGATCGGGGGCGGATGGAACGACGAAGCCTGGGCTCGCTCTCGGTGTCGGTGGTGGGCGTGGGGTGCAACAACTTCGGGTCGCGCCTCGACCTGGCTCAGACCACCGCGGTGGTCGGCGCCGCGCTCGACGCCGGCGTCAACCTGTTCGACACGGCCGACGTCTACGGCGCCACCCAGTCCGAAGTCCTGCTGGGCCGGGCCCTCGGCGCGCGCCGCGGCGAGGCGGTCGTGGCAACCAAGTTCGGCATGCCGATCGACGACACCCAGTACGGCGCGCGGCCCGAGTACGTGCGCTCGGCCTGCGAGGCGTCGCTGGCGCGCCTGGGCACCGACCGCATCGACCTGTACCAGCTCCACGCCCCCGACGACCGCGTGCCCTTCGCCGACACGCTCGGCGCGCTGGCCGAGCTGGTCGCGGCGGGCAAGGTGGTGGAGATCGGCTGCTCCAACCTGACCGCGACGCAGTTGCGCGAGGCCCGCGCGGCGGCCGGCGACGGCCCGTCGTTCGTCTCGGTCCAGAACCAGTACTCGTTGCTCGCGCGCGACCCCGAGCGCGACGGGGTGCTGGAGGCCTGCGGGGCGCTGCACATGGGGTTCCTGCCCTACTACCCGCTCGCCAACGGCCTGCTCACCGGCAAGGTGCGCCCCGGTGAGCCGGTCCCGGAGGGGACGCGCCTGTCCCAGATGGCGCCCGAGCGCAGCGCCCACTGGCTGAGCGACCGGCTGGTGACCGGCGTCGGCGACCTGCTCGACTACGCCGACGAGATCGCCACGCCGATCCTCACGCTGGCCGTCTCCTGGCTGCTCAGCCACGCCCCCGTGCGCTCGGTGATCGCCGGGGCCAGCAGCCCCGAGCAGGTGCGGGCCAACGCCGCCGCCGCGACCACCCTGGACCCGGCGGTGCGGGCGCGACTCGACGAGTTGACTGGGCCCTGACCGGGCCCGCGCAATCTCGCCGGGCGCGTCGCGCGTAGACCCTGGCGAGGGTGACACCGACGAGACGGGTGCGGGGCCGAGCGCCCCGGGACGGTCGTACGATGCGGGGCACCCCCGAGGACGGGTCCGACGGACCCGTCACGAGAGGAGCATCGATCATGGCCCCGATCCACTACATCTCGCGCAGCGCGCCCTGGCGCGCCGCGCGTCGGGTGGCCGCCGCCGGCGCCCTGGCGGCCGTCGTGGCCGCGCCGCTGGCGATCGCCCCGGCGGGCGCCGCGCTCAAGAGCTTGGCCGTCGTCAAGACCCACAAGGTCTCGGCCTTCGGCACCATCCTGGAGACCACCCAGGGCCTCCCGGTCTACACGCTCAAGACCGACCACAAGAACAAGTCGACGTGCACCGGCGCGTGCGCCGCGGCGTGGCCCGCCGTCACCGTGCCCGCCGGGGACGCGCCCGTCGGCGTCGCCGGTCTCGGGAGCTTCATGCGATCGAACGGGACGCACCAGGTGACGCTCCACGGCCGCCCGCTCTACACCTTCAGCGGCGACACCAAGGGCAAGGTGACGGGCAACAGCTCCAACGGCTTCTCGGTCGTGGTCATCAAGGCCGCGTCGAGCCCCCCGGCCACCACCACGACGGTGTACACCGGCGGGGGCTACGGCTACTAGCTAGGAGGCCTTGACCGTCGCCAGCAGTTTGGTGAGCGTGTCCTTGGCGTCGCCGAAGACCAGCACCGTCTTGGGGTTGTAGAGCAGTTCGTTCTCGATGCCGGCGAAGCCCGGGCGCATGGAGCGCTTGAGGAAGACGATGTTCTCGGCCAGGTCGGCCCGAATGATGGGCATGCCGTAGATCGGCGAGCCCGGGTCGTCCATCGCCGCCGGGTTCACGGTGTCGTTGGCCCCGACCACCAGGGCCACGTCGGCCGTCTGGAGCTCGGAGTTGGCCTCGTCCATCTCCTTTAACTGCTCGTAGGGCACGTTGGCCTCGGCGAGCAGGACGTTCATGTGCCCGGGCATGCGCCCGGCCACCGGGTGGATCGCGAAGAAGACGTCGATGCCCTTGGACTCGAGCTCCTCGGCCAGCTCGCGCACGACGTGTTGGGCCTGGGCCACGGCGAGGCCGTAGCCGGGGATGATCACGACGCGGCTGGAGTAGCTGAGCAGCACGCCCACGTCCTCGGGGGTGCCGGAGCGCACGCTGCGTCCGTCGGCGCGCTCGGTCGCCCCGGAGGCGGTGACCACCGAGCCGAACGCCGAGAACAGGATGTTGGGCAGGCTGCGGCCCATCGCGTGACTCATCATGCGCGTGAGCAACATTCCCGAGGCGCCCACCAGGGTGCCCGCCACTATCAGCAGGTTCGACCCCAGGGTGAAGCCGGAGGCGGCCACCGCGACCCCGGTGAAGGAGTTGAGCAGCGAGATGAGCACCGGGACGTCGGCCCCGCCGATGGGCAGCACGAAGGCCATCCCCAGCACGAGGGCCAGGGCGAAGAGGATCCACAGCAGGCCGGTCGAGGAGTTGACCAGGATGGTCACGATCAAGACCAGGGCCGCCGCGCCGATCACGCCGTTGATCAGCTGCTGGCCGGGGTAGGTGATCGGCCGCCCGGTCATCAGCTCCTGGAGCTTGGCGAAGGCGATCGCCGAGCCCGAGAAGGAGACCGTCCCGATGAGCACGCCGAGCAGCACCTCCAAGGTGACGTAGGTCGCTGGCTTGGAAGAGTGGATGTGGACGAACTCGGTGATCGACACCAGCGCCGCGGCGCCGCCCCCCACGCCGTTGAAGATCGCCACCAGCTGGGGCATCGCGGTCATCTTGACGAAGCGCGCCACCGGGACCGCCACCAGCACGCCGATGCCCATGCCCAACCCGATGAGGGGCAGGTGATAGAGCGCGTGGCCGTCGACGTACTTGAAGAAGGTCGCCGCGATGGCCAGCACCATCCCGCTGGCCGCGACGAGGTTGCCCTGGCGCGCGTGCCGGGGGCTGGAGAGCCCCTTCAGGGCAATGATGAAGGTGATCGCCGAGACCAGGTAGAGCAGGTCAATCAGGGTCTCGCGACTCACGAGGACACCTCGTCCTTGTCGGCGACCGGCGCCGGGGGCTTGCGGGCCTTGAACATCTCGAGCATGCGGTCGGTGACCACGAAGCCGCCGACCACGTTGAGCGTGGCCAGGATCACCGCCAGGAAGCCCAGGACCTCCTCCAGGTGGGTGGTGGACGACCCGAGGACGAGCATCGAGCCGACCAGGATCACGCCGTGGATCGCGTTGGACCCGCTCATCAGCGGGGTGTGCAGGATGCTGGGTACCTTGGAGATCACCTCGATCCCCACGAAGATGGCCAGCACCAGCACGGTGCCGTACTGCAGCAGGGCGTTGCCCATCAGGCGTTCTCCTTCACTTCCGGGGTGATCGCGACGGGGGCCACGCCCAGCGCCTCGGCGGTCGGGCCGTGGGCGATCGCGCCGTCGCGCGCGACGGTCGCTCCGATCACGACCTCGTCGTTCCAGTCGGGGCGGAACTGGCCCTCGCTGCCCAGCAGGGCGACGAGCTTGAGCACGTTGTTGGCGTACATGAAGCTGGCGTGCGCGCCCATCTGGGCCGGCGGGTTGGCCAGACCGACGACGCGCACGCCGCCGTGCTCGACGACCTCGCCAACGCGGGTCAGCTCGCAGTTGCCGCCACCGTCGGCCGCCATGTCGATGACGATCGACCCCTCGCCCATCGCCTCGACCATCGCGGTGGTGAGCAGGATGGGCGCCTTGCGCCCGGGCACCGCGGCGGTCGTGATCACGACGTCGGCGGCGGCGACCTCCCCGGTCAGGGCGGCCTGCTGGGCCAGACGCTCCGCCTCGGTCAGCTCGCGGGCGTAGCCGCCGGCCGCGTCGGCGGTCACCGCCAGCTTGACGAAGGTCGCGCCGGCCGACTCGGCCTCCTCCTTGGCCGCGGTGCGCACGTCGTAGGCGCGCACCCGGGCCCCGAGGCGCTTGGCCGTGGCGATGGCCTGGAGTCCGGCGACGCCCACCCCCATGACCAGGACGCGCGCCGGGCGAATGGTGCCCGCGGCGGTGGTCAGCAGGGGGAAGAAGCGGTCGAAGTAGGTCGCACCGGCCAGGGCGGAGCGGTAGCCCGAGACGGTGGCCTGGGAGGAGAGCGCGTCCATGTACTGGGCGCGCGAGATCCGCGGCAGCAGGTCGAAGGAGAGCACCGTGATGCGCCGCTCGTTGAGGGCGCGCACCACGTCGAGGGCGAGCAGCGGCGAGAGGAAGGAGAGGTGCGCCGAACCCTCGGGCAGCCGGGCCACCTCCTCGAGCGTCGGCGGGTTGACGCGCAGGTTGAGGTCGCCGGTCGGGTCCGGCGCGACGCTGGCCCCGGCGCCGCGGTAGGCGTCGTCGGTGAAGTGGGCGCGCTGGCCCGCTCCGCTCTCCACGACGACCTCCCAGCCCTCGCCCACGAGGGTCGCGACCGCCTCGGGCGTCAGCGCGACGCGGGTCTCACCGGCGCGCGACTCTCTATAGAGCGCAATTTTCATGAGTACTTTTCTATCAGTCGCCCCGCGCGCGCCCGGGCGTGGAGGACGCGGTCAGCGTCGATTCGTGACCTTGGTCACATCGCGGCGGGACGAAGGAACTCGACGATCGCGGCGGCGACCTCGTCGGGCGCCTCGAGCGGCGTCCAGTGCCCCACGCCCTCGAGCCGCCGATAGGTGAAGCCGTTCACGCAGTAGTCACCCGAGTTCACCATCTGGCCCTCGGTGAGCGCGACGTCGCCGCTCGACCACACGCCGAGGGTCGGTGCCTGGATCGGCGCGAGCACGGGCGGGTCCCGCAGGAAGGCGTCGGGGGGCAGGTTGGCCCGGTACCAGAGCAGGTGCGCGGACATCTGGCCGTCACGCTCCAGCTCGACAATGACCTGCTCGGCGCGCGGGTGGCGCAGCCAGCGGCGCACCGCCTCGTGGTCGTGTCGTCGCAGGAAGGCCTCGCCCAGCCCCTCGTAGCTGAAGAGCAGGGTGTACCAACTGCGGGCCAGCTGGTCGAGTCCCGCCCCGCGAAAGGCGCTGGGATGCCCCACCGACAGGGCGACCAGGTGAGAGACCCGCGCGGGCAGGTAGGCCGCCACGACCCAGGCCAGGGCGGCCCCCCAGTCGTGGCCGACGACGGCCACCGGGTCGGCGTCGAGCGCGTCGAGCACCGCGGCGACGTCACCCACCAGCAGGCGCATCTGGTAGTCGGCCACGTCGGTGGGCTTCGCGGAGCGCCCGCAGCCGCGCAGGTCCGGCGCGGCCACCCGGTAGCCCGCCGCGACGAGACGCGCGCCGACCTCGTCCCACAGCGCCGCGGTGTCGGGCCAGCCGTGAAGCAGCAGGACGGTCGGGCCCTCGCCGGTGACGTCGACGACGATCTCGACGTCGCCGTGGGTGACGCGCAGCTCGGGCACGCGAGCGACGGTACACCGGCTAGAACGGGCCCATGGAACTCTTCCGCTCGGCCGTTGCCTCACCGGTCGGCACGTGGGTCGTGGAGGGCGACGAGCGCGCCGTGACCAAGGTCCTCATGCCCCACGAACCCACCGCGGCGTCGCGCGGCGTGGCCCCCCGGGCGGTCCGGGCCGCCGCCGACCAGCTCGCCGAGTACTTCGCGGGAAGGCGCCGGCGATTCAGCGTCTCGCTGGCCCGCGTGCCGGCGACCGACTTCCAGCGCGAGGTGTGGGACGCGCTGCGCGCGATCCCCTTCGGCCAGGTGCGCACCTACGGCGACGTCGCCGCGGCGGTGGGCCGGCCCCGGGCGGTGCGCGCGGTCGGCAACGCCAACCACGTGAACCCGTGGCCCGTCTTCGTGCCGTGCCACCGCGTGGTCGGCGCCGCCGGACTCGGCGGATACGGCGGGGGCCTCGACGTGAAGCTGTTCCTGCTCGACCTCGAGGGCGTGCGCTACTAGTCCCCCGCGGCGGTCTCGCTGGACTGCCACCCGCGGCGCAGCGTCGTGCGCGACGCCGCCTCCTCGTCGAGCGTCGTGAAGGTGAGCCGGTGGTAGATCCGCCGCGCAATCCAGAACATCACGAAGGCCAGCGGGACTTCGAGGACGAGGAACAAGAGGCTCTGGTCGAAGTCGCTATAGCGCGCCGTCGTCACGTCGAACCACGCGTCGACCAGCAGCAGCGTGCCGGACGCGCAGGCGAAGACGATCAGCACGGCGCGGCGGCGCCAGGCCGCCCACGAGACCAGGATCAGCAGGACGACCTGGGCCACGTCCAGGCCGACCCAGGCCAGATCCCAGTGGTTGGCGACGTAGTTGCGCGGCAGGGTCAGGCCCAGGTAGACCGTCCAGCCGATCTCGCCCAGCGCGACGAGCGCGAACGTGCTGAGCAGGGTGTCCCGCGTGGTCGGGGCCCAGCGCGCCACCGTGCCTACCTCCTCGCTCGAGGAGCCCGACGTGTCCGGCCGGCCTGGTCCACGCTCCGACCCTACGGGCCGGCGCGCGCGTCGGGTCTCGGCCCCGCGCGGCGCACGCGCATCTCGATCGTGGCGCCGCGCTCGACCTCGACGAAGCGCGCCGAGCCCCCGTGCAGCGCCACGACCTCCGCGACGATGGCCAGGCCGAGGCCGGTCCCGCCCAGGCGACGGCTGCGCGCGCTGTCGGAGCGGGCGAAGCGCTCGAAGAGCCGGTCGCTCTGGTCGACGTCCAGCCCCTCGCCGTCGTCGCCCACGCGCACCACCGCGTCCTCGCCCTCGAAGCGGGACTCGAAGCGCAGCGCGCTCGCCGCGAACCGCGTGGCGTTGTCGACGACGTTGCGGGTCATCCGCTTGAGCAGGGCCGGGTCGCCCGACACCCGCGTCGGCTGGACCGCCGAGGTGTCGACGGTGAGGTCGCCCATCGCGCGCACCCGGCGGGCCTCCTCGTAGAGCAGGTCGTCGAGGTCCACGTCGACGCGGCGGACCGCGATCTCGTGCTCGTCGTTGCGCGCCAGCCAGAAGAGATCGTCGATCAGCCCGTCGAGGCGGCGGCCCTCGCGCGTGACGGTGTCGGCCACCTCGGGCCAGTTGGCGCGCTCGGGGTCGGCCCGGGCGCGCTCGACCGTGGCCAGCAGCGTGGTCAGCGGGCTGCGCAGCTCGTGGCTCGCGTTGGACACGAACTCCTGCTGGAAGCGCGACGCCGACTCGAGCCGGTCGAGCATGGCGTTGAGCGTCCGGGCCAGCCGCTCAATCTCGTCGTCCCCGCCGGTCACCGGCACGCGCTCGGAGAGGTCGCGCGCGGCGATCGAGGCGACGCGCCGGCGGATCGACTCGACCGGGGCCAGCGTGAAGCCCACGCCGAGCCAGATGAGCACCCCGGCGATCAGCATGAGCAGGGGGAAGGAGATGGCCACGCTGGCGATGAGGACGGTCTCGCTGTGGGTGATCGGCACGCCGTAGACGAAGCCGAAGATGAACCCCGGCCCCCGGCTAGTCGTGATGTACTGCACCGCCCCCTGGCCGAGCTGGGCGCGCACGGCCGCGGTGCGCGCGGACGTGACCATCCCGATCGACAGTCCGTTGGCCGAAGTGAAGTTGGTGTACGCGCGCGCCAGCACCGGCTGGTGGACGATGGTCGTACTGGCCGCCCAGACGCGACTGCCGGTCAGGTTCGTGACCTGGATCACCACGTTGCCGTGCGTCGCCAGGGCCGCCACGCCGGGGCGCAGGTGGGCCACCGCCAGGTGGCTCTGCGTCTCGGCGATGGCCCCGTCGATCTGGTTGGCCGCCGCGTTGACCAGCGACCGGTGCACCAGGCTGATGATCGCCAGGCCCGTGAAGGCCAGCACGATGGCGAGGGCCACGACGAAGGTCAGCGTGAGGCGCGCGCGGATCGAGAGCTGGGTCCTCACGTCGGCGCGACGCGGTAGCCGACGCCGCGCACGGTCGAGATGATCGACGGCGCCGGCGCCAGGTCGAGCTTTCGCCGCAGGTAGCCCACGTAGACCTCCACGATGTTGGGGTCGCCGTCGAAGTGCGGTCCCCACACGCCCTCGAGGATGTCGGTCTTGGCCAGGTCGCGGCCGGCGCGCCGCATCAGGAACTCGAGCAGGGCGAACTCGCGCGGCGTCAGGGCGACGTCGCGTCCGTGACTGGCGACGCGCCGGGCCACCGGGTCCAGCGACACCGGTCCGACCACCAGGGGACGGGGGCGTCCGCGCTCCTCGCGACGCAGCAGGGCGTGGATCCGCGCGGTCAGGATGGCGCGCTCGAAGGGCTTGCGCAGGAAGTCGTCGGCGCCGACCTCGAGCCCCTCGACCTCGTCGAGCTCGCCGTCCTTGGCGGTCAGCATGAGCAGCGGCGTGGCCACGCGGGCCGCGCGCAGGTCGGCGCACACCGTGAAGCCGTTGCGCTTCGGGAGCATGACGTCGAGCACGATGACGTCGAACTCCCCGGTGACCGCCGCCGCGTAGCCCGACTCGCCGTCGTGGCGCTCGGCGACGGTGAAGCCCTCGTCGGAGAGGATGTCGGCGATCGCCCGCGCGAGGTTGACGTCGTCCTCGACGACGAGCGCCCGTCGTCGATCGTCGCTCATTTCAGGTAGAGGTTACCGTCCGACTCCTCGACGACCGTGAGCCTGGCCAACCCCCGCGGCGACGGCCCGCCGAGCACCGCGCCGCTGTCGAGCGCGAACGTCGAGCCGTGGCAGGGGCAGGCGAAGACGTGGTTGGACGCGTAGTAGCCCACCGTGCAGCCGGCGTGCGGGCAGACGGCGTCGTAGGCCAGGAAGGACCCCGCGGCCGGCTGGACGATGATGCCGGGGTCCCCGGTCACCGGGATGGTGAAGGTCGCCGCGTTGCCCACCGGCACGTCCTTGGCCGGTCCCAGCAGCGTGCCCGCCGCCGTGGGCACGGTGGTCGGCGTCGTGCCGCCGTTGGGATTCGTCGTCGTCGTGCCGCCTAGCTGGCTCGGCGCGGTGGGCGCCGGCGCGCGCCCGAGCACCCGGCCGATCGCCGCGGTCGCGCCGCCCAGCAGCGCGGCCGCGCCGCCGATGGTCAGGGCCGCCGCGCTGCCCAGCACGAGGGCCCGGCGGTCCACCGGGTCGAGGTGCCCGCGCGTCGCGAGCGGCGCGCGGTCCCCGAGCAGGACCGGGCAGACCGCTGCGTCGCAGGCCAGACCCTCGCGCGCCGCGCAGCGACCCTTGGTGTAGTGGCCGCAGAGCCGCTGCACCTGCGCGAAGGGGATGGACACCAGCGTCGGGGAGGGGGCGCGCTCGGTCTTGGCGGCGCGCACGGCGATCCACGAGTCGACCGACAGGCGCGACCCGCTGCCCGCGACGATGAAGGGGAGCCACGCGAAGAAGAAGACGATGTCGGCGCCCGTGTAGAACGGCGACGCGTGGAAGCTCACCGTCAGGAAGAGGCTGAGCGCGAGGACCGCGCCGCCGACGGCGGCGACGCGGGTCCACAGCCCGAGCAGGGCGCCCACCCCGATCGCGATCTCGGCGACGGCGATCAGGAGGCCGATCGGCTTGGCGAACTGGACGAGGTGCGTGAGCAGGAACTTGATCGGGCTGACGCGCGTCGCGGCGATCAGCTGCGCCTGGATGGAGCTGGCGCTCTGGGAGTTGAGGAAGTTCGGGTTGGACAACTTCTGCAGGCCGGCGAAGAGGAAGGTGCCCCCGAGGAAGCACCGCAATGGCAGCAGCGCCCACTCGGCCTGCGTCCACGCCCTCACCGGGGCGCCGAAGGGCAGTCGACGCTCGGGTGGACGCGCGCGTCGCACCGGGCGCGTATTCGTCATCGTTCCATGGTGGCACACCGTGCTCTCGACGTCCCCCCGAGCGAGGACTCCTTAGCGAATCCTTATCTACGTCGTCGCCGTCGCCATCTACAACAATGGTGAGATGCTCGTCGCCTCCCTCGTCGCGTACCTGCTGCACGAGATCCATCGCGTGCCCGGCGGCGTCGTGTACCTGCTGGTCGCCCTGTTGGTGTTCGGCGAGGCCGCCCTCTTCATCGGGTTCGTGCTGCCCGGCGAGACGTCGGTGCTGATCGCCGGCGTGGTGGCCAGCCAGGGACGCGTGAACATCGGCGTGCTGTGCGCGCTCGTGGTCGCCTCGGCGGTCGTCGGCGACTCGGTCGGCTACGCGGTCGGACGCCGCTGGGGCGAGCGCCTGCTGCGGGTACCGGTCCTGGCCAAGCGCCGCGGCGAGATCGATCGAGCCCTGGACGGGCTGCGCCGGCGCGGCCCCACCTACGTCTTCGTCGGCCGGTTCACCGCCTTCCTGCGAGCGGTCATGCCGGGCCTGGCCGGAATGAGCAAGATGCACTACCCGCGCTTCCTGGCGGCCAACGCGCTCGGCGGGCTCATCTGGGGCGTCTCGTTCACGCTGCTCGGCTACTTCGCCGGCCACGCGCTCACCAAGATCGAGCGGTGGGCCAGCTGGGGCAGCCTCGGCGTGCTGGTCGTCGTCGTGGCGGTGTGGACCCTCTTCTTCGTGCGCCGGCGCGCGCGCCAGCGTCGAGAATCAGGCCACGAGAGCGCGTAGGTCGTCGGGGACCTCCACGCGCCACGCGCCCTCGGGGCGCGCCAGCAGCCCCGCCGGCGCGGCCGTCGGCCCGGCGCCCCGCACCAGCGAGCGCAGGTAGACCTCGTCGCAGTCCGACGCGGCGAGCGCCGCGGCCAGCGCGGCGGGCGACTGGTCGAGCGAGAGGGTGCGCGTGCGCGCGACGACCAGCGGACCCACCACGGCGTCGGCCCGCAACGACTCTTCGATGCGCCCGACCTGGCCGGCGGCGCTGGCGCGATCGGCCACGGCTCGGCGGCGCCACGGCGGTGCGCTGCCGCTGAGGAAACCACGGTCCACGATCCCCGTCGGGTCGGCGAAGACCACGACGCCGTCGAGTTCGTCGCCCAGCGCACCGACCACGCGGCGCCCGTGCTCGATCGCGCACGGCTCGACCCACGGGAGCAACCACGCCTCCTGGCCCAGCCAGGCGGGCCACGCCGCGTCGACCAGGACCGCCGTCACGCGCAGGCCCCCCGCGCGCGCGTGCGCGCACACCGCCCGGTAGCGCGCGAGCGCGTCGGCGTCGACCCGGCCGCGCCGCGGCTCGATGCGGGACCACTCGAGGGTGAGGCGCAGTCCATCGAGGCGCAGCGACGCGGCGAGATCGACGACGACCTCGTAGTCGGTCCACAAGCCGCTCGCCGCGCCCGGCCCAGCGTGGCGCCCGAGCGTGATCGTCGGCAAGAAGCACGTCGCGGGCTCCCCGGCCCGGTCGTATCCGCCCTCGACGGCGTAGCCCTCGAGCGTCGCCAGGACGAGGGGCCGCTCACTCACGCGGTCAGTCTCGCACGCCCTCTCGGACCAACTACTAGCGTCGGACGCGACGCCCGGGGCGTCGTCGAGGAGGAGACCGATGGCCGACGAACTGCTCATCGAGCGGCGGGGACGGGTGGAGTTGCTGACCATCAACCGTCCCGAGGCCCGCAACGCGATCAACCGGGCGACCGCCGAGGCGATCGACGCCGCGCTGGACGCCGCCGACGCCGATGACGCGGTCCGGGTGGTCGTGCTCACCGGAGCGGGCGACAAGGCGTTCTCCGCCGGCATGGACCTGAAGGCCTTCGCGGCCGGCGAGGTGCCCTTCACCGCGCACGGCTTCGGCGGCGTCACCCGACGCACCATGGCCAAGCCGCTCATCGCCGCGGCCAACGGCGCCGCCCTGGCCGGCGGGTTCGAGATCATGATCAGCTGCGACCTGGTGGTCGCGGCGGACCACGCCCGCTTCGGGATCCCCGAGGTCACGCGGGGCCTGGTGGCCGGCGCCGGGGGGCTCATCCGCCTGCCCAAGCGCGTCCCGCTGCCGGTGGCCCTGGAGATGGCCCTCACCGGCGACCCGATCGACGCCGAGCGCGCCTACGACCTCGGCCTGGTGAACCGCGTGGTGCCGGGCGACCAGGTGGTCGAGGCCGCCCTGGCCCTGGCCGAGCGGATCGTGGCGAACGCACCGCTGGCCGTGCAGACCTCCAAGCGGGTCATGCACCAAACGGTCGAGCTCACCGAGGCGCAGGCCTGGCTGGTCAACGACGAGGCGTTCGGCGCCATCGGACGCAGCGCCGACGCGCTGGAGGGAGCCGTTGCATTCGCCGAGAAGCGCGCGCCGAACTGGCGCGGGCAGTGAGCTTGGCCGACGTCGCGCGGCTGGCCGACTCGCTGACCATCCTGCGCCTGACCCTGCACGTGCTCGCCGCGGCGGTGTGGGTCGGCGGCCAGTTCGTGGTGGCCGGCCTCCTGCCGACGGTGCGTTCGCTCGGCGACGGCGCGACCCAGAAGGTGGCCCGGGCCTTCGCCCGGCTCGCCTGGCCGGCCTTCGGGGTCCTGCTGGCCACCGGCGTGTGGAACTACGCCGCCGCCGGTCGTCACGCCACCGCGTCCTGGAACGCCGCCTTCGCCGTGAAGATGGCCGCCGTCGTCGTCGCCGGCGCGGCGACCGGCCTGCACACGCGCGCCGCCACGCCGCGGGCGCGCGGGATCTCCGCCGGCGTGGCGGCGCTGGCCTCGACCGGCGCCGTGGCCCTCGGGGTCGCCCTGTCGGGCTAGTGCAGGTGGTAGACGACCGCGGAGGTCGCGGCCGCCGCGATGACGACCACCGGGAACGGCGCCTTTAAGAGCAGGGCGGTCAGCGCGGCGGCCAGGCCGGCGAGGCGATGGTCCAGCACAACGCGGGTCTTGTCGACCAGGCCCTCGGCCACCACCAGCGCGCTGAGCAGCGTGACCGGCACCAGGGCGTTGATTCTCTGAAACCTCGGCCCGGACAGCCAGTGTTCGGGCACCAGGTGGCCCAGCAGCTTGATCGCGAAGCACAACGCGCTGGTGACGAGCAGGATGGTCCAGTCCCTCACCGCGGGCGCCACCCCACGACCACCGCGACCAGCACCGTAGCCACGATCTCCAGCCCCGCGGGGAGCAGTGGCGTCATGAGCGTGGCGAAGGACATCGCGGCGACGGCCACCCAGCGCAGGAAGCCGTTCTCCAGCCGCGGCCAGAGCAGGCCCAGGAACGCCGCCGGCACCGCGGCGTCCAGTCCCCACGACGCCGGACTGCCGAGCGCCTGGGCCCCGAAGGCACCGAGCAGCGTGAAGAGGTTCCAGAAGAGGTAGACCGACCCGCCGGTCAACCAGAAGCCGGCGCGCATCGCGTCGACGCCGCGCGGCGCCTGGGAGAGGGCCACACCGGTCGATTCGTCGATGGTCACGTGGGCCGCGACCCATCGGCGCGCCCCGCGCGCGCGCACCAGCGGTGCCATCTGTAGGCCGTAAAGCGCGTTGCGCGTCCCGAGCAGCACGGCCGCCCCGATGGCGCTGGCCGGCGCGCCGCCGGCCGCGACCACGCCGACCGCGGCGAACTGGCTGGCCCCGGTGAAGGTGAGCAGTGAGAAGAGGCTGGTCTGCAGGACCGAGAAACCCGCGGCCACGCCCGCCGCACCGAACGCCACCCCGTACGCCCCGACCGTCAGCGAGACGCTGAGCGCGTCGCGCACGGTCGCGCGGGGGACGGACGACATCGGTCCATTGTGGCCGACGGGCGCGGCCGGCGGGACCCGTCGGGACGTCGGGCACTACGCTGGTTCCAGGCACGACAGAGGAGACAACCGTGTTCGTAGGTGAGATCTTTGGGCCGGACCTGCTGATCGTTGTCATCGTGGTCGCGGTCCTGGTCTTCGGCGGCGCGGCGATCCCCAAGCTGGCCCGCAACCTCGGCTCGGCCAAGACCGAGTTTGAGAAGGGCCTCAAATCGGCCAAGGCCCCGGACGACACCACGACCAAGGCGTCCGATGCCCCCGAGACAAAGGCGCCCGAGGCCGACAAGTAGTTCGGTGGACCCGCTCGAGCTCGCGGACGCGCTCTGGCGCGGCGAGACCAGCACCGCGAACCACCACCCCGTCGTCTTCAGCGGCGAGCTCTGCGAGGTCACCGACGGCGTGGCCTTCCTGCCCACCTTCGCCAACTGCACCGCGTTCACCAGCGACGACGGGCTCTTCATGGTCGACACGGGCTCGGGCTTCACCGCGGCCAAGCTGCACGCCCAGACGCGCCGGTGGACCGATCAGCGGCTGAACACCGCGGTCTACTCCCACGGCCACATCGACCACGTCTTCGGCGTCGGCGTCTTCGACGACGAGGCCGCGCAGAACGGGTGGGCGCGCGCGCGAGTGGTGGCCCACGAGCACGTGGCTCGGCGCTTCGACCGCTACCGGCTGACCGCCGGCTACAACCAGGTGATCAACCGCCGCCAGTTCGGCCTCGACAACCTGGTCTGGCCCACCGAGTACCGCTACCCCGACGAGACCTACGTCCACACCCACGAGCTGTCCGTCGGGGGTCTGTCGATCCACCTGCGCCACGAGAGGGGCGAGACCGACGACGCCACCGTCACCTGGATCCCCTCACGGCGCGTGTTGTGCACCGGGGACCTCTTCGTGTGGTCGAGTCCCAACGCGGGCAACCCCCAGAAGGTCCAGCGCTACCCCCGCGAGTGGGCCGCGGCGCTGCGCCGGATGGCCGAACTCAACGCCGACTACCTGCTGCCCGGCCACGGCCTGCCCCTGGTCGGCGCCGACCGCATCCGCCAGGCGCTCACGGAGACGGCCGAGTACCTCGAGAGCCTGGTCGACCAGGCGCTCGCGCTCATGAACGAGGGCGCGCGTCTGAGCGACGTGCTGGCCACGGTGGCGCCCCCGCGCCACCTGGCCGACCGACCGTTCCTCCAGCCGGTCTACGACGAGCCGGAGTTCATCGTGCGCAACATCTGGCGTCTCTACGGGGGGTGGTGGGACGGCAACCCCGCCACGTTGAAGCCGGCCGAGGACCGGCGCCTGGCGGCCGAGCTGGCCGATCTGGTCGGCGGCGCGCCTCGGCTCGCCGAGCGGGCCGAGGCGCTGGTGGCCACGGGCACCGACGAGGCGTTGCGCCTGGCCGGGCACCTCGCCGAGATGGCCTGGCTCGCCGCACCCGGCGACCCCGCGATCCAGGATGCGCGCCGGCGCGTCTTCACCGCGCGGGCCGACGCGTCGACCTCGACCATGGCCCGCGGCGTCTATGCCTGGGCGGCCCGCGAGAGCGCCGTAACGGCGCCCTGAGGTCGGTGCGATGGGGCCGCGTCACCCCGGGTGCGCGGGTGAAAGTGAGTAGTGTCTGGGCGTGGAAAAACCCACCCTGTCCCCTCAGGGTGTGACGACTCCATCCCACCGGTGGCGCCGGGTGCGGGGGATCGTTGCGCTCCCGCTGGCCGCGCTGGCCCTCGCGGGCTGCACCGTGCCGTCCTTCGGGGCCAAGGCGGGCGCCACGAAGACCGCGCACTCGACCTTCCGCCTCTGGCAGGGGTTCTCGATCGGTGCGGTGGTGATCGGCGGGCTGGTGATCGTGCTGATCCTCTGGGCCGTCCTGGCCTACCGGCGCCGGGGCGACGAGATCCCGGCCCAGAGCCAGTACCACATCCCCCTGGAGATGATCTACACGGTCGTGCCGATCATCATCGTCTTCGGCCTCTTCGTCGCCACGGTGGTCGTCGAGAACCAGGTGGTCGCCAACCCCAGCTCGCCCGTGACCATCGACGTCAACGCCTTCCAGTGGGGCTGGAAGTTCACCTACCCGGGCACCGACGCCGTGGTCGTCGGCCAGACCACCCAGAACCCGACCATGGTGATGCCGGTCAACACCGACGTGCACATCAACCTGACGTCCACCGACGTCCTGCACGGCTTCTACGTCCAGGCCTTCAACTTCTCGCGCTACGCGCTGCCCGGCGTGAAGAACCAGTTCACGCTGTACGCGACGCAGCTGGGCACCTTCCCCGGCCAGTGCACGCAGCTCTGCGGGCTCTACCATTCTCTGATGTTCTTCCGTGTCCAGGTGGTGACGCCCGCCCAGTACCGCAGTTTCATCGCCTCGTTCACCAACGCCGCGGCCGCCGCGGCGGCCGCCAAGGCGACCGGCCAGCAGACGTCCTCGCGCACCCCGTCCAAGCCCACCGCCAGTTCGGGGGCCCAGTAGATGACCGACGTCCTCGAGCACCCCGCCGCCGCCGCAGCACCCGGCCCGGCCGAGCACGACGCCGAGGAGCACCACGGGCCCGCGGGCATCCTCAAGTGGCTGACCTCGACCGACCACAAGGTGATCGGCCTCTCCTACACGATCACGTCGGTCATCATGCTGGTCATCGGCGGGGCCTTCGCCGAGATCATCCGCGCCCAGCTGGTGACGCCGAACGGCCACCTCGTCTCGCTGGCCCAGTTCAACGAGCTGTTCACGATGCACGGCTCGGTGATGATCTACCTCTTCGCGGGACCCTTCGCCTTCGCCGCGCTGGCCAACTTCATCGTGCCGATCCAGATCGGCGCGCCCGACATGGCCTTCCCGCGCCTCAACGCGCTCTCCTACTGGCTCTACCTCACCGGGTCGATCACCATGCTGGCGGGCTTCTTCACCGCGGGCGGCGCGGCCAACTTCGGCTGGGTGGCCTACGCCCCGTTGTCCAACGCGGCCAACACGCCGGGCGCGGGGGCGGACCTGTGGATCGGGGCCCTGCTGCTGTCCGGCTTCTCGGCGATCTTCACCGGGGTCAACCTCTGCGCGACGATCTTCTACCTGCGTGCGCCGGGCATGACGATGTTCCGGATGCCCATCTTCACCTGGAACCTGCTGATCACGGCGATCCTCATCCTGCTGGCCTTCCCGGTGCTGACCGCCGGGCTCATCATGCTCTACTGCGACCGGCATTTCGGCACGCACATCTACTCGGTGGTGGGCGGGGGCGTGCCCGTGCTGTGGCAACACATCTTCTGGTTCTGGGGCCACCCGGAGGTGTACATCCTGGCCCTGCCGTTCTTCGGCATGGCCACCGAGATCATCGCCGTCTTCTCGCGCAAGCCGGTCTTCGGCTACAAGGGGATGGTCTTCGCCACGATCACCATCGGCGCGCTGTCGCTGGGCGTGTGGGCCCACCACATGTTCACCACCGGGGTCGTGCTTCTGCCGTTCTTCTCCATCATGAGCCTGCTCATCGCGGTGCCCACCGGCATCAAGATCTTCAACTGGATCGGGACCATGTGGCGAGGGCAAATCTGGTTCTCCACGGCCATGTTGATGGCCTTGGGCTTCCTCACGACCTTTCTCGTGGGCGGGCTCACCGGCATCTACCTGGCCAGCCCGCCGCTCGACTTCTTCACCCACGACACCTACTTCGTGGTGGCCCACTTCCACTCGGTGGTGATGGCGCTGGTCTTCGCCGGCATGGGCGGCCTCTACTACTGGGGACCCAAGATCACCGGCTACCTGCTCAACGAGCGCATCGGCAAGCTCCAGTTCTGGCTGCTGTTCATCGGCACGCAGATCTTCACGCTGCCCCAGTACCTGCTAGGCCTGGACGGCATGCCCCGGCGCATCGCGATCTACCCCAACGACCCGCAGTGGAAGAACCTCAACGACTGGAGCTCGGTCGGCGCGGCGCTGATCGGCATCTCGACCGTGCTCTTCGTGGTCAACCTGGTCTACAGCTGGAGGCGCTACCCGGCCGGGGACAACCCCTGGGACGCCCAGACGCTCGAGTGGTTCACGACCTCGCCCCCGCCGCACCACAACTTCTACCGGCTGCCCCAGATCCGCTCGGAGCGCCCGACCTGGGACTACAACCACCCCGAGCACCGCTCGCTGGCCCACGGGACCCACGACCCGACGCCCGCGCGCGACGAGGTTCCGGTCCCGTGAAGGTCGAGGCGAAGCTCCTACTGGGCCTGGGACTGTTCTTCGGGCTGATGTGCGCGGTCTACTGGAACTGGAGCCTGGAGAACGCCGGGGGCGTGATGATGTTCGCCGGCATGCTGCTGGGCTTCCTGCCCGGTGGCTACTACTACTGGTGGAGCCGGCGCATGAAGCCGCGGCCCGAGGACGACCCCCAGGCCACGCAGGCCCAGGGCGCCGGCGTCGTCGGGGCGTTCCCGGGCACCTCGATCTGGCCGTTCACGATGGGCATGGGCGCCTTCTGCTGCGTGCTCGCCCTGGTCTTCGGGATCTGGCTGCTCCTGCCGGGACTCTCGCTCGTGACCTGGGCCCTGCTCGGCGGGACCGCCGAGGGACGGCGCGGCGGGCCGGACTAGGCGCGCTGGGTCGCGTCGCGCGCGGCGGAGTCGCCCGAGTCCCGCGCCGGGCCCGCGTTACCCTACGACGATGCTCGATCGGTGGACCGCGGCGGTCCTGCGCCACCGCGCGGCGGTCCTGATCGCGTGGGCCGGCGTGGTCGTCGTCGGCCTCGTCGCGGCGGCGGGCCTCTCCGGGCTCCTCACGACCTCCCTCACCGTGCCCGGCTCGCCCTCCGCGGCAGCCAACGTCATCCTGGGGCGCCACTTCCACGACAACGTCGAGGGCTCCTTCACGGTGGTCGTGCCGGTCGGCGCCCACTCGCCCGCCCGGCTGCGCGACGTCGAGCGCCGCGTCGCCGCGGCCGCGCGCGCCGTGCCCACGGCGTCGGTGGCCCAGGAACGCGCCGCCTTCGGCCTGCTCTACGTGAGCGTCGACACCCGCCTGACGCTCAGCGCCGCCGCCGCCGCCACCGGGTCGCTGCGCCACGCCCTCACGGGCGCGGGCGTGGCCGGGGCCCTGGTGACCGGCCCGCCCGCACTGCAGCACGACGTCACGCCGGTGCTCCACCAGGACTTGCGCCGCGGCGAGGTCCTGGCGCTCGCGCTGGCCCTGGTGCTGCTCCTCGCCCTGCTCGGGGTGACCTGGGCCGTCGCGGTCCCCTTCGTGGTGGCGGCGGCCGCCTCCAGCGCCGCCCTGATCGCCGTGTGGCTGCTGGCCCACTGGCTCCTCATGGTCCTCTACGTGCCCAACGTGGTGGTCCTCGTCGGGCTCGGCCTGGCGGTGGACTACTCGCTCCTGATGGTCCACCGCTTCCGGGCCGAGTTGGCGCGCGACGACCGCGTCGACGCCGCCGTCGCGCGCACCGTCGCCACCGCCGGGCGCACCGTCGTGATCTCGGGCGTCGCGGTCGCCCTCGGGCTGGCCTCCCTCTTGGCCGTGCCCGTGCCCTTCCTGCGCTCGCTGGGGGCGGCCGGGCTCGTGGTGCCGCTGGCCTCGGTGGCCGCGGCCCTCACGCTGCAACCGGTCCTGCTCTCCCTGCTCGGGCGCCGCGTGCGCCCGCGCGCCCTGCGCGGCGTGCTCTCGCCCCGCGATCCCCTGACCGGAGCCTGGGCGCGCGTCGCCGACCAGGTGCTGCGTCGCCCCAACGTCACCCTGGTCGTCTCGTCTCTGGCGCTCGTCGCGGCGTCCACCACGGCGTTGTGGCTCCAGGTCACCCCCGGCTCGCTGACCGCGGTCCCCCACGACCTGCCGTCGGCGCGCGCCATCGCCCTGGTGAGATCCCGCGTCGGGTCGGCCGTCATCACGCCCATCGAGCTCGTGATCGACACGGGCGGTCCGGGCCGGGTCGACGACCCCGCGCAGCGCGCCGCCCGTCTGGCGCTGGCCGAATCGATCCTGCGCGACGGCGAGGTCAGCGACGTGGCCATCGGCCGGCGTCCCCCCTACGTCGACGCCACCGGCCGCTTCGCGCGAGTCCTGGTGGTCAACCGCCACGACTTCGGCGCCGAGGCAACCCAGGGTCTGGTGCATCGGCTGCGCGCGGCGATCATCCCGCGCGTGCGCTTCCCGGCCGGGACCTCCATCACGGTGGGCGGGGCCCCGGGCCAGGGCGTCGACTTCCTGAACGCGGTCTACGGGGCCCTGCCGTGGATCCTGGCGGCCGTCTTCGCGCTGGCCTACCTGGTGCTGGTGCGCGCCTTCCGCTCGGCGCTGCTGCCGCTGGTCGCGGTGGTCCTCGACCTGGCCTCGGTGCTCGCCGCGTGGGGGCTCACGGTGGCCGTCTTCCGCTTCGGCGTCGGCGCGTCGTGGCTCGGCGTCTACCGGGTGGACCAGCTGGAGGGCTGGGTGCCGGTCTTCATCTTCGCCGTGCTCTTCGGGCTGTCGTCGGACTACGAGGTCTTCATCGTCGCGCGGATGCGCGAGTCGTACGACGCCGGCGCGGGCACCCGCGAGGCGATCCGCGATGGTCTGGCCCGCACCGGCGGCGTGGTGACGGCCGCCGCGGTGGTCATGGTGGCAGCGCTGAGCGGGCTGGTGGCCGGGCGCGTCGCCGGTCTCCAGGAGCTGGGCGTCGGCCTGTCGATCGGGGTGCTCCTCGACGCCACCCTGATCCGCGGGCTGGTGCTGCCGAGCGTGATGGCGCGACTGGGGCGCTTCAACTGGTGGCTGCCCGGGGGGCTGGCGCGGGTCGTACGCGCGACGGCCTCGCCCCTCGCGCAGCGAGGGACGAGGCCGTAGGGCGTCGAGTTACTGATTACTTGACGATGGTGATGGCGAAGTGGAACGCCGGAACCTGGTACCCGAGGGCCAGACCCGGGAAGTCGCGGGCGTAGGACAGGAACGGCGACATCGTGTACTGCGCGTTGGCGAAGCTCGGCTGCCACCCGTAGAGGTTCGGGTAGATGTCGATCAGGTGCGTGCCCGGCGCGCCGGTGGCGAACAGGTGGAAGACCACCGAGCCGTCCGAGCTGAAGCCGCACCCGTAGCCGATGTAGCTGTTGTCGTAGTCCACGGCCAGCGTGTTGTCCAGCTGCGTCCAGCCCACGCCCTGGACGGAGATCGTGAACTCCTGACCCTGCTTGAACTTGTAGGTCGGGGTCCCGTAGCCGCCCTGGGCCAGGTTGGCGATCTTCTGGAGGTCGGTGCAGTTCTTGCAGCTGTTGGCCGTGGCGACGCCCAGCGTGATGACCTTGCCCGTGGCGTCGGTGTAGGGGACGATGCTCTCCTTCACGTAGAAGGGGATCTGCGCCTCGATGGTGGAGCCGCTCAGGACCTGGATGACGTGCCAGCCGCCCAGGTGGCTGGGCACCGTGACGGTGGTGATGACGGAGCCATTGGTGATGGGCGCGGTCATCACCGGCAACGACTGGGGGGTCCAGCACGTGCCGCCGGGCGGGCAGTTGATCCGGTTGCCGACCACGTTGGACCAGTCAATGGACGCCGTGCCGGTGACCGAGAGGCCGGTCACCGCGAGGGCCACCTGGGTGCCGGCGGTCCCGCTGGTCGGGTTGGCCGTGCCGACCGCCTTGCTCGTCGGGTCGGTGCTGTTCGGCACCAACGTCGTGATCGCGGTCGCCGTGGGCGTGACGCTGTCCGGGTAGGTGACGTAGGGCGTCGGCGCGCCGTTGTCCTTGGTCACCTTGAAGGGCACCGTCATGTAGTTGATGTAGGCGAGCTTGGACTGGCCGATGTTCATGTACAGGTCGGTGATCGCGTCACCGATCTCGATGGTGTGGTTGCCCACCGGTCCGGTGGCCCGGATCGTCACGATCGCGGTGCCCCGGGTCCAGTTGGCCATCATCTCGCCGGCGTAGTGGTTGTCCCACAGCAGCGAGGCGCCGCCCTCGTAGAGGCTGGCGCCGATGCCGTTGTAGGTGATGGTGATTGGCGTGCCGATCGGGCCGGACTTGGGCGTCACGGTGAGCGTCCGCAGGATCTGGAAGCCACCCTCGGCCAGCTCGACGTTGTTCACCGCAGCGTAGATCGTGTGGTTGCCGCCGAAGTCCACCGGCGCGGTCGTCGCGTACGTGAAGGCGCCACTGGCGTCGGTGGTGACCGTGGCCAGGATGACGTTGAAGCTGCTCTGGGCGCGGCCCATGTAGTTCACCGTCGACGGGTCGGCCGCGACCTGCCAGGTGGCGCTGGCGGTCGACCACAGCAGGTTCACCGAGGTGTTGGCGGGCAGCCCTGTGCCCGCGACGGTCAGCGGCGTGCCCTCCACGCCCTGGGTGGGCGTGACGGTCAGGGTGCCGATGGTCGGGCTGACGGTGGCCGTGGGGGCCTTCACGCCGGTGCCCGGCAGCGCCGGCGCGCCCGCGACGGCGGGCGCCGTCAGTGTGATCGGCGTCGAGGTGTCGGATCCGGCGTTGGACCCGGTCGCGGTGACGAGCCCGAAGGGCAGCGCGGCCACGAGGGCCACCTTCCCCAGTCGAGCGGCCCACCGCTGAGCGGAGCGATTGTTCATGGTCTTCCTTCCTGTGCGGAGGCCTCCCCGAGACCTCGTGTGTCGAGACAGCGGACTTGGGGTGAACCGGCCCGGGCGGTTTCGCGCCGCCCGGGCCCGCTCACGTGTCGATACCCCGTTCCCTAGCTCAACGGGACCGGGTTGATGGTCAGCATCGAGCCGGGCGCGAAGCCGGCCTGCGTGAAGGTCCCCGTGACGCCGGGGACCGCTGGCGTGACGACGACGGTCTTGGTGAAGGGCACCGCGACGTAGACCAGCTTGTGGTTCTTGTACTGCGGCTTGCCCTTGATGCGCAGGACCACGTACTTGGTGGCCGCGACCGTCTTGGTGACCGCGTCAACTTTGGCCGTGACCACGGTGATCGAGAAGTTCACGATCCCGGTGGCGTAGCCGGTGGTCTTCCAGCCGTAGCTCCAGAACGCTATGGAGCCGTGGTTGCCGTAGTTCATCGGAATCGCCGCGAGGCCGGGGATGTTCAGCGTGACGCTGGCCGTGTTGGCCGCGGTGAGGACGGTGCCGCCGTCCGCGACGTTCTCCGCGTACATGCGGAAGACGACCGTGCTACCGACGTAGAACTCATTGGTCTGCGCGCAGCCGTACTTCAGGATGCCCGAAGCGCCCGAGGTCACCGTATCGACCTGGAAGGCGATCGGCAGCGGACCGTTGCCCTGGACCGGCGGCGCGAGCGTCGTCGTAGTCGACGGCGGCGGCGTCGTGGTCGTGGTGGTGTCGGCCGTTGCCTGGATCGCGGCGGAACTGAGGAACATCCCCAGCGCCACGCTTCCCGCGGCTAGGCCAATCAGTGCTCTCTTCATGTTGTCTACCCTTCTGGTTTCAGTAACTCTCTTGCGCTACGACTTGACGGACAGGGTGCCGGTAAGCGTCACCGTGAACGTGTCGGACTCGTTGGTGCCCGCCGTGCTGTCCGAGACGGCGAAGGAACCCTTGAACGACAGGGTCCCCGAGACGCCCTTCCACTTGCCCGTGCCGCTCAGGACCTTCGCCGTACCGGTCACGGTGACCGTGGTCGGCGGGGACTGCGGGCCGGAGGTGGTGCCGCCCGGCACGCAGGCCTGGGACTTGGACGTCGAGAGGACGCTCAGGCTGAGCTTGGAGCCGCCGCCGCTCAGCGAGCCAGTGCCGATGATGTTGTCGCAGTAGCTCGCGGTGGGACTGGTGCCCTTGCCCGCGAGGGTGCTCGAGCCGAGGTAGGTGCCCGTCCCGGTGCCGGTGGCGATGGACGCGGCGACCGAACTGTCACTCCACAGCAGGGCGATCTTGCCCGTGTAGGTGCCCTTGAAGGCGACCTTCTTGACCTTGGGCTTGGCCTTGGCGGCGTGGGCGGCGACCGCGTGGTGCTGGCCGACGGGGGCCCGGACGGCGGCCTGCGCCACCGCGCCGGCCCCGAACATCACCATGGTGCCCACGGCGCCTACTGCCAGCATTCTCTTGAACTTTTCCATAAGGCCAGGCTAAGAAACCGCTGGATAGAGGCACTAGAGGCGGAAGTCCCATTATTCTGTTTAATGTAGTTAGCCTGTCAAGTTGATAGACTAAGACTATGACCATGGCCACGGTGGAGAGCCTCACGGTCCAGCAGCTCCGCTGCTTCGTCGCAGTCGCCGACGAGCAGCAGTTCACGCGCGCGGCCGAGTTGCTCAACGTCGCCCAGCCGTCGCTCAGCGCCCAGGTCAATCGCCTCGAGCAGGCCCTCGGCGTGTCGCTCTTTCACCGCACCGTTCGTCCCGTCACGCTGACCGACGCCGGCGAGGAGCTGCTGCCGCTGGCGCGACGGGTGCTGGCCAGCGTCAACGACGTGATGCGCGGGGTGGCCGAGGTCGAGGCGCTGCACCGCGGCCAGGTGACGGTGGGCGCGACGCCCAGTCTCGGCACGACGCTGCTGCCGCGCGTCCTCGCCCACTTCCACCAGCACTACCCCGAGATCGCCCTCACCGTCGTCGAGCGCCACTCCGACGACCTGGCCACGCAGCTCGAATTGGGAGCGCTCGACGTCGCCCTGGCCATCCTGCCGCTACCGCGGCCGACGCTCGAGGTCACCGTGCTCGCCACCGAGGAGCTCGTGGTCATGGTGTCCGAGGACCATCCGCTCGCCCAGCACGACGAGGTGCGCGTGGCCGACCTGCGCGACGTGGCCGTGATCATGTTCCGCGAGGGCTACGACCTGCGCACCGCGACGATCAACGCGTTCGCTCGCGCCGGCTTCGCGCCGACGGTCGGACTGGACGGCGCCGAGGTCGGCAGCGTCCACGCCTACGTCACCGCGGGACTGGGCGCGGCGATCGTCCCGAGCATCGTGGCCATGGACGCGCCCGGGGTGAAGGCGCTGCACCTGACGTCGCCCAAACTCGAGCGAACGATCGGTCTGGTGCGCCCGAACCATCACGCCCCCACGCGGGCCACCGCGGCGCTGATCGAAGAGATCACCTCGATGATCTCGCGCGGCGAGTGGCCCAGCCCGCGCGAGTCCGGCCTGCACCGCACAGCGCTGGCGCCCGAGACCGGATCGCGGCGCCCGTGAGGCGGCCCCGACGTCCGGGGGGCCCCGAGGGTCTTGCCTAGTATGGGCGACGTTGCGCGAGCGCGACGGGCGCACCACGTGAGTAGCGAGGAGTGACGGTGGCGGTCACGGAGAGTTCGACCAGGGTGGTGTTGGGCGGGGCTCGCGGCGGACCGGACGCCACGACGCTGCGGCCCGACCGGTGGTGGGTGCAGCCTCTGCTGACGCTGTCGGCCCTCATGGCCTTCGTCATCTACTCGACGTGGGCGGCGTTTCAGAACAAGAACTACTACGTGGGCGCGAACGTGCACCGCGACCTCATCAGCCCTTTCTACTCACCCTGCCTGGTCGGCGCGTGCGTGCCCGGGGCGTCGCACGGCGTGCTCTTCTCGTGGTGGACCGTCTCGCCGGCGCTGCTGATTCTGGTCTTCCCGCTGGGCTTTCGCCTGACCTGCTACTACTACCGGCGCAGCTACTACCGGGCGTTCTGGTGGTCGCCGCCGGCCTGCGCGGTCGCCGACGCGCACGCCAGCTACTCCGGCGAGACCCGATTCCCGCTGGTGATGCAGAACCTGCACCGCTACTTCTTCTACGCCGGCCTGGTGCTCAACGTGATCCTCAGCTACGACGCGGTGCTGGCCTTTCGCCAGCCGGGCATCGGCTGGGGTGTCACGGTGGGCACGCTGGTCCTGACGCTCAACGCCATCCTGCTGTGGATGTACTCGCTGAGCTGCCACGCCTGTCGCCACCTGTGCGGCGGCGGGGTGCGCAGCTTCAAGGCCCACCCGCTGCGCTACCGCTTCTGGAAGTGGCTCACGCCACTCAACGCCAAGCACATGAACCTGGCGTGGGCCTCGTTGTTCGTCGTCGGGATGGCCGACGTCTACGTGCGGCTGGTCGCCTCGGGTGCCCTGACCGACTACCGGATCTTCTGAGAGGGACCGAACGTGACCCCCTACGAGCACCACGAGTACGACGTCGTGATCATCGGCGCTGGCGGCGCGGGTCTGCGCGCGGCCATCGAGGCCAAGCAGCGCGGACTCTCCGTGGCCGTCGTCACGAAGTCGCTGCTGGGCAAGGCGCACACCGTCATGGCCGAGGGCGGCATCGCCGCGGCCATGGGCAACGTGCAGTCCGAGGACAACTGGATGGTCCATTTCCGCGACACCATGCGCGGGGGCAAGATGCTCAACAACTACCGCATGGCCGAGCTCCACGCCCGGGAGGCGCCCGACCGGGTCTACGAGCTCGAGCAGTGGGGGGCGCTCTTCGACCGCACCGCCGACGGCAAGATCCTCCAGCGCGACTTCGGCGGCCACCGCTACGCGCGCCTGGCTCACGTGGGCGACCGCACGGGACTGGAGCTGATCCGCACCCTCCAGCAGAAGGTCGTGTCGATGGGCACCGACGTCTTCATGGAGTGCAAGGTCCTGCGACTGCTGCACGACGGCGACGGCCGCGTCGCCGGGTGCGTGGCCTACTGGCGCCCGACCGGTGAGTTCGTCACCTTCGCCGCCAAGAGCGTCATCCTGGCCACCGGCTCCGTCGGCAAGTCCTGGAAGTTCACGTCGAACTCGTGGGAGTCGACCGGCGACGGCCACGCCATGGCGCTGTGGGCCGGGGCCCAGCTGATCGACATGGAGTGCATCCAGTTCCACCCGACCGGCATGGTCTGGCCCTTGAGCGTGCGCGGCCTGCTGGTCACCGAGGGCGTGCGCGGCGACGGCGGCGTGCTGCGCAACTCCGAGGGCCAGCGCTTCATGTTCAACTACGTCGCCGACATGTTCCGCGCCGAGACCGCCGACTCCGAGGCCGAGGCCGACCGCTGGTACGACGACCACGACGCCGGCCGCCGTCCGCCCGAGCTGCTACCGCGCGACGAGGTGGCGCGCGCCATCAACACCGAGGTGAAGGCCGGGCGAGGCTCGCCGCACGGCGGCGTGCTGCTGGACATCGCCAGCCGGCGCTCGGCGGAGTTCATCCGCCGACGCCTGCCCTCGATGTACCACCAGTTCATGGAGTTGGCCGGCGTGGACATCACCCGCGAGCCCATGGAGATCGGGCCGACCTGCCACTACATCATGGGCGGCGTCAAGGTCGACGCGGAGAGCGCGGCGACGCGCGTGCCCGGCCTCTTCGCCGCCGGCGAAGTCGCCGGCGGCATGCACGGCGCCAACCGCCTGGGGGGCAACTCGCTGAGCGACCTCATCGTCTTCGGCAAGCGCGCCGGCGCGGGCGCGGCCGACTACGTGGCGGCCGGCGCCGGGTCGCGCGGCTTCGCGGACGCCGAGGCGGAGGAGGCCGTCGCCGAGGCGCTGGCGCCCTTTGACCGCCCCGACGGCGAGAGTCCCTACGACGTCCAGCGCGACCTCCAGGAGATGATGCAGACCAACGTTGGCATCATCCGCAACGCCGCCGAGATCGAGACGGCCCTGGCGAAGCTCGAGGAGCTCTCCGAACGGGTGCGCCGCCTCAAGGTCGCCGGCGGACGCGCCTACAACCCCGGCTGGAATCTGGCCACCGACCTGCCCAGCATGATCACGGTGTCGCGCTGCACCGCGCTGGGGGCCCGGGACCGCCACGAGTCCCGCGGCGGGCACACCCGCGAGGACTTCCCCAAGGCCGACCCCGAGTACGGCACGTTCAACCTGGCGCACTCGGCCACCGAGGGCCGCTGGGACGGCGCGTACGCGACGGAGCGCGCGCCGCTGCTGGCGATTCCCGACGAACTGAAGGCCCTGCTCGAGGAGGCGACGTAATGGCTGAGGTGACCATGCGGATCTGGCGCGGCGACGCCGCCGGGGGGGACTTCGAGAGCTACACGCTCGAGCAGAACGAGGGCGAGGTGGTCCTCGACGTGATCCACCGGATCCAGGCGACCGAGGCGCCCGACCTCGCCTGCCGGTGGAACTGCAAGGCCGGCAAGTGCGGCTCGTGCTCGGCCGAGATCAACGGCACGCCCCGCCTGATGTGCATGACCCGGATGGACCAGCTCCCGGGCGGGCCGGTGACGGTCACGCCGATGAAGACCTTCCCGATCATCCGCGACCTGGTGACCGACGTGTCGTTCAACTTCGCGATGGCCGAGAAGGTCCCGGCGCTACTGCCGCCCCCGATGCCCGCCGACGGCTACCGCATGTTCCAGCAGGACGTCGAGCGCGGCCAGGAGTTCCGCAAGTGCATCGAGTGCTTCATGTGCCAGGACGTCTGCCACGTGATCCGCGACCACGAGGGCAACAAGACCAACTACGCCGGGCCACGCTTCTTCATCCGCTACGCCGAGCTCGAGATGCACCCCCTCGACACCAACGACCGGCGCGACTTCGTGCGCGAGGAGATGGGCCTGGGCTACTGCAACATCACCAAGTGCTGCACCGAGGTCTGCCCTGAGCACATCAAGATCACCGACAACGCCATCATCCCCCTGAAGGAGAGGGTCGTCGACGCCCACTACGACCCGATCGTCTGGCTCGGCCGCAAGATCCTTCGGCGCTCGAAGAGGTCCCCGGCCGACGCCGCGGTGCAGCCGGCCCCCTAGTCCGTGGCCGACTTCCTCACCGACGACTGGTTCGTCGGGCTCAACGCCACCCTGGCCGCGGCCGGAGCCGCCGCGCTGGCGGGCGCGCACCCGGTGCGCGTGGTGCTGGAGTTCGCCGACGGGCCCGCGTCGCTGCCCCACGCCCTCACCTTCACGCTGACCCGCGACGGCGCGACGGTGAACCCGGGCGACCACCTGGCGGCCGACGCCCTCGTGAGGCTCACCTTCAGCGACGCGCGCGCCCTGGTGGCCGGCGATGTCACGAGCGCCAACGCGTTGCGCGAGGGCCGCGTCAAGGTGCGCGGCGACCTGGAGGCCGTGGTCGGCCTGGTCGAATGGCTGAGGCGAGCGCACCCGCGCGCCGAATCGTGACGGTGGAGCTGCCGCTGCTCGAGGACGACCGGCGCGAGCCGGGCGTCATCGAGGCGCGCCTGATGCACCCGGGCGAGCACGCCGTCGCGCCCGCCGCGGTGCTGTGCTTCTTCAACGACGTCCTGGAGCGACTCGCCGCGGCCGGCCGGCTGCGCGAGGTCTACACCCTGCACAGTGAGATCGGCCACAACCCGGTCTACGAGCTCGCGACGGCCGACGGGCCGGTCGCCGTCGTGCACCCCGGGGTCGGGGCGCCACTGGCCGCCGGCATCGCCGAGGAGATCGCCGCGCTAGGCGTCACGACCTTCGTCGCCTGCGGCGGCGCCGGCGCGCTGGCCGACGACCTGGCCCTGGGCCACGTCATGGTGGTCACCTCGGCGCTGCGCGACGAGGGCACGAGCCTGCACTACGCGGCCCCGAGCCGGATCATCGACGCCGACACCCGAGGAGTCCGCGTGCTCGAAGAGACCCTGCGCGCGCTCGACGTGCCCTACGACCTCGGTCGGACCTGGACGACCGACGCGCTCTTTCGCGAGACCCGCTCGCGCGTGCAGCGCCGCCTCGCGGAGGGCTGCTCGATGGTGGACATGGAGTCGTCGGCCTTCATCGCCGTCGCGCGGTTCCGCGGCTGGCGCTTCGCCCAACTGCTCTACGCCGGCGACTCGCTGGCCGGCGAGGCGTGGGACTCGCGCCACTGGGTCCACGCCGGGGCGATCCGCGAGCGCCTCTTCGAGGTCGCCGCGCGCGCCGCCATCGCCCTGCACGCCGCGCCCTGAGACCCGGGGTCGTTAGGCTCGCCGCTCGTGAGCGGCGCCGTCACCCGGGTCTACGTCGAAGAGACCGCCCGCGCCGCGTTCGCGGTGGCCCTCGACTGGCCGGGCTGGTGCCGGCGCGCGAAGAACGCCGACCTCGCCCTCGAGGCGCTGCGGGACTACCAGGGCCGCTACGCCGAGGTCGTGTCCGGCGACTTCGCGGTGGGGCGCCTCCGCGTGGTGGCCACCCTGCCCGGCAACGCCACGACCGACTTCGGCGCGCCCGACGCCCGCGGACCCTGGGACGACAAGCCCCTCACCCGCGCCGAGGCCACCCGCCAGCTCGCCCTGGTGGAGGACTGTTGGCGTTACTTCGACCGAGTCGTGGCCAACGCGCCACCGGCCCTGCGCCGGGGGCCGCGCGGCGGCGGGCGCGATCGCGACGCCGTGGTCCAGCACGTGCGCGAGGCCGAGCGGGCCTACACGTCGCGCATTGGCGCGCGCGTCGCCCCGCGCACGCCGTGGCCCGAGGTTCGCGCGGTCATCCTCGACACCCTGCGCCACGGATCCGCCAACCCCAAGTGGCCGACCCGCTACGCGATCCGTCGGCTGGCCTGGCACGTGACCGACCACGCGTGGGAGGTCCAGGACAAGAGCGAGTGAGGCGCTTCGACTCGGAGGTCAACCCTCCTCGAAGCCGAGCTCGCTTCCGGTCTCCAGCAGCGATTTGAGGCTGGAGAGGATGGCGGGCCAGCCCTCGGCCACGGCCGCGGCGACCGCGCTGCCGGGATCGAAGTCCCCGTGGCGCAGCGTCAGTCGCGTGGCGTCTCCGCCCGGCTCCAGCTCGAAAGTGGCGGTGGAGCGCGGTTCGGCCGCGAAGGCGGCGGCGACATCGGGCGGGACGCCGTGGGCCGCCGCCCACGCGTCGGTGAAGGTCTGCCAGGTGAACGCCAGGCGTCGAGGCGCGTCGGCAACCACCACGACCTGGTCGACGTCGACGATCTCCACCTCCGGGAGACACCAGGTTATGGACGAACCGGCCCGCCAGTCGGTCGAGAAGCGCAACCCGGACCAGTAGCGCGAGGTCAACTCCGGGTCGGTCAGGGCGCGCCAGAGATCCGCGGGCGCGGCGCGGACGTAGATCGTGTAGGTGTACTCGCTCACCGCTCTCCCCCCTCGGCGGACACCCGCGGCGTCGGCGGAATCACCTTCTCACCCCTCGCGGCGCACGCCGCCGTCCGTTCGATGCGATCGACCCGGGTCGCCGGCCGTTTGGCGAGCGCGATCCACTGGAGGATCACTCGACGCGACGAGGGGGTGAAGCCCTCCCACTGCCTCTTCGCCCCAGTGTGGCGACGCAACGCCGCCGCCAGATCCGGGGGCACCTCAAGGCGCTCCACGGCCTCCATTGTGGTCCAGCGCCCGGTCGCTTTCGCCTGCGCCACCGCGCGCAGTCCGGCCGGTTTCATCCGACCCTCGCCGGCCAGACGCTCGACCCGCCGCTTGTTGGACGTCGACCACGTGCTCGCCGAGCGTCGTGGGGCGAACCACAGTCGCGTCCTGAGGTCGTCAACTCGCTCGGTCTTGCTGTCGATCCACCCCCAGCACAGCGCCTCGCAGACGAGCTCCTCGTAGTCGATCTCGGCCCGACCGGAGGACCTCTTGAGGTAGACGACCCAGGCCCCGGTCTCGCGGGTGTGGTGCCGGCGCAGCCAGTCGCGCCACTGTCCCAGCGCGGTCACCTCGACGACATCGGACTCGGACATGGCGACGAGTCTAGAAACGAGCCCCGCGATCGATGGCGGGCGGGCGCGGAGCCGGCCGCCGACCTCCCGGATGTCTCGTGGCGAGACGTCAGGAGCTACGGGAAGGTCACGCCGCCGCGGTCGTCGATGGCGGTTCCCTTGGCACACGCGACGTCCCACACATTGCCTTCGGGGTCCCGCCAGCTGAATCCACCTCCCCAGAAGTACTCGGTGGGCTTCTCGAGTAGCTCCACACCCTTCACCGCGGCGAGGGTGTCGTAGACGTCGACGCACTCCTCGAGTGAGGCGAGATTGACGCACAGGGTCGTTCCGCGAAAACCCGGAACCACCGGCCCGAAGACCGGCTCGTAGTTCGACGCGGCAAAGAGGGCGATCACGACGCCATTGGTGCACTGAAAGGTTCGATGGTGCTCGTCGCTCTCGGGTGTCTCCGGCCAGCCGAGGTCCCGGAACAAGCGGGCCATTCGCTCCACGTCCCGACAGGCGAGGGTGATGAGCCCTATCCGGGCTGGCAGTTTCACCGCCCGAGGCTACGACTGACCGATCCCGGCTTCCACGGACCTGATCCGCGGGGCCTGACGGCGAGAGTCCGCGTTGACCTGCGCGGATCGGGCTCTTCATCGCCGAGCCCATCCGCGGCCCGAGGGCCGAGGCCCGCCATGGGCGATCAGACACCGGGGGCGTTGACCGAGAGTCATGGTGAACTCGGTAGTTTGGCGACGAGCGGAGGATCGCAATCGTGCTTCCCTACTTCCTTGCCCTTCACGGAGACCGGGAGAAGAGGCGACGGGCCACACGTACGGGCGTGGCGGCGAAGGACCTCCCGGGCGATGGCTGGCAGCTCATCGACGAGATGTGTTACCGCAGCGGGTACATCACGCCGCGCTGGAACAGTGACCGAGCTCGTCGGGCTCGTCGATCGGGTGAGTTCTCGTATCAGCGGTCATTTCGAAGCGAGCGGCCCCACCGGGAGCTGATACTCGGGCTGGTGCCCTACGGATTGCCGGAGGACGCCGTGGAAGCGCTCCCGGGAATGATGTCCGCGATGATCAGTAATCCCCGCTTCACCGGCGAGGTGGTGAGGGAGCTGGAGAACACCGAGTTCGGCGTCGACGGGCTCAGCCACATCTTTGCCGTGGAGCGGTGGGCCGTGGGCACGCCCGGCGGACCGCTCAACACGAAGTTGGTCTTTGGAGTTGTCGATCGGGCGGTGCTGATTGTCGTCTACGGAGAGTGGGGCGACGGAGTCTCCTGGGCCGACGTTCGGGAGGTGTGCGCACTGTACACCCGGAGGGTGGGGACCGTCATAGGTGGAGCGTGACGTGGTGAGATTGATGCTCGTCACCTGTCGGCGCGTCGGCCGTGACCGGCTCACCGCCAAATTGGGTGAGTAGCGCGCGGCGACCACTGAGAGGCTCTCTGGGGTCCGCGGGCTCCGTCTACTGCTTCGCCGCGAAGTGCGCGTTCACCTCCTCGCTGGTCATGCGGTGGTTCTCGTCGATGCCGGGGTGGTGGGTCCGACAGAGTTTGTGCTTGACGCCGTTCATCTCGTACTCGTGGCGCCCGAACCGCAGACATCCCTTGACGCCGCAGTTCTGATGGCGCACGACGGTGATGAGCCCACCGATGATGGCGACCTCGCCGATGTCACTGCCGAAGCCCGACCAGAAGTTGTACCAGTAGCCGCTGCCCGAGGGGCGCGTGCCCGTAAAGTCCAGAAACCATCGCCATACCGGGTTCATGTGGTGCCTTTCACTAAGGGTCGCGGATGCGCAACGCGTAGGAGTGCCGCCGCGCCGAGGCGTTTGTGCGGGCGAGCCCCGAGCAGCAGCGCTCCATCACCCGGCGCCAAGAATCGCGAGCGTTCTGTCGATGAGAAACCGATCATCGGCGTCTGAATTTCCCTCGAGTCCTCGGTCAGCCCAACGTCGAACTCATTCTTAGCGCACCAGGCCCCGCACCCGGCGACTGCGACTAGGCGTTGGCGGCCACCACGTCGACCAGGTCTTAGGGTTGGGCTGGGGCTAGGCCGCCCGCCGGGCCGGTCTCAGGCTGCTGATAATCCACATCAGCAGCACCAGCACGTAGCTCACGTAGGCGAGGTAGGGACTGACGAAGGCGAGGCCGATCGCCACCGAGTAGCTGACGGCCGTGTACAGGACGCCCTTCGCGTCGTAGATCACCGCCTGGATCGTTCGCGCGTCGTCGTAGTTGGCGCGCGCGAGCGTCCACACCATGGCCTGGATGGCCAGGGCGGCACCGAGGGCCACGACGCCGTAGGCGACGGCCGGCGCGACGCTGTGATAGGCGTTTCCCACCCACTCGGTGGCCAGGGGTAGCAGCGAGAGCCAGAACAGCAGATTGGCGTTGGTCCAGATCACCTCCGAGTTGATGCGCTGGGTGACACGCAAGACCTGGTGGTGGTAGTTCCAGTAGGTGGCGATGGTCACGAAGCTCAGGATGTAGACGAGGAGCGCCGGCGCGCGGTGCGTGATGGCGACCCAGTTCTCGCCAGTCGGTGGCCGTATCTCAAAGGCGGTCAGCGTGATGATGACCGCCATGACCCCGTCGCTGAACGACTCCAGGCGATGGGTGTCGACGATCTCGGCGACCTCGGACGTGAGGTCCTCGTCGGATGCCACGCCTCGTGGGGCGTCGATCAACTGTCCTCCACGATCTCGATTCGGGGAGCACCGATGACCCCACCGCGCTGCATATCCGCCTTGAGCGTCGGGTCACCCGCGAACGCCTCGGCTTGGGCCACCGATGCGAAGTGGTGGATCGCGACGAGATCGTTCGGATCCCCGGGGAAGTGCATGACGTGGTGGCCGGTGCTGCCGTACTGAACCCGCAAGGGCTCGGCCTCGTCGAAGACCTTGCGCCATGACGCGTAGTCAGTGACCTGGTGGCGAACAATCAACGTCGCTTTCATTGGAACTCCATTCTTCGCTGGCCGGCTCTGGCGTCGACCTAGGAGCGTCACCATACCCGAGAAATTCCTAGATGTCAAGTAATAAGATATCATGCTATAATGCGGAGATGACCGATACGTCCCCCATCCGTGTCCCCCCCGACTTTGAGCGGGAGTTTCCCGGCGCCAGCCGATCGGCCTCGGAGTCCGCCGCGAACCTCGTCCGGACCGCCGATGCGTTCCTCCTCGAGCTTGATCGACGACGACGAAAGACCGCTGACCTCTCCGCGAGCGCGTTTGAGACGCTGGCGATACTCGAAGGCGCGGGCGAGCCACTCGCCGGGCACGTCATTGCCGAACGGCTGCTCGTCAGCAGCGCCAGCATGACGTCGATTCTCGACACGCTCGAACGACACGGTTTGGTGGGGCGCTCGGCGCATCCGACTGATCGACGCAAGGTCCTGATTCATCTGGCCGATGGAGCTCAGGACATCGTCGATCGAATGCTGCCCGTTGTTCACCTCGCCGCCGCCGAAGCGTTTGCCGACCTCTCGGAATCTGACCGGGAGGTGCTCATCTTGTTGCTGGCCCGGATCCGAACTCGCCTCGCTCTCCTGTCGAGCGCTACTCCCCGAGAGCCCGCGCCGCGCCGGAGGTCACGGCGTGTCCCACCGAAGCGCAATCCCGGGAGCCGCTAAGCCCCACCGAGCGTCCGGGGCCCGATGTCACCAATCCTCTGCTCGTCACTGGCGGGAGAAGGATGAACGGGTCTAGCGCTGGAGCTCGCTGAGACGGATCCACGAGCGGCCTCGGTTCAGCGTGATGTACGTGGCCGACCAGTGTGCTAGAGGCCTCCCCGTGTCGTTCTCGACGATGTGCAACACGGGTTCGTAGGGCCGGGCCCCGGTACCACCTTCGAAGCGAACAATGCTCATCCTCCACGCACCCGCCATCGAGAGCGAGGTCGCGAGCTGGTGCCAGGTGCGGCCACCGTCAAAGGTGGTGTCGATCACCCCGACGCCCGTCATCGCCACGACGTCGGGGGAGAACGCCGTCACCTTCGATACGTAGAACAGCGAACCGCCGGCCCAATCGTTCGCGATCAGCGGGCCGGCAACTCTCCAGTGCCGACCACCGTCGCTGCTGACCACGGGGAACTGGGCGGCCTGGTCACACCACACTGACCATTGGACACCAGCGACCGAGACGTTCTCGCAGAGACGACTGCCCGACGTACTCGTGTCCACGCTCGCGCCGAAGGCGACCTTTGGCCCCATCGTGCCGGCCCCGGGATGCCAGAGCTGGGTCTTGATGACCGAGGGGAAGGGTGAGGATGACGACGACGCTTCACGTGCGGCCAGAGCACTCAGCGCGAGGACCACCAGCAGCAGAGAGCCGGAGGCTGCAGCGAGTGAACGGCGACGCATACGGCCATCCTTGCTTGCCCACGGTCTATCTCGCAGCACACGAGAGCACCGTGGCGACGCGGGGCGCCTCAGTAGCATTTCCAATCTCCGCTGGATGGCTTTGCAGAGGATGTTGGGATCGGAGGGTCGAGCCGACAGTCCGGCACTCACTCGCTCGCGGCGACAACTAGTACGTCGGCCTCGAGGTTGGCGAAAGAACTTCGAGTGAGAGGATGTGAGGATGAGCGAGCAGCGTATTGAAGTACAACGAACCATCCCCGTCCCGGCGAGCGTGATCTTCTCGCTCTTGTGTGATCCGGACGGGCACGTCCAGATTGACGCATCGGGCATGTTGATGAGCGCCGAGGGTCCTCCCGTGACCAAGGTTGGAGATACATTCCTCGTGCACATGGATCGCGAAGCGCGAAACGACATTCCCCTCGGCCTGTACACCGTGTCGATCCGGATCACGACGTTCACAAGGGATCGAGAGATCGCCTGGACAATCGAGCACCCCTTGATCGATCCACCAATGGGCTACATCTACGGATATGTACTGGAGCCCATCGAAACAGGAACCCTGGTGACCTCCTACTACGACTGGTCAGCCACGCCTGAAGTGCATCGAGCTCGAATCAACTTTCCGGTGATACCCGAGGCGTCGATGCGGGCCACGCTGGGCATCCTTGCGCGCACAGTCAATCGAGCCAATGCAAAGTAGCGCCTTCCAATCTGCTCAGGCTGGAGCGTCCCGCAGGACCTCATTCACGCGCCCCGGGGCTCGATAGCTGAGAAAGGTGCTGTTAGCGACCTGGCGCCACTGTTCTGCTACCACGCACTGGCGACTTGTCTGAAGGGCGAAGTTCAATCCTTGGGCCTAACTCCAGTCTTCGAGATGTCGGCGACCGCGAACCAAAGCGGGCCTAGTTGCCGTTGTGGCTGATTCTCGCACCTACACGTCGAGCTTTGTTCCTGTGATAATCATGCCCTTCAACGTTCCCGTCACCGTGACCAGAGCTCCAACCTTGATGTTCTTTGCGGTGCCCATGGTGAAGTGGGTCATGGCGTCCCAGTGAACGACGTACGTTTCCTTTCCAGATTTGAAGCTAAATGAGCTGGTCGCGCCCATCTTGTGGTTGATCTTGAGGATGGTCCCGTGCCACGTGTGCTGCATTACTGTGTGCGCACTCTCTGCGGCACCGACGGGCCCCGTCGTGACCGCGATGCCGAGGCCCAGTGAACCCGCTGCAAGCGCTCCCGGCAAGAGGATTGTGGCAACTGCTCTCTTCATTTGGAGTTTCCTTCCTGCGCAAGACGCAGTGACTTAGGCACGTCGGACGACCTCGTCCACCATGACTGTCCTGTGAGGTGAAACGGCGTTACAAGAACGTCGGTAGATGGCTGCGACACCGGGAGAGTCGGATTTCCAGCGTCGGCGACCCGACGCAACTGTTCTGCTACCGGCCACCGGCGGCTTGACCCGCTCAAGGCCGGACGGGTGTCCGATCCGGGACTTCCGTCCCTAGTTCCCGCGCAACTAGCGACGTAGAAGAGTGATAACGAGCACGCGGATCGGAGGCGTCATGTTCGCAAAGGTTGGTGATCGAATCGTGGTCCGGGGGCATCGGATGGGCCAAGTTGATCGTCGTTGCCTCGTTCTCGAAGTTCGCGATGAGCATGGGGAGCCGCCCTACGTCGTCCAATGGGATGGCAGCGACCATCAAGACATCTACTTCCCAGGATCCGACGCCACCGTCATCAGCGATGAGGGAAAGTAACTGAAGGTTGGCCTCCGAGTTTGCGTCTGACTGGTGCCGGTGGCCAAAGGTCCCACCCTACGACTGGCGCCTAAATGCTTGGAAGTAACCCCGGGTTCAGACTCGGAGTGAGGACATTGCAGATTGTTGGTGTCCGAGGCTCGAATTGTGCCCCAAGTGTGGGCGGTCGCTGCAAGACGGCATCTCGAATGGGCGTGATGGGTAGGTGACGACGCCAAAGCCAGCCGAGTTGGTATATCGTCAGGCCGGTCGCGCCATCGGAAAGGCGCCGCAAGGAGCCCGACGTGTCATCAACCAGTCCCATTGACGTACGCGACATGAAGATCGTTCACGAGACGTTCCGACGGGCGTACGAGGAGGCGGCACAGCTCATTCGCGCGAATCCCACTCCCTCTCCGGCGCGCGTCACATTCCTCGCCGATCACATCGAATTCGGATTGAACATGCTTCATCACCATCACGAGGGCGAAGACGCAATCCTCTATCCGCTGTTGGTCGAGCGTGTCCCGGATCACGCGACCCGAACGGAGCAAATCGACCACGAGCATCAAGTGGTGAAGCAGTCAATCGACTCCGCGCTAACGGCCTGTTCGAAATGGCGGACGGCACCCTCTGACGAATCAGCTGAGAAACTCGCGTCATCGCTCGACAATCTGAATTCTGACCTCGTGCCGCATCTTGACAACGAGGAGCGCGAGATTGTTCCGTTGGCGGCAGTGACGGTCACTCAAGAGGAGTGGGACAGCCTCGCCAAACACGGCATTGCGGCGATACCGGGCAACAAGAAGCTCATCGCGTTCGGAATGATTCTGGAGCCCCTCAATCCGGCTGACCGCGCCTACATGCTCTCCAACTTGCCACCGCCAGTGAAGGTGCTCTATCGCGTGTTGGGGCAACGCGCATGGAACAGGTACGCCACGATCCTGCGATCAGGGAAGTAATCGCACCGCTCTCAGCGAATTGACTTCTCAGGGTTCTGGGCGAGTTCTCTTCTGAGCATCTCGGCAACTCGGTGTACTTGGCGGGCCGACGTCCACATTCTTCGACTGGCGACTGGAATGCTGGGGCTGCTAAGCGTCGTCGGCCCGACGTAACAAGCCTGCTACCAGCCGGTGGCGGCTGCCCGGCTGCCGAAGATTGAGTCGAAGCTTCGGATCGTCAGTCCGGCGGGGCGTGGTGGTCGAAGTAGCGCTCGAGCCGCCGGTCAGGAACGAGCCACAGCACGGCTACCCCCACGAAGATGATCACTCCGCCCCAGTTCCACACCAGGGCCAGCGGAATCGAGAGCAAGTAGAAAAACATTGAGGATTTGCCTTTAGCGTCCTGTCCGAGGGCCTCCTTCAGGCTGGTGTCGGGCGCCTGGGACGCCACGATCACGTTCTGGAGGACGACGTAGGCGAAGGCGGCCAACACCAGCACGATGCCGTAGGCGGCAACGGTCTGACTCGCGTAGTGCTGGCCAGCCATCCACCTCGTGCAGAAAGGAAACAGCGAGAGCCAGAACAGCAGATTGAGGTTGCTCCAGAGCATGCCGCCGGTGACCTTGCGAACTGTGAAGAGAAGATGGTGGTGGTTGTTCCAATAGGTCCCGAGGTAGAGGAAACTCAGCGCGTAGGCCGTCAATGACGGAACGGTTGACCGAAGATTGGCGAAGGTGGCGCCGTCGGGTTGGCGTAGTGACAGCACCATTACCGTGATGATGATGGCGAAGAAGCCATCGCTGAAAGACAGCAACCGCCTGGCGTCCATAGAACCTGTGCTAGCACCTGTCCCCCGTTGGTTTAGCCATAGTCAATCGTCGAACTGGTCCGAACTTGCTCGCAGCCCGCACCAAGTCAAGCGCGAATCGCAAAGTCGGGGGTCAGGTTTCAGGTGCGTGCATGTGGCCATGCGAGGTGCACTCGGAGATGGCTGGTGTCCGAGGCCCGACGTCTTCGTTCTGCTATCAGGTACCGGAGTCTCGGATGACCATTGCGAGTTCAGGTCTCCGGCCCCTCATGATCCCAATCGCGGCACCGTGGAATGCCCCTAGATGAGGCCGAGGCTCCTGACCTCGTCGCGCTCGGCAATGAGCTCGGCCGTCGTCACTGCGATGCGCTCGGCGGCGAAATCGTCACGCGCGAAGTTCTCCTTGACGGACCACGATCCCGAACCGTCGGCGGCGACCGGGAAGCCGAAGGTGAGCCCCTCCGGCGCCGCGTACTCGCCGTGACTCGTCACGCCGATCGACACGCAATCGTCGGCGGGTGTCGCAGTACGCAATCCGACCACCGTGTCGATCGCGGCGTTCGCCGCTGACGCCGCAGAGCTCGCCCCGCGCGCCTCGATGATGGCGGCGCCGCGCTTCTGGACCGTCGTGATGAATTCGCCGCGCAACCAGTCGTGGTCGACGATGACCTCGGTGACCGGCGCGCCGTTGATGGTGGCGTTGGCGAAGTCGGGAAACTGGGTGGCCGAGTGGTTTCCCCAGATGGCCAGGTTCTTGACACTGACCACCGGCTCGCCGGCGCGCTTGGCTAGCTGGGTCTCGGCGCGATTCTGGTCCAGGCGAGTCATGGCGAACCACCGGTCGGCCGGAACTTCGGGAGCGTTGGACCGGGCGATGAGGCAGTTGGTGTTGCAGGGGTTGCCCACGACCAGCACGCGAACGTCGGCCGCGGCGTTTTCGGCGATGGCGCGGCCCTGGGGCTTGAAGATGCCGCCGTTCACGTTGAGCAGGTCACCTCGTTCCATGCCCGCCTTGCGCGGGATCGAACCGACGAGGAGCGCCCACGACGTCCCGCTGAAGGCGGCGGTGAGGTCGCTGGTCGCCTCGACGCCGGCGAGCAACGGGAAGGCGCAGTCGTCGAGCTCCATTACGACACCCTCGAGGGACTTCATCGCCGGCTCGATCTCGAGCAGCCGCAGGATCACCGGGGTGTTAGGCCCCAGCAACTGGCCCGAAGCGATCCGAAAGACCAGCTGGTAGCCGATCTGACCGGCGGCGCCGGTGACGGTGACGTGGACGGGGGTGGTCATGGCCCTCCTTCGACGCTAGAGACGGTCGGCGATCGCCGCGGCGAACTCCGAGCACTTGACCTCGGTGGCCCCCTCCATCTGGCGTGCGAAGTCGTAGGTGACGATCCTGTCGGCGATGGTCGCCTCGAGGGCGCGCACGATGTCGTCGGCCGCCGAGGTCCAACCCAGGTGCTCGAACATCAGGACCCCCGACAGCAGGACCGAGCCGGGGTTGACCTTGTCCTGGCCGGCGTACTTCGGCGCCGTACCGTGAGTCGCCTCGAAGATGCCGTGGCCGGTGACGTAGTTGATGTTGGCCCCCGGAGCGATGCCGATGCCGCCGACCTGGGCGGCCAGGGCGTCCGAGAGGTAGTCGCCGTTCAGGTTCATCGTGGCGATGACGTCGAACTCCGACGGGCGCGTGAGCACCTGTTGGAGGGTGATGTCGGCGATGGCGTCCTTCACCAGGATCTTGTCGCCGGGCTTCCCGCCGCAGTCGTCCCAGCCCACCGCCACGTCGCTGAACTCGTCGCGCACCAGCTGGTAGCCCCACTTCATGAAGGCGCCCTCGGTGAACTTCTGGATGTTGCCCTTGTGCACCAGGGTCACCGTCGGACGGGCGTGCGCCTGCGCGTACTTGATCGCCGCACGGATGAGCCGCTCTGAGCCGGACTTGGAGATCGGCTTGATGCCCAGCCCGCTCATCTCCTTGATGTCCCAGCCGTAGGAGTCCTTGAGGAAGGCCCGCAGCTTCTCGGCCTCAACGGATCCCGCCTCCAGCTCGAGGCCGGCGTAGACGTCCTCGGTGTTCTCGCGAAAGATGACCATGTCGACCAGCTCGGGGTGCTTGACCGGCGAGGGGACGCCCCGAAACCAGCGCACCGGGCGCAGGCACACGTACAGGTCGAGCAGCTGGCGCAGCGCCACGTTGAGCGACCGGAAACCCCCGCCGATCGGCGTGGTGAGGGGCCCCTTGATCCCGATGAGGTAGTCGCGGAAGTCCGACACCGTCTGCTCGGGCAGCCAGTCGCCGGTCTCGCGGAAGGCCTTCTCGCCGGCCAGCACCTCGCGCCAGGCGATCGACTTGCCGTGCTTCTTAGCGGCGGCGTCCAGGACGAGCCGGGCGGCGGGCCAGATGTCCACGCCGGTGCCGTCGCCCTCGATGAAGGGAATGATGGGGTCGTCGGGGACGGCCAGCACGCCGTCGGCGCTCATCGTAATCATCTCGGGCATGGCGACATCCTACGGTGGATCGCCCGCGGCGCTCGGGGGACGAAAGTCCCGCGGGGCTACGCGCCGAAGAGGGCGCGGTGAATCTCGCGGGTCGCCGTCGAGCGATTCAGCGTGTAGAAGTGCAGCCCCGGCGCCCCGGCGTCGAGCAGGGCGCGACACAGTTCGACGGCCGCGGCGACGCCCGCGGCGCGTACCGCGCGCGGGCCGCCGCGGCCGTCGGCGGCCACCAGTCGCGCCACCAGCGGCTGGGGCACGCGACCGCCCATCGAGGCCATGCGCTCGATGCCCCCCAGCGTGGTGACCGGCATGATCCCGGGCACGACGGGCTTGGTCACGCCGCGCGCCGCCAGGTCCTCGACGAGACGGGACCACTGCGCGGGGTCGAAGAAGAACTGGGTCACCGCGAAGTCGGCCCGCTCGAGCTTCTCGGCCAGGTGTCGACGGTCGGCGTCGAAGTTGGGCGACTCGGGGTGGCCCTGGGCGTGGGCGGCGACCCCGACGCAGAACGCGCCGACCTCGCGGGCCAGGTCGACCAGGTCGACCGCGTGGCGAAACTCCGAGACCCCGGCCGCGTCGTCGGGCGCGTCGCCGCGCAGGGCCATGAGGTTCTCGACTCCGGCGTGGCGGTAGCGAGTCAGGATCTCGCGCATCTCGGCGCGGGTGTGGCCCACGCACACCACGTGGGCCATCGCGGTCAGGCGACCGGCCCGCTGGATCTCGGTCACCAGGTCGAAGGTGCGCTGTCGCGACGCGGGTCCGCCGCGGTAGGTCACCGAGACGAACGAGGGGGTCAGGGGCTCGAGGTCGGCCAGGGTTGCCGCCAACATGGCGCCCTCTTCGTCGGTCTTGGGCGGGAAGAACTCGAAGGACCGGGTCAGCCCGGCCGCGAGCAACGCGTCGACGCGCACGCGATCAGGCGCGTCCGAAGTCGTCTTCGAGCCGCACGATGTCGTCTTCGCCGAAGTAGGTGCCGTGCTGCACCTCGATGAAGACGACCGGGGTCGTGCCCCGGTTCTCGCACCGGTGGGCCTGGCCCAGCGCGATGTCGAGGCTGTCGCCCGGGCCGAGCTCGACCTCGCGGCCGTCCAGGACGACCGTGGCGTGGCCGTTGACGACGAACCAGTGCTCGGCGCGGCGGTCGTGGAACTGGTAGCTGAGCCGCTTGCCCGGGTCGACCACGATGCGCTTGACCTTGTGGTCGAACATCTCGTCGTCGAGCACGGTGAAGCTCCCCCACGGGCGCTCGTCGAACTCGCGACCCCTGTCGTCGGTCGTCGCCATCACCGGACCTTCTCTGCCGCTTGCACGGCGTTGCGCAACAGCATGGCACGGGTCATGGGGCCGACGCCGCCGAGGCGTGGCGTGACCCAGGCGGCCACGTCGGCCACCTCGTCGGCGACGTCGCTGAGCAGCTTGCGCCCGGCCCAACTGGTGCCCGCCGCGACCACGGCGGCCCCCGGCCGGACCATGTCGGGCGTGACGAGCCCGGCCACGCCGGCCGCCGCCACGAGCACGTCGCCCTGGCGCGTCAGCGCGCCGAGGTCGGCGACGCCGGTGTGCACGACGGTGACCGCGGCGTTGCAGCCCGGGCGTTTCAACGCGAGCAGCAGCGCCAGCGGGCGCCCGATGGTGACGCCCCGCCCGATGATGACGACGTGGCGGCCCTCGACGGGCACCTCGTAGAAGCGCAGGAGCTCGACGATGCCCGCCGGCGTGCACGGCAGGGGCCCGGGGGCGCCCATCACCAGGCGACCGAGGTTGGTGGGGTGCAGACCGTCGACGTCCTTCGCCGGGTCGACGCGAACCAGCACCTCCGCCTCGTTCATCCCGGCCGGCAGGGGCAGCTGGACCAGGATCGACTGGACGCGCGGGTCGGTGTTGAAGCGGTCGACGACGGCCTCCACCTCGGCCTGGGTCGCGGTCGCGGGCAGGTGCTCGTTGAAGGTGACCACGCCGATCTCGGCGCAGTCGCGCTGCTTCATCGCCACGTAGGTCGCGCTGGGTCCGTCGTCGCCCACCAGCAGCGTGCCCAGCCCGACCGGCCGGCCGTCGGCGGCGAGGCGCGCCGCCCGATCGGCCAGCTCCATCTTCACGCGGGCCGCCACGACCTCGCCGTCGAGCAGGGATGCGGGCACGAGTTCTCCTAGTGGCGGAAGTGACGTTCGCCGGTCAGCAACATGACGATACCCGCGGCGTTGGCGGCCTCGATGATCTGCGCGTCGCGCACCGAGCCGCCCGGCTGCACGACCGCCGACACGCCGGCGGCGATGAGCGATTGGAGCCCGTCGGCGAACGGGAAGAAGGCGTCCGACGCGGCGGCCGCGCCCTGGGCCGCGCCGCCGGCCTTGGCGGTCGCCAACTCCGCCGCGACGACGCGCGACTGCTGGCCGGCCCCCACGCCGACGGCGACGCCGGCGCGCGCCAGTACCACGGCGTTGGAGGTCGTGCGCGCGCAGACCCGCCAGGCGACCTGGAGGTCGCGGAGCTCACCGGGGGTGGGCGATCGGTCGGTGACGCAGCGCCACTGGCTGACCGGCGCGAGCAGCTCGTCGGCGCTCTGGACCAGCGCGGTGTCGCCCAGCGTGCGCACCGACCGGCCCAGCGGCTCGGGCGCCGGGGCGCTGAGCAGCCGGGTGGCCCGGCGTCGGGCTACTAGGACCTCGAGGGCGTCCGGCGTGAAGGAGGACGCGATGACCACGTCGGCCTGGGGCCCCGCGGCGATCAGCTCGGCCAACGCCCGGTCGACGTCGCCCCCGACGGCGACCACGCCGCCGAAGGCGCTCAGCGGGTCGGCGGCCAGAGCCCCGGTGAACGCGTCGGCCAGCGTCGAGGCCACGGCCGCACCCGCGGCGTTGGCGTGCTTGATGATGGCCGCGGCCGCGTCGTCCGGCGCGTCGCCGGCCAGCTCGTGGACCAGGCGCCACGCGGCGTCGGCGTCGAAGAGGTTGAGGTAGCTCAACGCGGTGCCGGCGTGCTGGACCACGCCGTCCCACCACGGGGTCGTCCCGGCCAGGCGGTAGCGCGCGCCGACCTGGTGGGGGTTCTCGCCGTAGCGCACGACCTCGGCGAGTTCCAACTCCAGGTGCAGCGAGGCCGGCAGGACAGCCTCGAGCGGCTCGGGCGCCGCGGCCGCCCCGCCGGCGTCGAGCCAGCGCGCGATCTGCGCGTCGTAGGCCGCGGTGGCCGCGAAGGCCACCCGGGCCAGCTCGTGGCGCGTCGCCTCACTCAGCGCGCCCGACGCCCGCAATTCGTCGAGCACGCCCGCGTACTGGCTCGGACGGGTGACGACGCCGACGTGCCGGTGGTTCTTGGCCGCGGCGCGCACCATCGTCGGCCCGCCGACGTCGATGAGCTCGATCGAGGGGTCCGACGAGAACGGGTAGAGGTTGCAGACCACCAGGTCGATCGTGGTGATCCCGTGCTCGGCCAGGGCGCCGAGGTGGTCGGGGTCGTCGCGGTCGGCCAGGATGCCCGCGTGCACCACCGGGTGCAGCGTCTTGACGCGGCCCCCGAGCATCTCGGGAAAGCCCGTGACGTCCGCGACGTCGAGGTGCGCGACGCCGGCCGCGCTCAGCGCGCGGGCCGTGCCGCCCGAGGCGATCAGCTCGACGCCCAGCGCGGCCAGCCCCGTGGCGAACTCGACCAGCCCGGTCTTGTCCCAGACGCTGATGAGCGCGCGCACTAGTCCTCCAGCGTCCCGGCCACCGAGACCGGTTCGCGGCCCTCGGCCAGGGCCGCCATCACCCTACCGACGACGCGCGGGTAGAGGGAGCGCTCCACGGCCTTGATGCGCTCGTGCAGCGTCGCCTCGTCGTCGCCCGGCTCGACCGGCACGCGTCGCTGCGCCAAGAGCGGTCCGTCATCGAGCGCCTCGGTGGCCAGGTGCACCGTGCAGCCGGTCTCGGCCACGCCGGCGGCCAGCGCCTGCGCCACCGCGTGCCACCCCGGGAACGCCGGCAGGAGGCTCGGGTGGGTGTTGAGGACGCGCCCGGGAAAGGCGTCGTGCAAGCCCGCCGTGACGACGGTGCCGAAGCCCGCCATGGCGACCACGTCGACGCGCCGGACCGCCAGCGCGGCCGTCAGCGCGGCGGTGTAGCCCGGGCGGTCGAAGTCCGCGGAGAAACCACCGAACTCGCGGCGGTCCACCAGCACGGCCTCCACGCCGGCGGCGCGGGCCACCTCCAGGCCGCGGCACGGTCGGTCGGCCGCGACCAGCGCCACCTCGAGCGAGGCGAGCAGCGACTCAAGGATCGTGCCGGACCCTGACACGAGGACGCAGAGACGCACCGGCTCCAACGGTTCAGAGCGCCCGAACGATCTCGACCATCCTCTGTCCGGCCTCGGTGGGGTTCGCGCAGACGTGCACCCCGGCGCGGCTCAGCGCCTCCATCTTGGCCTGCGCGGTGCCCTTGGACCCCGAGATGATCGCGCCGGCGTGGCCCATCTTGCGCCCCGGCGGGGCCGTCACTCCGGCCACGTAGGCCACCACCGGCTTGGTCATGTGGCGCTGGATCCACTCCGCGGCCCGCTCCTCCTCCGAGCCGCCGATCTCGCCGATCATCATCACGGCGCGGGTGTCGTCGTCGTCCTGGAACGCGCTCAGGCAGTCGATGAAGTTGGTCCCGGGCACCGGGTCGCCGCCGATGCCCACGCAGGTGGTCTGGCCCACGCCCTGCTGGCTCAGCTCGTGGAGGGCCTGGTAGGTGAGCGTGCCCGAGCGCGACACGATGCCGACCGGTCCCCCGGCGAGGGCGATGTCGCCCGAGGTGATGCCGATGTTGCACTTGCCCGGGCTGATGATGCCCGGGCAGTTGGGGCCGAGCAGGCGCACGCCGGGGTGCTCTTCGACCAGCCGGTTGTAGGTGAGCGCCTCGTCGTGGGCCGGGATCCCCTCGGTGATGCACACGATGAAGGTGACGCCGCCCGCGGCCGCCTCGAGGATCGCCGCCGGGGCGAAGCGCGGCGGCACCGCCACGAACGACGCCGTGGCCCCGGTGGACGCGACCGCCTCGCGCACCGAGTCGTAGACCGCGACGCCGTCGACGTCGGTGCCCCCCTTGCCCGGCGTGACCCCGGCCACGACCTGGGTCCCGTAGTCGCGGTTGCGAAGTCCGTGGAAGCGGCCCTGGCTTCCCGTGAGCCCCTGGACGATGACCCTGGTGCCCGCGTCGACGAAGATGCTCATCGCGGCGCCGCCTCGCCCGCCAGGGCGACCGCCCGACGCGCCGCGTCGAGCATCGTCGACTCGGTGATGAGCGACGCCGACTGGTGGGGCGCGAGGATCGCCCGGCCGGCCTCGGCGTTGGTGCCGTCGAGGCGCAGCACGATCGGCGAGGCGATGGCCACGCGGCCCAGCGCCTCAAGCACACCCTGGGCCACCTCGTCGACGCGCGTGATGCCCCCGAAGATGTTGACCAGGATCGACTTGACTTTGGGGTCGGTGTTGATGACCTCGAGCGCCGAGGCCATCACGTCGGCGTTGGCGCCCCCGCCGATGTCGAGGAAGTTGGCGGCCCGCCCGCCGACCTGGTTGACGACGTCCAGGGTCGACATCGCCAGGCCCGCGCCGTTCGCGATGATCCCCACCGTGCCATCCAGTCCGATGTAGTTGAGGCCGCGCTCCTTGGCCATGCGCTCTCGCGGGTCCTCGGTCTCGGTGGCGCGGTACTCCTCCCACTCGGGGTGGCGGAAGGACGCGTTTTCGTCCAGGGTGACCTTGGCGTCCAGCGCGTGGACCGTGCCGTCGGGGGTGAGGATCAGCGGGTTGACCTCGGCCAGGTCGCAGTCGCCCTCGGTGTAGCAGCGGTACAGCTTGACCAGGAGCTCGGCGGCCTGGTCGCGCGCCGCCTCGTCCAGGCCCGCCTCGGCGACCCAGCGGCGCGCCGTGGCCACGTCGAGCCCGCGCACCGGGTCGATCTGGAGGAAGGCAATGGCGTCGGGGTCCTCCTCGGCCACCACCTCGATCTCGACCCCGCCCTGGGCGCTCAGCATCCCCAGGTACGTCTTGTTGGGCCGGTCCAGGGTGAAGCTGGCGTAGTACTCGCGCGCGATGTCGCTGGCGTGCTCCACCCACAGGCGGCGCACCACGTGGCCCTTGATGTCCAGGCCCAGGATGGCGCCGGCGTGGCGGCGCACCTCGTCGAGGTCGCCGGCGAGCTTCACCCCGCCCGCCTTGCCGCGTCCGCCCACCTTGACCTGGGCCTTCACGACCACCGGCAGGCCGACGCGCTGCGCGACGGCGAGCGCTTCGTCGACCGTGTCGGCGACGCCCCCGGGGGAGATCGCGATCCCGTAGCGCGCGAAGTACTGCTTGCCCTGGTACTCGAACAGATCCATCGTCGCTCTCTGCTTGGGGGTCCCGCGACAATCTACCGAACCCGCGAAGACCCCTACGATGCGGCCTCGCGCGCGTCGAGGGTGGCGGCCAGCCATTCGCCGATCTCGGTCAGCGACGCGCCCGGGGTGAAGACGCGCGCCACGCCCGCCGCGGCCAGCGGCGCCCGGTCGTCGTCGGGGATGATGCCCCCGACCACCACCAGCACGTCGTCACGCCCGGCGCCGGCGAGCAACTCGATCACCCGGGGCACCAGGACTCGGTGGGCCCCCGAGAGCAGGGACAGGCCGACGGCGTCGGCGTCCTCCTGGACCACCGTCGCGACGATCTGCTCGGGGGTCTGGTGCAGCCCGGTGTAGACGACCTCGAAGCCGGCGTCGCGCAGGGCGCGCGCGATGACCTTGGCCCCCCGGTCGTGTCCGTCGAGGCCCGGTTTGGCGACGACGACACGGTAGGGACGCTTCATCGTCCCCTCAGCATAGGACCCGGTTGGCGGGCTTTTCGGGGCCGTCGCCGCGTCGGGAGGCCTCGAGGGCCGCGAGTAGCGTGGAATCTCGTGACGACGGCGTCGACCCCCGCGCGCGGTCCGGTCCGGGCCCTGGCCTCGGCGATGCGCCCGCGCCAGTGGATCAAGAACGGTCTCATCGGAGTGGCCCCCGCCGCGGCGGGCACGCTCACCCACGCCGACGTGCTGCGCCACACCGGGGCCGCGTTCCTCGCCTTCTGCGCCCTCTCCTCGGCCATCTACCTGGTCAACGACCTGCGCGACCTCGCGGGCGACCGTGAGCACCCCACCAAGCGCCACCGCGCCCTGGCCGCCAGCCAGCTGTCGGCGAGAGCGGCCAGCGCGGCGGCGGTGGCGCTAATCCTCGTCTCCTTCGCGATCCCCTTCGCCCTCTGGCACCCCCAGGGCCTGTTCCTGGTGCTCGGGCTCTACCTGGTCAACTCGCTGGCCTACTCCTTCTACGTCAAGAACATTGTGATCATGGAGCTGGTCTCGGTGGCCTCGGGCTTCTTCCTGCGCGCCTACGCCGGCGCCGCGGCGTCGCACATCTTCGTCTCCACTTGGTTCCTCGTGGTCATCTCCTTCGGCGCGCTGTTCCTGGTGGTCGGCAAGCGATCGTCGGAGCTGGAGCGGGTGGGCGCGGGCATCACGCGGCGCGTGCTGGGCGAGTACACGCGCGACTTCCTCCACTCGGTCCTCACGCTGAGCGCGGCGGTCGTGGTGACCTGCTACTGCCTGTGGGCCTTCGACACCTCGGCCACCGGCCTGTCCTCGGCCCACCACTACATCGTCCCGATCCGCCTGTCGGTGGTGCCCGTCGTGATCGCCGTGCTGTTCATCATGCGCTCGGCCGAGGCCGGCAACGGCGCGGCGCCCGACGAGCTGCTCTATCACGACCGCGTGGTCCAGGGGCTCGTCGTCGTGTGGGGCGTGCTGTTGATGGTCGGGATCTACTGATGGCCCGCGAGCGGCTCACCGGCTGGGGCCGCACGTCCCCCAGCGTCGCCGAGGTGGTCACCCCCGAGGACGAGGACGGCGTCGTCGCGGCGGTCGCCGCGTCGGGCGCGGTCGTCGCGCGCGGCCTGGGCCGCAGCTACGGCGACGCCGCCCAGGTGGGCGGCGGGCTGGTGGTGAGCAACCTCGGCCTAGGCGGCGTCGGGGCGATCGGCGCCGACGGCGTGGTGAGCGTCGGCGCCGGCGTCAGCTTCGACGAGCTCCTGGCCGCGTCCATCCCCCAGGGCTGGTTCGTCCCGGTGACCCCGGGGACCCGCCAGGTCACGCTGGGCGGCGCGGTCGCCGCCGACGTCCACGGCAAGAACCACCACGTCGACGGGTCGATCGGCGCCCACGTGGTCGAGATGCGCCTGGTCACCCCGCGCGACGTCTACGACGTCTCCCCGCACGCGGACGCCGAGCTCTTCTGGGCCACCGTCGGCGGGATGGGGCTGACCGGGGTCGTCACGCGCCTCACGCTGCGCCTCTTGGCGATCGAGACCGACCAGGTGCTGGTCGACACCGAGCGCTTCGACGGCCTCGACGCGGTCATGGCCGCGATGGCCGAGGGCGACCGCGGGTACCGCTACTCGGTGGCCTGGGTGGATTGCATGACGCGCGGCGCCCACATGGGCCGGGCCATCCTCACGCGCGGGGACCACGCGAGGGCCGCCGACGTGGCCGCGCCCACGCTGCGCGCCCCGCGCCCGGCCCGCCTAGCGATCCCCGTTGACGCGCCGAGTGGCCTGCTCAACGCCCTGAGCGTGCGCGCGTTCAACGAGCTGTGGTTCCGCTCCGCGCCGCGCCACGAGGTCGGCGAGGCCCAGGCGCTGGCGACCTTCTTCCACCCCCTCGACGGGGTGCGCGACTGGAACCGGCTCTACGGTCGGCGAGGCTTCGTGCAGTACCAGTTCTGCGTGCCCGACGACGCGGCCGAGACGATCACGCGCGCCATCGAGCGCCTGTCGTCGTCGCGGGTGCCGAGCTTCCTCGCCGTGCTGAAGCGCTTCGGCGCGGCGACCCCCGGCCCGCTCTCCTTCCCGGCGCCGGGCTGGACTCTGGCCCTAGACCTGCCGGTCGGCCCGGCGGCGCTGCCCGGCGTGCTCGACGAGCTCGACGAGCTGGTCATCGCCGCGGGCGGCCGGGTCTACTTCGCCAAGGACGCCCGGCTCAACCCGACCAAGGTGCGCGCGATGTACCCGCGCCTCGACGACTTCCTCGCGGTGAAGAACCGGGTCGACCCCGAGCACCGCGTGACCAGCGACCTCGCCCGACGACTCGGGCTGGGAGGAGAGTAGCCATGGAGAACGCCTTCGGGCAGCCCCAGAGCGTCGTCGTGCTGGGGGGCACCTCGGACATCGCGCGCGCCCTGACCAAGCGGCTGGCCGCGGCGCGGACCCGCACGGTCGTGCTGGCTGGGCGCGACGCCGACCGGCTGGCCGACGCCGCGGCCGAGGCCCGCGGCTACGGCGCGTCGACCACCGCGACGGTGCTCTTCGACGCCGAGGACGCCACCGACGCGCAGCGCTGCGTCAACGAGGCCTTCGACAAGGCCGGCGACCCGGTCGACCTGGTGGTGGTCGCGGTGGGCCAGCTGGGCGAGCAGGCCCGCGACGAGGACGATCCCGCGCGCGCCGCCTCGATGGCCCTGGTCAACTTCGCGTGGCCCAGCGCCGCGCTGGCCGAGGTGCGCCGGCGCCTGGTGGCCCAGGGCCACGGGCGGATCCTGGTGCTGTCGTCGATCGGCGCGGTGCGGGTGCGGCGCAACGCCTACCTCTACGGCGCCGCCAAGGCCGCGCTGGACCGCGTGGCCCAGGGTCTGGCCGAGTCGCTGGCCGGTACGGGGGTGAGCCTGCAGATCGTGCGACCGGCCTACGTGCGCTCCAAGATGACCGCCGGCCGCGCCGAGACGCCCTTCGCCACCGGGGTCAACGAGGTCGCCGAGACCATCGTGGCCGGCCTGGCCACCGGCCAGCCGGTGATCTGGAGCCCCCCGGCGCTGCGCTACGTCGCCGCGGTCCTGCGCGTGCTGCCCGCGCCGCTGTGGCGCCGGGTGGCCGCGCGGGGCTAGCCGGGCGAGGTGGTGGTCGTCGTCGTGCTCGACGACGCCGTGCGCAGCGACATCGTGAAGAAGTCGCGGCTCCACCACGTGGTGAAGTACCGCGAGGGCGGGCCGATCATCGAGCTCAGCAGGCTGGTGCCGTTACCGCCGTTGATCGCGGTGTTCAGGGGACCGGTGTAGGTCGAGTACTGCACCCAGTCGGTGTTGATGTCGAGCTCCATCGCGCGCACCGCCCCGGCGCGCACCAGGACGTTGGCCAGGTCGCTGATCGAGAGGGCCGGGCCGCCGACGTAGATCAGGGCCCCCGACTGGGTGACGCCGAGGCCCGAGCGCCACACGTTGAAGGTCCCGCCGAGGGTCTTGCCCCACTTGTTGGTGTTCTGGGCCGCCAGGCCGGCCGCCGCGTGGCCGTTGTCGACGATGAGGTCGAGGTTCTGGCGCACCGACGCGATCTGGTTGTTCATGGTGAAGTCGCGGCCCCATTTGCCCACCGTCATGGTTCCGTCCTTGAAGATGACCACCGACGCGGCGCCCGCGCGCAGGGGCAGGATCAGCTTGCCCTGGGTGAGGTAGCCGCCGTTGGCGTCCTGCATCCGGAAGCCGGCGTTGAACGCCACCACCAGGCTCCGCGAGGCCACCGCGCTCACCGGCGCGGTGAAGCGGAACGGCGCGCCCTGGCCCGGGATCGTCGAGCCGGAGTAGAGCTGGGCGCGCAGCAGCGTGGGGTCCATCCAGGCCACGCCCACCACGTAGCTGGTGTGCACGGGGTCCGGGCGCACGAAGGCCTCGTAGACCGTCGGCACCCCCTTGGGCGTGCGGCGCCCGACCACGTGCCACACGCCCTCGCCGGGCAGGGGGTGGGCGGCCGGGGTGGCGATGGTCGTCGGCGGCGCCAAGTGCTCCAGGCCCTGGGAGATGTGGACCGCGGTTGGTCCCGAGCCGAAGGACTTCGGCGGCGGCGCGCCGCCGGTCTTGGCCGGGTGCAGCCGGTACCACTCGGTCTCGACCCACGTGACCACGCCGCCCAGGCCGTGCTGGCGGCCCCACTCGGCCGCCCGGGCCTGGAGGGACACCCCGTAGGAGGGGTTGTGCAGCGCGAAGGCCAGGGTCACGCCCAGGTAGCCGCCGAAGGTCAGCGTGAACGCCGCCAGCAGGACGATCGCGCGGCGCCGCCAGTACACGTAGGCGGGGAGCCGGTGATGCTGCGGAGGACTGGGGGGCCGGTACACCGGACGCGCGAGGTCCATGGGTTCACAGTCTCGCACGTCGCGCCCGGGGCTCCCTTCCCGGTCAGGGGCAGTTCTTACGAACGATTTATGCGTCGCGCGCGCGACGCAGCGGCGTCATCGCGAGCACCAGGTGCTTGACGCCGTGCTCCGCGAAGCGCACCGCCGCGCGCGACCGGGCCCCCTCGCCCTCGACGCTGACGACCTCGCCCGGACCGTAACGGTCGTGGACCACCCGGTCCCCGACGACCAGCCCGAGCGCCTCCGCGCCGGTGGAGCGCACCGGCGGCGCGGCGCCCGAGCCGAAGGCCCGGCCGGCGGTGAAGTCGGTGTCGCGTCCCAGGAACCCGTCGTCGAGCTCGACCGGGCGGCGCGGCGGCCGCGCCGCCGACAGGTCGTGGATCAGCTCGGGCGGGATCTCGGTCAGGAACCGGCTAGGGATGGCGACGGCGTGCTGGCCCCACATCGTGCGGGTCCAGGCGTGGGTGAGGACCAGGTGGCGCATGGCGCGCGTGATGCCCACGTAGCAGAGCCGGCGCTCCTCTTCGAGCTCGTCGTCGTCGCCCATCGCGCGCCGGTGCGGAAAGACGGTCTCCTCCAGCCCGGCGATCACCACCGCGGGATACTCGAGGCCCTTGGCGATGTGCAGGGTCATCAGCGACACCGCGCCGGCGCCGCTGTCGAGCTGGTCGGCGTCCGAGATGAGGGCCATTCGCTCGACGAACTCGAGCAGCGTGTCGTACTGGGCGGCCGCCGAGGCGAGCTCGCCCAGGTTCTCCAAACGCGAGTAGGCCTCGTCGCTGTTCTCGGCGCGCAGCGCGTCGCCCATCCCGGTCTCGCGCACGATGGCGTCGATCACCTCGCGCGGCGTGAGGTCGTTGGCCAGGGCGCGCAGCACCTCGAGGAGAAAGCTGAAGCGGTCGGCGCCGGCCAGGGCCCGCCCGGTGAGCCCGGCCGCGCGACCCTGGGCCGCGGCCTCGGCGAAGGAGAGACCGTGCTCGGCCGCGTAGGCGCCGATCTTGGCCTGCGCCCCGGCGCCGACCCCGCGCTTGGGCTCGTTGACCACCCGCCGCGCCGAGGCCTCGTCGCGGGGGTTGACGATGAGCCGCGCGTAGGCCAGCGCGGTCTTAATCTCCCTGCGGTCGTAAAAGCGCATCCCGGACATCACGCGGTAGGGCACGCTCGCGCGCAGCATCTCCTCTTCGAGCACCCGGCTCTGCGCGTTGGTCCGGTAGAAGATGGCGATCTGGTTCCACTCGAGGTGGTGCTCGGTGCGCAGCCGGCGCAGCTCACTGGCCACCCAGCGGCCCTCCTCGTACTCGTCGCCGGCGCGGTAGAGCCGGATCCGCTCCCCGGCGTCGCTGACCGTGAAGAGGTGCTTGGCGCGGCGTCCGACGTTCTTGGCGATCACCGCGTTGGCGGCGTCGAGGATGGTCTGGGTCGAGCGGAAGTTCTGCTCCAGCACCACCACCGCGGCGTCGGGGAAGCGCTGCTCGAACTGGAGGATGTTGCGCACGTCAGCCGCCCGGAAGCGGTAGATCGACTGGTCGGCGTCCCCGACCACGCACAGGTTGCGGTGCTCGGCGGCCAGCATGATGACCAGTTCGTTCTGCACGCCGTTGGTGTCCTGGAACTCGTCGACCAGCAGGTGGCGAAAGCGCCGCTGGTAGCCGGCGAGGACGTCGGCGTCGCGGCGCAGCAGCTCGACGGTGTTGACCATCAGGTCGTCGAAGTCCATCGCGTTGGCCACGCGCAGGCGCTTGGCGTAGAGGCCGTAGATCTCGGCGATGCGCCGGTGCAGCGGGCCGTCGCGGCGCCCCGTCTCGGCGTACTGCTCGGGCGAGAGCATCTCGTTCTTCGCCGCGGAGATCGCCGCGGCGACACTGCGCGGCGACAGCCGCTTGGTGTCCAGGCCCAGCTCCTTCATGATGCGCTCGACCGCGGTCTCCGCGTCGCCGGCGTCGTAGATCGTGAAGCCCCGCTGGTAGCCGAGCACCTCGGCGTGGGCGCGCAGCATCCGCAGGCCGGCTGAGTGGAAGGTGGAGACCCACATCTGGCTCGCCTCGGCCCCGACGAGGTCGATCACCCGGCGGCGCATCTCGTCGGCCGCCTTGTTGGTGAAGGTGATCGCCAGCACCTCCCAGGGGCGCGCGTCGCCGGTCGCCAGCAGGTGGGCGATGCGCCGGGTGAGCACGCGCGTCTTGCCCGAGCCGGCCCCGGCCACCACTAGCAGCGGCCCCCCGCGGTGCACCACCGCCGCGCGTTGGGGCTCGGTGAGGCCTTCGAGCAGCGAGTCCGGGTCCAGCCCCGGGTCCTGGGGGCGCGGGTTCCACAGCGACTCGTCGGAGAACGGGTCCCGGGTCACTCCCACTCGATGGTGCCCGGCGGCTTGCTCGTTACGTCGAGCGCCACGCGGTTGACGCCCTCGACCTCGCGGATCAGGCGGTTGGCGATCCGCTCGATCACGTCGTGGGGCAGCCGGGCCCAGTCCGCGGTCATGGCGTCGTCACTGGTGACCGCGCGGATGATGATCGGGTAGGCGTAGGTGCGCCCGTCGCCCATGACGCCCACCGTACGCACGACCGGTAACACCGCGAAGCTCTGCCAGAGGTCGCGGTACAGCCCGGCGCGTCTGATCTCGTCGACCACGACGTGGTCGGCCTGGCGCAGGATCTCGGCCCGCTCGCGCGTGACCTCCCCAATGATGCGCACGCCGAGCCCGGGACCCGGGAAGGGTTGACGCCACACGATCTCCTCGGGCAGGCCCAGCTCCTCGCCGACGCGGCGCACCTCATCCTTGAAGAGCGCGCGCAGCGGCTCGACCAGCTCGAAGGCCAGGTCCTCGGGCAGGCCCCCGACGTTGTGGTGGCTCTTGATGTTCGCGGCGTGGCCGGAGCCGGACTCGATGACGTCCGGGTAGAGGGTGCCCTGGACGAGGAAGCGCGGCGGCGCCTCCCGGCCGCCGAGCTCGCGGGCCACCTGCTCGAACTCGCGGATGAACAGCTCGCCGATGACCTTGCGCTTGGCTTCGGGGTCGGTCAACCCGGCCAGGGCGTCGAAGAACCGGTCCTGGGCCTTCACGTGGATCAGTTCGACCCCGAACTGGCGCGTGAAGGTCGCCTCGATCTGCTCGCCCTCCCCGAGGCGCATTAGCCCGGTGTCCACGAAGACGCAGGTCAGCTGGCTGCCGACCGCCTTGGTGACCAGCGCCGCCGCGACGGCCGAGTCGACGCCCCCCGACAAGGCGCAGAGCACCCGCTCGCCGCCCACCTGCGCGCGGATCGCCGCGACCTGATCTTCGATGATCGAGGTGTTCGTCCACGTCGCGGGCAGGGCGGCCACGTGGTGGAGGAACGCGCCGAGCAACTCGGCGCCGCGCTCGGTGTGGGCGACCTCGGGGTGGAACTGGACGGCGTAGAGCCGGCGCAGCGGATCCTCCATCGCCGCCACCACGCCGGGCGAGCGCGCGGTCACCGCGAAGCCCGCCGGCACCGCGGCGATGCCGTCGCCGTGGCTCATCCAGCATGTGGTCGTCGGCCAGTTCTCCATCAGCTGGGACGGGCCGGGCTCGCGGCGTAGCTCGGTGCGCCCGTACTCGCCCGCCCCGGTGTGGGCGACCTCGCCGCCGAGCTGCTGGGCCATCAGCTGGGCGCCGTAGCAGATGCCCAGCACCGGCACGCCCAGGTCGTAGATCGCCGGGTCGAGCGTCGGCGCCGGGGTGTCGTAGACGGACTTCGGGCCGCCGGAGAGGATGATCGCGCCGGGGTCCCGGGCCCGCACCTGGTCGGCGGTGATGTGGGAGGGGACGATCTCGGAGTAGACGTGCGCCTCGCGCACGCGCCGGGCGATCAGTTGGGCGTACTGCGCCCCGAAGTCAACGACGAGGACGCCGCTCAATGCCCCATGCCCACGCCCTGGGAGCGCTGCATGGCCTTGCCCTCGGTCTGCAGCGACGGGGCGAGCATGATCTCCGCCTTCTGGAACTCCTTGAGGGTCTCGTAGCCGCAGGTGGCCATGGAGGTGCGCAGCGCGCCGAACAGGTTGAGCCGGCCGTCGTTCTCGTGGGCCGGGCCCAGCAGGATCTCCTGGAGCGTGCCGCGCACCTGGGTGCGCACGCGCGTGCCGCGCGGCAGGGTCGGGTGGAAGGTTGCCATGCCCCAGTGGAAGCCCCGGGCCGGCGCCTCCACGGCGCTAGTGAGCGGCGAGCCGATCATGACCGCGTCGGCGCCGCAGGCGATGGCCTTGGCGATGTCCCCGCCGCGGCTCATGCCGCCGTCGGCGATGACGTGGACGTAGACGCCGGTCTCGTCCAGGTGGCGCATGCGCGCGCCGGCAACGTCGGCGATCGCCGTGGCCTGGGGCACCCCGATGCCCAGGACGCCTCGCGACGTGCAGGCGTTGCCCGGCCCCACGCCGACCAGCACGCCGGCGGCGCCGGTGCGCATGAGGTGCAGCGCGGCCTGGTAGCTGGCGCAGCCGCCGACGATCGTCGGGATCTCGAAGGCGCGGATGAACTTCTTGAGGTTGAGCGGCTCGCTGGTCTTGGAGACGTGCTCGGCCGACACGACGGTCCCCTGGATCACCAGGATGTCCAGGCCCGCGTCCGTGATCGTCGGGGCCATCCACTGCGTGCGCTGGGGCGTCACCGACGCCGCGGTGACCGCGCCGCCGTCCTTCATCTCCTTGATGCGCGCGGCGACCAGCTCGAGCTTGATCGGCTCGAGGTACATCTGCTGCATGCGCGCGGTGGCCTTGTCGTCGTCGAGCTCACGGATCTCGTCGAAGAGCGGCGTGGGATCCTCGTACCGGGTCCACAGACCCTCCAGGTTGAGGACGCCCAGACCGCCGAGGCGCCCGATCTCGATCGCGGTGGCCGGCGAGACGGCGCCGTCCATCGCCGAACCGAGCATCGGCAGCTCGAACTTGTAGGCGTCGATCTGCCAGGAGATGTCGACGTCTTCGGGGTCGCGGGTGCGCCGCGAGGGCACGATGGCGATGTCGTCGAAGCCGTAGGCCTGCCGGGCCGACTTGTAGATCCCGATCTCCACTTCCGCCATGAGGACCTCCGCGTCCGCACCGCCGTCGGCGACGCTTCGTGAGCTCCAATCTACCGGAGCGTCCTAGGCCCCGAACCCACCGGGCCACGCCACGTCGAGCGCAACGCAGAGCAACTCGCTCAGCACGCGCGCCGTCGCACCCCAGATGAGGTCACCGGGCACCTTGAAGAAGTCGATCGGCACGAAGCCGTCGCCGTCGGCGCCGGGTCGCCCGTCGCGGCGCCAGCGCTCCTCGACGAAGGCTCCATTGGCCGCCAGGTCGGCCAGCGCCACCGTGAAGGCGCGCTCCACCTCGGTGGGGTCGGGCACCAACTGGGGCGGCGCCGCCAGCGTGCCCACCACCGGCCACATCGCCGAGCCGGAGGCGAAGGTGGCCAGAGGGCTCAGCCAGCCCACCACCGTGACGGCGCCCGGGTCGAGCCGGACCTCCTCGTGGGCCTCGCGCAGGGCCGCGGCCCGCATCGTCTCGCCGGGGTTGGCGCGCCCGCCGGGCAGGGCGATCTCGAGACGGTGGTGGCGCAGCGCGGCGCTGCGTCGCGTGAGGACGACCCGGGTCTCCCCGTCGGCCTCGAAGAGGGCCACCAGGACCGCCGACCGCCGCGTGATCTCGCGCGCGATGGCCTCGGCCACCCCGACCAGCTCGCGGGGCTGGTCGGGCGGGTCGCCGCGGCGACCGGACGCGAGTAGACGCTCGACGACCGTCGCCACGGCGATGTCGCGGCGCGCCGCCGCGGGCAGGCCGGCCCAGGGCGCGGCCGCGCCGGGACGAATGTCGCGCGGCTCGGGCAGCCGCTGGGGGTAGACGTGTCCGGCGAAGCGCTCCCCCGGTGGCGAAGGAGGGACCATCGAATCTCCCCTAAAGTCGGTCTGGCCGTTTCGAACGACCCTACCGCCCCCCTCTCGCCGCACCGCTCAGGAGAACCTTCGATGAAGACCCTCGCCCGCTTCGCCGTCCGGCGGCGCTGGTGGATGCTCGGGGCGTGGGTCGCGCTCATCATCGGCACCAACGCGGCGTCCCTGGCCGTCGGCTCGGCCTTCTCCAACACCTTCACGCTGCCGGGCACCAACTCCGAGCACGCCTACGCCCTGCTCTCCACCGCCAAGGGCGCGTCGGGCGACGTCGACGAGATCGTCTTCCAGGCGACGTCGGGCACCGTCGCGTCGCACCGCGCCGAGATCCAGGGGGTGCTGGCCAAGGTGGCCCGGCTCCCGGTGATCACCTCGGTCTTCTCGCCGTTCTGCACCGGCGCGCACTGTGCCGGGCAGGCCCAGGTGAGCCGCGACGACAGGATCGCCTACGCCATCGTCCACTTCGCCAAGCCGGGCTTCCGGCTCTCCGACGCCCAGATCCGGTCGGTCGAGGCGGTCGGGGTGGCCGCGCGCTCGACCAGCCTCAACGTGCAGTTCGGGGGCAACGCCTTCGGCCAGCTCGACTCGCCGCGCGGATCCAAGTACACGGTGTACGGCCTGCTGGCCACGGCGGTGGTGCTGGTCCTGGCCTTCGGATCGATCTGGGCGATGCTGCTGCCCCTGGGGGTCGCCCTCTTCGCCCTCGGCGTGGCGACGGCCGCGACCACCCTGCTCAGCCACGGACTGGCCATCGCCCAGTTCGCCCCGATCCTCGGCTCCCTCATCGGGCTGGGCGTGGGGATCGACTACGCCCTCTTCATCGTCACGCGCAGCCGCCAGGGCCTGCGCCGCGGGTTCAGCGTCGAAGAGGCCGTCGTGACCTCGATCGACACCTCGGGCCGCGCGGTCCTCTTCGCCGGATCCACCGTGTGCATCGCGCTGCTCGGCATGCTGTTCCTGCGCCTCAGCTTCTTGAACGGCGTGGCCGTGTCGGCGACCCTCACCGTGGCCATCACGATGCTGGCCTCGCTGACCCTGCTGCCCTCGCTGCTGGCGTTCCAGAAGTTCCGGGTCCTCAGCCGGCGCGAGCGGCGCGCCCTGGCCGACCACGGCGCCGAGCCCGCGATGGTCGCCGGCGCCTGGCAGCGCTGGGCCCGCTTCGTGTCGCGCCACCCGCGCACGCTGTCGGCGGTGGCGTTGGCGGCCATCGTGCTGATCGGGCTGCCCTTCTTCTCACTGCGCCTGGGCAGCTCCGACCAGGGGCTCAACCCGCCTTCGTCGACCACGCGCCAGGCCTACGACCTGCTGGCCACCGGCTTCGGCCCGGGCTTCAACGGCCCGCTCTCGGTCGTCGCCTCGGTCCACGGCCGCGCCGACGACGCCGCGATGCGCCGGCTGGACGCCGCCCTCGTGGGCCAGCCCGACGTCGCCTCGGTCGGACCGGTCATCCCCCTCAGCGGGGGCCGCGTTGCGCTCATCACGGTGGTGCCCCGATCCAGCCCCCAGGCGGTGGCGACCACCAACCTGATCGACGCGATCCGCAACCGCTACATCCCCGCCGCCACCTCGAGCACCCACACCGCCATCTACGTCGGCGGGCTCACGGCGATCTTCGGCGACTTCGCCGCCGTGCTCAAGGCCAAGATCCCGCTCTTCGTCGGCGTGATCGTCCTGCTGGGCTGCCTGCTGCTCATGGTGGCCTTCCGCAGCGTGCTGGTGCCGATCGTGGCCGCGGCGATGAACCTGCTGGCCGCGGGCGCCTCCTTCGGCCTGGTCGTGGCGGTCTTCCAGTGGGGCTGGGGGTCCTCGCTGATCAACACCGGGGTCGGGCCGGTCGAGTCGTTCCTGCCGATCATCATGATCGCCATCCTCTTCGGGCTGTCGATGGACTACCAGGTCTTCCTGGTCTCGCGCATGCACGAGGAGTGGCTCAACACGAACGACAACGAGGAGGCCATCATCCGCGGCCAGACCAACACCGGACGGGTCATCACCGCGGCCGCGCTCATCATGATCTGCGTCTTCTCGTCCTTCGCCGTCGGCGGCCAGCGCATCATCGCCGAGTTCGGCATCGGCCTGGCCGGCGCGGTCCTGCTCGACGCGTTCATCCTGCGCACGGTGCTGGTGCCGGCGCTGATGCACTACCTCGGGCGCGCCAACTGGTGGATGCCCCGGTGGCTCGAGCGGGTCGTCCCGCACGTCGCCGTGGAGGCGACCGAGTAGGCCGTCCTAGCGCGAGCCGCCGGCCGGGTCGCGCGCCAGGCCCACGTAGAAGTCGCCCACCACCTCGGGCGCGAGGTCGACGTAGGCCGAGCCCGAGGTGATCACCTGGCCGATCGACGCGGCCCAGAAGACGCCCACCAGGGTCTGGGCGTCGAGGTCCTTGAAGATCCACCCGTGCGCCTGGGCGTCGTCGACCAGCGCCACCCAGCGCGCGAACTGGATGTCGAGCAGCTCGCGGAAGCGCGTGCGCGAGCGCGCGTCGCTCCACACGTCGAGCAGGAGCTTGACGATCCCGCGCTTCTCGTCGAACTGGCCCGCCGACCAGGCCCGGGCGATGTTCTGGCGGATCGCGGCCCAGAACTCCTCCACGTCCCCGGTGGAGATCGCCGCCTCGGCCCGCGAGAGGATCTGGTGCAGCGGCTCGGTCAGCGCGAAGTAGTTGGCCATCTGGGCCTCGGCGATGACCTGGACGCGCGACTCGAAGTGGTAGTAGATCGTGGGGACCCCGACGTGGGCCCGTTCGGCTAAGTCGACGATGCGGAAGTTCTCGCTACCGGCCTCGGCCACCATCTTGGACGCCACCTCGATGATGTGGCTCCTGGTCAGTGATTCCTTCTTCTCCACCCCACACCACTTCTCCTCGCCGCGGACGGGCCGTCGAGCAACGAGACTAGGCGCACCCGTCGCGGCCCCGGTCGGATCGGACCGCCGCGAGGCTCCCCATCACGGAGCGCTGCCGGGCGCCAACGACGACGGGGCCGGGCCTCGCGGCCCGGCCCCGTCGCGTCGAACGCGTCGACTACATCATCCCGCCCATGCCGCCCATGCCGCCGTCGCCCATCGACGACGCCGGCGGCTCGGGCTTGTCGGCCACGATCGCCTCGGTCGTCAGCAGCAGCGCCGCGATCGACGCGGCGTTCTGCAGCGCCGACCGGGTCACCTTGGCCGGGTCGATGATGCCGGCCGCGACCAGGTCAACGAGCTCGCCGGTCATCGCGTTGAGACCGACCGTGCCGGCGGCGTCGGCGACCTCGCGCACCTTAACCGCGCCCTCAAAACCGGCGTTGGCCGCGATGAAGTGCAGGGGCGCCGGCAGCGCCTTGGACACGATGCGCGCGCCGGTGGCCTCGTCGCCGACCAGGGTCGACGCGAGGGCGTCGACCGCGGTGCGCGCGCGCACCAGCGCAGTGCCCCCGCCGGCCACGACGCCCTCATCGATGGCCGCGCGCGTCGCCGACAGCGCGTCCTCGATCCGGTGCTTCTTCTCCTTGAGCTCGATCTCGGTGGCCGCGCCGACCTTGACGACGGCCACGCCCCCGGCCAGCTTGGCCAGGCGCTCCTGGAGCTTCTCGCGGTCCCAGTCCGAGTCGGTGTCCTCGATCTCGCGCTTGATCTGGGCGATGCGGCCCGCCACGTCGGCCGGCGCGCCGGCGCCGTCGACGATCGTGGTGGCGTCCTTGGTCACGACCACGCGCCGCGCCCGACCCAGCAGGTCGAGCGTGGTCGAGTCGAGCTTGAGGCCGACCTCCTCGGAGATCACCGTGGCGCCGGTCAGGGTCGCCATGTCCTGGAGCATGGCCTTGCGGCGCTCGCCGAAGCCCGGGGCCTTGACCGCGACCGAGGTGAACGTGCCGCGGATCTTGTTCACGACCAGCGTGGCCAGGGCCTCGCCGTCGACGTCCTCGGCGACGATCAGCAGCGGGCGTCCCGACTGCATCACCTTCTCCAGCACCGGCACGAGGTCGTGGACGGCCGAGACCTTCTGGCTGGTGAAGAGCAGGTACGCGTCCTCGACCACCGCCTCCTGGCGCTCGGCGTCGGTGACGAAGTACATCGAGAGGTAGCCCTTGTCGAACTGCATGCCCTCGGTGAGCTCGAGCTCGATGCCGAACGTGTTGGACTCCTCGACCGTGACCGTGCCGTCCTTGCCGACCTTGTCGATGGCGTCGGCGATGACCTCGCCGATCGCCGGGTCGGCTGCCGAGATGGTGGCGACCTGGGCGATCTGGGTCTTGTCGGCGACCTCCTGGGACTGGGCGGCGATCGACTCGACGGCCGCGACCACGGCCTTCTCGATGCCGCGCTTGAGCCCCGCGGGGTTGGCGCCGGCGGCCACGTTGCGCAGCCCCTCCTTGATGAGGGCCTGGGCGAGCACCGTGGCAGTCGTGGTCCCGTCACCGGCGACATCGTTGGTCTTGGTGGCGACCTCCTTCACTAGCTGGGCGCCCATGTTCTCGAAGGGGTCCTCGAGCTCGACCTCCTTGGCGATCGAGACGCCGTCGTTGGTGATGGTGGGGGCGCCGAACTTCTTGCCGATGACCACGTTGCGGCCCTTGGGCCCGAGGGTCACCTTGACCGCGTCGGCCAACTTGTCGACTCCGGCCTCGAGGCCGCGGCGGGCCTCTTCGTCAAACTTGAGCAGCTTGGACATGTCTCTTCCTTGTTGAGGGGCGCCGCAGCGCCGCGGGCTACTTGGTGACGGTGGCCAGGACGTCGCGGCCCGACAGGATCAGCAGGTCCTCGCCGTCCACGGTGATCTCGGTTCCGCCGTACTTCGAGTAGACGACCGTGTCGCCGACCTTGACTCCCGTGGGGATCAGCTCACCGGTGTTCTCGGCGCGCCGACCCGGGCCGGCGGCCAGCACCTCGCCCTGCTGGGGCTTCTCCTTGGCCGTGTCGGGGATCACCAGGCCCGACGCCGTGGTGGCCTCGGCGGTGTTGGGGCGGACCACGATGCGGTCCTCGAGGGGGTTGAGCTTCATGATGTTGAGCCTCCTGGGCGATTAGCACTCGGAACTAGCGACTGCCAATTTAGCAGCCAACCGCGGCGAGTGCCAACCCCGTTCACCGGCCCTCCGTATGCTGAGGGCGACCCGGAAAGGAGCGCGATGACCACGGTCCCGGCCCCTGGGGACGCGCCACTGCGTTGACCCTCGAGCCCGTCCAGCGTCGCGACCTCACCCTCCTGGCCACGCTGCGGGGGGTCTCCTTCCTCGGCGACTTCGCCGCGCTGACCGCGCTCTACCTGCGCCTGGCCCCGGCGCACCACGCCTGGGCGATCGCCGCGCTCTCCATCGCCGGGTCGCTGCCGCTGGTCGCGCTCGCCCCGCTGGCCGGCCAGGTCGCCGACCGCGTGCCGGCCAAGCGGCTGCTGGTCGGCCTCGGCGCCGGCGAGGCGCTGATCTGCGTCGGGCTGGGCCACTGGCACGGGCTGGTGGCCACGATCTTGCTGATGCTGGCCCTCACCGGCCTGGTCGCCTTCTCGCTGCCCGCCTACACCGCCATGGTGCCCGCGCTGGCCGGCGAGGCGAACATCGCCCGGGCCCAGGGCGTCCTGCAGGCGGCCCAGGCGGGCGCCAGCGTCCTCGGCCCGGTGCTCGGCGGGCTGCTGGTCGGCAGCACCGGTCAGAGCTGGCCCCTCTACCTCGACGCCGCGAGCTTCGCCGCGGCGGCGCTGGCCACGACCTGGCTGCGCCGCGACCGGCGACCCTCGCCCCGGTCGGTCCTGGCCGACGTCGCGTCCCCGCGGGAGGGCATGATGGCCGGCGTCCAGTTCATCTTCCACGACGGGCTGCTGCGCACCATCCAGGTCACGGTGAGCGTGTTCATGCTCTCGCTGGGCATGGTCAACGTGGCCGAGGTCTTCTTCATCACCCAGACGCTGCACGGCACGGCCACCGACTACGGGCTGGTCGGCGCCAGCTTCGGCGTGGGCGCGGTGGCCGGAGCGCTGTTCGCCCAGCGACTCTCCCAGGAGGTCGCCCACCTGGCCCGCTCGGTGATCGCGGCCATCGTGGTCATCGGCCTGATGATCGGAGTGGTCGGACTCGTCTCCACGGTGGCGCTGGTCTATCCGCCGATGCTGGTGACCGGTGTCGCGGTGGGCGTGGCTAACGTCGCGGCGATGACGCTCTACACGGTGCGCTCGCCCGAGCGGCTGCGCGGGCGGGTCTTCGCCGCGCTCGGCGCGGTCTTCACGGCGAGTCAGATCGCGGCCACCGGCGCGGGCGGACTGATCCTCGCGGTCATCGCCCCGCGCACTGTCTTTCAGATCGCCGGGATCGCGGCGACCGTGGTCACGCTGATCATGGGTCCCCTGGGCCTGCGTGCGGTCGCCGCGCGGCACGCCCGCGTCGCCCCCGCCCCGGTGGAGGCTTAGGGCGAGCGGCGCTCGCGGCGCCAGAGATCGCCGTCGCGCTGGTACGCGACGCGGTCGTGGAGCCGGTCGTCGCGGCGCTGCCAGAACTCCAGGGCGTCGGGGGTCAGCAGATAGCCGCCCCAGTGCTCGGGTCGCGGTACCGGCTCGCCCGCGTAGCGCGCCGCGAGCGCCGCCACGCGCGCCTCGAGCTCGGCGCGGCTGACCAGCGGCTCGCTCTGGTCGCTGGCCAGCGCGCTGATCTGGTGACCGCGCGGGCGCGCGGCAAAGTAGGCGTCGGACGCGGCGCGCGACATCGGCGCCACGGCGCCCTCGACGCGGACCTGGCGGCCCCGGCCCTCGCAGTACCACAGCAGCGCGGCGCGCGGGTTCGCCGCCAACTCGCGACCCTTGCGCGAGTGGTAGTTCGTGAACCACCCGAAGGCCCGCGCGTCGACGTGGCGCAGCAGCACCATGCGCGCGCTCGGGCGCCCGTCGCGGTCCGCCGTGACCAGGGTGGCCGCCTCGCGCTCGGCCATGACGTCGCGCGCGTCGTCGAACCACCGGCGGAACTGCACCATCGGGTCCGGGTCGCAGGTCGCGATGTCGAGCGGCGTCCAGCGCTCTCTCACGACGCCGTCCCCAACGCCCAGTTCGGGCGCGCGGCGAGCGACAGCGCGCTGGGCCCCGCCGTGGCCAGTCGGTGCAGGCCGGCCGCGGCCACCATGGCGGCGTTGTCGGTGCACATGGCCGGGCTCGGCAGGTGGGCCGCGACGCCGAACTCGCTCGCCAGCTCGCGGGCCCCGGCGCGCAGCGCGCTGTTGGCGGCCACCCCCCCGGCCAGCGACAGCCCGGCCACGCGGTGGCGCGCCAGCGCGGCGCGCAACTTGCGCAACAACTGCTCGGCGACCGCCGCCTGGAAGGCCGCCGCCACGTCGGCGACGCCGACCTCGGGGTGACGGGTCGTCTGGCGCACCACGGCGGTCTTCAGTCCGGAGAACGACAGGTCGAGGTCGTCGCCGGTCATCGAGACCGGCAGCGTCAGGGCCCGCGCGTCCCCGGTCGCGGCCAGCCGGTCGATCTCCGGGCCGCCCGGGTAGCCGAGCCCCAGCCAGCGCGCCACCTTGTCGTAGGCCTCGCCGGCGGCGTCGTCGATCGTCTCGCCCAGCACGTCGTACTCGCCCGGGGCGCGCTGGATCACCAGGAGGCTGTGCCCGCCCGAGACGAGCAGGGTCAGCAGGGGCCACTCGAGCCCGGGGTCCTCCAGCAGCGCCGCGAAGAGGTGGCCCTCCAGGTGGTTGACCCCCACCAGCGGCCGACCCCAGGCGAGCGCGTAGCCCTTGGCCGCCGACAGCCCCACCATCAGCGACCCCACCAGGCCCGGACCGGCCGTCACCGCGACGCCGGCCACGTCGGGGTCGTGCGGGTCCAGGCCGGCGTCGCCCAACGCGCGCGCCACCACCGGGCCCAGCGTCGTCAGGTGCGCCCGGCCGGCCAGCTCGGGGACCACGCCGCCGAAGGCGCGGTGCTGGTCGATCGAGGACTCGACGACCGAGGAGAGGACCCGGTAGCCGTCGGCGACCACCGCAGCCGCGGTCTCGTCGCAGCTCGTCTCGATGCCCAGGATCGCGGCCACCGGACCAGCGTAGGGACGGTTCGACCCCTAGGGGGTCAGCTCGGCCCACAGCACCAGGGCGTCTTCGCCGGTGGCCGGGTAGTAGTTCTTGCGCACGCCCACCGGGGTGAATCCGTAGCGGTAGTAGAGGCGCTGGGCGCGCCGGTTGGACACCGCCACCTCCAGCGACGCGCGCGCCACGCCGCGCGTGCGCGCGTCGCTCCAGGCGTCGTCGAGCAGCGACGTGGCCACCCCGCGGTGCTCGTCGCTCGGACGAACCCCGAGCGTCGTCACGTGCAGCTCGTCGAGGACGAACATGACGCCCAGGTAGCCGACGACGCGACCGCCCTCGACCGCCACCGTGTAGCGGCGCGTCTCGGGCTGGGCCAGCTCGTCGAGCAGCATCCCGCGCGTCCAGGGCTCGGGGAACTGGGCCTGCTCGATCTCGAGCAGCGCGGGGACGTCGCGGCGCTCGGCGGGCCGGATGCGCCAGTCGGTCACGACCGCTCGCGGGTCACGAAGTTGGCGACCGCGTCGGCCTCGCGCAGGTAGAGCGCCCGCACGGCGGTCGCCGCCGGCCGCGTCGCGCCCAGCGCCAGCGCGGCGGCGGTGGGTGGCACGCGCTGCGGGTCGATCGTGACGTCGGACAGGTCGGCGAAGAGCTCGGCGTAGCGCGCCGCTCCGTCGCCGGTCAGGGTGACGGCGACGCCGCCGGTCGCCAGGCGCGCGGCCACCTCCTCGGGTCGCACCACGACCGGTCGGCTGCCCGCCGCGGCGACCCCGTCGAGCTCGAAGCGCTGCACGAAGACCTCGCCCCGGCGCGCGTCGACGACCGCCAGCAGCCGGCCGCGCGCGCCGGTCGCCAGCGCGCCGAGGGCCCGGAGCTCCAGCGAGGTCACGGCCACCCGGTCGCAGCCCAACGCGCGGGCCAGGGCGTCGGCCGTGGCCAGTCCCACCCGCAGCCCGGTGTAGAGGCCGGGGCCGCGGTCGACCACCACGCGGTCGAGGTCGCGCGGGCGCAGGCCGAGCTCGCCCAGCAGCGCCTCGATGCCCGGGGCCAGGGCCTCGGTGTGGTGGCGCTCCTCGTCCAGGACGCGGTTGACCTCCGCCTCGCCCGCGCGCACGCCGATCGCGCAGGCCGCGGTGGCCGTCTCGATGGCCAGCAGGTTCACCGCGCCCAGCGCTCCAGGCCGGCGCGGCGCGGCGCGGCCGCCTGACCCCCGACGGTCAGGCGGCGCTCGTCGTCGTCGCCCACCTCGACGTGCACGGTCAGCACGTCGCGGCCGAAGACCGGCGCCGCCAGCTCCCCCCACTCGACGAGCGCGACCGCCGACTCCTCGACCAACTCGCCCAGCGCGAGGTCGAGCACCTCGTCGAGGCTCTCGATTCGGTAGAGGTCGGCGTGCTGGAGGGTCGCGATGCCGCGGTCGTTGCCGGCGGCGTGCTCGCGCACCATCGTGAAGGTCGGGCTGGTGACGCGTTCGGCGACCCCCAGCCCGCGCGCGGCGCCCTGGACGAAGGTGGTCTTGCCCGCGCCCAGGGCCCCGGTGAGCAGCACGACGTCGCCGGGCTCCAAGAGCTCCGCGAACTCGCGGCCCGCCTCGCGCGTGGCGGCCGCGTCGCGGCAGCGACGCTGCCAGGTCACGCCGGCTCCACCAGGCGCCGCAGGATCCGCAGGTCGGCCCGCACCACCTGGGCCAGGCTGGGCGTGCGCAGAACGGCCGCCGGGTGGTAGGTAGCGAGCGCGGGACCGCCGCCGATGGTCACCACCCGTCCGTGGATGGCGCCCATCGACTCGCCCAGGCCGAGCACCTCGCGCGCGGCGACCGCGCCGAGGGCCAGCACGGCGAGGGGCTGGACCAGCTGGAGCTGGGCGCGCAGCCAGGGCCGGCACGCCTCGAGCTCGTCGGGGGCGGGCGTGCGATTCTCCGGCGGCCGGCACTTCACCGTGTTGGTGACGAAGCACTGGTCGCGGACGAGACCGACCTCCTCGCGCAGCAGCCGGAAGAAGAGGTTGCCGCTGCGCCCGATGAACGGCTCACCACCCTCGTCCTCGGTTCGCCCCGGCGCCTCCCCGACGATCATGACCACCGGGTCGGTCGGCCCGGTGCCCACGACCACGCGCTGGCGGGTCTCGGCGAGTCGGCAGCGGGTGCAGGTCGGCAGTTCGCCCAGGTCGAGGGCCATCAAGCGGGCACCAGCACCCGCGGCACCCGCGCCCCCACGCCGCAGAGGATCTCCCAGGAGATCGTGTCGGCGTGGCGGGCCCACTCCTCGGCGGTGATCTCCTCGTCGCCCATGACGCCCAGCAGCACGACGTCGTCGCCCGGGCGGATCGGGTCGTCGCCGCAGTCCACCAGCAGCTGGTCCATGGTGACCGCGCCGGCCAGCGGGTAGCGCCGTCCGCGGATGAGCACCTCGGCGCCGGCGTCAAAGAGGCGCCGCGGGTAGCCGTCGGCGTACCCGAAGGGCACCGTCGCGATCGTCGACGCCTCGCGCGTCGCGCGCAGCCGCCCGTAGCTGGGCCGCGCGGCGGCCTCGACGCGCCGCGCCGCCACCACCCGGGCGTGCAGGCTCAGCGCCGGCGTCAGGCGCGCGCCCACGGCGCCCAGCGCGTCGCCGGTCCAGTCGCCGGGCAGGTAGCCGTACAGCGCGAGGCCCACCCGGGCCATCGACAGCCGGGCCTCGGGGTAGCCCAGGGCGCCCGCGCTGTTGGCCGCGTGGATCACGCGCGGCGCGGCGCCGCGCGCGCGCAGGCGCGCCACGACGTCGGCGAACTGCTCGATCTGGGTGCGGGTGAACGCGCGGTCCTCGCCGGACGCGCCGTCGGCCACGCTGAAGTGGGTGTAGAGGCCCTCGAGGTCGATGGCCGCCGACGCGCGCAGGAGGTCGACCACCTCGTCGACCTCGCTCGGCGCCACGCCCATGCGGTGCATGCCGGTGTCCACCTTGACGTGCACGCGGTGCCGGCCGCCGCGGGCCTCGGCCGCCGCGACGGCGCTGCGCGCGCCGGCCGGCGACCCGACGGTGAGCGTCAGGTAGTACTCCAGCGCGTCGGGCACCGTCGTCGGGGGGATCTCGGCGAGCAGGAGGATCGACTCGGTGAAGCCGGCGTTGCGCAGCTCGATCCCCTCGTCCACGATGGCCACCGCCAGGCTGTCGGCGCCGGCGCCCAGCAGCGCCTCGGCGGCCAGCGGCCCGCCGTGGCCGTAGCCGTTGGCCTTGACCACCGCGCACAGCGCGCTGGGGCCGAGGACGCTCTTCAGCGCGGCCACGTTGGCGCCCAGGGCCGCCGCGGAGATCTCGGCCCAGGCCGGTCGGCGCACGCCCTCAACCGGCACGGTCGATCCCCGCCTCGCGCGCGCCCACCGCTACTCCACCGTCACGGTCTTGGCCAGGTTGCGGGGCCGGTCGACGTTGCGGCCCAGCCCGCGGGCGATGGCGTAGGCGAAGAGCTGCAGGGGCACGATGTCCACCATGGGCGTGAAGAGCGGCTCGGTCACCGGCACGCGCAGCACGAAGTCGGCCACGGCGTCGATCTGATCGTCGTCGTCCCCGGCCACCGCCACCACGCTGGCGCCGCGGGCCTTGACCTCGGAGAGGTTGGACAGCATCTTTTCGTGCAGGGCGGGGTCGGTCGTCACGGCGACCACCACGACGCCCGGCTCGATCAGGGCCAGCGGACCGTGCTTGAGCTCGCCGGCCGGGTACCCCTCGGCGTGCAGGTAGGTGACCTCCTTGAGCTTGAGGGCGCCCTCCAGCGCGGTGGGATAGCCGACGTGACGGCCCAGGAAGAAGAAGTCGTGCGCGCCGGCCAGGGCCTTGGCGACCACGTCGACGTGGTCGCGGCGATCCAGCGCCCTGGCCACCAGCGGGGCGACCGCGGCCAGACCGTGGAAGTGCGCCTCGACGTCGCTCGGCGACAGCGTGCCGCGAAGCTGGGCCAGCCGCAGCGCCAGCAGCTCGAGGGCGGCCACCTGGGCGACGTAGGCCTTGGTCGAGGCGACCGAGACCTCCAGGCCGGCGCGGGTGTAGATGACCGCGTCGGCCTCGCGGGCCAGCGACGAGTCGACCACGTTGGCCACCGCCACCACCCGCGCGCCGCGGCGTTTGGCCTCGCGCAGGGCCTGGATGGTGTCGATCGTCTCGCCGCTCTGGGAGACCCCGATCACCAGCGTGCCGACCTCGACCACCGGGTCGCGGTACCGGTACTCGCTCGAGATGTCGACCTCGACGCTGACCTGGACCCAGCGCTCCAGCGCGTACTTGGCGACCAGGGCCGCGTGGTGCGACGTGCCGGCCGCCACGATCACCACCCGGCGCACGTCGCGCAGCTCCTGGTCGCTGACGCGCAGCTCGTCGAAGGAGATGGTCCCGTCGGCGCGGTGCCGGTCGGCCAGCGTCGCACGCAGCGCGTCGGGCTGCTCGTTGATCTCCTTAATCATGAAGTCGTCGTGGCCGCCCTTCTGGGCGGTCTCGAGGTCCCAGTCGATCGCCAGTTGGCGCAGGCGCACCGGGGCGCCCTCGAGATCGACCGCGCGGAAGCCCTCGGGTCCCAGGCGCACGACCTCGTCGTCGTTGACCGCGTAGAAGGCGCTGGCCCGGTCGAGGATCGCCGGCACGTCGCTGGCCAGGTAGGTGACCCCGGCGCCGGTGCCCACGACGAGCGGCGAGATCCGCCGCGCCGCGACGATGACGTCGGGCTCGGCGGCGTCCACCGCCGCCAGCGCGAACGCCCCGCGCACGACCAGCAGGCTGGCGCGCACGGCGTCGAGCAGATCGAGTCCCTCGGCCCGGCGCTCCTCGATGAGGTGGGCCAGCACCTCGGAGTCGGTCACCGACGTGAAGCGGTGCCCGCGCGCCTCGAGCTCGGCTTGGAGCGACGCGTGGTTCTCGACGATCCCGTTGTGGATGATGGCCACGCGACCGGTGCAGTCCAGGTGCGGGTGGGCGTTCTGCGTCTCGGGGGCGCCGTGGGTGGCCCAGCGCGTGTGGCCGATCCCCGAGGAGAAGCCCCGCGGGGCGTGGGCGCACTCGCGGCGCAGCGCGGCGACCGACGCGGTGCCGGTGGCCGTGCGGGCCCGCCACGTCTCACCCGCGCGCACGAGGGCCACGCCGGCCGAGTCGTAGCCCCGGTACTCCAGGCGCTCCAAGCCGTCGAGCAGGATCTCCAGAGCGTCGGCGGAGCCGACGACTCCAATGATGCCGCACATGGCGGTCAGCCTACTCGGGGGTCTTTCGCCGTCCCCGGGGGCACGCAACTACTCGACGTGGTCGCGGCGCAGCCGGGTGGTGAACGCGGTGACCACCGCGGCGTCGAGGGCCTCAACCATCACGCGCACCAGCGGCTCGGTCCCCGAGGGCCGGATGACCAGGCGCACGTCGTCGGGGTCGACGCGGTACTCGTCGACCACCGCGTCGAAGAGCGCGCGCACCGCGACGTCGTCGTAGCGCTCGCGCGCCACGTTGACCAGGGCCTGGGGCACCCGGCGCCACGCCGACTCGGCGAGTTCGAAGAGCGGGCCGCGCCGCACGACCAGGTCGCACAGCAGCAGGCCGGTCAGCAGCCCGTCGCCGGTCGGCGAGAGGTTCCGGAAGATCAGGTGGCCGGACTGCTCCCCCCCGAAGGTCCAGGCCCGCTCCTCGAGGGCCAGCAGCACGTTGCGGTCGCCGACGTCGGTCTCGATCACGGTCACCGATCGCGCGTTCAGCGCGCGGCGCAGCCCCAGGTTGCTCATCGACGTCACGACCAGGCCCCCCTCGAACCCGGCGCGCTCGATCAGGTCCAGGGAGAACAGGATCATCAGGTCGTCGCCGTCGCGCACCACGCCGGTTGCGTCGACGGCCACCAGCCGGTCGGCGTCGCCGTCGAAGGCCAGGCCCAGGTCGGCCCGGTGGGTCCGCACGGCGGCGACCAGGCTCTCGACGTGGGTCGAGCCGCAGCCCTCGTTGATGTTGTGCCCGTCGGGCCGGTCGTGGATCATCGTCAGACGAGCCCCGGTCGCCGCGAACAGCTCGCGCGCCACGTGGCTGGCCGCGCCGTTGGCGCAGTCGATCACCAGGTGCAGCGACGACAGGTCCGCGGGCACCAGCGCGCGCAGGTGCTCGACGTACTCGCGCTCGGCGCTGGCGTCCACCGGCGGGGCGTCGAAGTGGGCGCGGTCCGGCGGCGCCGCGGCGTTGAGCGCGGCCTCGACGGCCTGCTCCGTGGCGTGGTCCAACTTGCCGCCGCCCCAGCCCAGCACCTTGAGCCCGTTGTCGTAGTAGGGGTTGTGCGAGGCCGAGACCACGACGCCGACCCCGCCGCGCTGGCGCGCGACGACGGCCACCCCCGGCGTGGTGAAGTAGCCCAGGTTGACCGCGACGGCCTCGCCGTCGGCCAGGCCGGCCAGCACGGCCGCGGCCAGGGGTGGCGAGCTCTCGCGCGTGTCGTAGCCCACGAAGACCGGCGCGGAGAACACCCGGGCCACGGCGCGGCCGAGCCGGTAGGCCAACTCGACGGTGATCTCGTCGCCGACTCGACCCCGGATGCCGTCCGTGCCGAAGCGCACGGCCTTGGCCATCAGCGCTTGGAGTACTGGGGAGCCTTGCGCGCCTTCTTGAGGCCGTACTTCTTGGTCTCCTTCTTGCGCGCGTCGCGGGTGAGCAGGCCGGCCTTCTTCAGCGCCGGGCGCACCGAGCCGTCGACCACGAGCAGCCCGCGGGCGATGCCCAGGCGCAGCGCGCCGGCCTGGCCGGCCACGCCGCCGCCCTCGATCGTCGCGTCGATGTCGTAGGTCTGCTGGGCGTCGAGCAGGCGCAGGGGCTCCATGACCATCTGGCGGTGGGTCGCCGAGGTGAAGTAGTTGTCGAAGGCCCGCGAGTTGATGGTGATGGTGCCGGTGCCCGGGCGCAGGCGCACGCGCGCCACCGCCTCCTTGCGGCGACCGGTCGACTGCGTGGGGGGCGTGGTCACGAGACTCCTTAGCCGCGGCGGATGGCCGAAGCGTCGTAGGCGGTGGGCTGCTGGGCCGCGTGCGGGTGCTCGGCGCCGGCGTAGACGAAGAGCTTGCCCATCTGGGCGCGCCCGAGGCGGTTTCGCGGCACCATCCCCTTGACCGCGTCGTAGACCAGGGTCGTGGGGTCCTCGTCCATCAGCTTCTGCCAGGAGGTCGCGCGCAACCCGCCCGGGTAGCCCGAGTGGTGGTAGGCGAAGTTCTGGTTGGCCTTGTTGGCCGTGACGACGACCTTGGCGGCGTTGACGATGATGACGTAGTCGCCGGTGTCCAGGTGGGGCGCGAAGTACGGACGGTGCTTGCCGCGCAGCAGCGACGCCGCGACGGTGGCCAAGCGGCCCAGGACCAGCCCCTCGGCGTCGATCACGCGCCATTCGCGCGTGACCTCACTGGCCTTGGGTGTAAACGTGCGCACAGGGCTTCCCTACAACTCGATTGGCGGTCCCGGATCCGGTTCCAAAGGACCCCCAAGTCTAGGAAAAACGGGGTTCTAACGCAAATCAGCGGCCCGGTCCGCTCCCGGAACGCGGGCGCCGGCTACCAGATCGACACGCGCCGAGACGGGTCGAGCCACAGCGCGTCACCCGGACCCACGGCGAACGCGTCGTAGAACTCGTCGACGTTGCGCACGATCTGGTTGACCCGGAACTCGTCCGGGGAGTGCGGGTCGCTGGCCATGAGCAGCTCGAGGATCTCCGGGCGCCACTTGGACCGCCACGTCCCGGCGTACGCGATGAAGAAGCGCTGCGCCGCGCTCAACCCGTCGATCACTGGGGGCGCGGCCCCGGCGAGAGAGATCTGGTACGCCTTCCACGCGATGGCGATCCCGCCCAGGTCGCCGATGTTCTCGCCGATCGTGAGGGCACCGTTGACGTGACGGCCCGGCGTCTCGCGGGGGCTCAAGGCGTCGTACTGCTCGATCAGCACCCGGGTGCGCTGTTCGAAGGCGGCGCGGTCCGACTCCTGCCACCAGTCGGTCAGGCGCCCGGTGCCGTCGTAGCGCGACCCCTGGTCGTCGAACCCGTGGCCGATCTCGTGACCGATGACCGAGCCGATAGCGCCGTAGTTGGCCGCGTCGTCGCACTCGAGGTCAAAGTTGGGCGGCTGGAGGAACGCGGCCGGAAAGACGATCTCGTTCATCGACGGGTTGTAGTACGCGTTGACCGTCTGGGGGGTCATGAGCCACTCGTCGCGGTCGATCGGCGCGCCGATCTTGGCCAGGTTGCGGTTGAGGTCGAACTCGCTGGCCGCTTGGGCGTTGGCGATCACGTCGGTCGCGTCGACGCCCAGCGCCGAGTAGTCGCGCCACCGCACCGGGTAGCCGATCTTGGGAGTGAAGGCGTCGAGCTTGTCCAACGCGCGCTGGCGCGTCGCGGGGCCCATCCACTCCAGGTCCGAGATGCTCTCGCGGTAGGCCTCGATGAGGGTGGCAACCAGCCCGTCCATGCGCTCCTTGGCCGCGGGCGCGAAGTGGCGCTCGACGTAGATCCGCCCGACCGCCTCGCCCACGGCGCCCTCGACGAAGGACACGGCGCGCTTCCAGCGGTCGCGCAGTTGCTCGGTGCCGGTGAGGGTCCGCCCGTAGAAGTCGAAGTTCTCCTCGACGAACGCGGCCGAGAGGTACGGCGCGTACGCGTGGACCACCTGCCACGACAGCCAGTCCCGCCACGCGTCGAGGCGCGACTCCTCGAGCAGTTCGCCGAGTCCGCTCAGGAAGCTGGGCTGGCGCACGACGACTTCGGCCAGCGCCCCCGCGGGGGCGTCGAAGGCGCCGGACCAGGCGTCCAGGGCGACCGGCGCGCCCCCGGCGAGCGCCGCGGCCTGGGGCCACGCCATCAGGTTGTAGGTCTTCACCGCGTCGCGGCTCGCGACGTTGTCCCAGTGGCGCGCCGCGATCTCCGTCTCGAGGTCCACCGCGCGCGCCGCGCGCGCCGCCGCGTCGTCCAGGCCGGCCAGGGCCAGCATCCGCTCGACGTGGGTCCGGTAGGCCGCGCGCACGTCGGCGAAGCCCTCGTCGCGGAAGTAGCTCTCGTCGGGCAAGCCGATCCCGGCCTGCTCCAGGAAGACGAGGTAGCGCTCGGGGTCTCCCGGGTCGCCGTCGACGAAGAGGTCGTACAGCGCGCCCAGGCCCCGGCGCTGCATCGCGCCGAGCGTGCCCATCAGCTGGGGGATCGAGTCCACCGCGGCCGCCAGCTCGAGCGGGCGGGCCAGCGGCGCGGCGCCGAGGCGCTCGACGCGCTCTTCGTCCATGAAGCTCGCGTAGAGGTCGCCGACCTTGCGCGCCTCGGTGCCCGGGGCCGCGCCGCGGGCCTCCTCGATGATGTCGCGCGTCGCCTTCTCGGACGCCTCGCGCAGGATCATCGTCGATCCGTAATACGGCCGGTCGGCCGGGATCTGCGTGCGGTCCATCCACGCCCCGTTCACGTGGCGAAAGAGATCGTCACCGGGGCGGATGGTGTCGTTGAGGTCGTCGAGGGAGATGCCGGCGGGCAGTGGTGTCGGAGTCACCGGACCACGCTAGCCAACGACCTCGGCGCGGCGTCGAGCGACAAGCTCAGCGCGCGTCGGCGGGCCCGGTCGGCTCGTCGGAGTAGCCCACCGCCACCAGGGCCAATCCGGCCGCCGGCGCCGGAGCGGGCAGGCCGTCGCGGTGCGGCGTGGCCAGGCGCTCGGCGATCGTGGCCTCGCCCAGGCGCCCCTGGCCCACCGCCACCATGGTCGAGGTCAGCGAGCGCACCATCTGGTGGCAGAACGACGTCGCGCGGATCCACAGGCGCAGCGCGCTCGCCCCGTCCGGCGCCAGGGTCCACTCGTCGTCGCGGCGCTCCCACGTGAGCTCGAGCACCCGGCGGGTCAGCGCCTGATCGGGCGACGAGCCGTCGGGGCGACGGCAGAAGGAGCGAAAGTCGTGCTCGCCCACCGCGGCCCTCCCGGCCCGGTTCATCGCGTCGACGTCGAGGGGTCCGGCGACCGCCCACGACCAGGCCCGCGTGAGCTCGAGGGCGGGCGGAGCGGTCTCGAGCACCAGGTAGCGGTAGGCGCGCCAGGTCGCCGAGAACCGGGCGTGGAACGCGCCGTCGACCGGGCGCGCCGCGAGGACCCGGACCCGGCCGGCCAGCTGGGAGTTGAGCGAGGCGCGCAGGCGCTCGGCCTCGGGCCGGCGCTCGTCGGCAAAGAGCGGACTGGCCAGATCGACGTGGACCACCTGCCCGAAGGCGTGCACGCCGGCGTCGGTGCGCCCGGCGCCGACCAGCGGGGGCGGGGCGTTCAGGCGAAGGGTGCGCGCGAGCGCGTCACCCAGCAACGAGACAACCGTGTCGTACCCCGTCTGGGGGGCGAAGCCGCGCAGTCCCCGGCCGTCGTAGGCCAGGTCGAGGCGCCACCGCCGGGTGGCGCCGGGTGGCTCAGACGAACTCAATGCGCGCCATCGGCGCGTTGTCGCCCTGGCGCGGCCCGAGCTTCAGGATCCGCGTGTACCCGCCCGGGCGCTCCGCGTAGCGCGGGGCGATCTCGGTGAAGAGCTTGTGGGCCATGTCCTTGTCGCGGATCAGCGCGACGACGCGGCGCTGGGCGTGAACCGAGCCCTCGGGGGACTTCTTGGCCGCCGTGACGACGCGCTCGATCACCGGGCGCATGGCCTTGGCCTTGGCCTCGGTGGTGACGAGGGACTCCGCGGCGATCAGCGAGGCCACGAGGTTGCCCAGCATCGCCTTCTGGTGGGCGCTGTCGCCCCCGAGCCGCTGGCCTCGGGTGGGGGTGCCGCGCACGGTCAGTCCTCCACGCGCAGTGACAGGCCGCGCTCTTCGAGCCGGTCCGTCACGTCCTTGAGCGACGTCGCCCCGAAGTTGGTGATCGAGGTCAGGTCGCGCTCGGTGGCGTTGATCAGTTGGGCGATGGTGTTGATGCCGGCGCGCTTGAGGCAGTTGCGCGAGCGCTCGGTCAGGCCCAGCTCCTCGATGCGGATGTCGAGTTCGCTGGCCGCCGCCTGCGCGGTGCCCACGTCACCCAGCTCGAGCGACGGCGCCTCCTCGTCGAATCCGGCGATGAGCTCGACCAGCGAGCCCAGCGTCTTGGCCGCTGACGCCAGGGCCTCGCGCGGCGTAATCGAGCCGTCGGTGTCGATGTCGATGACCAGGCGGTCGAAGTCCTTGGACTGCTCGACGCGCACGGGCTCGATCTCGAAGCTGACGCGGCGCACGGGCGAGAAGATCGCGTCCAGCGGGATGACCCCGATGGTCGACGAGCCCTTGTTGCCGTCGGCGCCGACGTAGCCCTTGCCGCGCTCGACGGTCAGCTCGAAGGTCAGCACGCTCTTTGGTGAGGTGAGGTACGCCAGGTGCAGGTCGCCGTTGAGGATCTCCACGTCGGCGGTGGTCGAGAGGTCCGACGCGGTCACCGAGCCCTCGCCGCGCTTCTCCAGGTGCAGGGTCACCGGCTCGTCGCTGTGCACCTTGAGCAGGAGGTCCTTCAGGTTGAGGCAGATGTCCTGGACGTCCTCCTTCACGCCCTCGATGACGCCGAACTCGTGCAGGACGGCCTCGAACTTGACACGCGTGGCCGCGGCGCCGGGGATCGACGAGAGCAGGGTGCGGCGCAGCGAGTTGCCCAGCGTGTGGCCGAAGCCCGGGTCGAGCGGCCCGATCCCGAAGGACTGGCGGCTGTTGACCTCCTCGCCGAGGGCCTCGATAGTGGGCCGTTGGATGATCAGCATGGGTACTCCTTCGTGGGGTGGGGCGTTACTTCGAGTACAGCTCGACGATGAGCTGCTCGCGGATGGCTTCGTCGATCTGCTCGCGCTGGGGCACGACGCGCACGGTGACGGCGAAGCCGTTCTCGGCGGTCTCCAGCCAGCCCGGCACGGCGCGGTCCAGGACGTCCAGGTTGCGCTTGACGTTGAAGTTCTCGCGGGTGGCGGCCTTCAGGGTCACCACGTCGCCCGGGCGCACTCGGTAGCTGGGGATGGTCACGCGCTTGGCGTTGACGCTGACGTGCCCGTGGCGCACCAGCTGGCGGGCCTGGCTGCGCGACGCGCCCCAGCCCGCGCGGAAGGCCACGTTGTCGAGGCGCAGCTCGAGGAACTGCAGGAGGTTCGTGCCGGTGATGCCGGGCCGGCGATTGGCCTCCTCGTAGAGGTTGCGGAACTGCTTCTCCAGCACACCGTAGGTGCGCCGGGCCTTCTGCTTCTCGCGCAGCTGGGTCAGGTACTCGGACCCCTGACGCTGGCGGTCCCGCCCGTGCATGCCCGGCGGGTAGGCGCGGGTCTGGCGGTCCGAGTTCTCCGAGACGGGACACTTGAGGGTGAAGCAGCGCTCGCCCTTCAGGTAGAGCTTGGTGCGCTCGCGCCGGCAGAGCCGGCAGACGGGTCCGGTGTAGCGGGCCACGACTAACCCCGCCGACGCTTCTTGGGCCGACAGCCGTTGTGCGGCAGCGGGGTGACGTCCTTGATGGCCACCACCTCGATGCCCGCGGCGGCGAGCGCCCGGATGGCCGTCTCGCGACCCGAGCCCGGGCCGCGCACCAGCACGTCGACCTTCTTCACGCCGTGCTCCATCGCGGCCCGCGCGCACTTCTCGGCCGCGGACTGCGCGGCGAACGGCGTCGACTTGCGCGACCCCTTGAAGCCGACGTTGCCCGACGAGGCCCACGACAGCACGTTGCCCTCGGGGTCGGTGATCGTGACGATGGTGTTGTTGAACGAGCTCTTGATGTGCGCGACGCCGAAGGCGACGTTCTTGCGCTCCCGGCGCCGGCCCTTGCGGACCGTGTTCGGCTTGGCCATTACTTGGTGACCTTCTTCTTGCCGGCGACGGTGCGCTTGGGACCCTTGCGGGTGCGCGCGTTGGTGCGAGTGCGCTGGCCGCGAACCGGCAGCCCCTTGCGGTGACGGATCCCCTGGAGGCAGTTGATCTCCATCTTGCGCTTGATGTCCTGGGCCACGTCGCGCCGCAGGTCACCCTCGACGGTGACGTTCTGGTCGATGTAGGTGCGCAGCTTGTTCACCTCGGACTCGGTGAGGTCCTTGACGCGGGTCGACTCGTCGACGCCCGTCACCGCGCAGACCTGCTGGGCGATGGTGGGGCCGACCCCGAAGATGTAGGTGAGCGCGATGACGACGCGCTTGTCACGCGGGATGTCGACGCCGGCGATGCGGGCCATTCTTCCTCCTAGCCCTGACGCTGCTTGTGGCGCGGGTTCTCACAGATCACGCGGACGTGGCCGGCCCGTCGGATCACCTTGCACTTCTCACACATTGTCTTGACGCTGGCGCGAACCTTCATTGTCGAACTTTCTTCGTAGAACCGGAGCTACTTGTAGCGGTAGGTGATGCGTCCACGGGTCATGTCGTAGGGCGTGATCTCCACCTGCACCTTGTCCCCGGGCAGGATGCGAATGCGGTGCATCCGCATCTTCCCGGAGCTGTGGGCGAGGACGGTGTACCCGTTCTCCAGCTCCACGCGGAACATGGCGTTGGGCAGTGGCTCGACGACGGTCCCCTCGACGGTGAACGCGTCTTCCTTAGGCTTGCTCAGGTTCTGTCTCCTTGTTAGGCACTGCGGGCGTGGTGGAGCACGGCTCCGCCACGGATGGACCCTCGGACACGCCAAGAGGTCGGCCGACCATTCTACCCCTTTTCCGCGTCAGCGCAAAAGTCGGCGGGATCGGGGCGACCATGAGAGCCCGAGCAGGGTGCCAGTGTACCGGTCCCGGCCCAAATCGCATCAGCGAGCGCCCTCAGCGACTCTGGTGGCGCTCCTGGCGACGGCCCGAACCCTTGGACCTGCCGGCCCACCGAGTCGCGCCGGCGTTCCACGAACTGTCCGGACGCGGCTTGGCGGCGGGCGCGAGCGGACGGGCCTTCTCGCCCTCGGCCGTGGCCTCGGCGCCGTCCGACTCGTTCGGGGCCTGGTCGGTGGCGACGGCCTCGCCCTCGGTCCCGGCCCCGCGGGTCCGGGGAGTCACGCGCCCTCGCTTCGCACCCTTCTTCACGTCCCCGACGCTAACCGCGTGGCGCCGCACCCGCTCGCCGGGCCCCGCGAAACCCGGCCGTACCACCGGGCGACGCGGCCAAGTTGTGACTGGCGGCCCTAGCCGGTCTCCGGCGGGCCCGGCGAGGCTGACCTCATGGGCGATCTGGGCAACGTGCGACGCGAGACCCTTTCTCGCTCCGCGTGCGTCGCGCGACTCGCCGAGGCGGACCTGGCGCGCGTCGTGATCTCCGTCCGCTGCTTGCCCGCCGCGCTGCCGGCGCGCGTCGCGGTGGTCGACGACCAGCACCTCCTCCTGGCCAGCCCGGAGGAGGCGGTCGTCACCGCGGCCGATCGGGCCGAGGTGCTCTCGGTCCAGGTCGACGGCCTCGAGCCCGACGGGGCCACCTGGTCGGTCATGGCCTCGGGGATCGCGCGCACGGTGGCGACCGACGCCGCCCTCAACGACCGGCTCCGCGACGCGGTGGCCCGGGGCGCGACGATCGTGGAGCTGCCGCTCAGCGTCGTGGTGGGCGAGCGGGTCGGTTAGACCCTCGCGGCGCGCTGTGCCAGGCTGGTCGCGATGGTCTTCCACCAGATCCGGGACCCCGAACGGCTCCACGCGCTGATCCGGGCCCTGCTGCTCATCGAGGTCGACACCGACCTCGACGACCTGTTGACCACCATCGTCGCCGCATCGGTGCAGATGGTCGGCGCGCGGTACGGGGCGCTCGGCGTCCTCTCCCGGGACGGTCAGTCCCTGTCGCGCTTCATCACCCAGGGGATCGACGACCGGACCCGCCAGGCCATCGGGGCGCTGCCCTGCGGCGAGGGCGTCCTGGGCGAGGTCATCGAGCGCCGGACGGCCCTGCGCCTCGAGGACCTGACCACCTACCCGGGCTTCCGGGGCTTCCCCAAGCACCACCCGCCGATGTACCGCTTCCTGGGGGCGCCGGTGGAGACCGGCGACGGACGCGTCTTCGGCAACATCTACCTCACCGACCCGCTGGACGACGAGCCCTTCGACGAGGAGGACGAGATCCTGGTGGAGTCCTTCGGGCGCGCCGCCGGCATCGTGATCGACCAGGCGCAGCTGCGGGCCCAGCTGCGCGATCTCACGCTGTCCGAGGAGCGCGAGCGCCTGGCCCGCGACCTGCACGACACGGTGATCCAGCGGCTGTTCGGCGTCGGACTGTCGCTGCAGATCGCGCTGGGCCTCGAGATGGACGACGCCGTGCGCGAGCGCATCAACCACTGCGTGGACGAGCTCGACGTCACCCTCCGCGACATCCGCACGACGATCTTCGAGATCGACCAGGACGACGACGAGAGCGGCTCGCCCAGCGAACGGGTCGAGGCGCTGGCGGACGAGGTGCGCTCACGCCTGGGCATCGAGGTCGCGGTCGAGATGCCGGCCGACTTCGACCGCCTGGTGTCCGCCCACAGCGCGCACCACGCCGTGCAGGCCCTGCGCGAGGCGCTGTCCAACGTGGCGCGCCACTCGCGGGCTCGCGCGGCGCGCGTGACCGTCGCGGTGGACGACGACCTGGTGATCCTCACCGTGGCCGACGACGGCGTGGGCTTCTCCTCCGCCGCGGGCCCCGGGCGGGGCCTGCGCAACCTGAGCGCCCGGGCCGCCCAAATGGGCGGCTCCTTCGAGGTCGAAGCCGCGCCGGGACATGGCACACTGGTGCGATGGACCGCCCAACGACAGGCGTGACGTGATCCGCCTCCTGCTGGTCGACGACCACGAAATCGTGCGGCGCGGACTCAAGGAGCTCCTCGACGCCGCCGGCGACCTCGAGGTCGTCGCCGAGGCCAGCACGATGGCCGAGGCCGAGGCCGTCGACCTCGACCTCATCGACGTCGCGGTGCTCGACGTGCGCCTGCCCGACGGCAGCGGCGTCGACCTGTGTCGGACCCTGCGCGACCAGCGCGCCGACCTGGCCTGCCTGATGCTGACCAGCTTCGCCGACGCCGAGGCGCTCAACGCCTCGGTGCTCGCCGGGGCCCGGGGCTACGTGCTCAAGAACGTGCGCGGGGACGAGCTGGTCCGGTCGATCCGGCGCGTGGCCAACGGCGAGATGCTCCTCACCGAGGAGCAGGTCAATCGGGCGCGCGAGCGACTGCGCCGCCAGATGGTCGAGGACCTGCGCCTGGAGAGCCTGAGCACCCAGGAGCGGCGCATCCTCGAGCTGCTGAGCGAGGGGCTCTCCAACCGCGAGATCGCCGCGGAGATGTTCCTGGCTGAGAAGACGGTGAAGAACTACGTCTCCAACCTGCTGGCCAAGCTGGGCTTCCAACGGCGCACCGAAGCCGCGCTCTTCGCCCAGCGCCAGCTCGACCGCAAGCACCCGCCGACCTAGGCGGAGGTGAAGACCTCGGGCCCGTCGTCGGTCACGGCGATGGTGTGCTCGAAGTGGGCCGAGAGCGAGCCGTCGCGGGTCAGCACCGACCAGCCGTCGTCGAGCAGGTAGGTCTCGGCCAGGCCCGCGTTGACCATCGGCTCGACGGCGAAGACCATGCCCTCCTTGAGCGTCGGCCCGGGCGTGCCCGGCCAGTAGTTGGGCACCTGGGGGCTCTCGTGCATGGCGGTGCCGATGGCGTGACCCACGTACTCGCGCACCACCGAGAAGCCGGCCGCCTCGGCCACGCGCTGGACCGCCCGGCCGATCTCGTGGAGCCGCCGACCCACGACCATCTGGTCGATCCCCGCCCACAGCGAGCGCTCGGTCACCTCGATGAGCCGGCGCGCCAGGTCGCTCACCTCGCCCACCGGGGCGGTGTAGGCGGCGTCGCCGTGGTAGCCCTCGACGATCGCCCCGCAGTCCACCGAGATGATGTCGCCGTCGCGCAGCACGCAGTCGCCCGGGATGCCGTGGACGATCATGTCGTTGGGGCTGGTGCAGATCACGGCCGGGAAGCCGTGGTAGTTGAGGAAGTTGGAGCGCGCCCCGCGCCGCTCGAGCACCTCGGCGGCCACCTCGTTGAGCCGGGCGGTGGTGACCCCGGGGCGGATCGCCGCGCGGGTCGCCTCGTGCATCTCGGCGACCACCCGGCCGGCCCGGCGCATCTTGGCCAGCTCGTCGGGCGAACGCCTCACGCCAGGCCCCGGGCGCCGAGGGCGGCCACGATGGACGCGGTCACCTCGTCGGGCGCCCGGTCGCCGTCGACGGTGACCAGCACGCCGCGCTCGCGGTAGAAGTCGAGCAGCGGCGCGGTGTCGCGCTCGTAGGTCTCGAGGCGCCGGCGGATGGCCTCGGGCTGGTCGTCGGCGCGCTGGACGACGTGACCGCCGCACTTGGCGCACACGCCGGAGACGGCCGCGGGGTCGGTGTCGCGGTAGATCGTCCCGCAGTCCTGGCACACGCGCCGCGAGGACAGCCGGGCGGTCGCCCGCTCGTTGGCGATCTCCAGGTTGACGCACAGCGACACGCCGGCGATGCCCAGCAGCTCCTCGAGGGCCTCGGCCTGGGCCGCGTTGCGCGGGAACCCGTCCAGCAGCGCCCCGGCGGCGGCGTCGGGGTCGGCGAAGCGCTCCTCGACCAGCCGGATGACCAGGGCGTCGGAGACCAGCACCCCGGCCTCGAGCCGAGCGGCGACCTCGCGGCCGAGCGCGGTGCCGGCCTGGACCGCCGCACGCAGCATGTCGCCGGTCGAGACGTGCGGGATGGCGTAGCGCGCGCCCAGGCGGTCGCACTGGGTCCCCTTGCCCGCGCCCTGCTTGCCGAGGACCACCAGATAGAGGGGCGCCGCCATGGCTAGCGCTTCAGGAAGCCTTCGTAGTTGCGCATCATCAGCTGGCTGTCGATCTGGCGCATCGTCTCGAGCGCCACGCCGACCGCGATCAGCAGCGTCGTGCCGTAGTACGGGAAGCGGTTGATGTTCCACAGGGCCATGAGCAGGCTGGGCACCACGGCCACCGAGGCCAGGAAGACGGCGCCGACCACCGTGATGCGGCTCAGCAGCTTGGCGAAGTACTTCTCGGTGGGCAGGCCCGGGCGGATCCCCGGGACGAAGCCGCCCTGCTGGCGCAGCATCTCGGCCTGCTGGTGGGGCTCGAAGGCGATGTAGACGTAGAAGAACGTGAAGGCCAGGATCAGCAGGAAGTCCGAGAGGATGTACACGAAGCTCGTCGGGTGCAGCGAGGAGTTGACGAAGTTCTGGAAGCCGGTCCAGGGCACCACGTTGCTCATCAGCACCGGGATGTAGAGCACCGACGACGCGAAGATGATCGGGATCACCCCGGACTGGTTGACCTTGAGCGGGATGTAGGTGGAGTTGCCGCCCATCTCGCGGCGCCCGACCACGCGCCGGGCGAAGGTGATGGGGATGCGCCGCTGGCCGTTGTCCATGAACACGATGAACACCAGCAGAGCCAGGGAGATGACCAGCAGGGTCCAGAACTTGACCTGGCCGCCCTCGGCGTAGACCGCGCGGCCGCCCGAGGGCAGGCCGGCCACCACGTTGGCGAAGATGAGCAGGCTCATGCCCTGGCCTACGCCACGCTGGGTGATCAGCTCGGCCAGCCACATGACGAAGGCGGTGCCGGCGGTCATGACCAGCACCATGAAGAAGCCGAGCCACAGCGTGAAGCGGGGAATCAGGTCGATGTTGAAGCCCAGCAGCGCCGAGTCGTGCCCGTGGAAGGCGTAGATCAGGCCGGTCGACTGCAGGAGGGCCAGGCCGATGGTGAGGTAGCGGGTCGTCTGGGTGATCTTCTTCTGGCCGATCGCGCCCTGGTCGCGCCACTCGGTCAGCTTGGGGATCACCGTCGTGAGCAGCTGGATGACGATCGAGCTGGTGATGTAGGGCATGACGCCCAGGCCGAAGACGGCCAGGCGCGTCAGGGCGCCGCCCGAGAAGAGGTTGAGGAAGCCCAGCACGCCGCTGGCCCCGGCCTTGGACTGCAGGAGCTGGACCTGGGCCCAGCTCACGCCGGGGATCGGCAGGTTCGCCCCGAGCTGGTACAGGCAGATGATCGCGACCGTGAAGACGACCTTGTTGCGAAGGTCGACGACCCGGAAGATGTTCGCGAGTCTCTTCAGCACGGGTCCCCTAGCGGTTCTGGTGCTGGTTGCCCGCGGCGGGCGGGCGCACCGAGAAGGGCAGCTCAAGGATCGTCACCGACCCGCCGGCCGCCTCCAGGGCCGCGCGCGCCGGCGCCGAGGCGGCGTGGACGCTGGCGTGAACCGGCGAGGCCAGGGCGCCGCGCCCGAGGATCTTGACCAGGTCGCCCCGGTGGCACAGTCCGTGGGCGGCCAGGACGTCGGGGTTGACCTCGGCCAGGCCGAGGGCCGCCAGGGCGTCGAGGTTGACCGGGGTGTAGGCGACGCGGAAGGGGTTGGTGAAGCCCTTCAGCTTGGGGATGCGCTGGATCAGCGGCAGCTGCCCGCCCTCGAAGCCGGCCGGGATCTGGCGGCGGGCCTTCTGGCCCTTGGTGCCGCGCCCGGCGGTCTTGCCGCCCTTGCCGGCGGTGCCGCGCCCGACCACGCGCTTGCGCTTGGACGAGCCCGGGGGCGCCTTGAGCTCGTGGAGCTTCACTGGACCTCCTCCACGCTGATCAGGTGCGGCACGCGCGCGATCATCCCGCGGATCTCGGGCCGGTCGGGCAGGGTGTTGGTCTGGCCGATGCCGCGCAGCCCGAGGGCGCGCAGCGTCCCGCGGTGCTTGGGCTTGGTGCCGATCGCCGAGCGGGTCTGGGTCACCTTGAGCTCGGTCATCTCGTCACCTCCGGGACCTTGAACAGGTCGCCCTCGCGCTGGCGCTCGCGGTAGGCCCGCAGCGTACCGGACGGGATGACGTGGTCGGCCGGCTTGTCGCGGCTGGCCGCCACCTGCTCGGGGCGGCGCAGCTGTTTGAGCCCCTGGATGGTGGCGTGGGCCACGTTGATGCCGTTGGACGAGCCCAGCGACTTGGCGATGATGTCCTTCACGCCGGCCATCTCCAGGATGGCGCGCGCGGCGCCGCCGGCGATGACGCCGGTGCCCGGCGCGGCCGGCTTCATCAGCACCCGTCCGGCCCCCGAGGTGCCCAGCACCGGGTAGACGATTGTCGTGCCGGCCAGGGGCACGTCAAAGAGGTTCTTGCGCGCCTCCTCGATGCCCTTCTGGACCGCCAGGCCGGCCTCCTTGGCCTTGCCGTAGCCCAGACCGACGCGGCCCTTGCCGTCGCCGATCACCATCAGGGCGGTGAAGGAGAAGCGCCGGCCGCCCTTGACGACCTTGCTGACGCGGTTGACCTTGATGGTCCGCTCCTCGAACTGTTCGACGTCACTCATCAGAACTCCAGTCCCCCGGCGCGCAGCGCGTCGGCGAAGGCGGCCACGCGGCCGTGGTAGTCGAAGCCCCCGCGGTCGAAGACCACGGCGGCGATGTCGGCGGCCCGGGCCCGCTGCGCGAGCAGCGCGGCCACCGCCTTGGCCCCCTCGACGTTGGCCCCGGACACGGAGTGCAGGCCCGGCTCCACCGAGGACGCGGCCGCCAGGGTGCGGCCGTTGACGTCGTCGATGATCTGGGCCGAGATGTGCTTGTTGGTGCGGCTGACGGCGACGCGCGGGCGCTCCGGCGTGCCCGACAGGCGACGGCGGATGCGCTCGTGGCGCCGCTGGCGCAGCTCGCGAGTGGTGCGGGCCATTACTTCGCCGCCTTTCCGGCCTTGCGCGCGACGCGCTCGCCGAGGTAGCGCACGCCCTTGCCCTTGTAGGGCTCGGGCTTGCGGAGCTTGCGGATGGTCGCGGCGACCTGGCCGACGGCCTCCTTGTCGGCGCCGCGCACGATGACGCGCGTGGGCACCGGCACCTCGAAGGAGATGCCCTCGGGCGCCTGGTACTTCACCGGGTGCGAGAATCCCAGCGCCAGGTCGAGCGCGTGGGGGCCGGCCGCGGCGGCGCGGTAGCCGACGCCGATGATCTCGAGCTCCTTGCTCCAGCCCCGGGTCACCCCGATGACCATGTTGTCGATCAGCGTGCGGCTTAGCCCGTGCAGGGCCTTCTGGGCGGTCTCGTCGCTGGCCCGCGACACGGTCAGCTCCGCGCCGGCCTGGGCCCCAGTGATGCCCGCGGGCAGCGTGCGGTTCATGGTCCCGTTGGGTCCGGTGACCGTGACGACGTCGCCGTCCACGGACACCGTGACGTCGGCGGGCACGGTGATCGGGCTGCGGCCGATGCGGCTCATCAGCATTCCTCCCGGGGGGCGCGGCGACTACCACACATAGCAGAGCACCTCGCCGCCCAACTTCGCCTTGCGCGCTTCGCGGTCGGTCATCAGCCCGTGGCTCGTCGACACGACGGCCACGCCCACGCCGCCCAACACCTTGGGCATCTGATCGGACTTCTTGTAGATCCGCAGCCCGGGCTTGGAGACGCGCTGGATCCCGATGATCGTCTTCTCGCGCTCCTCGGAGTACTTCAGCGTGATCTCCAGGGTCGAGCCGGGCTTGCCCTCGACCTCCGAGACGCGGAAGCCCGCGATGAAGCCCTCGCGCTCGAGCACCGTGGCCAGGCTCACCTTGAGCTTGGAGCTGGGCATCTTGACGCTGTCGAACATGGCGAAGTTGGCGTTGCGGATCCGCGTCAGCATGTCGGCGATGGGGTCGGTCATGGTCATGGCGATCCCCCTACCAACTGGCCTTGGTCACGCCGGGTATCTCGCCGGCGTGCACCATCAGGCGCAGGCAGATCCGGCACAGCCCGAACTTGCGGTAGACCGAGCGCGGACGCCCGCAGCGCTCGCAGCGCGTGTAGGCGCGCGTCGAGAACTTGGGGGTCTTCTGCTGCTTGATCCGAAGGGCTTTCTTGGCCATGTCTATCGAGTCTCCTGCTTGAAGGGGAAGCCGAAGGCGCGCAGGAACGCGCGCCCCTGCTCGTCGTTCGCCGCGGTGGTCACGATGGTGATGTCGAAGCCGCGCGGCGCGTCGATCTTGTCGTAGTCGACCTCCGGGAAGATCAACTGGTCGTTGACGCCGAAGGTGTAGTTGCCCCGGCCGTCGAAGGAGTCCGGGGAGAGCCCGCGGAAGTCGCGGATGCGCGGCACGGCCAGGCTCAGCAGCCGGTCGAAGAACTCCCACGCCCGGTCGCCGCGCAGGGTGACCTTGACGCCGATGGCCTGTTCCTCGCGGAGCTTGAAATTGGCGATCGACTTCTTGGCCCGCGTGATGACCGGGCGCTGGCCGGTGATGACCTCGAGGTCGCGCTGAGCGCCCTCGAGCAGCGAGGCCTGCTGGGTGGCGCGCCCGACCCCGGAGTTGAGCACGATCTTCACCAGGCGCGGGACCTGCATGACGTTGTCGAGCCCGAGCTCCTCGCGGAGCGCGGCGCGGACCTCCTGGTCGTAGCGGACCTTTAGACGCGGGCGCACGGTGGTCACAGCACCTCCCCGCACTTGCGGCAGACGCGCGCCTTGACGCCGTCGACGTCGGCGAAGCCGACCTTGGCCGGGCCCTTGTGCCCCGGGCACCACAGCGCCACGTTGGACGCGTCCATCGGCATGACCTTGTCGATGATGCCGGCCTGCATGGTCGAGCCCCGCTGCTTGGTGTGGCGCTTGGCCACGTTGAGGCCGTCCAGGATGACCTGGTTGGTGGTGGGCAGGGCCACTTCGACCGTGCCGCGTTGGCCGACGAACTTGCCGGCGATGATCAGGACGTCGTCGCCCTTGCGGATCTTCATTACAGGACCTCCGGGGCGAGCGAGATGATGCGCATGAACTTCTTGTCGCGCAGCTCGCGCCCGACGGGCCCGAAGATGCGCGTGCCGCGCGGCTGGGACTGCTCGTTGATCAGCACCGCGGCGTTCTCGTCGAACTTGATGTAGGAGCCGTCGGGCCGGCGCCGCTCCTTGGCGGTCCGCACGACCACGCAGCGCACGACGTCACCCTTCTTGACCGCGGCGCCGGGGATGGCGTCCTTCACCGTGGCGATAAAGACGTCGCCGATCGAGGCGTAGCGCCGGCGCGTGCCCCCGAGCACGCGGATGCACAGCACCTCCTTGGCGCCGGAGTTGTCGGCCACCTTGAGTCGCGACTCCTGCTGAATCATCGGGCCCGCTCCACGATCTCCGTGAGGCGCCAGCGCTTGAGCTTGGACAGCGGTCGGGTCTCCTGGACCCGGACCCGGTCGCCGACCTGGGCCTCGTTCTTCTCGTCGTGGACGTAGAGCTTCTTGGTGCGCTGGACGGTCTTGCCGTAGCGCGGGTGGCGGACTCGATCGTTGACGGCCACGACCAGCGTCGCGTCCATCTTGTTGGAGACCACGATGCCCTCGCGGACCTTGCGGGGGTTGGCGCGGCCCTCGTCGGCGACCGGCGCGGCGGGCGCGGCGGGCACGACCGGGGTCGTCGCCGCGGGGGTCGTCTCGACGGCCTCCGGGGTCACCACGGCCTCGGGGGTCACGTCGGTCTCGGGGGTCGGGTTGTCACTCATGACGCGTCACCTTCGTTGAGCGCCTCGGCGGCGGCGATCTCGCGCTCGCGCACGAAGGTCGAGAGCCGGGCGATGTCCTTGCGCACCGCGGGCAGGCGCGACGAGTTGTCCAGCTGGCCGGTGGCCAGTTGGAAGCGGAGGTTGAAGAGCTCGCGGCGCGCCTCGGCCAGGCGCTCCACGAGCTCGTGGTCGCCGAGCAGTCGCATCTCCGCGACGTGTTCCTTGGTCTTGGCCATCAGATCGTCACCTCCGGGGCGCCGTGGGTTCCGGGCCGGATCACGAAGCGCGCCTTGATCGGCAGCTTCTGGATGGCGCGCTCCATGGCCGAGCGGGCCAGCGCCTCGTCGACGCCGCCGAGCTCGAACAGGATGCGCCCGGGCTTGACCACGGCGACCCAGAACTCGGGGTTGCCCTTGCCCGAGCCCATGCGGGTCTCGGCCGGCTTCTGGGTGACCGGCTTGTCGGGGAAGACCCGGATCCACACCTTGCCCCCGCGCTTGACGTGGCGGGTCATGGCGATGCGGGCGGCCTCGATCTGGCGGGCGCTGAGCCAGCCGGACTCCTCGGCCTTGATCCCGAAGTCGCCGAAGGTCAACTCGGTGCCGCCCTTGGCCAGGCCGGCCCGGCGCCCGCGCTGCTGCTTGCGGTGCTTCACCTTGCGGGGCATCAACATGGCTACTCCACGTCCTTTCGGAAGTGCGGCGTGTCGGTGTGCTCCACCGCGGTGCGGCGCTCGATCTCCTCTTCGACGGAGAGCTGGCGCTCGACCTCGTCGGTGGTGGCCAGCAGGTCGGCCGGGTCGACGTCGACCACGGTCTCGACGACCTCGGTGGCCTCGGTCGCCGCTGTTGCCTCGGTCGTCTCGGCGCTCACCTCTTCGGTCGCGGCCCCGGCGTCGACGCGGCGACGCCCGCCGCCGGCGCGGATGACGCCCTTGGGCGCGCTCGGCGACGCCCCCACCGGCACGGCGTCCCCGGCCGCCATGGCGGCCTCGCGCACGATCTTCTCGTCGTTGGTCAGCTGGTAGGGCAGGATGTCGCCCTTGTAGATCCAGACCTTGACGCCAATGCGCCCGGTGTTGGTGCGCGCCTCGCGGAAGCCGTAGTCGATGTCGGCGCGCAGGGTGTGCAGCGGCACGCGGCCCTCGCGGTAGGACTCGCTGCGGCTCATCTCGGCGCCGCCGAGGCGTCCGGCGGCCTTGATGCGCACGCCCAGGGCGCCGGCCTTCTGGACGGTCTGGATGCCGCGCTTCATGGCGCGGCGGAAGGCCACGCGCCGGATCAGCTGGTCGCAGATGCCCTGGGCGATCAGGGCGGCGTCGAGCTCGGGCTGCTTGATCTCCTGGATGTTCAGCGAGATCTTGTTTTTCTGGCCGGTGATGCGCTCGAGGTCCTTCTTCAGGCGCTCGGCCTCGGCGCCGCGCCGGCCGATGACGATGCCGGGGCGCGCCGTGTGGATGTCCACGCGGATGCGGTCGGAGTTGCGCTCGATCTCGATGCGGCTGACGGCGGCGCTCTCGAGCTGGCGCGTCAGGTAGTCGCGGATCTTCCAGTCCTCGATGACGAGGTCCTTGTACCCGCGCTCCTTGAACCAGCGCGACTTCCAGTCCGTGGTGATGCCGAGCCGGAACCCGTAGGGATTGACCTTCTGACCCATTACTCGCCCGTCTCCTCTGCGGCGTCGCTCGGCGCCCCTTCGCCCGTCTCCTCGACGGGCGTCTCGTTCGTGTCGTCCTCGACCTCGTCGGTCGGGGCCTCGTCCACCTCGACCTGGTCGGTCGCGGTCTCGTCGATCTCGTCGCCCGGCGCCGCGGCGCCGCGTCGGGCCGGTCCCGCCTCGCGGCGGCGCGAGGAGGCCACCCGGCGCGCGCGCGACGCGCTCGCCTGGGCGCTGCGCGCGGCGCGCAGCACCTCGAGGCGCTCGTCGTCCAGGCGCGACACGATCACGGTGATGTGGCAGGCGCGCTTGCGGATCCGGCCGGCGCGCCCCCGGGCGCGCGGCGTGAAGCGCTTCATGGTGATGCCCTCGTCGGCGTAGGCGGCCGAGACGTAGAGCTCGTCGGCCGACAGGCCGTCGTTGGTGACCGCGTTGGCCACGGCCGAGGCCAAGACCTTGGCGATCACGTCGGCCGCCTCGCGGGTGGTGCCGGTCAGGATCTCGCGCGCCGTGGTCACGTCCTCGTTGCGGATCAGATTCAGCACGACGCGCGCCTTGGACGCCGACATGTGGTAGCCGCGCAGCGTCGCGCGGGTGCCCTCGCGCTCGTTGGTCTTGGGTCCGGGCATCAGCGCCGTCCCGTCTTTTCCTGGCCGGCGTGGAACCGGAAGGTCCGCGTCGGGGCGAACTCACCGAGCTTGTGGCCGACCATGGACTCGTTGACGAAGACCGGCACGTGGCGCCGGCCGTCGTGGACCGCGAAGGTGTGACCGACCATGTCCGGGATGATCGTCGAGCGCCGGCTCCAGGTCTTGATGACCCGCTTCTCGCTGGCCGCGTTCATGGCGTCCACCTTCTTGAGCAGGTGAGCGTCGATGAACGGACCCTTCTTGAGACTGCGCGACATGACTACCTCCGTGAGCCGCGGCCACGGCGGCGGCGGATGATCAGCGAATCGGACGCCTTGGGCAGGCGCGTGCGGCCCTCGGGCTGACCCCAGGGCGAGACCGGGTGGCGCCCACCCGAGGACTTGCCCTCGCCGCCGCCGAGCGGGTGGTCGACCGGGTTCATGGCCACGCCCCGGGTCTGGGGGCGCACGCCCTTCCAGCGGTTGCGCCCGGCCTTGCCGACCTTGATCAGCTCGTGCTCGGCGTTGCCGACCACGCCCAGCGTGGCGCGGCAGTCGATGGGCACGCGGCGCATCTCGGTCGAGGGCAGGCGCAGCGTGGCGAAGCCGCCGTCCTTGGCGACCAGCTGGACGCTCATGCCGGCGCTGCGGGCCATCTTGCCGCCGCCGCCGGGGCGCAGCTCGACGTTGTGCACGGTCGAGCCGGTGGGGATGTAGCGCATCGGCAGGGCGTTGCCGGTGCGAATGTCGGCCTTGGGACCGGACTCGACCAGGTCGCCGACCTTGAGCGTGTTGGGCGCCAGGATGTAGCGCTTCTCGCCGTCGAAGTAGTGCAGCAGGGCGATGCGGCAGCTGCGGTTGGGGTCGTACTCGATCGCGGCGACCCGGGCCGGCACGGCGTCCTTGTTGCGCTTGAAGTCGACCACCCGGTACTGCTGCTTGTGGCCGCCGCCGCGGTGGCGCGAGGTCTTGCGCCCGTAACTGTTGCGCCCGCCGGTCTGGGGCTTGGACGCCAGGAGGGACTTCTCGGGCCGGTCCTTGGTGAGCTCGGCGAAGTCCGAGACGGTCTGGAACCGCCGGCCGGGGCTGGTGGGTTTGCGGGATCGCAGTGCCATACCGGTCCTCAGTTCTCGAAGAGGTTGATGGAGTCGCCCTCGCGCAGGGTGACCAGGGCGCGCTTGGTCGACGCGCGCGCGCCGACGGTGCCGGTGCGCCGGTTGCGGGTGGCCTTGCCCTTGCGGTTCAGGGTGTTGACGTTGGTGACCTTGACGTTGAAGGCCTGCTCGACGGCGTTGCGCACGTCGACCTTGGTGGCCCGGGGGTCCACCACGAAGACGTAGGTGTGCTTCTCCATCAGGGCGTAGGTCTTCTCCGAGACGACCGGGCGGATCAGGACGCTCATGGCATCGCGCATCAGTCGTGCTCCTTGGCGCTGGGCAGGGTCTCGTCGGTGAAGAGCACCCAGTCGGCGTTGAGGACGTCGTAGGCGTTGATCTCCCCGGCGCCGATCGTCGTGACGTAGGCGAGGTTGGCGAAGGACTTTCGCGCCACGTGGTCCTCGCGGCCCAGCACGACCAGCACCTTGCCGTAGAGGTCGAGGGCCGCCAGGGCGCCCACGGCGTCCTTGGTCGAGGGTCCGGCCCAGGCGCCGAAGCCCTCGACCAGCGCGACGCGCTCCTCGCTGGCGCGGTCCGACAGCGCCGAGCGCAGGGCCAGGGCGATCATCTTCTTGGGGGTGCGCTGCCCGTAGGAGCGCGGCTTGGGGCCTAGGGCGACGCCGCCGCCGGGGTACTGCGGCGCGCGAATGGTGCCCTGGCGCGCGCTGCCGGTGCCCTTCTGGCGTAGCGGCTTGCGGCCGCCGCCGCGCACCTCGCTGCGCGTCTTGGTCGACTGGGTGCCGGCGCGCTTGGCGGCCAGCTGGGCGGTGACGACCTGGTGCAGGACGGCCCGGTGGGGCTCGACGCCGAAGAGTGACGGCTCCAGGGCGACGGTGCCGAGCGCGGTGCCGTCGAGCGCGCGGCGCGTCACGGTGCGCGCGACGGGCGCCGGGCGCTCCTTCCTCACCGGTCCGCGCAGGTAGGTCACGCCGCTCATCGCGCGCCCCCGGCGGTCATCGGGTTCTTCACGCTGGAGCGCAGCACGACGACGCCGCCGCGCGGTCCGGGCACGGCGCCCTTGACCAGCACGAGGTGGCGCTCGACGTCCACGCTCACGACTTCGAGGTTGGTGGTCGTGACCTGGGTGCCGCCCATGCGTCCGGCCATGCGGGTGCCCTTGAAGACGCGCCCGGGCGTGGCGCAGGCGCCGATCGAGCCCGGCGCCCGGTGGTGCTTGTGGTTGCCGTGAGCCCCGCCCTGGCCCGAGAAGTTGTGGCGCTTCATCGCGCCAGCGAAGCCCTTGCCCTTGGAGACGGCGGTGGCGTCGATTCGCTCGCCCTTCTCCAGCGTGTCGACCAGGATCTCCTGGCCGACCTCGTAGCCGGTGACGTCGTCGAGGCGCAGCTCGACCAGGCGCTTGCCCGGCGTCACGCCGGCCTTGTCGAAGTGGCCCAGCTCGGGCTTGGACAGCGTCGCGGCGCGCCGGGTGCCCCAGGTCACCTGGAGGGCGCTGTAGCCCTCCTTCTCGGGCGTCTTCACCTGGACGACCCGGGCCGGGCTGACGCGCACGACGGTCACCGGGACGGCGCGGTGCTGGGCGTCCCAGACCTGGGTCATGCCCACCTTCTCGCCGACGATCGCCTTGGTCGCCACCTGTGCCTCTCTCTTGACTCTCCGCGCGTCGGTTCTCCCGACACACAGACGCTCCGCCGGGCTAGGGACCCGAACGGAGCGCTCGACTGGTTCGGTCCGGCGTTCCCTTGGGCGACCGGACACGTCTGTTGTTCGCCGGGCCGGGGCCGCGACGCTCCCCCCAAATTCGGGGGCCATTCAGCGTACACCGTCGGGCCCCGGCGGCGCAAAGGCCGGGGCCGGCGTACTAGTTCTGGCGGATCTTGATCTCGATGTCCACGCCGGCCGGCAGGTCGAGGCGCTGGAGCGAGTCGACCGTCTTGGCGGTGTGGTCCACGATGTCCAGCAGGCGCTTGTGCACCCGCATCTCGAAGTGCTCGCGGCTGTCCTTGTGCTTGTGCGGGCCGCGCACCACCGTGTAGCGGTGGGTCTCGGTGGGCAGGGGCACCGGCCCCTGGACGCGCGCGTTGGTGCGCTCCACCGTCTGGACGATCTTCGCGGTGGACTGGTCCAGGACGCCGTGGTCGAAGGCCTTCAGCCGGATGCGGATCTTCTGTCGGTTGTCGGCCACGACCGTCCTACTTCAGAATCTTGATGACGCGGCCGGAGCCCACCGTGCGCCCGCCCTCGCGGATGGAGAAGGTCAGGCCCTCCTCCATGGCGATGGGCTTGCCCAGCACCACGGTCATCTCGGTGTTGTCGCCGGGCATGACCATCTCGGTGCCCGAGGGCAGCTCGATGGTGCCGGTCACGTCGGTCGTGCGGAAGTAGAACTGCGGGCGGTAGTTGGCGAAGAACGGCTTGTGGCGCCCGCCCTCCTCCTTGGTCAGCACGTAGACCTGGGCCTGGAACTGGGTGTGCGGCGTAATCGAGCCGGGCTTGCACAGCACCTGACCGCGCTCGACCTCCTCTTTCTTGGTGCCGCGCAGCAGCGCGCCCAGGTTGTCGCCGGCTTGGCCCTGGTCGAGCAGCTTGCGGAACATCTCGATGCCGGTGACGACGGTCTTCTGCGTGGGGCGCAGGCCCACGATCTCGACCTCGTCGCCGACCTTGACCACGCCCTGCTCCACCCGGCCGGTCACCACGGTGCCGCGGCCGGTGATGGACATGACGTCCTCGATCGACATGAGGAACGGCTTGTCGGTCGAGCGCACGGGCTCGGGGATGTAGGAGTCGACGGCCTCCATCAGCTCGACGACCTTGTCGCCCCAGGCCTCGTCGCCCTCGAGGGCCTTGAGGGCCGAGACGCGGATGATCGGCGTGTCGTCGCCCGGGAAGCCGTAGCTGGTCAGCAGCTCGCGGACCTCCAGCTCGACCAGCTCGAGGAGCTCCTCGTCGTCGACCATGTCGGCCTTGTTGAGGGCCACCACGATGTAGGGCACGCCCACCTGGCGCGCCAGCAGGACGTGCTCGCGCGTCTGGGGCATCGGGCCGTCGGTCGCCGAGACGACCAGGATGGCGCCGTCCACCTGGGCCGCGCCGGTGATCATGTTCTTGACGTAGTCGGCGTGGCCCGGCATGTCGACGTGCGCGTAGTGGCGGTTCTTGGTCTCGTACTCCACGTGGGCGATCGAGATCGTGATGCCGCGCTGGCGCTCCTCGGGCGCCTTGTCGATCTGGTCGAAGGGCGTGAAGGTCGTGCCCCCGACCCGCTCGGACAGGACCTTGGTGATCGCCGCGGTCAGGGTCGTCTTGCCGTGGTCGATGTGACCCATCGTGCCAACGTTGACGTGCGGCTTGGTGCGCTCGAACTTCTGCTTTGCCATTGTCGGGGACTAACTTTCTCTCTCGTGACGGGCTGGGGATCCGTCGGTCTTGTTTCGGCCCTCCCCGACTGCGGTTTGGACCGGGTTTGCGCTGGTCACCCAGCGTTCCTACGCGCCGGTGGCCTTCGCGACGATCTCCCTGGCGATCGCGTCGGGCACTTCCGCGTACGAATGGAACTGCATCGTGTAGGTCGCGCGCCCCTGGGTGCGCGACCGCAGGTCAGTAGCGTAGCCGAACATGTCGGCCAGGGGCACAAGCGCCCTGATGGCCTGGGAGTTGCCCCGCTGCTCCATGCCCTCGACCCGGCCGCGCCGCGCCGACAGGTCGCCGATCACGTCGCCCATGTAGTCCTCGGGGGTGACGACCTCGACGGACATCATCGGCTCGAGCAGCACCGGGTGGGCCAGGCGGGCGGCCTTCTTCACCGCGATCGACCCGGCGATCTTGAAGGCCATCTCCGAGGAGTCGACGTCGTGGTAGCTGCCGTAGGTGAGGCGCACGCGCACGTCGACCACCGGGTACCCGGCCAGGACGCCCGAGGTCAGCGCCTCGGTGATGCCCTGGTTGACCGGCTGGATGTACTCCTTGGGGATGGCGCCCCCGGTGATCTCGTCGACGAACTCGTAGCCGCCGCCGGGCCCGGTGGGCTCCAGGGTGATCACCACGTGGCCGTACTGGCCCCGACCGCCGGTCTGGCGGATGTAGCGCTCCTCGACCTTGGCCACGGTGTTCTTGATTGTCTCGCGGTAGGCGACCTGGGGCTTGCCAACGTTGGCGTCGACCGAGAACTCACGCAGCATGCGGTCGACGAGCACCTCGAGGTGCAGCTCGCCCATTCCCGAGATAACGGTCTGGCCGGTCTCCTCGTCGGTGCGCACGCGGAAGGTGGGGTCCTCCTCGGACAGCGCGTAGAGCGCCTTGGACAGCTTCTCCTGGTCGGCCTTGGTCTTGGGCTCGACGGCCACGTGAATGACTGGCTCGGGGAAGACCAACGTCTCGAGCTGGATGAGGTGGTCGACGTCGCTCAGCGTGTCGCCGGTGGTGACCTGCTTGAGCCCCACCGCGGCCACGATGTCCCCGGTGCGGATGGTGTCGAGGTCCTCGCGGTGATTCGCGTGCATCAACAGCAGGCGGCCCAGGCGCTCCCGGCGCGAGCCGCGCGTGGTGTTCACGACGGTGTCGCCCTTGTCCAGGGTGCCCGAGTAGACGCGCAGGTAGGTCAGCTTGCCGACGTAGGGGTCGGTCATGATCTTGAAGGCCAGCGCGGCGAAGGGCTCGTCGTCGCTGGGCTTGCGCTCGACGACCTCGTCCTTGCCCGGCTTGGTGCCCTGGGTCGGTGGCAGGTCGACCGGCGAGGGCAGGAAGTCCACCACGGCGTCCAGCATCGGCTGGACACCCTTGTTCTTGAACGCGCTGCCGTTGAGGATCGGCACGCAGTGGTTGTCCAGGGTCCCGGCGCGCAGCGCGCCGCGGATCTCGGCGGCGGTGACCGCCTCCTCGTTGACGACCTTCTCCAGCAGGAGGTCGTCGAAGTGGGTCAGCACGTCGATCAGCTCGTGGTGGCCCGCCTCGGCCCGGGCGCGGTACTCCTCGGGGATCTCCACGACCTCGAAGGTTTCGCCCTTGTCGTCCTCGTTGTAGATGATCGCGTTCATCTCGATGAGGTCGATCAGGCCCTGGTACTTCGACTCGGCCCCCATGGGCAACTGGATGACCGCCGGCACGCAGTCCAGGCGATCGGCGATCATCTCGACGCAGCGCGCGAAGTCGGCGCCGACGCGGTCCATCTTGTTGACGAAACAGATGCGCGGCACGTGGTACTTGTTGGCCTGGCGCCAGACGGTCTCGGTCTGGGGCTCGACCCCGGCCACGGCGTCGAAGACCGCCACCGCGCCGTCCAGCACGCGCAGCGAGCGCTCCACCTCGACGGTGAAGTCCACGTGGCCCGGTGTGTCGATGATGTTGATCCGGTGGCCGTTCCAGTAGGTGGTCGTGGCGGCCGAGGTGATCGTGATGCCGCGCTCCTGCTCCTGGACCATCCAGTCCATGGTCGCGGCGCCCTCGTGCACCTCGCCGATCTTGTAGTTCTTGCCGGTGTAGTAGAGGATGCGCTCGGTGGTGGTGGTCTTGCCGGCATCGATGTGCGCCATGATGCCGATGTTGCGCACCTTCTCGAGGGGGATGTCGCGGGGGGTGGTCATGTCCGGGGTTGGTTCCTTCGCTACCAGCGGTAGTGGGCGAAGGCCTTGTTGGACTCGGCCATCTTGGCCATGTCCTCGCGCCGCTTGACCGCCGCGCCCACGCCGTTGCTGGCGTCCATGATCTCGTTGGCCAGGCGCTCGGCCATGGTCTTCTCGCGGCGCTTGGCCGCGAAGTCGGTCAGCCAGCGGATGGCCAGGGTCGTGGCGCGCCGCGGGCGCACCTCCACCGGCACCTGGTAGGTCGTGCCGCCCACGCGACGCGGGCGCACCTCCAGCTCGGGCCGGACGTTCTCCAGCGCCCGCTTCAGCGCGGCCACCGGGTCGGCGCCGGTCTTCTGCTCGACCTGCTCGAGCGCGGTGTAGACGATGCGCTCGGCGATGGTGCGCTTGCCGCGCCCGAGGATCTTGTTGGTCACCTGGGTGACCAGGACCGACTTGTAGATCGGGTCGGGGACCAGCTCGCGGCGCTCGGCGGGACCTTTGCGGGGCATCAGCTCTCCCTCTTGGCGCCGTAGCGGCTGCGGGCCTGCTTGCGGTCGCGCACCCCGGAGGTGTCCAGCGCGCCGCGGATGATCTTGTAGCGCACGCCCGGCAGGTCCTTCACGCGCCCCCCGCGCACCAGGACGATGGAGTGCTCCTGGAGGTTGTGGCCCACCCCGGGGATGTAGGCGGTGACCTCGACACCCGAGGTCAGGCGCACGCGCGCGACCTTGCGCAGGGCGGAGTTGGGCTTCTTGGGCGTGACGGTGTGGACGCGCGTGCACACGCCGCGACGCTGCGGGGCGCCCTTGAGCGCCGGCGTCTTGGTCTTGGCGATCTTGTCCTGGCGGCCCTTGCGGACCAGTTGCGCGATGGTGGGCACGCGGAACCTCTTCTAGTTGTACTTCGCTCGTGGGACGCGCCGAAGGAGACCGGCACGCGGACTGTCCATCTTACGACAGAATCAGCCTAAGCGGCAAGCCGGCCGGCCGTTTCCGGCCGGCGCTACAGCGCCTGGCCGCCCAGTTCGTCCTCCGGGTTGACCACGTCGTTCTCGGGCAGCGCGGACTCGTCGTAGCTGGCCCCGATGTTCTGGAAGGCGGCCATGTCGGCGCTGAACGTGTCGTCGCCGGAGAGCTCGCCCAGCAGGCTGGCCAGGTCGAGGTCGTCGTCACTGACCTGGGCCCAGGCCGGCAGCAGCTCGGCGCCGGGCATGTCCAGGCGCAGCTCGCGCCGGTTGTAGTACTCCAGCCCCGACCCCGCCGGGATCAGCTTGCCGATGATGATGTTCTCCTTCAGGCCCACCAGGTGGTCGCGCTTGCCCTCGATGGCCGCCTCGGTCAGCACCCGGGTGGTCTCCTGGAAGGAGGCCGCCGAGAGCCACGAGTCGGTGGCCAGCGACGCCTTGGTGATGCCCATCAGCTGGGCCCGGCCGTCGGCCGCCTCCAGGCCGCTGGCCTCGAGCTCGTCGTTGGTGTCGTTGAAGAGCTTGACGTCGACCATCGCGCCGGGCAGCCAGTGGCTCTCGCCGGCGTCGACGATCTGCACGCGCCGGGTCATCTGGCGCACGATCAGCTCGATGTGCTTGTCGTGGATCGACACGCCCTGGTCGCGGTAGACGTTCTGGACCTCCTCGACGAGGTACTGCTGGGTCTCGCGCGTCCCGCGGTACTTCATCATGAGCTTGGGGTCGAGCGGCCCGTCGTGCAGCGGCGTGCCGACCTCGATCTCCTGGCCGTCCTCGACCAGCAGGTGGCGCGCGATCGAGATCGACTCCTCCTGGATCTCGCCGTCGTTGGAGACGATGGTCACCTTGCGCTCGCGCCCGACCAGCTCGACGCGCACGACGCCGGAGTACTCGGCGACCTTCGCCGCGCCCTTGGGGGTGCGGGCCTCGAAGAGCTCGACCACGCGCGGCAGGCCGTGGGTGATGTCGCTCTCGGTGACGCCGCCGGAGTGGAAGGTGCGCATGGTCAGCTGCGTGCCGGGCTCGCCGATGGACTGCGCGGCGATCACGCCGACCGCCTCGCCGAGCTCGACCAGCTGGTGGGTGGCCAGGGAGAGTCCGTAGCAGTGGGCGCAGACCCCCTGGACCGCGTCGCAGGTGAGCGTGGTGCGCACGCGCACGCGGTTCGCCACGACGTCGTCGCGCAGGCGCTCGACGTCGTCGGCCAGCAGCATCGTGCCGGCCGCGATCACGCTGGCGTCGGCCAGGGTCACGTCCTCGGCCAGAATCCGGCCCCACAGCTTGGTCTCGAGGTGCGCGCGCTGGGCCCGGGTGTCGGGCGAGACGTGCTCGATCCACATGCCGCGGTTGGTCCCGCAGTCGAAGACCTTGACGATGAGCTCCTGGGCCACGTCGACCAGGCGCCGGGTCAGGTACCCCGAGTCGGCCGTGCGCAGCGCGGTGTCGCCCAGCCCCTTGCGGGTGCCGTGGGTCGAGATGAAGTACTCCAGCACCGAGAGGCCCTCGCGGAAGGAGTTCTTGATCGGGCGCGGGATCATCTCGCCGCGCGGGTTGGACACCAGCCCCTTCATGGCGGCGATCTGGCGGATCTGCTGGGAGTTGCCCCGCGCGCCCGAGTCGACCATCATCCGGATGGGGTTGTCGGCCTGCGCGTTCATCGCGCGGTCGGTGGCGTCACCGACCTCCTTGTTGGCGTTGGTCCAGATCTCGATCTCCTGCTGGCGCCGCTCGTCGTCGACGATGACGCCGCGCCGGTAGTTGGTCTCGACCTTGGCGGCCTGCTCCTCGTACTTGTTGAGGATGGCCGCCTTCTCGGGCGTCGTCACCACGTCGTCGATGGAGATCGTCAGCCCGGACTGGGTGGCGAAGCGGAAGCCCAGCGCCTTGATGGCGTCGAGCGACTCGGCGACCTCCTGGCGGCTGTAGCCGCCGGAGATCTCCTCGACGATGGTGCCGATGGGCGTGGCGTTCTTGCCGATGAGCTCGTTCACGTACCGGAATCCGAAGGGCAGCGCCTCGTTGAACAGCACCCGGCCGGGCGTGGTGATCAGGCTGCGGCCCGACCCGTTGGCCTCGACGCCGGCGTCCTCCAGGCGCGTCTCGAGCGAGGACCCCTGGGGCGGGCGGATCTCGATCGGCGTGCGCAGGCCCAGGGCTCTGTCGGCCAGGGCGCGCTCGAGCTCGTAGACGTGGCGGAAGACCCGGGGGTGCTCGACCTCCTTCTCGGGCGGCAGGGTCAGGTAGTACGCGCCGAAGACCATGTCCTGGGAGGGCTCGGTGATGGGCCGCCCGGTGGCCGGGGTGAAGATGTTGTTGGTCGAGAGCATCAGGATGCGGGCCTCGGCCTGGGCCTCGGCCGACAGCGGGACGTGCACGGCCATCTGGTCGCCGTCGAAGTCGGCGTTGAAGGCCTTGCACACCAGCGGGTGGATCTGGATGGCCTTGCCGTCGACCAGCACCGGCTCGAAGGCCTGGATGCCCAGGCGGTGCAGCGTCGGCGCCCGGTTGAGCAGCACCGGGTGCTCGCGGATGACCTCTTCGAGCACGTCCCACACGACGGTCTTGCGGCGCTCGACCATGCGCTTGGCCGACTTGATGTTCTGGGCCACCTGGGTCTCGATCAGGCGCTTCATGACGAAGGGCTTGAACAGCTCCAGGGCCATCATCTTGGGCAGGCCGCACTGGTGAAGCTTGAGCTGGGGGCCGACCACGATGACCGAGCGGCCCGAGTAGTCCACGCGCTTGCCGAGCAGGTTCTGGCGGAACCGGCCCTGCTTGCCCTTGAGCATGTCCGAGAGGCTCTTGAGGGGCCGCCCGCTCTGGCCGGCCACCGGCCGGCCGCGCCGGCCGTTGTCGAACAGCGCGTCGACGGCCTCCTGGAGCATGCGCTTCTCGTTGTTCACGATGATGTCGGGCGCGCCCAGGTCGAGCAGGCGCTTCAGGCGGTTGTTGCGGTTGATGACGCGCCGGTAGAGGTCGTTGAGGTCGCTGGTGGCGAAGCGGCCGCCGTCCAGCTGGACCATCGGGCGCAGGTCCGGCGGGATCACCGGCACGGCCTCGAGGATCATGGCCCGCGGGTCGTTGAGGCGCCGGCCCTGGTCGTCGCGCCGGTTGAAGGACTGCACGATGGCCAGGCGCTTCAGGAACTTGGCGTGACGCTGCGCGCTGAGCGGCTTGCGGCCGTCCTTGGCGTCGATCATCTCGCGCATCACGCGCTCTTCCTCGTCCAGGTCCATCCGGTCGATGAGCTGCATGATGGCGTCGGCGCCCATGCCGCCCTCGAAGTAGTCGCCGAAGCGGAACTCCATCTCGCGGTAGAGGACCTCGTCCTCGACGATCTGGCGGCTGTGCAGGGCCTCGAAGGTGTCGAAGGCCTGGCGGGCCAGCTCGCGCTCCTCGGCGAAGCGCTGGCGCACCGCCTCGAGCTCCTTCTCGGTCCCGCGCTGCAGGGCGCGCAGCTCGGACTCCTTGGCCCCGTCGGCCTCGAGCTTCTCGGCGCGGGACTCGATGTCCTTGAGCTTGGCGTCGATGGCCTTGGCCTCGCGCTCGGCGATCTCCACGACCTCGTCGGCCAGCGCCGCGCGCAGCTCGGGCAGGTCCTGGTGGCGCTTGTCGACGTCGACGTAGGTGACCATGTGGGCGGCGAAGTAGATGACCTTCTCCAGCTGCTTGGCCTTCAGCTCCTCCTTGGGCGCGGTGCCCATGAGCAGGTAGGCCAGCCACGAGCGCGTCCCGCGCAGGTACCAGATGTGCACCACCGGGGCGGACAGCGCGATGTGGCCCATGCGCTCGCGGCGCACCTTGTCACTGGTGACCTCGACCCCGCAGCGCTCGCAGACGATGCCCTTGAAGCGCACGCGCTTGTACTTGCCGCACGCGCACTCCCAGGCCTTCTGGGGCCCGAAGATCTTCTCGCAGAACAGGCCGTCCTTCTCCGGGCGCAGGGTCCGGTAGTTGATGGTCTCGGGCTTCTTGACCTCGCCGGAGGACCAGCTGCGGATGTTCTGGGCCGTGGCCAGGCCGATCGACAGCTCGTCGAACTGGTTCACGTCGAGCGGGCTCATGACAACTTCCTCTCGGCGGCGCGCCGCGCGTCCTCTTCGTCGCTGCCGCGCTCGGGCCGACTGATGTCGATGCCCAGCTCGCGGGTCACCGAGAAGAAGTCCTCCTCGGTGTCGGCCAGGTCGACGTGCGCCTTGTTCTTGTCGCGCACCTCGACGTTGAGGCAGAGCGACTGCATCTCCTTGATGAGGACCTTGAAGGACTCCGGGATCCCCGGCTCGGGCAGGTTCTGGCCCTTGACGATCGCCTCGTAGGCGCGCTCGCGGCCCTTCATGTCGTCGGACTTCACCGTGAGCAGCTCCTGCAGGGCGTAGGCGGCGCCGTAGGCCTCCAGGGCCCAGACCTCCATCTCGCCGAAGCGCTGGCCGCCGAACTGCGCCTTGCCGCCGAGGGGCTGGGCGGTAATCATCGAGTACGGGCCGGTGGAGCGCGCGTGGATCTTGTCGTCGACCATGTGGGCCAGCTTCAAGATGTAGGCGTAGCCCACCGAGATCGGATTGTCGTAGGCCTCGCCGGTGCGCCCGTTGTAGAGCTCCACCTTGCCGTCGAGGTCCCCGGCCAGCAGGCGCTTGCCGTTGGCCCCGTCGACGTTGAGCGTCGCGAAGGTCTCCTGAATCGTCGGCTTGTCCTTGGCCCGGTCCTTCTCGTCCCAGTGGGCCCCGTCGAAGGACGGGGTGGCCACGTAGACGGCCGGCTCGGTACGCGGGCGGGTCTTGCGGTACGGGCGCGACGCGGGGTCCTGCTGGTCGGCGTGGCCCGACGTGCCCACCGCGGGGTTGACCTCGAGGCCGGCCCAGCCGTGGCGGGCGGCGTAGCCCAGGTGGCTCTCGAGCACCTGGCCCACGTTCATGCGGCTGGGCACGCCGAGCGGGCTGAGGATGATGTCCACGGCCGTGCCGTCGGCCAGGAAGGGCATGTCCTCCTCGGGGAGGATCTTGGAGATGACGCCCTTGTTGCCGTGGCGCCCGGCCAGCTTGTCGCCCTCGGAGATCTTGCGCTTCTGGGCCACGTAGACCTTGACCAGCTGGTTGACCCCGGGCTGCATCTCGTGGTCCTCGTCGCGCGAGTACACCTTGACGTCGATCACCTTGCCGGACTCGCCGTGGGGGACCTTGAGGGAGGTGTCGCGCACCTCGCGGGCCTTCTCGCCGAAGATCGCGCGCAGCAGGCGCTCCTCGGGCGACTGCTCGGTCTCGCCCTTGGGCGTGACCTTGCCCACCAGGATGTCCCCGGCGTCCACCTCGGCGCCGATGCGCACGATGCCCCGGTCGTCGAGGTCGGCCAGGATGTCGTCGGGCAGGTTGGGGATGTCCCGGGTGATCTCCTCGGCGCCGAGCTTCGTGTCGCGCGCGTCGATCTCGTACTCCTTGACGTGGATCGAGGTCAGGACGTCGTCGCGCACCAGGCGCTCGTTGAGGATGATGGCGTCCTCGTAGTTGTAGCCCTCCCACGGCATGTAGGCCACCAGCAGGTTCTTGCCCAGGGCCAGCTCGCCGTGGCTGGTCGACGTGCCGTCGGCCAGCAGGTCGCCCTCGGCCACCGTCTCGCCGCCCACCACCAGGGGCTTGTGGTTGATCGAGGTGTCCTGGTTGGAGCGTCGGAACTTGTTGAGGTTGTACTGCTTCTTGCCCAGCGGCTTGCCGTAGCGGTCCGCGACGTTGCGGTCGTACTCGACCACGATGCGGTCGCCCGAGACGAACTTGACCACGCCGTCGCCCTCGGCGATCAGCACGTCGCCCGAGTCCAGCGCGGCGCGCGCCTCCATGCCGGTGCCCACGAAGGGCGCCTCGGGCATGATGAGCGGCACGGCCTGCTTCTGCATGTTGGCGCCCATCAGGGCGCGCTGGGCGTCGTCGTGCTCCACGAAGGGGATCAGCGAGGTCGCCACCGAGATGATCTGCTTGGTCGACACGTCCATGAGCTCGACCTCGTCGGGCTTGACGAAGTCGATCTCGGAGGTCGTCGACGAGGACTTGTTGGACGCCCCGACCCGCAGGCCGGTGCCGATCGGGCCGCGGCGCACCAGCACCCGGTCGGCCTTGATCACCCCGTGCTCGTCGATCTCGGTGTTGGCCTGGGCGATGACGTAGCGCTCCTCCTCGTCGGCCGTGAAGTACCGGACCTCGTCGGTCACCCGGCCGCCGGCCACGACGCGGTACGGCGTCTCGATGAAGCCGTACTCGTTGATGCGCGCGTAGTTGGCCAGGTAGCCGATGAGCCCGACGTTGGGGCCCTCCGGCGTCTCGATCGGGCACATGCGCCCGTAGTGGCTCGAGTGCACGTCGCGCACCTCGAGGCCGGCGCGCTCGCGCGACAGGCCCCCCGGGCCCAGCGCCGAGAGCCGGCGCTTGTGGGTCAGGCCCGACAGCGGGTTGTTCTGGTCCATGAACTGGCTGAGCTGGGAGGTCGCGAAGAACTCCTTGATCGCCGACATCACCGGACGGATGTTGATGAGCGTCTGGGGCGCGATGGCCTCGACGTCCTGGGTGTTCATGCGCTCGCGCACGACGCGCTCCATGCGGCTGAGGCCGGTGCGCAGGGCGTTTTGGATCAGCTCGCCGACGCTGCGGATGCGCCGGTTGGCGAAGTGGTCCTGGTCGTCGATGTGGTAGGTGGTCTCCTTGGCGGTGCGGTCGCGCGCCAGGTTGAGCAGGTAGGTCGCCGTGGCCAACACCTCGGCCTTGGCCAGGACGTGCAGGCCCGCGTGGGGGCGCTCCAGCAGGTCGCCGAAGAGCTCGACGTTCTTGGCCACCTCGGCGCCCAGCTTACGGTCGAGCTTGTAGCGGCCCACGCGCGACAGGTCGTAGCGCTTCTCGGAGAAGAAGGCGCCCTCGAAGTACTGGCGGGCCGCCTCCACCGTCTGCACCTCGCCGGGGCGCGCGCGCCGGTAGATCTCCAGCCAGGCCGTCTCCTGGGAGGCGCGCGCGAAGTTCTCGGGCGTGTCGTCCAGGTTGTACTTGTCCATGTGGCGCGCGACGTCGGTCAGCGCCTTCTTCCAGTCGGCGTGGTACTGGTCCTCCAGGAAGTCGAAGTGCGCGACGAACCTCTCGAAGAAGGGCTCGTCCATCGTGGTGTCCAGCGCCCGCAGCAGCGTGAAGATCGACACGCGGCGCTTGCGCGCGATGCGCGCGCCGGCGTTGGCGGCCTTGTTGCGCTTCTCCTCCAGGTCGACCTGGAGCCACTCGCCGCGGCTCGGGTGGATGGTGCCCTCGAAGGCGACCTTCTCGTCCTTGCCCGGCTGGAAGAGGACCCCGGGCGAACGCACCAGCTGGCTCACCACGACGCGCTCGGTCCCGTTGATGATGAAGGTCCCCTGCTCGGTCATGATCGGGAAGTCGCCCATGAAGACCGTCTGTTCCTTGATCTCGCCGGTCTCGGAGTTGAGGAAGCGGGCCCGTACGAAGATCGGCTGGCTGTAGGTCGTCGCGCGCTGGCGGCACTCCTCCACCGTGAACTTCGGCGGGCTCTTGAGGTCGGCGTCGTCGGGGTCGAACTCCAGTTCGAGCGACAGGCGCCCGGTGAAGTCGGTGATCGGGCTGATCGCCTCGAAGGCCTCGCGCAGCCCCTGCTTCATGAACAGGTCGAAGCTGTCGCGCTGGATCTCCAGGAGATTGGGCAGCGGGTGGGCCTCACCCAGGGCCGAGAAGTTGAAGCGCTCTGGGCTAGTGGACCGAGACGTCAACGGTCAATCCTCCGGGTAGGTGGGCGGCTAGAGGGCGCGAACCCGCGCCGGGGCCAAACCAAGAGACGGCGAGGCACAGCGCAGGGACACGGTCATACGACTCTAGTGGAAATTTCGACCGACGCGCAACTAGCGCTCCCCATTTCGGGCAGCGCGACCGCTTCAGCGGTTGCCTCACCCTAGGCGGCCATCGTCGCCGGGTCAAGTACCGGCCGCGGGACGCCGGCGGGGGCCCAACTGCGGCCTCCCCGGCGCCCCGCGCCCGGGTCCTACTTGACTTCGACGGTGGCGCCGGCCGCCTCGAGGGCCGCCTTGGCCTTGTCGGCGTCGGCCTTGGAGACCCGCTCGAGCACCGCCTTGGGGGCGCCGTCGACGAGGTCCTTGGCCTCCTTGAGGCCCAGGCTGGTGAGGGCCCGGACCTCCTTGATGACCTGGATCTTCTTGTCGCCGCCCCCGGTGAGTTTGACGTCGAACTCGCTCTTCTCCTCGGCCACGGGCTCCTCGGCGCCGGCGCCGCCGGCCGGGGCCGCGGCGACCGCCACCGGGGCGGCGGCGGTGACGCCGAACTTCTCTTCGAACTCCTTGAGCAGCTCGCTGAGCTCGATCACCGACAGGGCGCCGATGCCGTCGAGGATCTGCGCCTTGGTCAGGGTTGCAGCCATGGTGATTCCTTTCTAGGTGTGTTGCGGGTTACTGGTCGGCCGGCTCCGCGGCGCCCTCGACGGGCGCCTCGGCGGTGTCGGCCGGCGCGGCGGGGGCCTCGTCGACCTCGACCTCCGCGACCTCGGTCGCGGTGTCGTCGCTCGCCGCCTCAGCGGCGTCCTCGACCCCGGCCGGAGTCTCGGCGGCCTCGGGCCCGGCGACGCTCGGGACGGGTGCGCCGCCCTTCGCGTCGAGCAGGGCCGAGAGGCCGTAGGCGAAGTTCTGGGGCAGGGCCTTAATCAGCCCGGCCAGGGTGCGCAGGGGCGAGGCAATCAGGCCGGCCAACTGGGCGCGCAGGACGTCGCGCGACGGCAGGTCGGCCAGGGCCGTCAGGTCGGCGCGGGTCAGGGCCTGGCCGTCCAGGACGCCGCCCTTGATCACCAGGGTCGGGGTCTCGCGGGCGAAGTCGCGCAGGGCCTTGGCCACCGCCGAGACGTCGCCGTCGACGAAGGCGATGGCCGTCGGACCCTCAAGGAAGGGGCCCAGCGGCTCGACCGAGGTGCCGGTGATCGCGAGGCGCACCAGGGTGTTCTTGAAGACCTTGTAGTCGGCGCCGAGCGCGCGCAGCCGGCGGCGCAGGGTGGAGATCTGGGCGACGGTCAGTCCGCGGTACTCGGTGACGACGGCGGTCGAGGTGGTGGCCACGCGGGTGGCGACCTCCTCGACGGTGGCGACCTTGTCGGGTCGGACCTTGCTCATCGGGCTCCTTCACCGGATGCCGCCCGGTACGGGCCGGGACATCGGTGCGGGCCGGCGCGAGCCGACTCGAACTCCTCGTCGGGCGGGCCGGGGCCCTTTACGTGGTTTCCCACACCGGATGTCTGCGGCGTTCTACGTCTGTGGCACTTTCGTGCGAGGGTCCAGCCTACCCGCCGTGGCGCGGGCCGTCAAAAGCCGGGTGGACCGGTGCCCTAGGCGCCGGCCAGGACCTCGTCGACCTCGCGGGCCCGCGTCGGGTCAATCTTGACGCCCGGGCCCATCGTCGACGAGACGGTCACGCTGAGCAGGTAGCGACCCTTGGCACTGGCCGGCTTGGCGCGCACCAGCTCGTCGACGACGGCGTGGACGTTGCGCGCCAGGTCCTCGCGGCTGAAGCTGACTTTGCCCACGCGCAGCTGCACGTTGCCGATCTTGTCGGTGCGGTACTCGACGCGACCGCCCTTGAACTCCGTCACCGCCTTGGCCACGTCGGGGGTCACCGTGCCGGTCTTGGGGTTAGGCATCAGCCCGCGCGGACCGAGGACGCGACCCAGCCCGCCGACCTTGCCCATCAGCTCGGGCGCGGCGATCGCCACGTCGAAGTCGAGGAAGCCCCCGGCCACCCGGGCCACCAGGTCGTCGGCCCCGACGACGTCGGCGCCGGCGTCCCGGGCGGCCTGGGCCGCCTCGCCGTCGGCGAAGACGGCCACGCGATTGGTCTTGCCGGTGCCGGCCGGCAGCGAGAGCGTGCCGCGCACGATCTGCTCGGCCTTGCGCGGGTCGACCCCTAGGCGCACCGCCAGCTCGACCGTCTCGTCGAACTTGGCCGTGGCCAGCGTCTTGACCTTGTCGAGCGCCTCGTTGACCGAGAGGAGCTCCTCGCGGTCAACCTGGGCCAGCGCCCCGTTGTACTTCTTGCCGTGCTTCACTGTGCTCTCCTAGCCCGCCACCGTGATGCCCATCGAGCGGGCGGTCCCGGCCACCTGGCGCGCCGCCATCTCGAGGTCGTCGGTGTTGAGGTCCTTCAACTTGGTCTTGGCGATCTCCTCGACCTGCTCGCGGGTCACCGTGGCCACGGTCTCGCGCCCGGCCAGGTGGGCCCCCTTTTCGAGCCCGGCGGCCTGGCGCAGCAGCACCGGCGTGGGCGGGGTCTTGAGGACGAAGGTGAACGTCCGGTCCTCGTAGATCGAGATGTCCACCGGGATCACCGTGCCGCGCATCGACTCGGTGGCGGCGTTGTACTGCTTGCAGAACTCCATCGTCTGGACCCCGTGGGGCCCCAGCGCGGTGCCCACCGGCGGCGCCGGCGTGGCGCCCCCCGCCTCGAGCTGGATCTTGACGACGGCGACGATCTTCTTGGCCATGACTCTCCCTCGACCTAGAGCTTGGTGACCTGGGTGAAGTCGAGCTCCACCGGGGTCTCGCGCCCGAAGATGTCCACCAGTACCTTGACCTTCATCTGGTCCTCGTTGATCTCGGCGACGTGGCCCGAGAACGTGGCGAAGGGGCCGGACTTGATCTGCACGGTGTCGTTGACCTCGAACTCGTGGGTCGGCATCCGACGCTTGATCACCGGCTGCTCGACGCCCTCGACGTGCGGGCGGATGATGTTGTCGACCTCGCGGCGCGTCAGCGCGGTCGGGCGGGTCTTCTCGGCGCCGACGAAGCCGGTGACCCCGGGCGTGGAGCCGATGACGTAGAAGATCTCGGGCTCCGGCTCGCAGCGCACCAGCAGGTAGCTGGGGAACATGCGCTTGGAGACGGTCGCCTTCTTGCCGCCCTTGAACTCGGTGACGTCCTCTTCGGGCATGTAGATCTCGTAGATCGACTCGGCCAGCTCGCGGCTCTTGATGATGTTGTTGAGCGCGCCGATGACCTTCTGCTCGTGGCCGGCGAAGGTGTGCACGATGTACCAGCGGCCCGGGCGGTCGTAGGCGCTCTCGACGACCGGTTCCTCGTCGATGATCTCGACGTCCAGGACGTCGGCGTCGACGGGCGTCTCGTCGGTGTCGGTGGTCTCGAGGTCGTTCACGGTGGCCTTACTTATGGAAGAGGAACGTCACGAACTTGGAGAAGCCGTAACCCAGGCCGAAGATGAGCGACGTCATGAAGATCAGCACGAACAGGACGATGGTGGTGTAGTTGACGACCTCGGGGCGCGTCGGCCAGGCCACCTGGCGCATCTCCTCGCGCACCTCGCGCAGGAACTGCGTCGGCCGGGTGCGCGCGGACCGGCGCCGCTGGACGTCCTGGACCGTCGTGGCGCGTCGCTGGGTCGCGGCGCCGTCGGCGCCCATCTGGCCCTGTCGCTGCATCATGCGCTTCTGTTCGCGGTTCATCTCACGTCTCTGTCCGGCACTGCGGTTCGAAGATCCCTCCGAGCAGGGCAGGAGGGACTCGAACCCCCAACCCCCGGTTTTGGAGACCGGTGCTCTACCAATTGAGCCACTGCCCTCTGCGGCACCCGCGGGCCGTAGGGAACGTCCAGCCTACCATCTGGCGCCCGGCCCGTCCCTAGCGGGTCTCCTTGTGCTTGGTGTGGCGCCGGTCGAAGCGGCAGTACTTGGACATCTCGATGCGCTCGCGGTCGTTGACCTTGGACTTCATCGTGATGTAGTTGCGCCGCTTGCACACCTCGCAGGCCAGGGTGACCTGCACGCGCTTCTCGTTCTTCGCCATCGTTCTCCTTCCGGGTGCCACGCTGCCTGGTAGCGGCGGCGGGAGTCGAACCCGCGACACCACGATTATGAGCCGTGTGCTCTAACCACCTGAGCTACGCCGCCTGGCGAGCCCTCTGTCGGGATTGAACCGACGACCCCTTCCTTACCATGGAAGTGCTCTACCACTGAGCTAAGAGGGCACCACGCCTACGCGGCGCGAGGGCCAAGTCTACCCCCGTCGCGCCCGGTGATTCCAACCCCCTACTACCCTCATCCCATGAGGGTGCGCCTGGTCGAGGTCGGCGACGCGCCGGCGCTGCTGCGCATCTACAACCCCGAGGTCCTCGAGACCACGGTCACCTTCGACCTGGTGGCGCGGACCCTGGGCGAGCAGGTCGAGTGGATCGAGGTCCACCGCTCGGCCCACCCCTGCCTGGTGGCGGTCAACGAGGAGGACGGCCTGGGCGAGGTCGGCGCCCGGGGCGAGCGAGTGGTGGGCTTCGCGGTCGTCTCGCCGTTCCGGGACCGGCCGGCCTACGCCACCACGGTCGAGAACTCCGTCTACGTGCTGCGCGCCGCGCGGGGCCGCGGGGTCGGCGAGCGCCTGCTGCGCGAGCTGGTCGACACGGTACGCGGATCGGGCTACCACTCGCTCGTCGCGCGCATCGTGGGCGAGAACGAGGGCTCGATCCGGCTACACGAGAAGTGCGGCTTCACCCTGGTCGGGACCGAGATCGAGGTCGGGCGCAAGCACGGCCAGTGGCTCGACGTGGTCGAGTACCAGTACGTCGTGGGCGCCGCGGGGGCCTAGACCCCAACCTCGACGCGCTCGGCGGGCCAGGACCACTGGGTCCAGCGCCCCATGGGCACCAGCAGCACCCCGCCCAGCAGCGCCACGGCCAGCGCGATGAGCAGCGGGTTGGAGTGCAGCAGGCCGTCGAGCAGCTCGCGGCCGCCCGGAATGCCGATGAAGGGCCCGGTGATCGAGAGCGCCAGGAGCCAGAAGTGCTCCCGGCCCCGATAGCTGGCGGCCAGCAGCACCAGACCCCACGCCAGGTACCAGGGCTGGACGACCGGGCCGAGCTCAACCAGCAGGATGAGCGACACGCCCAGCGACCGCACCCAGCCGCGCCGCTCGGCGTGGGCGAGCAGCCACACGCCCAGCGCGGCGAAGACCGCCAGGCCCAGCAGACGCGTCACGGTGAGGACGGTGGTGACCGAGACCGACGCGAGGCCCTGGGCGTGCAGCGAGTAGCCGATCGCCAGTCCCACGCTGGTCGCCGGAGCGGCCCACGAGCGCACGGTGCCGTTGCTGAGCAGGTTGTTCACCCAGCCGAAGCCGAAGCCGGCCAGCCACGTCCACAGCCCGAGCACCGCCGCGGCGACCACTCCGGTCACCACGGCCGGGCGCACCCGTTGTCGCCACACGGCCCCGGGCGGGTGCCAGGTCCAGGCCACGTAGAGCAGGCCCAGCGCCGCCGGGGCCTTGATGGCCGCGGCGCACGAGCACAGCACCAGAGCGGCCACGGGACGCCGGTTCACCGCCAGGGCGACGCCGGTCACCAGCAGAGCCGCCATGATGGCGTCGTTGTGCGCCCCGCCGATCAGCGTGAGCAGGACCAGGGGGTTGAGCGCCGACAGGACGAAGGCCTCGCCCGGGTCGCGACCGAGGCCCCGGGCCAGCGCCGAGACGCCCCAGGCCATCAGGGCGACCGCGGCGACCTCCAGCAAGCGCAGCCCGACGACGGTGGCCAGGGGGTGGTGGTCGGTGACCTTGGCGATCGAGCCGTCGAGGAACAGGAAGAAGGGCCCGTAAGGGGCCGGGGTGTTGCCCCACAGGGGGTCGACGGGGTTGACCCACGGCGTCGAGCCGAGGGAGAAGGGCCCCAGGACGTAGGGGCTGAGGTGGTGGCTGGTCATCTCGCCCTGGGCCGCGTAGCTGAAGACGTCGCGGCTGAACAGCGGGGGCGCCACGATCATCGGGATCGACCACAGCAGCAGGATCCACCACAGCGAGCGCAGCGGCGCGCCGCCGTGGAGCTTCATCACCTCGGCCAGGCGCAGCCACACGCGCATCAGCAGCAGCAGTCCCCCGTAGACCAGGACGATCGAGAGCAGGTACTTGGTTTCGCTCGACGCGCCGGTGTAGCCGCTCACCGGCTCGCCGAAGAACCAGGTGCCGGTCATGTCGAGCTTGAAGGGCGAGTTGGTGAACGAGCACCCGGCCAGGATCATCACCAGACCGACGAAGCCCTCGATTGCCGGCTGCCAGAGGAAGCGCCAGCCCTCGAAGGGGCCGGGCGCGAAGCGCCCGAGCGGCGTGTAGCGCCGCTCCAGGAGCTGGACACCGGACTCGAACCAGGCGGCGGAGCGCTCGTAACCGTGCCCCACGGCGCCGGCCAGCGACCTCAGTCGGTTCACGCCCCTCCTTCAAACACCGTCACCGTACTAAAACGGCCCTCACCAGGACGCGGCCGGCCCCGCAGGACTGACCGTGTGGTGGGCCGGGAGGGATTTGAACCCCCGTAGGCTAAGCCGTCTGGTTTACAGCCAGATCCCTTTGGCCGCTCGGGCACCGGCCCGCCGAGAATGCTACTCGTTGGGCGCCCTTCGTTCCCCGGCGGACGACCCTCTACGATGCAGCTGTGCCGACATTCGACGTGGTCAGCGAGATCGACGTCCAGGAGGTGCGCAACGCGGTCGACCAGACCAATCGCGAGGCCGGCACGCGCTTCGACTTCAAGGGCACCGACGCCAGGGTCGAGTTCACCGAGAAGGAGTTGACGCTCAGCGCCTCGACCGAGGACCGCCTGCGCGCGCTCTACCAGGTACTCGAGGAGAAGCTGGTCAAGCGCTCGGTCTCACTCAAGACCCTCGACCCGGGCAAGATCGAACAGGCCAGCCATGGCTCGGCGCGCCAAAGAGTAGGCCTGCGCGCCGGGATCTCCCAGGAGGTGGCCAAGCAGATCAACAAGCTGGTCCGGGAGATGGGCGTCAAGACCCTCTCCTCGGCGGTCCAGGGCGACCAGGTGCGCGTCACGGGCAAGAAGCGCGACGACCTTCAGTCGGTGATCGCCGCCCTACGGGGGGCCGACCTCGCGGTCCCCCTGCAGTTCACGAACTTCCGGGACTAGCCGAGGCGCGTTCCTCGGCGCTGAGGTGCGCCTCGACCTCGGCCAGCGGGTGGACGTGGAAGATCCGGTTGAAGACCATGAGCTTGAGCACCCAGAAGAGCCCGAAGCTGACCACGTTGGTGCCCGAGACCAGGAAGGTGTTCACAATGTGGGCCCAGTGGTGGGCGTGGACCTCGTGGCGGGCGATCGACGCGCCGATCATCGAGACCCCGATGCCCAGCCCGGACATCGTCCAGAACGGAACGATCTCCTTGCGGAAGTGGCTGCGCCCGTGCTTGCCCCAGGTCCAGCTGCGATTGAGGTAGTACGACGGCAGCGTGGCCACCAGGTTGCCGGCCACGGTGGCCCAGATGACGCCCTTGATGATGTGAAAGCCGTAGAAGATCGAGATCGAGGTGAACGACACCACCGTCGAGACGCCCGACACCGAGGTGAAGCGCAGGAGCTTGCGGCCCTGGTGGGACTTGGACCACGTGACGAACCGTTGAACGGGCGACGGCATAGCGGCCAGTCTACCGAGACCCGGTCGGAGCCACGGGGGCACCATGTCACAATGGAACGGTGTCCGGCGCCCTCGACGACCTACTCGACCTGCTCGACCTCGAGACCATCGAGGTCGACGTCTACCGCGGTCGCCAGCCAGCCGAGGAGCGCCAGCGCACCTTCGGCGGCCTGGTGGCCGCCCAGGCGCTGGGCGCCGCGGGCCGCACCGTCGAGGCGCGCCGGGTCCACTCGCTGCACTCCTACTTCCTGCGCCCGGGCGACCCGCGCACGCCGATCCTCTACGAGGTCGACCGGATCCGCGACGGGCATAGCTTCACCACCCGGCGAGTCGTGGCCATCCAGCACGGGCGGGCCATCTACAACATGCAGTCCAGCTTCCACAACGACGAGGTGAGCATCGAGCACCAGGTCGCGATGCCCGAGGTGCCCGGGCCCGAGACCGTCGCCCCGCTGATCGAGCGGGTGCGCGAGGAGTGGGGTGACGCCGACGAGTGGTTCAAGCGCCACCACCCGATCGACCAGCGCTTCCTGGGCGAGCTGCCCTGGAGCAAGAACCGCACCCTCGAACCTCACCAGCGCCTATGGATCCGAGCCGACGGCGACCTGCCCGACGACCCGCTGCTGCACGCGTGCGTGATCACCTACGCCAGCGACATGAGCCTCTTCGACGCGATCCTGGCTCCCCACCGCCTGATGTGGGACGACCACTCCTTCATGGGCGCGAGCCTGGACCACTGCATGTGGTTCCACCGGCCCGTGGTGGCCGACCAGTGGCTGCTCTACGACACCGACTCGCCGATCGCCCACGGCGCGCGCGGCCTGGCCCGCGGCGCCCTCTTCAACCGGGCCGGCGAGCTGTGCGTGTCACTGGTCCAGGAGGGCCTCACCCGCGTCGTCGATCCGGCCAAGCAGCACGCGGGCAGCGAGGCGGCGACGTGAGCCACGCCGCGGCGCGGCGCGGCGCCTAGGCCGAGAGTCGCTGGGCCATCGGCACGTAGTCGCGCGCCTCGGAGCCCACGTAGAGCTGGCGGGGCCGGGCGATCTTCATGTCCTGGTCGAGCAGCTCCTTGAAGTGGGCCAGCCAGCCCGACGTGCGCGGGATGGCGAACAGCACGGTGAACATCTCGCGGGGGAAGCCCATCGCCTGGTAGATGAGGCCCGAGTAGAAGTCGACGTTGGGGTACAGCTTGCGCGAGGTGAAGTAGTCGTCGCCCAGGGCGATCTCCTCGAGCTTGAGGGCGATGTCCAGCAGCGGGTTCTTGCCGGTCACGGTGAAAACGTCGTCGGCGATCTTCTTGATGATGGTGGCCCGCGGGTCGAAGTTCTTGTAGACGCGGTGACCGAATCCCTCGAGGCGGGTCTGGCCCTGCTTGACCGTCTCGATGAACGCCGGGATGTTCTCGAACGAGCCGATCTTGGTCAGCATCTTCAAGACGGCCTCGTTGGCCCCCCCGTGGCGCGGCCCGTAGAGGGCGGCGGTGGCCGCGGCGGTGGCCACGTAGGGGTCGCCGTGGCTCGAGGCCACCGTGCGCATCGCCGTCGTGCCGCAGTTCTGCTCGTGGTCGGCGTGCAGGATGAACAGCACGTCGAGCGCGTGGCTGAGGATCGGGTCGGCCGCGTAGCGCGGCTCGGCCACCTTCCACATCATGGACAGGAAGTTCTGGGCGTAGCCCAGCGAGTTGTCCGGGTAGACGAAGGGCATCCCCACCGAGAAGCGGTGCGCCGCGGCGGCCAGGGTGGGCATCTTGGCGATCAGGCGCACGATCTGGCGGTGCAGGCTCTCCGGGTCGTCGAGCACCTTGGCGTCTTTGTAGTAGGTCGACAGAGCCGCGATGGCCGACACCAGCATCCCCATGGGGTGCGCGTCGTAGTTGAAGCCCTCCAGGAACCGCTTGCGGACGTTCTCGTGGATATAGGTGTGGTAGGTGATCTCGCGTTCCCACTCGAGCGAGCGCTCGGCGTTGGGTAGCTCCCCGTAGAGCAGCAGGTAGGCGACCTCCAGGTACGTCGAGTGCTCGGCCAGCTGCTCGATCGGGTAGCCGCGGTAGCGCAGGACGCCGGCGTCGCCGTCGAGGTAGGTAATCGACGACTCCGCGGCCGCGGTGGCCATGAATCCGGGGTCGAAGAACCACACGCCGGGCACCACCTTGGAGAACTCGTGCGCCTCGATGCCCCCGTTGACGATGGGGATCTCCAGCGATTCGCCGCTCCGATTGTCGGTCACCGTTATCGATTCCGTCACGTCACCTCACTTCGCGCCGGGGGGCGTTCCCACATTAGGTCAGCCGGCGGGTAACCCTTACCGGGTTTAGCCGCCCGAGGGCGACAGCACGACGAGGTAGGAGCGGTGGCGCGACAGCGCCGGCGCGCTCGGCGCGCCGGTCAGGGTGAGCACGAGCCGGGCGTGTTCGCCCGGTGCGGTGGCGAAGTCGCCGGGCACGAAGGCGTAGGAGCGCAGTGGGCCCAGGGTGACCGACATGGACTGGGTCTGGGTGGCGGTCAGCGGGCCCGACAGCGGGGTCAGCGTGACCGTCAGGGTCACCGGCTGGCGCACGAAGGCGGCGTTGGAGACGGACACCCCCACGTGGAACGACGTCACCGGCGGCAGCACGATGCGCCCGGCCGGCGCGGGCAGCGGGGCGGGCGTCACGGCGACGGCGGCGATGCCGGCCCCGCGCACCAGGCGCAGCGACGGCGCGGCCGCCAGCGTCCCGAGCGTCGTGGGCAGGGTGACCACCGAGACCGGCGTGACGGTTGCGCCCAGCGTGACGCGCCCGGGCTCGTTGACCAGCGCGAGTCGAACCGCGTTCCACTGGTGGTCGGTGGCCAGCAGCGACGACCGAGCTTCGACCGAGCTCGCCGCGGCCGGGGGCGCGGCCCAGGGCAACGAGAGGGATCTCGCGACCGTCGCGAGCACCACCTCGTAGTCGTCGACGCGCTGAGCGGTCAGTTGCGCCAGGTCGATGTTCAGGCCATCGGCGATGGCCGGGCGACGCAGGAGGTTGGCCTCGGTGGACCACGTCGCCACCTCCAGGGCCAGCTGGTCCAGGCGGGCGGCGAACACCGGCCGGCTCAGCGTCGCGCCGTTGGTCAACAGGTAGTCCAGGTGTCCGGTGAAGAACTGCTCGGACGCCAGCAAGGTGTTGGCCAGTCGCGCGAAACTCCGGTTCTCGCTGAGCCGCACGCCGGTCGATTGATGGGCGGCCCGGTTGACGTCGCGGGCGAAGAGCAGGACGAGCAGCGTCGCCGCCAGGGCCACCGCCAGCAGCAGGTCCTGTCGCCGACGCTGCGCGCGGGTTCGGGCCACGCTGCAAGAAGTTACTCGGGGCTCCGCGACGCGACCCCGGCTACTCCTCGTCCGCGTCGAGGTCCAGGATCTCCGAGACACCCTCGGGGAGCGGGTTCTCCTCGTCGAGGCCCCATTTCTCCGCACGTATCGACGACGGTGTCTCGTTCACCGCGTCAAGCGCCGGCACCTCCTCTATTGAACGTGCGCCCCCCAACCGGCGGATCCGCTGCGCCGACACGAGGAGCCTCGACTCGATGGAGGCAACCATCTTGTTGTAGTGCTTCACCGTGTCATCGAGCGATCGTCCCATTCGGACGACCGGTTCGGCCACCAGGCGAATGCGATTGACGATGTCGTGGGACTGGTGAAGAATCTCCTCGGCGTTGACTCGTGCTTGGTTCTGCTGAAGCATGAAGGCCACCGACCACAGCAGCGAAAGGAGATTCGTCGGTCCGGCGATCACCACACGATCCCTTGCGGCGTCCGCCAGCAGGTCCTTGTCGGCGTCGAACGCGGCGGTGATTGCGAAGTCGCTCGGCACGAAGCAGACGACGAACTCCGGCGCGGGCTGCACCACCTCCCAGTAAGACCTGTCCTTGAGGGACTTGACGTGCTTGCGAAGTGCCTCGGCGTGGGACTCGTAGAGGCGTCGTCGCTCTTCGGGATCCTCGGCGCGCATCGCCGCCTCGAAGGCGTCAAAGGGGAACTTGGCGTCGATGGCCAGCCGCGCCTCGTTGGGCAGGTGCACGACGCAGTCGGGGCGACGTTGGGTCCCCTCGTCGGTCGTCTCGGTCACTTGGAGCTCGTAGTCGATGTTGCGCCGAAGACGTGAGGCCTCCAGAACGTTGGCGAGCTGGATCTCCCCCCAGTGCCCGCGCTGGTCGCCACGTCCGAGCAACTGATTGAGGCGCCGGGTCTCCTCGTGGGCCCGCTGCTGGGCCTCGAGGAGCTCGGTGGCCCGGTTCTTGACGTCCGACAGCGCTCCGGCGTGCTGGACGCTGAACTCGGAGATATTGCGCTGATAGTCAGCCAGCATCGTCTCCAGCGGCTTGAGCGACAGGCCCAACTTCGAATCGCGCTCCTTCAGTGCTTGCTCCTGCGTCTGATTGAACTGCTCGACCGTCTCGGCCAGCACCCGCTTGGACAGGCTCTCGAAGGTGACCCCGAGGTTGCGCAGCCCGTCCTCGTGCCCGGCGCGCTCGCGCTCCAACGACGCCGTGGCCTCGACGAGCTGGGCGTCGCGTACCGCCAGGTCGCGTCGGGCCGTCGACGTTTCGTCTCGCAGGGACTCAGCTCGCCGGCCGGCCACGATCCACGCGACCAGCGCCCCGAGAACCACCCCACCGACCGCCGCGAGCGCTACGGGCATCGCCCTCCTTGTCGCCCCCACCCTAGGGACGCCGTGCGACACCCCGGTAACCTGGCCCCGTGTACCGACTGTTCGGTCTAGGCCACTCCCACGACGAGCCGACGCCGGTGGACGCCGCGCTCGACGCCGAGTGGCACCTGCGGATCGTGCGGCTCTTCGCGCTCGTCGGCGAGGCGATGGCCGAGGCCACCCACGCCCTGCTGGCCGGGGACCGCGAGCTCGCCAAGCGCGTCGTCGACCAGGACGTGACCATCGACGCGATGGTCGACGACCTGGTCGACACCGCCGAGACCGAGCTCCTGGAGAACCCGGGGCTCTCTCTCGAGTCGCGCCGGACCCTGCTGACGCTGCTGCGGATCCTGCCCGAGATCGAACGCAACGGCGACCTCGCCGAGCACATCGCGCGCCGCGCCGCGCGTGGGCTCGGACTCGAGATGTCGCCGCGCAGCCGCGGGCTCATCGAACGGATGGGCGAGGTGGCCTCCACGATCTGGCGCGAGGCCACCGACGTCATCGTGGACGGCAAGTCCGAGGCGGCCGGAGCGATCGAGGACATCGACGACGAGCTCGACGACCTGCACGTGTCGCTGACCGCGGAGCTGACCTCGGGCTCGATGGCGCTGCCGGTGGCCGTCGAGCTGGCGCTGCTGGCGCGCTTCTACGAACGCTTCGGCGACCACTGCGTCAACCTGGCGCGCCGCCAGGTCGGGCGCACCGGCGCCGACTAGCGACGCGCCAGCAGCGCTTCGGCGATCTGCACCGTGTTCAGCGCCGCACCCTTGCGCAGGTTGTCGGCGGTGAGGAAGAGCGACAGGCCGTTGGCCACGGTCTCGGCCCGGCGGATCCGCCCGACGTAGGTGGCGTCACGGCCGGCGGCCAGCCGCGGGGTCGGCAGGTCGCACACCACGACCCCGGCCGCACCCTCGAGGACCGCGGTGGCCTCCTCGGGCGAGATCGCGCGAACGAAGGCGGCGGTGATGGCCATCGAGTGTCCGGTGAACACCGGCACACGCACGCAGGTCGGGTCGACCAACAGGTCGGGGATCTCCAGGATCTTGCGGCTCTCGTCGCGCAGCTTCTTCTCCTCCACGGTCTCTCGCGACCCGTCCTCGACCAGCGCTCCGGCCCGGGGCACGACGTTGTGGGCGACGGTGGCGGGGAAGATGACGCCGGGGCCCAGCGGCAGCGCCGACCCGTCGAGGGTGAGCGCGCGCACGTCGACGCCGGAGGGCGCCAGCTGGCCGGCCAGCTCCTCCACCCCGTTGCGACCGGCTCCGCTGACCGCCTGGTAGGTGGCCACCACCATGGAACACAGGCCCGCGGCCAGGTGGAGCGGCTTCATCACCGGCATCGCGGCCATCGTCGTGCAGTTGGGGTTGGCGACGATGCCCTTGCGCACGCCGTCCAGCGCGTGGGCGTTGACCTCGGGCACGACGAGCGGGACGTCGGGGTCCATGCGCCAGGCCGACGAGTTGTCGATGACGACGGCGCCAGCGGCGGCGATCCGCGGCGCCAACTCACGCGACGAGGTCGCGCCCGAGGACATCAGGGCCACGTCGATCCCGGCGAAATCGGCGGTCGCGGCGTCCTCGACCACGATGGAGCTCCCGCGCCAGTCCAGCGTGGCGCCGGCCGAGCGCGCCGAGGCGAAATAGCGCATCTCCTCGACCGGGAAGTTGCGCTCGACCAGGATCGCCCGCATGACGGTGCCGACCTGGCCCGTGGCTCCGACGACGGCGACGCGCATAGATGGAGTCTAGGGTGACACCCCGTCGAGCCCGAACGCGGTGTGCAGTGCGCGCACCGCGTCGACGACGCTGTCGGCGCGCACGACGCACGAGATGCGGATCGAGCTGGTGGAGATCATCTCGATGTTGATGCCGCTCTGGCTGAGGGTCTCGAACATCAGGGCGGTCACGCCGGGACTCGACTTCATCCCGGCGCCCACCAGCGACACGCGCCCGATGTTGTCGTCGCTGGTGACCGACTCGGCGCCGATCTCTCCCTGCACGGCGGCACAGGCCGCGTGCGCGGCCTCAAGATCGGTCTTGGCGACGGTGAAGGAGATGTCGGTAAGACCGTGCGCGCCGGTGTTCTGGACGATCATGTCGACGTTGATGCCCCGGTCGGCCAGCTCGCGGAAGAGACGGGCCGCCACGCCGGGCCGGTCGGGCACGTTGGCCACGGTGAGCTTGGCCTCCGAGGTGTCGTCGGTGACCGCGGTGACGACGGCTTGTTCCATGGTGGGGTCCTCCTCCAGTATCCAGGTGCCGGGCTCCCAGGTGAAGCTCGAACGCACGTGCAGCGGCACGCCGTGGCGACGCGCGAACTCGACCGAGCGCAGCATCAGCACGCGCCCGCCGGTGGCGGCGATCTCCATCATCTCGTCGAAAGAGACGCGCGCCAGTCGCCGGGCTCGCGGCTCCACGCGCGGGTCGGCCGAGAAGACGCCGGTGACGTCGGTGTAGATCTCGCAGACGTCGGCCTTCAGGGCCGCGGCCAGGGCCACCGCGGTGACGTCCGAACCGCCCCGACCCAGTGTGGTGATGTCGCGGTCGGTCGAGACCCCCTGGAAGCCCGCCACCACCGGCACCAGGCCGTCGTCGAGCGCCTCGCGCACCCGATCGGGGCGCATCTCGAGGATCTTCGCGCGGGTGTGGTCGGTGTCGGTGATGATGCCGGCCTGGGACCCGGTGAAGGACGCCGAGCCGACGCCGCGGTCGGCCAGGGCCATGCACACCAGCGCCATCGAGATCCGTTCGCCCGCGGTGAGGAGCATGTCGAGCTCGCGCGGCGGGCGCGTCGGCGACACGTCGGTGGCCAGGCGCAGCAGGTCGTCGGTGAACTTGCCCATGGCCGAGACCACGACCACGACCTCGTCGCCGGCCTCGCGGGTGCGCGCGACGTGGTCGGCGACCTCGCGGATCCGCTCGGCGTCGCCGACGGAGGTGCCACCGTACTTCTGGACGATGAGCGCCATGGCGTCCAAACTACCGGACGACCAACGGGATTTCGGCGGGCCACTAGTCTTGTCACCCATGGCCACGAGCAAACGGGAACGGCAGAAGGCCGCGCGCCGCGAGAAGATGGAGCGCATGCAGCGCGAGGCGCGCCGCCGGCGTGCGGTGCGCCGCGCCGCCATCGTCGCGGTCATCGCGGCGGTGGTCATCGGTTCGGCGGCCCTGCTGTTCTCCGGTAACAAGACGCCGACCGTGCCGACGACCGTCGCCACCACGACGAGCTCGACCACGTCGACCACCACCACGATCCCCGCGGCCGACAAGGCCAAGCAGACCGCCGCCAACGCCATCGCCGTGCGCGCCGGCTGCCCGGCCTCGCCCCACCAGCGCGTGAACACGCTCAGCTGGCGGGTCTCGCCGAACCTCTCGATCAACAAGGCGAAGACCTACCTCGCGCACGTCACGACGACCGCCGGGACCTTCGTCATCAAGCTCGACGCGGCCAACACGCCGCTCACCGTGAACAACTTCGTCTTCCTGGCCGAGCACAAGTACTACAACTGCGTGATCTTCCACCGCGTCATCCCGGGCTTCGTCATCCAGGGCGGCGACCCGACCGGCACCGGGACCGGGACCCCGGGCTACGTGATCGGCGACGAGCTGCCCCGCGCCGGGCACCCGACCTACCCGCTCTACTCGGTGGCCATGGCCAACAACGGCACGGCCAACACCGGCGGGGGACAGTTCTTCGTGGTCACCGGGCCCACCGGCGAGACCCTGCCGCCCTCCTACTCGCTCTTCGGACAGGTGATCAGCGGACAGAGCGTCCTCAAGACCATCAGCGCCGAGGGTGGTCCGTCGCCGTCCGGCACGCCGGTGGTCGTCCAGCGCATGCTCACCGTCACGATCAGCGAGTCCTAGGTGTCCGAGATCCCCGCCGCCGACGGCTCGAGCGGCGTGCGCCAGCGCTTCGACGCCGCGCCCCCGATGATCATCGACCCGGCCAAGCGCTACGCCGCGACCATGGTCACCTCCAAGGGGACGATGGAGATCGCCCTCGACCACGCGAGCGCCCCGGTGACCGTCAACAGCTTCGTCTTCCTGGCCCGCTGGCACTACTTCGACGGCGTGGTCTTCCACCGCGTGATCCCCGGGTTCGTCCTGCAGGGCGGGGACCCCACCGGGCGCGGCACCGGGGGCCCGGGCTACCGATTCGACGACGAGCTGCCCCGGCCCGGCCGCTACGAGGTCGGCTCGCTGGCCATGGCCAACGCCGGCCCCAACACCAACGGGTCGCAGTTCTTCATCATCTCGGGACCCGACGGGATGCGGCTGCCGCCACTCTACGCGCTCTTCGGCAAGGTAGTGAGGGGCCTCGACGTGGTCGCCGCGATCAACGACGTCGGCTCGGCGTCGGGCAAGCCCCGCGAGGACGTGACCATCGAGTCGGTGGCGATCAGCGAGTCCGGGGCCTAGAGCTCGACCACCCGCGAGCCGCGGGTGACCACCACGTCGGCCAGCGCCACGCGCCACGCGCCGCCGCGATTCACCACCGCGCCGGCGGGCCCCACGACAGCCAGGGTCACGTCGGCTCCCAGCAGCGCCCGGGTGCGCGCCAGCTGGTCCAAAGGCGCCGGTACGGTCACCACCAGACCCGTCCGGTACCCCAGGCCGGTCGTCGGGGCGCCCCCGCGCGGGTCGATCATCACCGCCCCGAGCACCGACGCCACCGCCCCGACGGCCACCACGACGCGGGACCGCTCGATGGCCGCGCCGGTCGCCGTGTCGCGCCACACCGCGCGCGCGTGCAATGGCGAGCCGTCGGTCAACACCACGACATCGGCCTCGCCCACGCGCCGCGCGAAGTACGCCTCGTCGGCCGCCGCGCGGTCGCCCACCATGACGCCCTCGATGCGCGCGCCCCAGTCGTCCAGCGCCTCGGCGACCGCCAGGGTGGCCGGCGTGACGCCGGTGAAGGCGGCCGCCGTCGGCACGACCACGACGTCGGCGTCGGGGCCGAGACTCACCTCGCCCGAGCGCAACACATCGCGGACCGCGGCGAGCGAGCCCGCGGCCACCGTCGTGCGCTCCACCGCCCGAGTCTCGCACCCGGTCGCCCGGACCGCGCACAGTAAAGTGCCGTGATGAGGTTCGCCAGGGTGGGCATCGTCGGCTCCGGCGTGATGGCCAGCGCCGTGGCCGAGGTCTGCGCGAACGCCGGCGCGTCGGTCGTGGTGCGCAGCCGCTCCCAGTCCCGCGCCGACGACCTCCTGGCCGGGCTGGACGCCTCGCTGGCCCGCGGGGTCGACAAGGGCCAGCGCACCCGCGGCGACGCCGACGCCCTGCGCGCGCGCGTCACCACCACCACCCGCCTGGACGACCTGGCCGGCTGCGACCTGGTGATCGAGTCGGTGGTCGAGGAGATGTCGGTCAAGCGCGAGCTCTTCGACGAGCTGGACCGCGTGGTGGGGCCCGACGCGATCCTGGCCACCAACACCTCGACGCTCTCGGTGATCGACCTGGCCATGGAGACCTCGCGGCCCGAGCGGGTCTGCGGCCTGCACTTCTTCAACCCGGCCACCGTGATGCCGCTCGTCGAGGTGGTGCGCCCGCTGTGCGCCAGCGACGAGACCATCGAGGCCGTGGCGCAGTTCGCGCGGGCCTGCGGCAAGGAGCCGGTGGTCGTGAAGGACCAGGCCGGCTTCGTGGTCAACGCCCTGCTCTTCCCCTACCTCAACAACGCGGTGCGGCTGCTGGAGCAGGACGTCGCCACTATGGAGGGCATCGACGCGGCGATGCGTGGCGGGTGCGGCTTTCCCATGGGTCCCTTCGCGCTGCTCGACCTGGTGGGCCTGGACGTCGCGGTGGCCATCCTGGACGCGCTGCACGCCGAGTTCGGCGACCACCACCTCGCACCGCGACCGCAGCTGCGCCGGATGGTCAGCGCCGGGCACCTCGGTCGCAAGTCCGGGTCCGGCTTCTACGACTACCACCGGTAGCCGGTTCGTGGCCCCGCCCACCAAGCCCTGGGTGATGCGGACCTACTCGGGCCACTCGAGCGCGGTCGCCTCCAACGAGCTCTACCGCGCCAACCTGGCCAAGGGCCAGACCGGCCTGTCGGTGGCCTTCGACCTGCCGACCCAGACCGGCTACGACCCCGACTCGCCGGCCGCGGCCGGCGAGGTCGGCAAGGTCGGCGTGCCGATCGCCCACCTGGGCCACGTGCGCCAGCTCTTCGACCAGATACCCCTGGGCGAGATGAACACCTCGATGACGATCAACGCCACCGCGGCGTGGCTCTGGGCGCTGTACCTGGTGCTGGCCGAGGAGCAGGGGGTCGAATGGACCCGCCTCACCGGCACGACCCAGAACGACATCGTCAAGGAGTACCTGAGCCGCGGGACCTACGTCTTCGCCCCGGCGCCCTCCAAGCGCCTCATCGTCGACATGATCGCCTTCGGCATCGAGGCCGCGCCGGCCTGGAACCCGATCAACGTGTGCAGCTACCACCTCCAGGAGGCCGGCGCCACGCCGGTCCAGGAGGTCGCCTACGCCCTGGCCACGGCGGTGGACGTGCTGGACGCGGTGCGCGACTCGGGCAAGGTCGACCCGGCGCGCCTGCCCCAGGTGGTGGGGCGGATCTCCTTCTTCTTGAACGCCGGGGTGCGCTTCGTCGAGGAGGTGGCCAAGGTCCGCGCCTTCACCGCGCTGTGGGACGAGATCTGCCGGACTCGCTACGGCGTGGAGGACCCGGCGCTGCGCCGCTTCCGCTACGGCGTGCAGGTGAACTCGCTGGGCCTGACCGAGCAGCAACCCGAGAACAACGTCACGCGCATCGTCTTGGAGATGCTCGGCGTGACGCTGTCGGCCGACGCGCGGGCCCGCGCCATCCAGCTGCCGGCCTGGAACGAGGCGCTGGGTCTGCCGCGACCGTGGGACCAGCAGTGGAGCCTGCGCGCCCAGCAGGTCCTGGCCTACGAGACCGACCTGCTCGAATACCCCGACCTCTTCGCCGGGTCCCAGGTCATGGCCGCCCTGGTGCACGAGCTGGCGGCCGCGGCGCGCGCCGAGTTCGACGAGGTCCTGGCCCTCGGCGGCGCCTTCGCGGCGGTCGCCGAGCTGAAGGGCCGCCTGGTGGCCAGCCAGGCGGCGCGGGTGGCGCGCATCGAGTCGGGCGAGCAGGTGGTGGTCGGGGTCAACCGCTTCACCGAGACCGCGGACTCGCCGCTCACCTCGGACCCCGCCGTGGGGGCGGTCCTCACCGTGGACCCCGCCGTCGAGCGCGAACTGGCCGCCGAGGTCGTCGCCTGGCGCGCGCGGCGCGACCCCGGCGCCGTGGCGACCGCGCTGGGCGAACTGCGACGCGTCGCGGCCAGCGACGACCCGACCGACAACGTCATGTACCCCACGCTGGCCCTGGCCCGGGCGGGGGGCACGACCGGCGAGTGGACCGACGCGCTGCGCCAGGTCTTCGGCGACTACCGCGCGCCGACCGGCGTGCGCGCCGGGGTGGCGCCGCGCGGCGAGGCCTTCGCCGCGCTGGTGGCGCGCTCCCGGGCGGTGGCCCGGCGCCGCGGCTCCCCGCCGCGCCTGCTGGTGGCCAAGCCCGGTCTGGACGGTCACTCCAACGGCGCCGAGCAGATCGCCGTGGCCGCGCGCGACGCCGGCTTCGAGGTGGTCTACCCGGGCATTCGCCTCTCCCCCGAGGAGATCGTCACCGCGGCGCGCGACGAAGACGTCGACGTCGTGGGCATCTCGATTCTGTCCGGCTCGCACCTCACCCTGGTGCCGCGCGTCGTGGCCGGCCTGGTGGCCGCCGGGGTGAGCGCGCCGGTGGTCGTGGGGGGCATCGTGTCGCCCGAGGACGCCGCGACGCTGGTCGCGGGCGGCGTGCGCGCGGTCTACACGCCCAAGGATTTCGCCCTAGGCGCGATCATCTCGGACCTGTTGGCGCTGGTCGAGGCTCAGTGACGCCGGTCGGGGCGGCGACGGGCCAACGGCGCGCCGTCGAACCACCGGCCCGAGAAGCGCCAGGCCGGCACCGCGGCGAGCGGTGCGTGGCGGCCCCGGGCCGCCAACACCTCCTCGGTCGCGGCTAGCAGGGCCGCCAGCTCCTCGGGCGCCAGCTCCGGACGCGGGCCCAGCCCGTGGCTCACAGCGGCACGTTCCCGTGCTTGCGCTGGGGCAGGTCCTCGCGCTTGCCGCGCAGCAGGTCGAGCGCGCGGCTCACCACCCGGCGCGTGTCGGCCGGGTCGATGACGTCGTCGACGAAGCCCCGCTCGGCCGCGATGTAGGGCGTCGCGTAGCGCTCCTCGTAGTCCTCGACCAGCGCCGAGCGCAGGGCGCGCGCGTCGTCGGACGCCGCCAGGTCGCGCCGGTGCACGATCTCCACCGCGCCCGACGAGCCCATCACCGCGAGCTCGGCGGTCGGCCAGGCGTAGGCCAGGTCGGCGCCGATCGACTTGGAGTTCATGACCACGTAGGCGCCGCCGTAGGCCTTGCGGGTGATGATCGAGATGCGCGGCACCGTCGCCTCGCAGAAGGCGTAGAGGAGCTTGGCGCCGTGGCGGATGATCCCGCCGTACTCCTGGTCGACGCCGGGCATGAAGCCGGGCACGTCGACGAAGGTGACGATCGGCACGTTGAACGCGTCGCAGGTGCGCACGAAGCGCGCCGCCTTCTCGCTCGAGTCGATGTCCAGCACGCCGGCCAGGATCTGGGGCTGGTTGGCCACGACGCCCACGGTGTGGCCGTCGACGCGCGCGAAGCCGCAGGTGATCTGCTGGGCGTAGGTGGCGTGGACCTCCATGTAGTCCCCGCCGTCGACCACCGAGGTGATGACCTTCTTCATGTCGTAGGGCTGGTTGGACGAGAGCGGCAGCAGGTCGCGCAGGTTCTCGCACAACCGGTTGGGGTCGTCGCCGGTCATGATGCGCGGCGGCTCCTCGAGGTTGTTCGACGGCAGGAAGGAGAGCAGGTAGCGCACCTCGTCGAGCACGCTCTTCTCGTCGGGCATGACGAAGTTCGCCACGCCCGACTTGGTGGCGTGGGTCTGGGCGCCGCCCAGCTCCTCCAGCGTGACGTCCTCGCCGGTCACCGTCTTGACCACGTCGGGACCGGTGATGAACATGTGGCTGGTGTCCTTCACCATGAAGATGAAGTCGGTCAGGGCTGGCGAGTACACCGCGCCTCCGGCGCACGGCCCCAGGATCACCGAGACCTGCGGCACGACGCCCGAGGCCGCGGCGTTGCGCCGGAAGATGCCGCCGTAGGCGTGCAGCGCGGCCACGCCCTCCTGGATCCGCGCCCCGGCGCCGTCGTTGAGCCCGATCATCGGCAGCCCGGTCGAGGTCGCCAGGTCCATGATCTTGTGGATCTTCGCGCCGTGGGTCTCGCCGAGCGCCCCGCCGAAGACGGTGAAGTCCTGGGAGTAGACGCACACCTTGCGTCCGTCGATCGTGCCGAAGCCGGTGATCACCCCGTCGGTGTAGGGGCGCGAGTCCTCCAGGCCCATGCCCGACGCGCCGTGGCGGTTCAGCATGTCGAGCTCGTTGAAGGAGTCCTCGTCGAGCAGGTACTCGATGCGCTCGCGCGCGGTCATCTTGCCCCGGGCCTGGTGGCGCTCGATGGCCTTCTCGCCGCCGGCGAGGCGCGCCTGGCGCTTGAACTCGGCGAGCTGGGCCAGGCGCTCCGACATTGAGTGCTCCATGGGGGCCCAGGCTACCTACCGCGGCGCGGGGCGGTCGGGGCCGACCATCCCGCGCGCGTCGACGGCGCCGCCGCGCCAGCGGGCTCCGGCGTTACCGCGGGGTAGGCGCCGACGCGTCGCGCGACGCCGGGTCCTCGACCAGTTCGACGAGCGTACCGAACGCCGAGGCGGGGTGGACGAAGGCGACGGTCGTGCCGCGCGAGCCCGGGCGCGGCGTCTGGTCGATCACGCGGCCCCCGGCCGCGCGCACCGCGTCGAGCGCGGCCGCGCAGTCGGCCACGCGGTAGGCCACGTGGTGCAGCCCCTCGCCGCGACGCGCCAGGAAGCGCGCTACCGGCGAGTCCGCGCGCGTGGGCGTGAGCAGCTGCACGTAGGACTCGGCCACGCGCACCAGCGCCTCGTCGACGCCGTCGCTCTCGACGCGCTCGCGGTGCTCGACGGTCGCGCCGAAGACCTCGGCGTACCAGGCGATCGCCGCCTCCAGGTCGTGGACGGCCACGGCGACGTGGTCGATCTCGGTGAGCAGCATCAGGCCTCCCGGTCGTGGCGGCGAAAGATCGTGAGCCGATTGCCCAACGCCGCGCGCATCGCCGGGTCGCGCACGCCCAGTCCCTCGCGCGGCGCCGCGCACAGGACGCCGATCTTGCCCTCGTGACGGTTGTGGTGGACCTCGTAGGTGGCCTCGCCGACATCCGCCAGGGGGAAGACCGCCGAGAGCGGGGGCACGACGCGCCCGTCGATCAGCGTCTGGTTGGCGGCCCACGCCTCGCGGTAGTTGGCGAAGTGGCTGCCCTTGATGGACTTGAGCTTCATCCACAGGTGGCGGTTGTCGTATTCGATCATGTAGCCGCTGGTGGCGGCGCACGTGACGATGGTGCCCCCGCGCTTGGCCACGAACACGCTGGCGCCCATCGTCTGGCGTCCCGGGTGCTCGAAAACGATGTCGGGGTCGTCGCCCACCAGGTCGCGGATGTCGCGGCCCAGGCGACGCCACTCGGACTCGTCCTGGGTCCGCTCGTCCTTCCAGAAGCGGTAGCCGCGCTCGGCGCGGTCGATCACGTGCTCGCAGCCCAGCTCGCGCAGCGTGTCCACCTTGTTGGCGCTCGACACCACGCCGATCGGCACGCCGCCGGAGTTGAGCACGTGCTGCACGGCGAAGGAGCCGATGCCGCCCGACGCCCCCCAGATGAGGACCCGGTCACCCTGGGTGACCGGAACGCCGTTGCGCGACACGAGCATGCGGTACGCGGTGGAGTTGCACAGGGCGTTGACCGCCGACTCCTCCCAGGTCAGGTGGGCCGGCTTGGGCATGAGCTGATTGGCTTTGACCACCGCGAACTCGGCCAGACCGCCGAAGTTGGTCTCGAACCCCCAGATTCGCTGGTTGTTGGCGCGCATCGAGTCGTCGTGGCTGCTGGGGTCCTGGTCGTCGACGTGGTTGCAGTGAACGGTGACCTCGTCGCCCACCTTCCAGTTGCGCACCGACGAGCCCACCCCGACCACGACGCCCGAGGCGTCCGAGCCGACGACGTGGTAGTCCAGCGCGTGGCGGCGTCCCCAGACCGATTCGCGGCCCAGCCGGTCCAAGAACCCGAAGGTGGGCAATGGCTCGAAGATGCTGGTCCACACGGTGTTGAAGTTGATCGAGGAGGCCATGACGACGATGTACGCCTCGGCCGGGCCCAACTCCGGCACCGCCACCTCGCCCACGTGCAGGCTGCGCCGGGGGTCCTTCTCCTTGGTGACCAGCCCCTCGAACATGGTCTGCTCGTCGCGACGCACGAAGGCCGCGCGCATCGTGGTGGGCAAGGGCGTGGCGGACAGCTCCTCGGGTGAGACCCCGGCGCGGACCGCATCGACCATCTCGCTCATCTCCGTGAGGTTAACGGCCGCGCCGAACGCCCCGAAGAGGTGCGGGCGGCGGCGTCTATCGTGAGAGTCGCACCGTCGAAACGGAGGAGTCATGTCACGCAGCGTGATCGTCGCGGGAAGTCGCACCGCCATTGGCAAGCTCTCGGGACAGTTCGCCAGCCTGAGCGCCCCCGACCTGGGCGCCGCGGCGATCCGGGGGGTCCTCGAGCGCACCGGCGTCGACCCGGCCACGGTCGACGCCGTGCTGATGGGTCAGGTCCTCCAGGCCGGCCAGGGTCAGATCACCGCGCGCCAGGCCGCCGTCAGGGCCGGCATCCCGATGACCGTGCCCGCCACCTCCGTCAACAAGGTCTGCCTGTCGGGCCTCCAGACGATCTATCTGGCCGACCTCATGGTGCGCGCCGGCGAGGCCGACATCGTCGTGGCCGGCGGCATGGAGTCGATGACCAACGCGCCCTACCTGCTGCCCGGCGCGCGCGCCGGCTACCGCCTGGGGGACCAGAGTGTCGTCGACTCGATGATGTTCGACGGGCTGACGTGCGCCTTCGACCACTGCGCGATGGGCCTGTCCACCGAGCGCCACAACGAGGGGCGCGTCAGCCGGGCGCGCCAGGACGAGTTCGCCGCGCGCAGCCACCAGCTCGCCGCCGCGGCCATCGCCGAAGGTCGCTTCGCCGAGGAGATCGTCGCCGTGGCCGTGCCCCAGCGCAGGGGCGACCCGGTCATGGTGAGCGTCGACGAGGGCGTGCGCGCCGACACGACGGTGGCGTCACTGGCCGCGCTGCGACCGGCCTTCGACCCGGCCGGGACGATCACCGCCGGCAACGCCTCGCAGATCTCCGACGGCGCGGCCGCCGTGCTGGTGATGTCGGCCGATCGCGCGGCCGCCCTCGGACTGACGGCGCTGGGCGAACTCCTCGGCTACGGCCAGGTCGCCGGGCCCGACGCGTCGCTGCTGACCCAGCCCTCGCGGGCCATCGCCGCGGCGGCCAAGCGCGCCGGACTCGACCCGCTGGCCATGGACCTCTACGAGATCAACGAGGCCTTCGCCGCGGTGGGCCTGGCGTCGGCCGACGACCTCGGACTCGACGAGTCCAAGATCAACGTCAACGGTGGCGCGATCGCGCTGGGTCACCCCGTGGGGATGTCGGGCACCCGGGTGGCGCTCACCGCGCTGACCGAGTTGCGCCGTCGCGGCGGTGGCGTCGCGGCGGTGGCCCTGTGCGGCGGCGGCGGCCAGGGCGACGCGGCGATCCTGCGCACGCTCTAGCTACGAGCGCCCCGCCGTGTCGGGCACGAATCGGGCCACCAGTTCGTAGGGCCGCAGGCCGACCGGCTGGTCGTCGGGCAGCGCCAACACGTAGGCGGCGCCGGTCGGGAAGTGGCCCCGGCGCAGCTTGCCCGGCAGGCGCGCCGCCAGGCCCCTCACCAGCTCGAGCACGGTCGGGTTGTGCCCGACCACCAGCAGCGACGTGGTGACCGGGTCGAGGGCGGCCAGGTCGATCAGCAGGTCCTCGCCGGTCACCTCGCGGCGGCCGTTGTAGATGAGCTCGCTGGTGTGGACCGCGGCGACGAAGTCCAAACCCTCGAAGGCCCGCTGAAAGGTCTCGCGCGTGCGCGCGGCCGCGCTCACCAGGGCCGTGACGGGTCCGTAGGCGCCGAGGGCGCCGAGGTCGGCGGCCCACGCTCGCAGCTCGGCGCACTGGGACCGGCCGCGTTCGCTGAGCGGACGCTCGAAGTCGCTCTGACCCGGCGTGGCCGGCGACGACTCGCCGTGGCGGACCACCGTGAGGTATCGCACCGGCTCAGTCTGGCCCATTCGCGGCGCGGGCCCGGATCGCGGGTGGTTTAGCGTGGTCGGGTGAACCACGCCCTGACCTACGTCCAGGCCGTCGTCATGGGCCTGCTCCAGGGGATCTCGGAGCTCTTCCCGGTCTCCAGCCTGGGTCACGGGGTGCTGGTGCCGGCGCTGTTGGGCTGGCACAACCTGGTCAGCAGCCAATCGAAGTCGGAGTCCTTCTTCCTGGCCTTCCTGGTGGGCCTGCACGTGGGCACCGCGGTGGCCCTGCTGGTCTTCTACCGCGCGAAGTGGATCACCTTCGTGCGGGGTCTCGGCCGCCAGGTCGCCGCGGTGCCCGAGCGCGGCGTGGCGTCGCTGTGGCGCCTCGACGACCCCGCGACCGACGCGGACTACCGACTGCTCTTCCTGCTGGTGATCGCCACGATCCCGGTGGGCCTGACCGGCCTGCTGCTCGAGCACAAGTTCCGGGTGCTCTTCGCCAAGCCCCTCGCGGCGGCGATCTTCCTCACGATCAATGGCGTGCTGCTGCTGTTCGGCGAGCGGCTGCGCCGCGGCGGCGGGCGCCACGTCGCGCCACGACCGCTGGCCACCCTGAGCGTCGGCGGCGCGTTGGCCATCGGGTGCTCGCAGATCCTCGCGCTCTTCGCGGGCATCTCGCGCGCCGGGGCCTCCATGGTGGCCGGCCTGCTCGGCGGGCTGGACCACGAGGACGCCGCCAACTTCTCCTTCCTGCTGGCGACGCCGGTCATCCTGGCCGCCGGGTTGCTGAAGGTCCCCGACCTGTTCGGGCCCCTGGGTGACGGCGTGCGCTACCAGACCCTGGTGGCCACGCTGTGCGCGGGGGTCGCCGCCTACTTCGCGGTCCGCTTCCTCACGCGCTACTTCACCACCCGGACCCTCACCCCGTTCGGGATCTACTGCCTGGTGGTCGGCGCGGCCTGCGTCGTGCGCTTCGCCTGAGCGAGGCGCCTCGACCTGGGCCCGAGCGCCGCGTGGCCCGGGCCCGTCGCCGGTGGCGGGGACGCCGCAAACCTGAGACACTCGAGGACACCACGAGAGGTTCACGAAGGGAGGGCCGATGGCCCATCAGTTGATCTTGGGTTTCACGGGGGTGACCGAGGAGCAGTACTGGGCCGTCGACCGGGCGCTCGGGACCCACATGGCGAGCGACCACGGTGACATACCCCCGGGCCTGCGTTCGCACACCTTCGGCAGGACGGCGGACGGTGAGTTCCTCGTCACCGAGGTGTGGGACACGGTCGAGGACCAGCAGGCCTTCATGGACGCGCGCCTGGGGCGGGCCCTGGTCGAAGGCGGGATCACCGGGCCACCGTCGCAGATGACCTGGCTCGAAGTCCTCGCCCACCGCGACTTCGCGGACTGATCTCGACCAGTTGCGCTGCGCGCGAAGCGGTCCCGCCGCGGCGTCACGCCGGCGGCGCGGGGCGCTCGGCGGCGGTGTGCTGGACCCTCGCCCAGTCACAGGCCGGCAAGTGGGCGCAGCAGCAGTCGGCGTCGCGACAGAGCGACTGGCGAACGCCGCCCTCCACCACGCAGCCGCACTCGGCGCACGAGAACTGCACGTGCCGAGAGTAGGCGTCAGTCGGTCAGGGCGCGTCGGCCGTCGATGGCGCGACCCAGCGTGAGGTCGTCGGCGTACTCCAGGTCGCCGCCGACCGGCAGGCCGCTGGCCGGCTGGGAGATCACCAGCCCGGGGGCGCGCAGCAGCCGGCTCAGGAACATCGCCGTGGCGTCGCCCTCCACGTTGGAGTTGAAGCACAGGATCACCTCGCGCACCGGGCCGCCCTGCAGGCGCGCCAGCAGCTCCTTGACCTTGAGACGCTCCGGGGTGATCCCCTCGAGCGGATTGAGCAGGCCGTGCAGGACGTGGTAGGTGCCGTGGAAGGAGCGCGACCGCTCGACGGCGACCACGTCGGGCGGGGTCTCGACTACGCAGATCACGCTCGGGTCGCGCCGGTCGTCGGCGCAGATCGGACACAGCCCCCCGACCTCGGCGATGTTGCAGCACCGATCGCAGAAGGCCAGTTTCGTCCTCATCTCGTCGAGGGCCTGGGCCAGTCGCGCCACGTCCTCGGCCGGCTGGCGCATCAGCCAGAACGCGATGCGCTGGGCCGACTTCGGGCCGACCCCGGGGAAGCGTCCCAGTTCGTCGACCACCGCCTGCAGCGGGGGCGGGTAGCTCACCCGATCTCCTCGGCCCCCGGGAAGAACTCGTTGATGAGGTGATCGGCCGCCGACTCGACGACCACCGCCGACCCCTCGCCCGCGTCCTCGTCGTCCAGCTCAGCGCGAGCGGGGGCGCCCGCCGCGCGCGAGCGCGTCACGGACCGTTCCGGCGAGCCGACGCCGTTCGCCGACGTGGCCAGCGCCGTGTCCACCACCCACTCGACGTGAAGACTCACCTTGAACTCGTGGTCCAGGGCTCGCTGCAGGGGCGCCGCGTAATCCTGAACACTGCGGCGCGCCTCCTCACTGGGCAACGCGATGGTGACGCGACCGCGGGCGTAACCGGTGACGTGCGCCGGACGCAGCAGCATCTGGGCGGCGCGCGACGTGCGCGACACGACGTGCGCGCTGAACCGCTCGCGAACCTCCTCGACGGACAGGTCGTCGGGTGCCGCCTCGCCCGCCGGGGTGAGCGCCGCGGGCTCCTCCCCCGCCATCACCGCAACCACCGGCTCGGCGGGCGCCGGCGCGGCGCTCACGTCGCCGGTCGACCCAATCGGCCGGCGGACGGGCGCGGGCGGGGGG
>JBIOFE010000002.1:0-137740 GCA_044446745.1 Acidimicrobiales bacterium
CATTGATGCTGCGCGCGAAGAGGGTCCACAGGTCACGCCCGAGCACGACGCCCAGGGGTATCCCCACGACCACTCCGACCACGGCGGTCACCGTCGCCTGCCACGCAATCACGGCCAACAGCTGGCGGCGCGTGAATCCCAGCGTCTTGAGCATCGCCAGGTCGCGGCGGCGGCGGCGAACGGACGACGTGAGGGTGAGGCCGAGCGCCACCACCACCCCCGCCACGAGACCCGACGCCAGCAGCGCCGGCGCCGCGCCGGTTGACTGGTAAGCCACGATCTCGGAGGGTCGCTGGTCGCCGACGACAAAGGTGGTGTCGCCCTGAGAGCGGGGGTCCGCCGTCAGGAGCCGGTTGAGCTGGACGACAATGCGCTGGACGGACGCCCGGCCCGCGCGAGCTGACACACCCTTCTTCAGCCGCACGACCATGATGCTCGGTCCGTTGAGGTTGGGGTCGGGGCTGGCGATGGCTCGCTGGAAGGCGGGCGGGCCGACGTCGTTCGCGAAGAGCGCCCCGACGCCCATCGACGGGTGGTAGGTGCCGCTCGTCCCGACGGCCGGCATGGTGGCGGTGCCGACGATCACCAGGGGGGTCGGCGGGACGTAGACCGGCCGGTGGGCCGGACTGCCGTAGCTCAAGTAGACGGTGTCGCCCACCTTCTTGTGCAGCTGCGCGAGCGTCGCCGCGCCCAGGACCACTTGATCGGTCGCGTCGAGGGCGTGGCCGGTGAGGATCGGCGGCGTGATCGGCGCCCGCGGATCCCCCTGGAGCACCGGTACGGTCAGGCCGTCGAACTGGACGTCTCCGAAGTTGAAGCCGGTCCATGCGGCGACGTCCCGGTCGTGCGCTAAGAGCCGGACGGCCGACGGCGGCACACTGCCCCCCGCGCCGGTCTCGATCGCCAGGTTCCAGTTCCACCCGTACAGCGCGGGGTGCGAGTTGAGCGTGCTCAGTCCGCTGCCGAACGTGAGCGTCGTGGCGACGACCGTGACCGCCAGCACCGCACCGACCAGCACCGAGCGAACCGGCACGGCCGAACGACCGTGCCCGCGCTGAAGCGCGAACCGCTGGCGGGTGAGCGCGGCCACGGCGAGGCCGGCTCTCGCCGCCGCACCCACCAGGCCAAGTCCGCGGTCGCGAACCGAGCGTCGTCCCCTTCCCGGGACGGCGAGACGCCGGGCCAGGACCACGGCGGCCCCGCCGAGACCGAGGACCAGGAGGGCCAGTCCGGCCCACAGCACGGTCCCGTCAAAGGCGAACCCGAACGACGGCTCGACCTGACGGATGGGACCGAGCGGAGCGAGTGGCGACAGGAGAGTCGCCACACCGAGCGCGCCGAGCGCGCCCACGACCACCGCCCCGATGATCCCCAGCGTGGCGTCGAGCGTCGTCGTCGCTCGGTCGGCGCCCAGGGCCCGCAGGCGCTCCATGTCCTCGCGATCGACCCAGAGCCTCCGGCTGATCGCCAGCCCGCCGATGACGAGTGCCGCGAGCATCGCCAGGACTCCGAACGCACCGAGGGCGAAGGCCTCCGGCTTGCTCGCCCGCTGGACCTGCCCGACCACGACGGGGGTCTCGTGGAACGCGTACACGGTTCCGCGAGGCACCGAGCGGATGATCTCACGTTCCACGACGGCGACGGAGCGGTTGCCACCCCTCAGCGAGAGCCCGTAGAGCGGCAGAGTCTCGGAGCGTTGCAGCCGACGCGTGAGCGCCGGCGTGATCAGCACCTGGGTCGGGTAGCGGTCGACGTCGTCGTGCGCGACGGCGCTCGTGAACGCGACGAGTCCCACCAGCTTCACCGACACCTGGGTGTACGCGCTGGACGAGGACGGATTGAAGTTGGGCGACTGGACCTGTCCCGGCGTGAACGCGCCGAGCACGACGGTCTGCCCCACGCGCCATCCCAGCGTTCGCGCCGCCAGGGCCGTCGCGTCGATCTGATCCGCCTGGTTGGGGTCCGCCAGGCGTCCGCTCGTCACGCCGACGTGGTCCCGACGGAAGTACATCCCGCCAACGCTCCCGACGATGTTGATCAGATTGTCGTAGACGGCCGGGGCCGTGGCGGTGGGCGTGCCGTTGGCGCGCAGCGGCACCACGATCATGGTCGGGGCACTCGCGACGTGCGCGACGTCGGGCAGTCGCGCCAACCGCGCGGCGATGTTGGTGGTGGCCGGTCCGGTCAGCGACTCCTGCAGGTTCCACACGTCCGCCTGCAGGTTGGATGCGTCCGACGCCGCCAGGTACGTCGGGAACGCCGATTGGGTTCGCCGTGCACCAGCGAGGGACGCGAGCCCCACGCCACCGATCAGGCCGACCAGCAGGACGACGTTCAGGTAGTCGGCCCAGCGGCGTCGGAAGGTGGCCCGAAGCCGGTACCAGGCCACCCGCCATTCGTTGTGCATCGTCCTGTCAGCCTCCACCACCGTGGGCGCGCGCACCGGGCATGCCAAGCCTGCCCCGGTCGGTCCCCGCGGGCGAGATGGTTGGCCGCCCTCGCTCCCCTCGTGCTAGCACCCTACGGACCCGGCGCCCCGCGTCGAGGTCCGCCGACACCGCGGTGTCGTCCATACTGAGGGCTGCGACACCACTCTCCCGAGGAGCCACCATGGAGCTGAGTTCCGTCCCGATCGAGATGCCCGAGGGTCTCAACGTGATCGTCGGGCAGTCGCACTTCATCAAGACCGTCGAGGACATCCACGAGGCCCTGGCCGGCGCGAGTCCCCACTTGAGGTTCGGGCTGGCGTTCTGCGAGGCGTCCGGTCCGCGACTCGTGCGGCGCTCCGGCAACGCCGAGGACCTGGTCGAGCTCGCGGCGAGAAACGCGGAGGCGATCGGCGCGGGACACGTCTTCGTTGTCTTCCTCCGCGACGGATACCCGGTGAACGTGCTCAACGCGCTCAAGCAGGTGCCCGAGGTCTGCACGGTCTACTGCGCCACCGCCAACCCGTTGGAGGTCCTGGTGGCCCAGACCGATCAGGGCCGTGGCATCATCGGCGTGATCGATGGCGCGTCGCCCGCCGGCGTCGAGACGCCCGGTGACGAGCTTGACCGCAAGCAACTCCTGCGACAGATCGGCTACAAGCTCTGAGCACCACGCCCGGCGTCAGACGGGACCCGCCGCGACGATCGGCTGCGTGGGTGTGACGCTCCCGCCCGCCGGCTCTACGGTGACGGCCAGCGTCGCGAACTTCGATGACCCGCTCATCGTGAACGTCACGTGGCGAGGCGAGGAGCCCATGAGTCCCAGCGAAATGGCCCGACCGTTCACAATCCCCCACAACTGGTACGTCTCGCGCGAGGGCAGCGTCGCCAGGTGCGAGTTGACCAGGTAGCCCCGGCCGTCGGGCACCACGACGAACTCGGCGAGCTCTCGGCTCGACGCGTTGCTCAGGTCCACAAGGCGGTGCCCCGGGGCGTGGAGCGCCGCGCGAACCTCTCTGGCGCCTAGGGAACTCTGGAGGTTGGCAATCCGGTGGTCGGCGCTCGCCAACTGGACCGCGAGCACCGCCACGACCGCGGCTGCCGCAGCGAGTGGTGCGGCCCATCGCATCCGTCGGCGCAGGGCGTCGTGACCGCGCGGCGCGGCCACCCCGACCCCGGTCGCAGCGACTGGCGCCGCCAGCGACGGTACCGACTCGTCACCGACCTCGTACATGCGACGCGAGATGCTGGACCACAACTCCTCGGGCAGGGGGTCGACCAGGTTGCCCAGCGCGCCGGCCACCTCGCGGTAGCCGTCCAGCTCGCTCTGGCACCTCGGGCACTGAGCCACGTGCTCCTCGAGCAGCGAGCGCTCTTCACCGTCGACGGCGTCCAGGGCCAGCGCCGCCAGCAGCTCGCGGGCTTCGTCGTGGGTCATGTTCGCTCCACGTCCCGCGCTCCGGCGTCAACCAGGACCCCGCGCATCCGGCGCATGCCATTGCGTATCCGACTCTTGACGGTGCCCTCCGGCTCGTTGAGGATCCGTGCCACCTGCACGTAGGTGCGGCCCTCAAAGTAGGCCAGCTCGATGGCCCGGCGCTCCTCGGCCGGCAGTGACGCCAGGGCCTTCGCCACCTGATCGGCGACCGCCAGGTCCCAGGCCTCGCTCTCCAGGCGGTAGTCCGACCGGGCGGTCTTCATCGCGTCGTTGGCCTCGCGCAGCCGTCGCGAGTTCTGGGAGCGGATGACGTCCACCGACCGCGCGTGCGACTGGGCCAGCAGGTACGAGCGCAGCGAACCGCGCGCGGGGTCGAAGCGGGCCGGCTCATTCCACAAGCGTAGGAAGACCTCCTGGGTGACGTCCTCGGCCTCGACGGCGTTGTCGAGGACGCGCCGGGCCAGACCGTAGACCGCCCCGCCGTGGCGTCGGTACACCTCGGCCAGGGCCACCTCGCTGTAGCGACCGACCGCGGTGACGAGTTGGGCGTCGCTCTCCCCACTGAGATCGTGCATACACCTCTTATTCGACACCGACGGTAGATCCGGATGTCCCACCGGACCTTAGGAGTCGCGATGCCCGTCGTCACCCCCGCGGTCCCGCCTTGGGCCGCCCACCACGCCGTCGCCGAAGATCACGCGACGGCGACATCCGAAACCGCCGCCACTCCGAACAGGTACTGGAGCCACCTAAGGAGGACGGATGAAGTCGGTCAGCAGGAGGGGATTTCTCAAGCAGGCGGGCGCCGCCGCGGCGGTGGTCGTGGCCGGCGGCACCCTCGCCTCGTCACCGGTCGGCGCCGCGAGCGCCCAGGCGGGTCACGCGGCGATCAAGGACACCCCGCTGACCCCCGAGGAGGAGATGGCCACGGGCCAGGACGTCGTGGCCCAGGTCGTCAACGCGCGCACCGGAGAGCTGAGCCTCTTCATCGGCAAGCGCCAAGTAACCCTCCACGACAAGAACGTGGCCGCGCGACTCGTTCGCGCCGCCCGATAGGAGACACGCCATGTCATCGCACCGCGAAGCACCCGAGATCGCCAAGGACCCGGTCGCCGACAGCACCGACCTCTACGCATTCCTCAGCCCCGAGGCTCCCTCGACCGTCACGATCATCGCGAACTACATCCCCCTCGAGGGTCCGGCCGCCGGGCCGAACTTCTACGAATTCGGCGACGACGTCCTCTACGAGATCCACATCGACAACGACGGGGACGGCGAAGCCGACATCACCTACCAGTTCGCCTTCACCACCAAGAACACGATCCCCACGACCTTCCTGTACAACGTGGGGCCGATCGAGTCGATCCCCAGCCCGAACTGGAACCGCCAGCAGACCTACTCGGTCACCCGGGTGCAGCACGGTCGGCCCCGCGAACTGGCCGACAATCTCTTCTGCCCGCCGTGCAACATCGGTCCGCTGTCGACGCCCGACTACGCCACGCTGGCTGGGCACGCGATCTACCCGCTGAGCAACGGCGGCCGGGTGTTCGCCGGCCAGCGCGCCGAGGCCTTCTTCGTGGACCTCGGGGCGGTCTTCGACCTGGGCGACCTGCGACCGATCGCCAACCTGCACGCCACGTTCGGCCTGCCCGCGCTGACGGCGTCGGGCGGCGTCAACGCCACCGCGAAGGTGAACGTGCACTCGATCGCCCTGCAGGTGCCGATCACCGACATCGCCGCGGGCGGCGTCGCGCCGACCAGCACGTCGGCGGCCGCGTCCTCGGTCGGCATCTGGACGACGGCCAGCCGCCAGAAGGCGCGAATCCTGGATTCGGACGCGGGGTCCTGGCTCCAGGCCGGTCCCTTCAGCCAGGTCTCGCGACTCGGCAACCCGCTCTTCAACGAGCTGCTCGTGCCGCTGTCGGCCAAGGACAAGTGGAACACGCAGTCCCCGGAGAACGACAAGAACTATCTGAACGGCGTCGCCCACCCGGAGCTGGCGGGACTGCTCAACGTGCTCTATCCCGGCGCCTTCCCCAACCTGGCCGCGTACACCAAGCCGCGGGCCGACCTCGAGGCGATCCTCCTGACGGGCATCCCCGCCACCGTGGTGTCGGCAACGTTCTCGACCTTCACCGGCCCGACGCTGGCCGACATGCTGCGGCTCAATCTGGCGATTCACCCGAGCACAACGCCCAACCCCCTGGGCGTCCTGGGCGGGGACGTTGCCGGATTCCCGAACGGCCGGCGCGTCACCGACGACGTCGTGTCGATCGAGCTGCTGGCCGTCGCCGGAGCGACCATCCCACTGGTCGACCACACCTACACACCCGACGGGGCATTGTCCGCCGTCAGCACCGGGGTGACCGGCGCCGGGCTGACCCTGCTGTCCTCGTTCCCCTACCTGGGCACGCCCTACAGCGGGTTCGACGTCCCGGCGTAATCGATGGGCGCGCCAAGAGAGATCCAGCCGCCACCGAGTTGGGACGGCAGCGTCGTGCTCGACATCGGTGGTGACACCGGAGCCCTGCTGCTACGGGTCCCACCGGAGTGGAACGGTCGCGAGATCGATCTGCGCCCGCAGGACCCCGGGGTCGCGCCCACGCACAGCGAAGTGCGAGAGCGTCGACTCCTCGGCGGAGTCGCCTACGCCGCCGTGTACCCGAGCCTGGCCTCCGGGCGCTACACGCTCGCGGGTTCGCTCCAGCCGGTCACGGTAACCGGCGGGAGCGTCACGGAGATCGAGCTCGACGTCGCGTCCTTCGACCGACCCGCGCGGACCTCGACGGTCCGCGCGGAACCGGCGCACTGACGAGCAAAGGAGATACGAATGTTGACAGGAGAAATCTTCGGCCCCGACCTCTTGGTGGTGGTCGTGATCGTGGCGGTCGTGATTTTCGGTGGTGCGGCGATTCCCAAGCTCGCGCGAAGCCTCGGGCAGGCCAAGAGCGAGTTCGCCGCCGGCCTCAAGACGCCGACGCGGATCGCTGAGTCTCTCGACCAGGCCGCCCGCTCGACCTCCGCGCCCCCCCGAACAGACGGCTAACGCCCCAGCCGGACGCACTCGCCGGGCCGACGTCGCCGGCCCGGCGAGTGCGTCAACGTGACTGCCCGCCGTGCCCATTGCGCCCAACGCGTCCCTCCTGCATCAGGCGTCAGCGGATCCCCGAATGTCCCTCAGGACCGAGACCGGGCCGAAAATTGAGCGGTCGTTGGGGCTGCGATGTCGCTTCTATGTCCCTGACGCGTGAGACTGATTCGCGAGAGCTTTTGAACCGCAGCGTTCACTCTGGTGAATCGTTCAGCGTGCGCGGCGACGAAGCGGCTTGAACTCTTCGGGCAACCGAATAGGGCAGGGGGATAACAGTGGACGTCGTCGTTGAAGGGCAGCCGGGCACACCGACACCCCGCGCCACCGCGGGGCCGGTGGCCGCTACCCTCACGCCGCGGCTCACGACCGAGGGCGGGGCGACCCGAACGGATCCCGAGTCCCGTGAGGTTCCCCGGCGGGGTCTACTCGCGCGCACCCTGCGACGTCTCTACGACCAGCCGGGCCAGTTCTGGACGCAACTACCCGCACTCCTGCTGACGATCGCCTACGTGGGGTCGACCTTCCTGATGCACCGCCCGAGATCGGGCTACTCGGGCTACTGGGACGGGTGGGTCAGCAACACCGCCGCCATCCTTCCCCTGGTGCCCATCGCCCTGCGGGTGTGGCGGTCGTCACGACTGCGCGCCGCCTGGATCTCCATGGGGATTGGCGTGGCGCTCTTCAACGCCGGCCAACTCATCTACCTGTTCCACGACCAGAATCTCGTCCCCATCCCGAGCCCCGCCCCCAGTGACGCCGCCTATCTCCTGTCCTACGCGTTCTTCGGCGTCGGCATCGTCATGATGACCCAACGGTCCTACGGCACCGGGATCTTGAGCATCCGACTCGATGGCGCGGTGACCGGATTGGCGATCGCCGCCGCGTCCGCGATGCTGTGGTTCGACCCGATCCTGCGGGTCAGCGGCCACCCGCTGCAGGTCGTCGTCGGCATGTCCTATCCGGTGTTCGACCTGGTGCTCCTCGTGCTGCTGATTGCCGGTCTCGCTCCGCTGCGCTACCGGCCCAATCTGCCGACGGTTCTCCTCGTTGCCGGCGTGGTCGCCTTCGTGGTGGGCGACGTCATCTACCTGAACCAGCAGGCGGCGGGCACCTACGTCACCGGCACACCCCTCGACGCCAGCTGGAACATCGCGCTCTGGATGATCGGCCTAGCCGCCTGGCCCCGAGAGGACCGTCGCAGCGCGCCGCGAAGCCAGAAGACCCTGGTGCCCCAGGGGGTCACCCTGGTCCCGATCGTGTTCGGCTCGGTCTCAGTGGTCGTCCTCCTGGTCTCGTTGGTGCACCACACGTCGCCGGTCACCTCGCTGCTGGCCATCGGCGCCCTGTGCCTGGTCATCGTGCGCATGGGCCTGACCTTGCGCGAGGTGCGCGTCATGGAGAAGACCAACTTCCACGTGGCCAGGACCGACGAGCTCACCGGACTACAGAACCGTCGATACTTCCTCGAGGACGGAGAGTCGCGACTTGCGTCGCGCGACCCGTCGCGGCGCCTGGTGATGCTCCTGATCGACCTCGACGGATTCAAGGAGATCAACGACTCGCTCGGGCACGCCAGCGGCGACGATCTGTTGAAGGTCGTCGCCGCGCGATTCCGGAACCGCATCGAGGGTCGCGGGATCATCGCCCGGATCGGCGGAGATGAGTTCGCCGCCACCTGCGAGATCGATCCGCGCGACGATGTCGTGGCCGTGGCCCAGCAACTCGCCGCGTCACTCGACGACCCGATCTCGCTCGACGGCGTGATCGTGCGAATGGGCGCCAGCATCGGCGTCGCCGTCTATCCCGAGCACGGCACCTCCCAGGCCGACCTGCTGCGCAGCGCCGACGTGGCCATGTACGAGGCCAAGCGCAGCCACAGCGGAGTGTGCCTCTATCACCCGGACCACGATCTCAACAGTCGCGAGCGCCTCTCCCTGACCGCCGACCTTCGCGCCGCCATCGAGGCCGGCGTCCTCGAGCTCTACTACCAGCCGACCCGCAACCTGCACACCAATCAAGTCCAGGGCGTCGAGGCGTTGGTTCGATGGCCGCACCCCACCCTCGGGCTGTTGCTGCCCGAGGAGTTCGTCCCGCTCGCCGAGCGGGTGGGTCTGATCCAGCCACTGACGCACGAGGTGCTGCGCATGGCGGCCGCGGAGGCGGCCGCGTTGGAACAAGCCGGACACCACATCCAGATGAACGTCAACATCTCCCACTACGACCTCATTGACAGTCTCCTGCCGGGCTTCATCGATCGGGTGCTGGGCGACCACGGCGTCGCTCCCGGGCGCCTGACGCTCGAGGTCACGGAGTCCAGCCTGGGCGACGATCTCGACCGCACCCGGCGGAGCATCGAGGATCTGCGCTCGCTGGGGATCAAGATCTCCATCGACGACTTCGGCGTGGGCTACTCCTCGATGTCCCAGTTGCTGGAGTTGACCGTGGACGAGTTGAAGATCGACCGGTCGTTCGTCCAGGCGCTGGCGAGCGACCCCCGGGCCTACGCGGTCATCGCGTCGACGATCGAGTTGGCGCGCGCCCTGCACCTGACCGTCGTCGCCGAGGGCGTCGAGAGCGACGACGACCTGCAGTCCGTTCGGCGCCTGGGCGCCGACGTGGCCCAGGGCTTCTACCTCGCGAATCCCCTCACGCCCGCCCAGCTGGACGAGTTCCTCGCCCTCGAAGCATCGAGCGTGGCCCGGGGAGCCCCCGAGTCCACGGGACGGTCTGGGGTCGCGCGCCCCCACTGGGGCCTCGACGCCGTACCACTCCGCTCCTAGCCGACCTCGCCCGGCGCGCTCGGGCGACGAGCGCGCGCCACGGGATCACCGCGCCCCGGACCCGGGACCGCGACCACGTCGCGCGCCTGGAGCGGTTCCCCGCACGACGCGCAGACCAGCACGGCGCTCGTTCGCGCGCCGCAGCGCTCGTGGACGATCTCGACCGGCGGTCCCGCGGGCGCCGCGTGGGCGTCACCCCACTGGCGCATCGCGTTGATGACCGGCCACAGGTCGCGCCCCATGGGGGTCAACCGGTAGTCGTCGCGGGGGGGGTGCTCGCTGTACGGCACGCGCCGCAGGACACCCGACTCGACCAGGGACGTCAGGCGCGCCTGGAGGATGTTGCGCGAGATACCCAGGCGACGCTGGAACTCCTCGAAGCGGGTGACGCCCAGGAAGGCGTCGCGCACGATCAGCAGGCTCCACCACTCGCCCACGACCTCCAGACACTGGGCGACCGAGCAGTCCATCGCGACGAAGCTCTTTCTTTCCACGGCTCCACCCTAGTACGTTGCATTATGCAACGCAAGGCGCTAGGGTCCACCCCATGGCAGAGCTGAGCACCGTGACTCCCCCTCAACCGCCCGTGGCCCACCGGCGTTCGATCTTCGCGGTGACCGCGCTGGGGGCCTTCATGGCGTCGCTCGACCTCTCCATCGTCAACGTGGCCTTCCCCGCGTTGGCGCGCACCTTCTCCCACGACCCTCGCTCGAGCCTGGCCTGGATCGTGACCGGTTACAGCATCGTCTTCGGCTCCCTGCTAGTCGTCGCCGGCCGCACCGCCGACCGACTGGGCAGTCGTCGCGTCTTCTTTGCCGGGCTGGGTGTCTTCTGCCTGGGCTCGGCCCTGTGCGCCGTGGCGCCCACGGTGGCCCTGCTGGTCACCGGCCGCCTCGTCCAGGGCGTGGGCGCGGCGGCGCTGCTGCCCGCGTCCCTGGCCCTGCTCCTCGGCGCCTACCCCGCGGAGCGGCGATCCCAGGTGGTGGCGATGTGGGGCGGCATCGGCGCGCTCGCCGTGGCCACCGGCCCGTCGTTCGGCGCGCTGCTCATCACCGGCTTCGGCTGGCGCTCCGCCTTCTACGTCAACCTGCCGGTTGGCCTGCTCGCCGGCTTGCTCGGACGTCGGGTGCTCGAGCGCACGCCCCGGCGCGACTTGGCCCACCCCGACTACGTGGGCGTCGTGCTCCTCAGTCTGAGCCTGGCGGCGCTCGTGCTGGCGATCTCCCAGGGACCGAGCTGGCGGTGGTCGAGCCCGGGCGTCCTCGGCGCCTTCGCCGTGTCGCTCGCGCTCGGCGGCGCCTTCGCGCGACGCTCGGCGCGTCACGCCGAGCCGGCGCTGGACTTCACGCTCTTTCGCACGCGCTCCTTCAGCGTCGCCAACACGGCGACGCTGGTCTACGCGATGGGCTTCTTCGCCCTGCTGCTCGGCAACATCCTGTTCCTCACCGGCGTGTGGCACTACTCGATCCTCACGGCCGGCCTGGCGATCACGCCGGGGCCGCTCGTCGTGGCGTGCGTCGCCGGCGCCGCCGGTCGCGCGGCCGCGCGCTACGGGTTCCGCCCGGTGCTGCTCAGTGGATTCGTGATCTTCGCCGTGGGCCTGGCCTGGCTCGCCCTGCGCGTGGGCCTGCAGCGCGACTACTGGAGCGTCTGGCTGCCCGGGACGCTGATCGTCGGCCTGGGGATCGGACTGACCTTCCCGGTGCTGAGCGCCGCGGCGGTGTCGAGCCTGCACCCCGGGCGCTTCGCGGTGGGCAGCGCGGTCAACCAGACCGCGCGCCAGATCGGCGGCGCGATCGGCGTGGCCGTGCTGGTGGTGATCCTGGGCGGGCCGCATAGCCCGGCCGCGGCGCTGTCCGGTTTCCACCACCTCTGGCTCTACATCGCGGGGATGGCCGTCGCCGCCGGGCTGGTGTCGTCACTGCTGCGGCGCGCCCCCGCGCTGGGCCCAGCGGTGGCGGCGCCGGCCACCGTCGGGGACCGCGTCGACGGGATCGGACCGCGATGAGTGAGCCGCGCGGCCCGACCGGGGTCGACCTCGCGTATCCGGCGTGGGGCCCGCCGCGCCAGATGACCATCGCCTGGCACGATCCCTTGCCCACCGCTCGCGCCGGCGCCGAGCTCAACGGCCTCGAGTTCCTCGAGGCGATCCGTGACGGACGCTTCCCGCCACCGCCCATCGCGGTCCTACTCGACTTCACCCTGGTCGAGGTCGAGGTCGGCCGGGTGGTCTTCGAGTGCGCCCCGCGCGAGTCCGCCTACAACCCCATCGGCGTGGTCCACGGCGGTTTGGCGTGCACGCTCGCTGACACGGTGTCGGCCTGCGCGGTTCACTCGACGCTGAGCTCGGGCGTGACCTACACCTCGATCGATCTCCACGTGAGCTACCTGCGCCCGATCACCACCGACAGCGGCGTGCTGCGCGCCACGGGACGCGCCACCAAGACCGGTCGCCGGGTCGGCTTCGCCACCGCCGAGATCGTCGACGGCGCCGGCCACCTGGTCGCCACGGCCACCACCAGCTGCCTGATCATCGACCGGTAGCGCGTCCCCGTTGCTCCCGATCGTCGCGGTCGGGTCACCGAACTGTCACGATGCCCGAACTGGCCTCGACTCGAGGCTCGCGACCGGTCCGGTCATCCACGACGTGAATCTCCCCGGGGCGCCACTCCGCGGCCCCCTTCGCCGTCCGCTCGCCCGGCGTCGTGCCATAGTCGTTAGGTGGTTGAGCCGATCCTGACCTGCGAGGGCCTCACCAAGCGCTTCGGCGACCGGGTCGCGGTCGACGCGATCAGCCTCTCGCTGGCCCCCGGCGAGATCTACGGCCTGCTGGGACCCAACGGCGCGGGCAAGACGACCACGATCAAGATGGTGTGCGGCCTGCTGGCCCCCGACGAGGGGACCATCACGGTCGCCGGCAAGGCGGCCGCGAACGACCTCTCGGTCAAGGCGCTGGTGGGCTACGTGCCCCTGGACATCGCCCTGTACCCCGACCTCACGGCCAAAGAGAACCTCGCCTTCCTGGGCCGGCTCTACGGACTCAAGGGGGCGCTCCTGGCCGAGCGGGTCGCCGAAGCGCTGGAGCTGACCGAGCTGGCCGACCGGTCCGATGACCGCGTCGACTCCTACTCGGGGGGCATGCGCCGGCGCCTGAACATCGCGGCCGGCCTGCTGCACCACCCGGTGCTGCTGGTCCTCGACGAGCCCACCGTCGGCGTCGACCCCCAGAGCCGGCACTCGATCCTCGAACGGGTCCAGGAGTTCGGCCGCCAGGGCATGGCCGTCCTGTACACGACGCACTACATGGAGGAGGCCGAGCGGGTCTGCGACCGCGTAGGCATCATCGACCACGGTCACCTCATCGCCGAGGGGACCCGCCGCGAGCTGGTCTCCCAGCTGGGCGAGCACGACCGCATCGAGCTGGGGGCCTCGGGCGACCTGGAACAGCTCGCCGCGGCGCTGCGCGAGATGCCCGGCGTCGAGCGGGCCAGCGTGGCCGACGGCCAGGTCCACCTCCTCGCCCTGGACGGTCGGCGGATCCTGCCGGCGGTGCTGGAGGCGTCCGAGCACGTCGACGCCGAGGTCAACAGCGTGGACGTCGTCGAGCCCGACCTCGAGGCCGTCTTCATGCACCTGACCGGCACCGCGCTGCGCGAGTAATCGTGCCCGCGGCCCTCGTCATCGCCCGCAAGGACCTGCGCCAGCGCCTGCGCGACCGCTCGGCCATCGCCATCGGGCTGGTGGCGCCCCTGGTGATCGCCGCCCTGATGAGCTTCGCCTTCAAGGGCACCGCGAACTTCCACTTCACGCTGGGCGTGGTCGAGCACGACCGCGGGCCCGTGGCCGCCGACATCGTTCGCGCGCTCGGCCAGCCGGCGGCCCGCCAGATCCTGACCGTGAAGACCTTCCCGACGGAGGCGAGCGCCGCGGCCGCGGTGCGCGCCGCGACGGCGCAGGCGGCCCTGGTCATCCCCGCCGGCTTCAGCGCGGCCGCCCAGGCCGCGCACCCCATCTCGCTGCGCGTGCTCACCAGCGTCAACAGCTCGATCGCCGGGAGCATCACCTCGTCGATCGCCACCTCCTTCGTCGCCCAGATCAACGCCGACCGACTCTCGGTGGCGGCGGCGCTGGCGGCCGGCGCGCCGTCGGGCTCGCTGGCCCGGCTCGAGGCCGACGCGGCGAAGCTGACGATCCCCGAGCAGCCCGGCCACCTCGCGGTCGGGGCCAACGAGTTGACGGCCATCAGCTACTACGCCCCGGCGATGGCGATCTTCTTCCTGCTCTTCATGGTCTCCTTCACCTCGCGCAGCTACTTCGTCGACCGCGCCACGGGGATGATCGACCGGGTCCGCGCGGCGCCGGTGCGTCCGGTGGAGATCCTCATCGGCAAGGCGCTGTCGGTCCTGTTCTTCGGCTCGCTCAGCCTGGCCACGATCGCGGTGATCACGTCGCTGGCCTTCGGCGCCCACTGGGGCAACCCGCTGGCCGCGGCCGTGCTCGGGCTGTCGATGATCGTGGCCATCGTCTGCCTGACCGCGCTGGTCATCGTGGTGTCCCGGACCCCGCGTCAGGCCGAGGGGATCTCCTCGGTCATCGTCTTCGCCCTGGCCCTGCTCGGCGGCAACTTCGTCCTGCTGTCGTCCATGCCCGCGTTCATGCAGCACCTGGCCCTGGCCACGCCCAACGGCTGGGCCATGCGGGGCTTCACCGACCTGGCCACCACCGGCGGCGGCCTGGCCACCGTCGCCCAGCCGGTCTCGGCCATCCTGATCTTCAGCGCCGTCGTGGGGGCGGTGGCGTCGTCCCTGGCGCCGCGCGCGATGGTCCGATGAAGTCCCTGGCCATCGCCCGCGCGTCGCTGCGGCGCGTAGCGCGCGACCGCACGGCGCTGTTCTTCCTCCTCGTCCTGCCCGTCTTCGTGATCCTCATCATCGGCGCCTCGGTGCGGGGCTTCTCGATGTTCAAGGTCGGCGTCGTCGACCAGGGCGCGGGCCCGATCGGCCAGCAGCTCACCAGCGCGCTGCGCCACGCCACCGACCTCAAGGTCCGCGACTACCCGAACCTGGAGGCCGCCACCAAGGGCGTCGCGCGCGGCGAGGTCCTGGCCGCGGTCGTCCTGCCGCGGGGACTGGACGCGCGGATCCGCGACGGTCAGAGCGTCACGATCGGCATCATGACCGAGCCGGCCAACTCCAACCAGCAGGCCGCGGCCACCGCGGTCGACTCGGTGATCGCCGGCGTCGGCGCCCGGCTGCAGGCCGCGCAGTTCGTGTCGACGCACGTCGGCGGCAGCCTGGCCGCCAGTCTCCTGCGCGTCGACGCGCTGGCCCCGCGGGTCGGCGCGGTCGGCGTGCGCACGACGCAGGTGGAGAGATTCGCCAAGATCCTGCCCGAGGGCTACAGCTACTCCGCGCCGACGATGCTGGTCCTCTTCGTGTTCCTCAACGCGCTGGGGGCCGGCGCCAACATCATCGAGACCCGGCGCCTCGGCATGTACGAGCGCATGGCCGCGGCGCCGGTGCGCGTGCGGACGATCGTCTTCGGCGAGTTCCTGACGTTCGCGCTGGTCGCCCTGGCCCAGTCGGCGCTCATCGTCGGGGTGGGCTCGATCGTCTTCGGGGTGTCGTGGGGCAACCCTCTGGCGGCCGCCACCCTGGTCGTGGTGTGGGCCCTGGTCGGCGCGGGCGCGGGCATGCTCGCCGGCACGCTGTTCAAGACGCCCGAGCAGGCCAGCGCCGCCGGCCCGACGGTCGGCATCGTCTTCGGCATGCTGGGCGGCTGCATGTGGCCGTTGGCGATCCTCTCCAACGCCTTCCGCGAGTTCGGCCACGTCGTGCCCCAGGCGTGGGCGGTCGACGCCTGGACCAACCTGCTGGCGCGCGGCGGCGACGTGGTGGCGATCGCCCCGCAGCTGGCGATCCTGGCCGGCTTCGCGGCGCTCTTCACGGGCGCGGCCGTCCTGCGGCTGCGGCGCGAGCTCGCCTAGCGCGCGGGCGCGGAGCGCCTAGGCCCAGCCCAGTTCGTCGAGGCGCGGGTCGCTGATCCCGAAGTGGTGGGCGATCTCGTGGACGACGGTCTTGCGCACCATGGCCCGCACGTCGGCCTCGTTGCGGCAGCTGTGGCAGATGGTCGTCTGGTAGAGGGTGATCCGGTCGGGCATCACGCCGCTGTAGCTCTGGAAGCCCCGCTTGGTCAGGGGCACGCCCTCGTAGAGGCCGTAGAGGTTGCGGCCCCGGGCCTCGTCTTCCACGATGATCGCGACGTTGTCCATGGCCGCCGCCAGCTCCTCGGGCAGGCCGGCGATCGCCTCGGCCGCCAGCTCCTCGAAGCGCTCGTTGGACACGGCGAACATCCCCGCAGCGTAACGGTGGCGTCCGGCGCGGCCGGTCTCGCCTAGGCCAGGATCAGATGGACGTCGCCGAACTCGTGCCACCGGTAGCCCTGGGTGAGCGCGGCCTGGTAGGAGTCGGCGAGCAGGTCGCGCCCGGCGAGCGCCTCGAGCATCCACAGGTGCGACGAGACCGGCTCGTGCCACCCGGTGAGCACGCCGTCAACCAGGCGCGCCTCGTAGTCCGGCCTCACCACCAGGTCGGTCCAGCCGTCCCTCGCGCGGGCCCGGCCGTCGGGCCCGATCGCGCTCTCCAGGGCCCGCACCACCGTCGTGCCCACCGCGACGACGCGCCCGCCGAGGCGACGCGCCAGGTTGACCCGCTCGGCGGTCGCGGCCGGCACCGACACCCGTTCGGGGTACGGCGCCTCGTCGACCTCGAGCGAGGCGACACCGGTGTGCAGGACGAGCGGCGCCACGTCCACCCCCATCGCGACGAGCCGGGTGATCATCGCCGTGGTGAAGGGTCGCCCGGCGCTGGGCATCTCGGCGCTGCCCGGCACGCTGGCGTAGACGTTCTGGTAGGTGGCGATGGGCCAGGCCCGCTCGACGTAGCCGTAGCGGATCGGCCGGCCGTGCGTCTCGAGCCAGCGCAGCGCCGGCTGGCCGAGGTCGAGGTCGGCCACCCAGAGCCGGGGCCCGTCGCCGTAGGGCTCGACGAGCTCGAGCGAGCGACCCCCGCGCAGGCCGAGCCGGGGCCCGGGCGCCGGCCCGGTCCAGCGCTGCGTGGTCAAGCCCTGGCGCCGGCGCGGCTCGACGACCCAGCGCGTCTCGGTGAGCCGCGTGGAGAGGTGCACGACCAGGTCGCTCGAGCCGTCCCTCGCGTCGATCGCCGCGGGGATGGTGCCCGAGGTGTTGACCACCAGGAGGTCGCCGGGCGCGAGGAACTCCGGCAGGTCGATGAAGCGGCTGGACAGGAGGGTGGAGGACCCCTTGTAGGCGACCAGCATGCGCACGGCGTCGCGCGTGAGCCCGCGCGCCTCCGGCGGCTCGGCCGCCTCCAGCGCGTGCGGCAGGTCGAAGTCGAGGCGCTCCGGGTCGTGCAATGACGTCGTCACGCGCTCACCACGTCGCCCGCCGCGTAGCGGCCGCTGGGCCGCCCCGACTCGACGAGCGCTCGCAGGGCCGGCACGACCGACTCGGGCGTCGCCCGATCGGAGATGTCCTCGCCCGGAAACGCCGCCTGGTGCATGTCGGTGCGCATGTCGCCGGGGTCGAAGGCGTAGACGCGCAGGTCGGGTTCCTCCACGCCCAGCACCCGGTGCAGGTGATCCAGGGCGGCCTTGGACGAGCCGTAGCCGCCCCAACCGGCGTAGGGCTCGACCGCGGCGTCCGACGAGATGGCCACCACGACCCCCCGGGACGCGCGCAGCGCTTCCAGCGCCGCCTGGGCCAGGGCCAGCGGGGCGAGGACGTTGACCTCGAGCACCCGACGCAACTCGTCGAGGGGATAATCGGCCAACTCCGGCCGCGGGCTGGGGCCTAGCGCACTGGCGTTGCTGACCAGCAGGTGCAGCGCGCCGTACTGGCCGGCGGCCGCGACCAGCGCGGCCCGGTGCGCCGGGTCGGTGACGTCGCCGGCGACCGCGGTCACCCGGGCCCCGCGCTCGGCGATCTCCTCCGCCACGAGCGCGAGCTCGCTGGCGTGCCGGGCGTCGATGACCAGGTCCCACCCGTCCGCGGCGAGGTCCAGCGCGAGGGCGCGTCCGAAGCCCTTGGAGGCCCCCGTGACAATGGCGATGGGCATGGGCGACTCCTCCTTCCCGACGTCGCGTCGGGTCCTGACCCCAGGCTATAAGTTAAAGTAATGTTTAAGTCAAGTCACCCGCGGAAGTATTGACGGAGGCCCCATGGACCAGTCCCTCACCATCGGCGAGATCGCCCGGCGCAGCGGCTTCACGACCTCCGCGGTGCGCTTCTACGAACGCCAGGGCCTGATCCACGCGGACCGCACGTCGGGCAACCAGCGCCGGTACCGGCGCGACGTCCTGCGGCGCCTGGCCTTCATCCGCGTCGCCCAGCGAGTGGGGCTGAGCCTGGACGAGATCGTCGCCGCCCTGAGCGGGCTGCCCGGCGACCGGGCCCCGACCGCGCGCGACTGGCGCCGCCTGACCGCCGGCTGGCGGGCGCGCATCGACGAGCGCATCGCCGTGCTCGAAGCCCTGCGCGGCGGGCTAACCAGCTGCATCGGCTGCGGGTGCCTCTCGCTGCGCACCTGCGCCCTGGCCAACCCCGGTGACGTCGCGGGCCGCGGGGGCGCCGGGCCCCGGTACCTGTTGGACGGCTCAGCGCGTCGCGCTAGCCGAAGACCTTCTTGTAGGTGACGACCCCGCCGGACGGCGTGGCGGGGTTCACCGTCTCACCCCAGTTCGAGAAGGTCGTGGAGCCCGCGCCGGTCTTGCCGGTGATGACCTCGGACTTGGGCAGGACGGCGTTGACCGAGGTGAAGGTCAGGACGCTGGTGATCGACGGCGAGCTCGACGTGCCCTTGGTCGACCAGCGCAACCGGTAGATCCCCGAGCCGCTCACCACCGGCAACAGGGTGGTGCCCTTCACCGCGGGCAGGAACGTGAGCAGGGCCGGGGTGGTCAGGCTCTGCTTGAAGCTCTGGTACGGCGTCGTACCGGCCTTCATCGAGATGGAGCGCCCGTTGACGATCTTCTCCTGGGCCGACGTGAGGCCCATGATGCCGGTGAGCCCGGTCGGCGTCCCCTTGACGAACGCGTAGAACGGGGTGAGGGTGATCGTCACGTGCTTGGCGCCCGACGTGATCATCTCCTCGCCGGAGGTCTTGCCGATGTCGACCACCACATTGGTGGTGGTCTTGCCCGACTTCGACACCACGACGATGTGCACGCCGGTCTGTTGACCCAGCGCCTTCTGCGCCGCCTTGATCACCGAGGACGCGGTGGGCACCGGGGACGCCCCGAGGGCCGCGATGGGCGCGCCGACTGCGAACGACAACGCGCCCACGGCGATCAGGGCACGACAGGACCGGCGGACAAAGAGGGGGGACACGGCCCCGAGCCTAGACCGCGACCGGGGCGCGTCTCCCTTCGCCCCCGCGCGAACGCCCGCGCCGACCCGCGGGGGCTACCCGACGGGGACGGGTGTCGCCATCTCACGCGGGGCCGCCTGGAGCGAGAGCCTGTCGGCCGGCGTCGGGCGGCAGATGTAGTACCCCTGGGCCAGGTCGCAGCCCAGGTCACGCAGGAGGTCCAGCGTGGCGACGTCCTCGATCCCCTCGGCGACCACGCGCAGGCCCATCTCGTGGCCGAGGTTGATGGTCGCGCGGACCAGCTCGAGGTCGCGCCCGCCCTTGGCGACGTCGAGGTCGGCGATGAAGGAGCGGTCCAGCTTCAGCTCGCCCACCGCCAGGCTGGCCAGGTAGGCCAGCGAAGTGAAGCCCACGCCAAAGTCGTCGATGGACACCACGGCGCCCAGGTCGCGCAGCCGCTCGATGACCGACTGGGCCATCTCGAGGTTCTCGAAGACGATCGATTCGGTGATCTCGATGACGAGTTGCTCGGCCGGCAGCTTGTGCCGCGCCAGGAGGTCGGCGACCAGCTCGGTAAAGCCCTCCTCCAGCAGGTTGGACTTGGAGACGTTCACCGAGACGGCGACGTGGACCTGGTTCATCCGCCACGCCGCGCACTGGCCGATCGCCTCGTCGAGCACCCACCGGGTGAGCGGACCCATGAGTCCGGCGTCCTCGGCCAGCGAAATGAACTTCAGCGGCGGTATCAAGCCGAGCTCGGGGTGGGGCCAGCGCAGCAGGGCCTCCACGGCCCGGACCCGCCCGGTGCGCAGGTCCAACTGCGGCTGGTAGTGCAGCTCGAAGGCGCCCGCGTGGACCGCTCGGGTCAGGTCCTCGACGAGGCCGATCTGATTGTCGTCCCCATCGAGGTCTTGGTCGAAGAAGACGAAGGGGGTGTTGCCCAGCTTCGCCCGGTACATGGCGACGTCGGCGCACCACATCAGCGTGGACGCCTCGGTCGCGTCGCCGGGGTACATTGCGACGCCGATGCTGGCCCCGACGCTGGCGTTGATCCGGTGCAGGGTAAAGGGTGTCTCGAGTTCGTCGACGATCCGCTGAGCGACGGCCGCGGCGGCGGCCTCGTTGGCGTCCAGCAACACGACGCCGAGCTCGTCCCCGCCGAGGCGCACCACCGACGCGTTCTCGCCCACGGCGCGCACCAGGCGAGGTCCTAGCTGGCGAAGCAATTCGTCGCCGGCCGGGTGACCGAAGGAGTCGTTGATCTCCTTGAAGTGGTTCAGGTCGACGAACAGGAACGCCAAACGCCGCAAGCGCTCCCCGGTCACGTGCTCGTCGGCGAAGAAGGTCTCGAGCACGTGGGTGAGCTGGCGTCGATTGCCGAGGCCGGTCAGCTCGTCGGTGTTGGCCTGGCGGTGTCGCTGCTCGGTCATGACGCGCAGGCGCCGAGCGGAGATGGCGAGGCGCACGCCGACCGCCACCAGCGTCAGGATCGCCAGGTCGACGGCGACCTCACTAACGTGGCGCACCGTACCGACGACGAGGATGACCAGGCTGGCCAGGGCGGCCAGGCCGGGCATCGTCATGCCGGCGGTCCTCTCCTCGCGCAGCGGCTCGGCCAGGCGCGGCGCGGTCCACACCGACATTGACATCAGCAGGAGCGCCGTCGGCCACGCCGCCGCGTTGACGTCGGCCCCCAGTCGCGTGGCCAGGTTCGACGACTGGAAGATGTTGAAGGTGTCGCCGAACACGATGACCGCCAGGCCACCGCCGAGGAGGCACCACGACGCGCTCCAGCGTCCCACCAGCAGGACCGACCCCCCGATGACCAGCGACAGGAGCAGGAGGTCACCGATCGGGTAGGCCAGATTGACCGCGGTGGACAGCCGGCTGCCGCCGGTCAGGTCGAGGATCCGGTGGAACGCGAAGGTCGCGCACAGCGCCGCGGCTCCGAGTCCCGCCACCACGCCATCCAGCCAGTTGGGGCGCGCGAGGCGCCCGAGTCCGCGCTGCAGCATCTTGACGGTCGCCACGTACGCGACCGGGTAGAAGAGCAGGTAGAAGAGGTCGGCCGCCGACGGGACCGCCACGGTCGCCCCGCCGAGCGACTCACCGGTCAGAATCGTGTCACCGATCGACCACGACAGGAGTGCGAAGCCCAAGAACAGCACGGCCGCCCGACCGGGCCGGCGCGTCAGTCCGCGCGCCAGGCAGGTGAGCGACGCGACGAACTCGAAGCCCACGACGGACCACCCGTCGAGCCAGGTCCACTGCTCGTGGGGCCTGCGCACCAGCAACGAGACCACGTACGCGCCGAGCAGGAGCGCGAGCACCGTGAAGACGGCCCAGGCCCGGCGGTGGCGGCGCTGACCCTCGACTGATCCGTGATCGACCGGACCGGGAGTCGCGCCGCCCTTGACCCGCGCGGCCAACTCGACCGCGAGCGCGCGGGCGTCGGACCGCGTACGCGATCCTCGACGCCTCTCTTCGGCCACGGTGGTCATCCGCCAATCCTCCCGGCGTCTCACGACGCCCCCTCGGGTTCTTTCGAGTCCAGTCAGCGTCGCAGAATCGCCTCAAGACGCCGCCGACCCGGACCCAATCCCTCGACAATTCATCCGCCCCGAAGAGGAAGGACGGAGGTGCCGGTCCGAGTTCCCCGGTCCCGGACGGTTCTCCTCGCGGCCGCGTCGGGCCGCGCCGGTGCCCGCGCATCCCCACGGAATCACAACGCACGTCGGGCGGCTGACGAGACCAACCACGCCGAGCTCGGCGACGCGTGGACGGCGCCGGGCGACGGCGTGCGGCGCCGGACCGGTTCCCCGATACCCTCGGTGGCCGTGCCCGTCGAACGAACCAACGACCCGGTGGTGGCGCTCGAGTGGTCCTTCGACCGGTTGGGTGCGGCCAATCCGGTGGCCTTTCTCCTGGCGCCCGAGAGCTTCGCGTTCCTCGAGCGCACGCCCGACTCGCTGGCGCTGACGCTGGACGGTGAGCCGCGCTTCGGCGCCGCCTTCGGCCCGCGGCCCCCGTGGCGACCGGAGTGGGGGGTCTGCTTCGTGGACCGGTCGACGCTAGGCCCGCGCGTGGGCGCCCTCGTCGAGGCCGACCACTGGGACTTCTACACCCGGCCGGTGGGCGAGGACGAGCACCCGCGCGCCGTCGACGAGATCACCGACGACGCCGCGGTGACCGAGCTGCTGACGCGTGACGCGCCGCACTCGGCGGTCTGGCCCGGCAACCCCGAGGTCGTCGCCTGGTACGGGCTGCGCGACGACGCGGGGCTGGCCAGCGTCGCCGCGCTGGTGCGCTGGCGTTCGGGTTACCACGTTCTCGCCTCGATGGCCACGCGCGCCGACGCGCGCGGCCGCGGTCTCGCCCGGCGCGTCGTGGCCGGCGTGGTGGGCGCGGCGTCGGCGCGGCGCGTGCCGTGGCTGGGTCTCGGCGTGGATCACGCCAACGACGTCGCCCAGCACCTCTACGTGGCGACGGGATTCACGCGGCGCGCCCTGTACACCGTGTACCGCTCACCCGGCGGGGGTGCCGGCCACCGCTAGAAGCACTCGGCCAGATCGAAGAGGAACGACTGCATGATCCGGATGTCGTTCATCACGTCGTCGTCGGCCTCGGCCAACTTGTCGTCGGTGAGCAGTCCGCGCGAGACCGCGGTCGCGCGCAGCGCCACCTGGAGGGTGCACAGCCAGGCCCAGGCCTCCGCGTCGGTGAGGAAGGGCTCGCGCAGCGACGCCACGGCCAGCTCCGCGTTGGTGGCGGTGGCCCGCTGGCGGGCCAGGGTCGTGGTCGGGTCGTCCTCGTCGCGCGTCGGGTCAACCGGCGCCGTCAACGTCGGGCCCCACTCGTGGTCGGGGTCGCGCTCCGCGGCCACGACGTGGCCGAAGGCCTCGCGCGCGATCGCTCGGGCCGCGTCGTTCAGACGTACCTCGACGCGACCGTCTCGCCGGCGCACGAACAGCCGGTGGCGCCCGGGCATCACTGGTCGCGCTCGATCGTGCTCTGCAACCCCGCGACCTGGAGCTTCACGCAGTAGGACTCGGCGCGGTCACGGTGCCCGGACCACACCACGGCGCGGCCCTCGTGGTGCACCGTCAGCATCAGCTGGGTCGCCCGGCTGTCCGGGTACCCGAAGATCCGCTTGAAGATGGCCACCACGACCGACATCGGCGTGACCGGGTCGTTCCACACGACCACGTTCCAGGCGCGCTGGGACTCGACGGTGTCGTCGGTGCGCACCACCTCCTCGGTCGAGGTTCCACTGGTCGTCGACGCCGCCACGCGACCAGTGTCGCAGTTCGCCGGGTGGCGCGAAAGTGGACCGGTCGTACAATGGAATCGAGTCGCCGGGAGGGTCGATGAGCGTTGTCGAATGGGTGAGTGAGGCCCCCGAACGGCTACGCGGAGAGGTCAACCGACGGATCCGCCGGGCCGCCGGGCTGGCCCGGGAGTCCCCGGAGGTGTGCGAGGACCCCGACGAGGCCTACACCCCGGTGGACGCGGTATCCCGGTTGATCCACGGGGACCTGCCGTCCATGATGATCGGCGGGCTGGCCTCGCTCTTCTTCGAGATGCTCCACCCGCTCACCATGGCCGGCGTGGCCCAGCACTCGCGCTACCGCGAGGACCCGCTGGGCCGGGTGCTGCAGACGGCGAACTTCATCGCCGCGACGACGTACGGCTCCAAGGAATCCGCGACCAAGGCCATCAAGCGCGTCCGGGCGATCCACGAACGGGTGCGCGGCACGGCCGACGACGGGCGGCCCTACTACGCCGGCGATCCGCACCTGCTGGCCTGGATCCACTGCGCCGGCGTCGCGATGTTCCTCTCCTCCTACCAGACCTTCGGCCCGGTCGCCCTGAGCGAGGCCGACGCCGACGCCTACGTCGCGGGCGCCGGGCGGGTGGCGGCCGACCTGGGCGTGGTCGACCCGCCGACGACGGTTGACGAGCTGCGCGCCGCGCTGCGGACCTTCCGGCCCGAGCTGCGCCTCACCCGCGACGCCGTCGAGGCGCGCGACTTCATCGCGCGCGGCGTCGTGCGCGGGGTCCACCAACGCGCGGCCTACCGGTTGGTGGTTGCCGCGGCGTACTCGTTGCTCGAGCCGTGGGCGCGCGACATGCTCGGCGTCCCTCGCCGCCGGGTCTTCGACCCCGTCGTCGTGCGACCCGCCACCAAGGTGCTCGACGCGGCGGTGCGTCTCGCGATACCGCCGATGACGCCGCCTAGGTGGCGAGGGACAGACCGCCGTCGACGACCACGACCTGGCCGGTGACGTAGGGCGAACCGGCGAGCGCCACGATGACGTCGGCGACGTCGTCGGGCGTGCCCACGCGCTTGAGCGGGGCCAACGCCTCGACCGCGCGATGCGCTGGCTCCCACTGGGCCGTCCACGGCGTGTCGATCAGGCCGGGCGCCACGGCATTCACCCGGACCTCGGGCCCGACCACCTTGGCCAGCAGCGTCGTCAGGTGGTTGAGCGCCGCCTTGGAGGTCGCGTACGGGATCGACGAGCCGGTCTGGCGCACGCCCGCCACCGACGTCACGTTGACGACGTTGCCCCTGGCGGCGCGCAACAGATCCATCGCGGCCACCGTGAGCTGCCAGGTGCCAAAGACGTTGACCTCGAAGATCCGGCGCCACACGTCGACCGACGCCGCCGCGAGGTCGTGGTGCGCGATGAAGGCGGTCGTGCCGGCGTTGTTGACCAGCACGTCGAGACGACCGAACCGCTCGGTGACCGCGGCGACCAACGCGGCACAGTCATCAGCGTCGGCGACGTCGGCGCGCACGTAGAGTGAACCGGGGGTCGCCGCGGCGAGCCGTTGGCCCGCTTCGACACTGCGCGCCGAATTGAAGACGACCGCGTCGCCGGCCGCGGCGAAGCGTCGAGCGGTCGCCTCACCGATCCCGCTCGTCGAACCGGTGACGAGGACGACGCGGCTCACGGCGCGCTACGTCGAAGTCGCCACGACCCCGCCCAGTGCTGGCCCGGCTCGAGCACGACGATGTCCTTGCCGCTGCGCAGGGCGTCGGGCGGGCAGGTCATCGGCTCCACCGCAACCGAGGTGCGCCGCCGGCCGCGCTCCAGGTGGTCACCCGTGTAGATCTGGACGTAGGGGAAGTTGCGGTCCATCGACAGCTCGACCGCGCCGCCGGCGCTGTCGCGCACGGTGACGGTGGCCAGGCCCAGGTCGTCGCGCGTGAGCTCGGTGTAGGTCACGTCCAACTCGTGGCCGCTCACCGACTTGGCGAGACTGAAGTCCAGCGCGTGACTCGCCACGGGCAGGATCTCGCCGGTGGGCAGACGCCGGTCGTCGACGGCCACGTAGTTCTTCGCGGGCACGGTCAGCTCGGTGCCCTCGATCGTCGGCGTGGTGACCGCCAGGTAGGGGTGGAAGCCAAGTCCGAAGGGGATCGGGACGTCGTCGCGGTTGGTCACCGTGGTGGTCACGGTGAGACCCAGCGAGCCCAGGTGGTAGGCGACGGCGACCTCGGAGAGGAACGGGAACTCCGGCGTCGGGTGCAGCAACAGCGACAGGACGCACCGGTTCTGGTTGACCGCTTCGATGCGGAAGGGCCGCCACCGCACGGTCCCGTGGATCGCCGTGGTGTGCTCGACGTCGTCGACGGTGGGTCGCGCGGTGCGCTCCGAGAAGCTCCATTTGCCGTCGCCCATGCGGTTGGGCCAGGGGTAGAGGAGCTGGCCGCGCGCCCCGGACGGGACCTCCTCGCCGGCGAAGCCTTCGATGACGCCCACGCCGTCCTTGACGTAGGTGCGCAGCGTGGCCCCGACCTCGGTGACGACGGCGCGTTGGTCGCCGTGCGCGATGGCGATCTGCTCGCCCGACGGAAGCATCAGTCGAATCGCCCTCTCATCACCGCCCCGTAACCTACGACAGTTATCGTACGACCAATGCGAATCCTGCTCACCAACGACGACGGCATCGGCGCGCCCGGACTCGCGGTGATGGCGCGCCACGTCGCGCGCTGGATGGCCCAGGGCCCGCCGGGCGAGGAGCGTGACGCGATCATCGTCGCGCCGCACACCAACCACTCCGGCATGTCCTCGGCCGTCGGCGACGTCTTCGATCACCCCTCGGTCGCCTACCGCCGCCACCGGATCACCGGCGCCGAGACGATCCCGACGTTCGCGCTCGAGGCGCCGCCCGCGCTCTGCGCGCTGCTCGGGGCGCTGGGCAGCTTCGACGTGACGCCCGACGTGGTGCTCTCGGGGATCAACGCCGGCGCCAACGTGGGCCGCAGCGTCCTGCACTCCGGGACGATCGGGGCGATCCTCACCGGCGCCCAGCTGGGTCTGTCGGGCATGGCGGTCTCGGTCCAGTGGGGCGACGAGGTTCACTTCGAGACCGCCGGCGCGGTGGCCGTCGAGGTGTTCGAGCACCTGATGGCGGCGCCGTCGCGCACCCTGCTCAACCTCAACGTGCCCAACCTGCCGGCGTCCCAGCTGCGCGGGGTACGACGCGGTCGCATCTCCACCGCCGGTATCGTCAAGGCCGCCGGACCGCGCGCCGGCGGCGAGCCGCTGGCCGAAGAGGGCGAGCTTCCGCTGCGTCTCGGCGCGGCCACGCCCCAGCTCGGCGACGTCAGCGACGAGGCGGTCGACGACGACGGGGCGCTGCTGGCCGCGGGCTTCGCCTCGCTGACGCCCCTGCGCGGTCCCCACGAGGACACCGACACCGCCCTGGACGGCGTCATCCGCGCCGCCCTCGACTCGATCTCCGCGCACCTGGCCGAACAGCGTTAGTCGTCGTCGCGTCGGCGGCGCTGGTCCTTCACCCTGGCCCGCGCCCGCTTGTCGTCCAGTCGCCGCTCGGTCGACGCGCGCGTCGGCCGGGTCGCGCGGCGCGGCGCGCGCGGCGCGAGGGCCTCACCCACGCGCCGGGCCAACTGGTCGAGGGCCGCCGCGCGATTGGCCGACTGGGAGCGGAACCGCCCGGCGCTCGAGCGCACCACGGCGCCGAATCGTGCCACCAGCGCCGCGCGGTCGGCCCCGCTCAGCGTGGTCCCCGCCGCAACGTCGTAGGAGACCACGACGCGCGTCAGCGACCGGTTGGCGTGCTGGCCGCCCGGGCCGCCGGACGTAGTGACCCTGACCGTCAGGTCGTTGGCGGGGATCACTCGCCCCGCCCCCACGATCAGCGCGCCGTCGTCGCGCGCGTGCGGGCGCACCGGCGCGGGCCGGGCCCGGCGCGGCGCGGAACCGCTGGTCGTCAACGGACCGCCCACGCGACCACGCTAACCGTCCTCGCGAAGCCGACCAGTAGATTGGCCCGGGAGAGAGAGGGCACGATGGCGACGGTTCCCCACTTCATCGACGGCGAGACCCGCGAGGCGACCGGCGTGATTCCGGTCCACAACCCGGCGACCGGTGAGGTTACGACCCACGCGCCGGTGGCCGACGCCGCGCTGATCGACGAGACCGTCGACCTCGCGCGCCGGGCCTTCGACGCCTGGCGGCTCTCGTCGCTCTCGGCGCGCACCAACATCCTCTTCACCTTTCGCCAGTTGCTGGTCGAGCACGCCGACGAGCTGGCGGCGCGCCTCACGGCCGAGCACGGCAAGACGGTGGTCGACGCCCGCGGGGAGATAGCCCGGGGACTGGAGAACGTCGAGTACGCCTGCGGCCTGATCGAGCACCTCAAGGGCGAGTTCTCCACCCAGGTGGCCGACGGCGTCGACGTGCACTCGACCCGCGAGCCGGTGGGCGTCGTGGCGGCCGTCACGCCCTTCAACTTCCCGGCCATGGTGCCCCTGTGGATGACCGCCAACGCCCTGGCCAGCGGCAACGTGGTCATCCTCAAGCCCTCGGAGCGCGACCCGTCCGTCTCGGTGCGCTTGGGCGAGCTCCTCACCGAGGCCGGCTTGCCCGACGGCGTGTTCAACGTGCTCCACGGCAACGCCGACACCGTCAACGCGCTGCTGGCCCACCCCGGGATCGACGCGGTCAGCTTCGTGGGCTCCACGCCGGTGGCTCGCCACGTCTACTTAGAGGGCACCAAGCACGGCAAGCGAGTCCAGGCGCTCGGCGGCGCCAAGAACCACATGGTGGTGCTGCCCGACGCCGACCTCGACGTGGCGGCCGACGCCGCGATCAACGCCGGCTTCGGGTCGGCCGGCGAGCGGTGCATGGCCGTCAGCGTGGTGGTGAGCGTCGGCGCCATCGGCGACGACCTGGTCGAGCGGATCGCGGCGCGCATCGACAAGCTGACTGTGGGACCGGGCGACGACCCGGCCAGCGACTTCGGCCCGCTCATCACGGCCGAGCACCGCGATCGCGTGGCGCGCTACGTGGCCGGCGCTCCGGCCGAGGGCGCCACCGTGGTGCGCGACGGGACCGAGTTGGCCGAGCGACCGGGCTTCTTCCTCGGGCCCTGCCTGCTCGACCACGTGCGCCCGGGTACCCGCGCTTACGACGACGAGATTTTCGGCCCGGTGCTCTCGGTGGCGCGCGTCGATACCTACGCCGAGGCGGTGGCGATGGTCAACGCGAACCCCTACGGCAACGGCGTGGCGGTCTTCACCCGCGACGGCAACGCCGCGCGACTCTTCGCGCGCGACGTGTCGGTGGGCATGGTCGGGGTCAACGTGCCGATCCCCGTGCCGATCTCGGCCTACTCCTTCGGTGGCTGGAAGAGCTCGCTCTTCGGCCACGCCCACATCTACGGGCCGGAGGGCTTCGCCTTCTACACCCGGGCCAAGGTCGTGACCACGCGCTGGCCGCAGCCGTCGGACTCCCAGATCGACCTGGGCTTCCCCACCACCCGCTAGTCCGTGGGCGCCCCCATCGGGCTCAACGCGGCGGCGACGGTCCGGGACCAACACCGTGTCTAAGCGCCAGTCGACCGTGCGCGCGTACGGCGTGCTCATCGACGCCAGGCGGATCGTGCTGGTGCGCTCGAGCAACCCGCGCCACGATCCGCCGCTGTGGTGGCTGCCGGGCGGCGGCATCGACTTCGGCGAGTCCCCGGAGTCCACGGTGCTCCGCGAGTTCCGCGAGGAGACCGGCCTGCGCGTTCGTGACCCCGCGCTTCTGATCGTGACCAGCGACCTGCGCCGGCGCGACAACGGGGACCAGATCTACACGGTGCGCGTCAGCTACACCGTCGAGCTCGACGGCGGCGAGCTGGCCCACGAGGTCGACGGCACGACGGACCGCGCCGGGTGGTTCGACCTGGGTGACGTCGACGCGCTCCACCTGGCCGACTACGCACTCGCGGCGATCGCCGCCGCTCAGGCGAAGTAGAGGGCGGGCATCTCGCGCTTGAGGAACTTGCCGGCGGCGTTGCGCGGCAGCGGCTGGTCGATGAAGGCCACCCGCGCGGGGATCATGTAGGCGGCCAGGCGAGTGGCCAGGTGGTCGTGCAACCCACCCTCGCTGAGCGTCTCGCCGTGCCGCACCAGGACGGCGCAGGCCACCACCTCGCCGAGCCGCTCGTCGGGCAGCCCGAAGACGGCCGCCTCCACCACCGCGGGATGCTCGTAGATGGCGGCCTCGACCTCGGCCGGGTAGATGTTCTCGCCCCCGCGCAGGATCATGTCCTTGACCCGGTCGTCGATGTAGAGGTAGCCCTCCTCGTCGATGCGCCCCACGTCGCCCGTGCGCATCCAGCCGTCGGCCAGTGCGGCGGCGCTGTCCTCGGGCTTGCCCCAGTAGCCGCGGATGTTCGTCGGCGACTTGAGGTAGATCTCGCCGTCGACGTTGGGCCCGAGCGCGCGACCCGCCTCGTCGCGGATCTCGACGTCCATCACCACGGTCGGCACGCGCCCCGTCGAGGTCGGGTGCGCCACGTAGTCGTCGCCGAAGTTGCCCGGCCCGTAGGCGTTGGTCTCGGTCATCCCGTAGCCCAGGCTGGGCCGGCCCCGCGAGAAGGACCGGTCCACGCGCGTCACCAGCGCCGGCGGGGCCGGGGCCCCGCCTCCGCCGACCGCGCCCAAAGAGCTGGTGTCGTACCGGTCGAAGTTCGGGCACTCCACCAGGTCCCACGACTGAGTCGGCACGCCGACGAAAGCGGTGACCCGGTGCTTCTCGATGAGCTGCAGGGCGCGCTCGGGATCCCAACGGTGCATCATCACGAGCTTGAAGTGCCAGGAGAAGCACGACATCATCACCGGGATGCACCCGGTGACGTGGAAGAGGGGCACGATCAGGATGAAGCACGGCGGGTCCGTCGAGGGTGCGGCCGGGACGCCGCGACGCAGCTCCTCGACGCTGACGCGCGAGGAGAACGCCATGAGCGTCTGGCTGAGCGCCCAGTGCGTGGACACCGCGCCCTTGGGGACGCCGGTCGTACCGGAGGTGTAGAGGATCGTCGCGTCCATGTCGGGGGTGATCGCGACCTCGGGCATGGCCGCGCCGCGCTCGACGACCTCCTCCCAACGCTCGATCCCGGCGGCCCGGATCCGGTTGCCCGGCAGGCGCGTCCCCAGCACCGGCACCCCGGCGCGCGCGCAGGGTCCCTCGGAGCGATCGGTTCGCTCGTCGTCGGCGATGAGCAGGCAGAGGCCGGCGTCGTGGACCGCGTACTCGATCTCCTCCTCAACCCACCACGCGTTGAGCGACACCGAGACCGCGCCGATAGACAGGATGGCGGCGAAGGAGACCACCCACTCGGGCAGGTTGCGCATCGCGATGCCCACGCGGTCGCCCGGGCGCACGCCGTAGTGGTGCACGAGGGCGTGGGCCAGCGCGTCGACCTCGCTCATCACGGCCGCGAAGGTCCACTGCTCGTCCTCGAAGACCAGGAAGGTCTCGTCGACCCCGCGCGCCGGGTCGAAGAAGTGCTTCATCGTGGGCGGCGCGTTCTTGAAGATCCGGTAGGCCACGCCGTCGACCTCGGCCTCGACGATCTCGAAGGGCTGGCCCGGGGCGCCCACGGCGGCGATCGCCTCTGCGTAACTCGGTGCCACTCCCCTCCCTTCCGGTAGAGAAATCCTACGCTGAGGTGACGAACGTTGACGAACCACGCGAGAGTGGCCGGCGTGCCGACGCCGAGCTGCGCCTGATCCTGCACGTTCGCCCGGGCTCGCGCGTCGACCGGGTCGGGGGCAACCACGACGGGACCCTCGTCGTGCGGGTGCGCGCGCGGGCGGTCGACCAAGCCGCGACGCGCGCCGCGCTCGACCTCCTGGCTGACGCCTTCGGGGTCCGGGCCACAGCGATACGTCTGGTGCGCGGCGCGACGTCACGCACCAAGGTGGTCGCGGTCAACGGCGACGTCGCGGCGCTGTCGGCGCGGCGCGACCGACTGCTGGCCGGTCCGGCGCCCGAGGACTAGGAGAGGATCGGCGAGGCTCCGGCGGCCTTGGCGGCCATGCGGTCCACGGTCGCCCGCAGGTGATCCAGCACGCCGGCCAGGTCGACCCGGGCGCGCTCGGCCTCGTCCGAGAGCCCCACCAGGTGACCCACGTCCCACAGGCTGAGCACCGGATCGAGCACGTCGCGCAGGAACTGGCCCAGGCCGTAGATGCCCTCGCGGGCGATGCGCACGGCGTGTCGGGTAAAGCTGGGGATCCCGGTGCCCGGCATCGCGAAGGCGCTGACCTGACGCGCGGCGGCGATGGTCATCGTCGACGGGTCGATCGCGAAGGCGGCCAGGGCGAGGTCGCGGTAGAAGAGGTAGTGCTTGGTCTCGTCACCAGCCACCAGCGCCAGGACGTTGCGCCCCATCTTGTCCTCCTTGGGCAGGTGCGCGCCGGTATTGCGGTGCGCGATCTGCGTGGCTCGCTCCTGGAACGAGACGTAGCAGATCAGGTCGGCCATCGTCTCGGGGTTGGGCACCTTCCCGGTGGACATCTGGACGCGCCGGCCGTCCTCCAAGAGGGTCGGGTCGATGCAGCGGCTCACGTGGACCCAGTCACGCATGACCATCGAGTGGCGGTTCTCCTCCATCGTCCACTGGTGGTTCCAGTCGACGATCGGGTGGTCCTTGGGCGCGTGGCTGAGCAGCGTGTTGGTGTAGTAGGGCAGGTTGTCCTCGGTGAGCAGGTTGACGTAGATCGAGCTGCGCACCCCCTCGGGCAGGGGGTAGTCCGTCGGCGACCAGGGGTGCTCGCCGAAGTCCTCGCCGCTGCCCCAGTCGATCTGCTCGTGCGGGTACCACAGTCGCGGCGCCTCGAGATGGCGGTTGTAGAGGCGTTCGACGTCCGGCGCCAACTCCGTCAGCAGGTCGGTACGGCCGACCCCCAGGCGCTTGGGCGACAACGTAACCCCTCTCGTGGCTGATCCAGCCGCTTCCAGCGTAATCGCGCTGGGAGTCGAGGACGGACGGAACTTCCAGGTGACTCGTGTCACATAGGGCCCGGTAGCCTGGCTCGCCTATGCGGGTCCTGGACGAGCTCGTCCCCACGAACTTCCGCCGTTCGATGAACGGCCCGCTGCGACTGTTCTTTGCGGCGACGTTCTTCGCCTGCCTCGGCCGGGGCCTCACGCTCTCGCTGTGGGTTGTTTACCTGCACAACGTGCGAGGGTTCTCCACCACTTTCTCCACTCTGCTGCTGGCGGCGGCGGCCGTGGCCGGACTCGCCGCCAGCCCGTTCTGGGGCACGATGACCGATCGTTTCGGGCCGATGCGCGTGCTGCTCATCACGTTCGTGGCCGAAGCGGGCGGTCTCGTCGGCTGGGCCTACGCGCGTACCGAGCGAGAGGCGGTCATCTACGGACTGCTCGTGGCGATACTCGGCGGCGCGGGGTGGGGCCCGGCGTCCACCATGCTCAGCCGGATGGTCCCGTCCGCTCAGCTCCAGCGGGCCTTCGGCGTCAACTTCATGCTGGTCAATCTGGGCATCGGCTTCGGCGGGCTGGTCTCCGCGTCCATCGTCGACCTGCACCGCCCGGTCACCTTCACGGTCCTCTACGTCATCAACGCCGCGGTCACGTTGGTGGCGGCCGCGATCCTACTGCCTCTGCGCCGCTACGGCGCGCCGGTGACCGACCACCACGACGACCCGGTCAAGAGCGCCGAGGGTTGGCGCGAGGTCGCGCGCGACCGACGGCTCGTGCTCCTGGTCCTCGCCTCGCTGGTCCTGCTCACCGGCGGCTACGGCTCCCAGGAGGCTGGCTTCAGCCTGTTCGTCGTCAACAATCTGCACCTCAGCGTTCACGTCATCGGCGTCATCTTCTTCTTCAACACGACCACCATCGTGCTGGCCCAGCTGTGGGTGCTCAACCGCATCGAGGGCAGGAGCCGCTCGCGGGTCATGGCCGTGGTCGGTGTCTTCTGGTTTGTCTTCTGGGCCATGCTGGACGTGACCCTCGCGCTGCCGCCGGTGCTCGCGGTCGCCTCGCTGTGCGCGGCGATGGTGATCTTCGCCGTGGGCGAGACGATGCTCCAGCCCACCGGATCGGCCATCGTCAACGAGATCGCGCCAGAGCACCTGCGGGGTCGCTACAACGCCGCCCTCGGGTTGACGTGGGCCGTGTCAGGGTCGGTGGCCCCGGTGATCGTGGCGCTCTTCTTCGACATCCACCTCGGCAACTGGTGGCCGATGTCCATCGGCGCAATGGCGCTCGCCAGCTCGATGCTGATGCTGAACCTTCGACACCACCTCAGTGAGCTAGAGGACGGTCGCGAGATCCCCGCGACGCCCGAGGCGGCGCGAAGCGCATCGTCGCCGGCCGACCCGGCGCGCTCGGACCCCTCGCAGAACCCCCACTAACCTTTCTGCGAGCGGGGCCGATCAGCGTCGACGCCCGGCCCCGGGCGCAGAGGGAGTCATCGGACCGTGCAGACCATCGACGGCCGCGCCCGGCGACGTCCATCGCTCGCGCTGCTCGGCGTCGTCGGAGCACTGGGCGCGACGGGAGTCGTGCTGGCCAGCGCCACGGTCGGGTCGATCCCGCGACCCCACAGCTATCGGTGGTGGCTGCGTCTGCCGGGACTCAGCTACGACGCGGGCCACGTGCTCTTCTACGCCGCGTTGGCCCTGCTCACTCTGGCTTGGATCGGTGTCGGCGTGCACGCGCGGGCCGGCCGACTCAGCGTGCGCGCCGCGGGAGCGCTGCTGGTCGCCTGGGGCACGCCGCTGTTGGTGGGCGCGCCGGTCTTCAGCCGTGACGTCTACAGCTACGTGGCCGACGGCGTGCTGGCCCGGCGAGGCTTCAACCCCTACCTGGCCTCGCCGCACCTGCTGGCCGGCGGCCCGCTCTACGCGTCGATCGCCGAGGTGTGGCGCCACTCCCCCTCCCCCTACGGACCGCTCTTCCAGCTGGCGGCGCGCCTGACCGCCGTCCTCGCGGGCCACTCCCTCATGGTTCAGGTCGTGGCCTTTCGCGCGCTGGAACTCCTCGGCGTGGCTGCGCTCGTGGCCGTGCTCCCGCGCCTGGCCCGCCACTACCACGTCGACCCCGGCCTCGCGCTGTGGTTGGGCGTGCTCAGCCCCCTGGCGCTCTTCAGCGCGATCTCCTCGGCGCACAACGACACCCTGATGCTGGGCCTGATGGGCGTCGGGCTGCTCCTCATGTCGCGCGACCACCGCGTCGGTGCGGCCGCCCTCTTCGCCCTGGCCGCCACGGTTAAGCTGCCCGCGATCGCCGGCCTGGTGGTCCTCTACGCCGGTCCGTGGTGGCGGACCGGCGCCGGCGCCCGGGTGCGACTGGCCTTCGAGGCCGTCGTGGTGACCGGGGCAGTGCTAGCCGGCGCCACCGGTCTGGCCGGCGACGGCTGGCGCTGGCTGAGTCCCCACGCGCTGGCCATACCGACCGAGTTGCACGTGCTAATCACCCCGGTGGTCTCGGTCGGTGTGCTGGTGGCGAGCCTGCTGCACGCGGCGGGCGACCACCAGGCCACCCGCGCGGTGGTCACGGCGACCCAGCACGTCGGCGAGGCCCTGGCGGTCCTCGGTATCGTCGTGGTGGTGGTGCGGACCCGGGCGCAGAACACCGTTCGCACCCTCGGCGTGTCGCTGCTGATCCTGGTGTGGCTGAGTCCCACGGTCTGGCCCTGGTACTTCCTCTGGGGCCTCACCGCGCTGGCCGTGACGCGGGCGCAGCGCTCGGCGTTCCTGGCCGCGACGGCCGGCGCTGCGATGCTCCTGGTCGGCCCCGGCGGGACCCCGATGATTGGGGGCAACGGCTACCTGGTCGCCGGTCCGCTCCTGGTGGGCGCGGCCGGGTGGTTCGTGGGTTCGGGACGGTGGCGCGGTGTCCTGGCGGGGGCGGACCGTGGCGACTGAGACCCTCGCGCGAGCGCCCGCGACGACGCGCTGGTCGCGCTCCCCCTTCGCCCCGGCCGTCGCGATCTACGTGGCCCTGCGGGTCCTCACCCTCGTGATGGTGCTGCTGACCGACCTGTCCAACCATCACGGCCTGGTGCACAGCCTGTCGGTGTGGGACGGCAAGTGGTTCCTGCTGGCCGCCAATCACGGGTGGCCGAGCCACCTGCCGCTGCGCCACGGCCACATCGCGTCGAGCACGGTCGCCTTCTTTCCCCTCTTCCCGTTGCTGATGCGCGGCCTGGCCCACCTCACCGGGCTGTCGAGCGCCGTCGTGGGCCTGTGGGTGAGCGGGATCACCGGGCTGGTCGCGGTCGTCGCGATGGGGGCTCTCACCCGCTTCTACGCCGGCGAGGACGCGGCGCGACGCGCCGCCGTGCTCTTCGCGCTCTCCCCGGGCAGCTTCGTCTTCAGCCTCATCTACAACGAAGGGATCGTGATCACGCTCTGCGTGGTCGCCATCTGGGCCCTCATGAGACGGCGATGGCTCCTGGCCGGCGTGGTGGGCGCCGTGGCCACCGCGACCTCGCCGGTCGCGCTGATCCTCGTCCTCGTCGCGCTGTGGTCGGCCGGACGGGCCATCGCGCGCGAGCGAGCGTGGCGCGCGCTGGTGGCCCCCGTGCTCACGCCGGTCGGGTTCCTGGCGTGGACGGGGTATCTGTGGGCGCACACCGGCACCCTGCGCGCGTGGCAGCAGACCGAGCGCGGCGGCTGGCAGAGTTACCCGTCGTTGCGCTACGCCCTGCACATCGTGGTCAAGTTCGTGACCAACCCGGTCTCGCCGACGATGACCGGCCAGATCCTGATCGCCGGCACGGTGGTCTGCGGGGCCGGGCTCCTGCTCGTCTATCGCGAGCGGATGCCCAGTGAGTTGGTCGTCTACGCCACGGGCGCCGTGGCCCTCTTCGCCGTCTCGGCGCCGGTCGGCCTGCGACCGCGCTTCGTCATGCTGGCCTTCCCCCTCACCATGGCCGCCGCCACGCGATTTCGCGGTCGCGGCTACCTGGCCATCGCCGTGGGATCGGCGATCGCCCTGGCCCTGATGACTATCGAGACGATCTACTCGTTCGCGGTGTTCCCGTGACGTCGACCCCGCCGCCCTACCTGGTCGAGCGGATCGGCTGGAGCCTGGTCTGGCTCGCGGTGGTCTCCACCGGCGTCGACGCCTGGGGCGATTGGTCGACGTGGCCGGGGCTGGCGGTGGTGACGCCCCTGCTGGTCCTCGTCGGTCTCGTCGGGCTCGTGCTGGTCTGGACGACCGAGAACCCGGCCTCGCGGGCGTGGCAGCACGTCGGGCTGGGCGCCGCCGTCGGCGCGGTCCTGTTCAGCGGGGGCGCCGAGATCGGCGCGCGCCTCTACTACACCACCGACTCGGCCGCCTTCAACGACGTCGCAACGTCGCTGCTGGTTCACGGCCACAACCCCTACACCTCCTCGCTCGCCGGCACGACGGCCCTGTTGCACCCGGCGTCGGGCTACTGGACCTACCTGCTCGACGGCGGGCACGTCAGCCAGGTCTCCTACCCGGCGGGGGCGTTCCTGCTCCAGGCGCCGCTGGTGCTGCTGGGCCTGCACCACCTGACGACCGACTGGCTCGACCTGGCCGCCTGGGTGGCGACGGTCCTCGTGCTCTTCCGCGCGCTGCCCTCGGCGCAGCGCTGGCTGGCGCCGCTGCTGCTGCTGGCCACGGGCTACGCCCTCTCCTTCGCCAACGGCGGCACCGACGCCCTCTTCCTGCCGTTCCTGGCGCTGGCCGTGTGGCGCTGGGACCGCTTCGTCACCCCCGCGGGGTCTCGCCTGTACCCGTGGCTCAGCCCGGTGGCGCTCGGCGTCGCCTGCTCGATCAAGCAGAGCCCCTGGTTCGCCGTGCCCTTCCTCCTGGTGGCGGTGGCGCTCGAGGCGCGCCACGCCGACGCCGGCTGGCTGAGGTGCATCGCGCGCTACGCGGCCTGGCTGGTCGGCACCTTCACCGTCATCAACCTGCCCTTCCTCGTCTGGAACGCCAACGCCTGGTGGCACGGCACGATGCTCCCCCTGCTCTCGCCCCTGGTGCCCGACGGCCAGGGCCTGATCACGGTGGCCCTGCACGGGGCCTCGCGCGGCGTCAACCTCGACCGGCTGTGGATCGCCGCGGCGCTGGTCACGCTGGCCCTCCTGGCCGCGCTGGCGCTGTGGTACCCGCGCCTCAAGCGCGCGTGGCTGCTCTTCGTACCCCTGGTCCTCTTCGTGCCTGGGCGCAGCCTCTCGAGCTACCTGCTGGACTTCTTCCCGGTGGCGGTGATCGCCGCGGTCAGCGTCGCGCGGCCCGCCGAGCGGGCGCCCCTCGGGTCCCCGCGCGTGCGCCGGGCTGCGATCGCGGTGCCGCTGGCCGCCGCGGTGGGCTTCGCGTGGTGGTCGCTGGCCTCCGCGCCGCTGGACGTGCGCGTGGTGCACGTGGCCACCCTCTCGCACCACACCGCCTACGCCTCGGTCACCCTGCGCGTGCGCAACGACGCGACCGGTCCGGTCACGCCGCACTTCATGCTCACCGTCGGCGGCGGCCACCCGACCGGCTACTGGGACGCCACGGTGACCTCGGGGCGCTTCCCGCTGGCCGCCGGGGCCAGCGCGACCGTGGTCATCCGCCCGCCCACCTTCACCTGGGCGCCGCAGTACCACACGTACTGGCTGATCTCGGCATACACCTCGTCGCCGGCCGGCGTCTCGACCTCCGGGCCGATCCTCTGGCGCTACGGCCAGGACTAGCCGGCGTCGGTCGGGGCGCTCGCCTCGGCGACGGCTCGCTCGATGGACGCGGTCCAATCGATCCCCTCGGTCGACGCCCCGGCGTCGTGGAGTCGCGCCCGCTCGGCGCGCAGCGCGCGCGCGAGCGCGCCCAGGCCCCGGGCAGCGCACCCCCGACCCGGTCGCGCACCCAGCGCGCGAGGGCCGGCGACGCGCCCTCGGTCGACACCGAGATCACCACCTCGCCGTCGCGGTGCGTGGCGGTGAAGTAGAAGGACGAGCGCACCGGGTCGTCCACGACGTTGACCAGTGCGCCGCGCCCCCGCGCCGCGGCGACCACCGCCGCGTCGACCTCGGGGACCCCGGACGCCGCGACGACGAGCAACGTGTCGTCGAGGTCCTCGTCGCGAAAGGGCCGCCGCACGACGTCGGTCCCGTCGGGGAGGGCGCCGGCGACTCGGGGCGCGACGACCGTCACCGTCGCTCCACCCTCGGCCAGCTGGTGGGCCTTGCGCACGCCGACCGGTCCGGCCCCCACCACCACGACGCGTCGGCCGGTCAGGTCCAGGACGAGCGGGAACACTAGACGGCCTCCGCGACAGCGCCCGACGGCGACGGCGTCAGCCCGAAGTCGAGCCCGGCCACCGCGCCGATGACGATCACCGCGGGTGCCGTGACGCCGAGCGACGCCAACTCGCGCAGCTCGCCGCGAACGGTGCGCTGCGCTTCGGTCGACGCCCGCTCGATCACCACGACCGGCGTCGCCGGGTCGAGGCCGCCGGCCACGAGATCGCGGGCGACCTGGGCGCGGCGCGCCACGCCCATCAGGACGACGAGGGTCGCGTCGGGGTTGGCGTATGGCCGGAGGTCGGTCGCGACGCCACCCTCGCCGGTGGCCGTGACGACCGTGACCCCCGTGGCGACGCCGCGGTGCGTCACCGGCACGCCGGCCAGCAGCGGGGCGGCGAAGACCGACGAGACGCCCGGGACCACCTCGACGGCCACCCCGGCCTCGCGCAGGGCCTCGACCTCCTCGGCGCCCCGGCCGAACACGAACGGGTCCCCGCCCTTGAGTCGCACGACGCAGGCGTGTCGCGCTCCCAGCTCGACGAGCAGCACGTTGATCGCGCTCTGGGTGTCACCGTCCGTCGCCGACTTGCCCACGTCGATGCGCCGGGCGCTCGGGGCCGCCAGGTCCAGCACTTCGGGGCTCACCAGCCGGTCGTGGACCACCACGTCGGCCCGGGCCAGCAGCGCGGCCGCGCGGCGCGTCACGAGGCCGACGTCACCCGGCCCGGCGCCCACCAGGTGGACCGTCACGACGCGCCCATCCGGGCGACGAAGTCCCCGAAGGCCTCGTCGGGCGCGCCGTCGTCGCGCCAGCGATCCAGCACCGGCGCCAGGGCCTCGGGGATCTCCTCGAGGGAGAGCTTCTCGGCGAAGAGGCCGGCCAGGCGGTCCCCGCGGGGCCCGCCGCCCAGGTAGAGGTCGTAGGTGTTCTTGGTGCGCCCGACTACGCCGACCTCGGCCACCGCCGGTCGCGCGCAGCCGTTGGGACAGCCGGTCATGCGTAGCTGCAGAGGGCGCCGGCCCAGACCACGCGCGTCGAGGACCCCCTGGACCGCGTCCACGACCTCGGGCAGGCGGCGCTCGGCCTCCGCGAGGGCCTGCCCGCATGTGGGCAGGGCCGGGCAGGCCAGGGCCGTGCGCTCGACCGAACCCAGCGATTCGACGCCCGCCACGTCGTGGCCCGTGAGCACGGCCGCGACGTCGGCGCGCGCGTCGTCGGCGATGCCGGACACGACCACGTCCTGCTGGGGCGTGATGAAGTAGGAGACGCCGGCGAGATCGCTCAGTTCGCGCAGCGCGCTGCGCAGGCCGCGGCCGTCGCCGTCATCGCGCACGCGTCCCGCGGCCACCCGCACGCCGAGGCGCCACGTGTCGTCGGGCTGGGCGCGCCAGCCCAGGTGGTCGTCGGCCGGGCCCAGCGCCAGGGCCAGCGGGTCGCGCAGCGCGGCGCCGTAGCGCGACTCGACCTCGCGGCGAAACACCGCCGGCCCGGCGTCGGCCACGATGTACTTCATGCGCGCCCGGCGCCGGTTGGTGCGGTCGCCCAGGTCGCGGTACGTGGTGAGGATCGCGCGGATCAGGCCCTCCAGTTCGTCGTCGGTGACGAAGCTGAACGGGTCGGCCAGTCGGGCGAAGGTGTCGGGGTGCGCGTAGGAGCGCCCCAGCCCCCCGCCGACGACCACGGTGAAGCCGGCGCCGAGCTGGCGATGGTGCGCCGGGACGAGGCCGATGTCCTGGGTCATGACGTCCACGCAGTTCTCGTCCGGGTGCGCCACGGCGATCTTGAACTTCCGCGGCAGGTAGGTGACCCCGTAGAAGTCGTGCTCGACCTCGGGCGCGAAGGCGGCGACGCGCTCGCCCTCCACGAAGATCTCCCAGTGGGCCGCCGTCCGCGGCTTGAAGGCGGCGGCCAGGCGCGCCGCGGTGTCCGCGAGGTGGGCGTAGGCCCCGGTGGTGAGGTCCGGGCACATCACGGTGTTGCGCACGACGTCGCCGCACCCGGCGAAGGAGGTCATCAGCTGCGCGTCGAGCTGACGGGCCAGGGGCCGCAGGCCGTGCTTGGCCACGCCGTGGAACTGGACGGCCTGGCGGGTGGTCAGGCGGATCGACCCGTCGGCCAGAGTGGTCGCGACGCGGTCGAGCGCGCGCCACTGCTCGCCGGTCAGGCGACCGCCGGGCGTCGCGACGCGGATCATGAAGATGTACTCGAGGGGTAGCTTGGCCAGGGACCGTTCGCGCCGGACGTCGCGGTGGTCCTGGGCGTAGACGCCGTGGAACTTGAGCAGGTGCTCGCTGGGCCCGTCGACGTTGGGCGCCGCCGACGCCAGCTGGGCGGCCAGGTCGCTGCGCAGGTGGTTGCTGGCCGCCTTGAACTCCTCTTCGGGAGTGAGAACTTTGTCCGTCTCAGCCATGGGGGCGTTCGTCCTCGTCGGTCGATCGGGTAATGCTGATTTATCTTATCTACTTAGTCGTAATTCAAACAAGGCTTAGTTAAAGGGTTTTTGATCCGGCGGCGGCGCCCGGCGCGTCACCGGGGCTCCGCGGACGCGGCTACCCTCGCGCCAGGGATTACGCCGTCGCGAGGAGGAACCACCGTATGACGGGCGACACCGGTCCGGGATTCGACGCCGGAGAACTCGAGATTCGACCCATGACGGCCGGCGACGTCGGGGTCGCCGCCCTCACCATGCGCCGGGCGTTCGGTGTCTACCTCAACGTCCCCGACCCCGACACCACCTTCGGGGCGGCCCACTACGTTGGCCCGCGCTTCCTGGCCAGCCCCGCCACCGCCTTCGTCGCGACCGACCACGGCGAGGTTGTCGGCGCCGTCCACGCCACCCTCTGGGGCAGCTTCGGCTTCTTCGGTCCGCTCGTCGTGCGCCCGGACCGGTGGGACCGGGGCGTCGCGCGCCAGCTGCTCGCACCGGTCGTTGACCTCTTCGACCGCTCGGACACCGTGCTGACGGGCCTCTTCACCTTCGCCCAGAGCGCCAAGCACGTCGGCCTCTGCCAGCGCTTCGGCTACTGGCCCCAGTACCTCACGGCGATCATGAACCGCCCGGTCGGGCCCGACGGGCCCGCCACGCCGTCGCGCCGCTTCTCCGAGGTGAGCGCGGAGGAACGCACGACCACGCTGCTCGATTGCGCCGTCCTGAGCGACCGGGTCTTCGCCGGGCTCGACGTCGGTGTCGAGATCTCCGCGGTGTTCGACCAGCAGCTCGGCGACACCGTGCTGATCGACGACGACGTCGGCCTCGTGGCCTTCGCCGTGTGCCACGTGGGCGCCGGCGAAGCGGACACCGGCGCGTGCTACGTGAAGTTCGCCGCCGCCCGGCCGGGCTCGCGCGCCGGCGACCATTTCACCCGGCTCTTTGACGCGATTGAGGCGTTGGCCGGGGAGCGCGGGGCCACCCACGTGGTGGCCGGCGTCGACACGGCGCGACGCGAGGCCTATCGCGCGCTCCTGGAGAGGGGCTTTCGCACCGGGGGCCAGGGCGTGCGCATGCACCGACCCGACGACCTCGGGTACGGCCACGTCAACACCTATGTGATTGACGACCTTCGCTGAGAATCGATGACACTGCCGACGAGCGCTCACTTCACCGGGGCATCGAGATGACGGAGGACCCTAACTGGCGGAGGAGGTTGACCATCCCCACGCAGCCCAAGACGATCGCTGTCAAGCTGCTGCTCCGGGGTCCACCGGTGTCCGTGGCGACGAGCAAGTGGCTCCGCGCCTCAGAGAGACGCTCGGGTCGTACCCCGGTGGTCGTCGTTGGCGCGCAGTGGACCTCGTGCCGGCCTTCGCGTCCCGATCGCTATCCGCCGTCGAACTGCTTCCGGACCCGATGGATCACAGTCCAGCGCAATCTGGCTCGCACCCAGGATTCGGGCATTTTCTTGGGTATTCACGCACCCGTCGGTCAAGAAGGGAGAATTGATATACCCTGATGAGGAGGGTGAAGACTCCGGTTTACTGGCCCCGCCAGGGTCGGTTATCTTCCCGAAGTCCCCTAGCGTGGACACGGCAGTTACGACTGCCCTGGCGTCATGCCACCACCGAGTGGAGCACGTGACCAACCAAACCACGCCGTCGTGTGAGGGTCCTTTCGACTTCGCCGGACCCCGCAGCGAGCGCCGCCGATCCCTTGGGTCGGGGCGATCTGCGGGGGGCGTCCAAGGAGGAATGTATTGTGCGACGAAAACCGCTGAAGCTACTGCTGTCCCTGTCGGTGATCATGATCCCCATCTCGGCGCCCCTCACGATCCACGCCATGGTCGACGGTCGGGGTCCCGTGCTGACTGCCCCAACGAGGTCGAACAACGCCATCCACGCGGTGGGCCGGCGCGCCGTCCACCGGCGCAAGGTGCGTGCTTCGCCCACCGAACTCGGACTGGCTGCAGCCGCCCGGTCTATTGGCGTCACGGTCAGGGAGCTGCGCGCACAGTGGCAGAGCGTCGCCAACTGCGAGGTGGGCGGGAACTGGGCTATGACGGGTCCGGTCTACTCGGGCATCGGGTTCTCGAACGCCACGTGGTCCGCCTTCGGAGGGGGGCACTACGCGCGACTCGCCGGCCAGGCGACGCCGGACCAGCAGATCCTCATCGGAATGAGGGTGACGCATGGTTGGATTCCCGACCAAACCGGCTGCGCCAGCTGGTAGTGGCGAAGCGGTGCGGTGCCGGCTCCACGACCTGTGTCCAGCGGCGCCCTCGAAGGACTTAGAGCGAACCGATCCCGACGCACATCTGCGACTCGCCCGGTACGCGAGTTCCAAGGCCCACAGTGCGCGGCGCGCGCGGACAGAAGATGCGATCGACGTGGAACGTCGGAACGACTTCGGACCAGAGTTGTGCCGACTCGTGGGGTGCCGAGACCCACAACACTGAAGGGCGCTCCCCAAACCAGGTGACCTTTGTCCGGGTGTGCGATGACATTCTTCAACCAGTCCGGGTCTCGGTCGTCGCCCACCATCGACACAAGCAGCGTCAGCGTGTGTCCTTCGATCACGGGCACGCTCTGGATGACGTCGATCTAGTTCAAGCTCCCTGCTTGCAGGTTCGCCTTCTCAGCCAAACCTCGACGGGTCTCGTTTGGCGATTGCCGAACCGAGGGGCTGACGCAGTCCGTGGATCATCAGATTCTTTGCGCCCTTCAACTCCACTCGCCGAGTCGACCCTCGGTCGCGATATCCGCTATAGGCGTCGAGCCCGGAGAGCGGGCATCCCTAGAGGAAGCGCGGCCACGACGGCGGCAATCAGTCCGACGAATGCTCCGAAGCCCCATCCGATGCCGCTAAATCCGATGCCGCCCGGCTTGTCCAAGAAGGCAACGACAACGAGCACCAGATTCACTACCGAAGCGACCAACAGTATCTGCTCGCCCGCCATCGGGAGCTTGAACGGCATCTCACTGAACCCTGCGCGGGAGACCAAGTACACCAGGATCACCAAACACAACAGGAACACGAGATACATCCATCCGTGCCACAGACCGTCAACGGAGACCGACCCAAGTCCGTAGTTGTACGTGAACCACGGAAGAAACAATGAAATGAACAACACCAGCGTCGCGAAAGCCGTGGTCCGTTCTGCCGAAGACCAACGCTTCATGTCAAACGAGAACGACGACTTACCCGATGCAGCACTCACGGCAGCCCCTTACGTTTCACCCTGACCCGAGATCTTGGGGCCGGATTTTCCTCAGCATACTGATACGGCGTTCGTCTCGTGGGGAGTGCCAGTTGAACTTGGTGAACGACGGGTGACTCATCGAAGGGGACTGGGCAGGACCAGGTCACAACTCAACAGTTGGCAGGAATCTTGGCGGTCATCGGCGGTTGCTGTCCGAGCTGTGACCGTGAGACTCCAGGAGCGGTCTCATCCTCATTTCACTGAAACATTGGGGCTTTTCGACATCAGATGTGAACCATGACGGATTGTCACTTGCGCTTTCAACGACGGGCCGGTGAGACGCCGGGGTACCAGCGGATTCTGGTGACGATGCGCGTCACTGGCGGGTGGGTGCCCGACCAGAACGGGTGCGCCGGCTGGTCGATGGGCCCGGCGTCACCCGGGTCCGGGGGATTCGGCGCCGCGCGGGGTGCAGATGACCAACGGGATCGGTCGCGCGGCCCGCCGGCGGTAGCTGTCGTAGTGGCGGTAGGACGCCACGACCTGGGGCCAGAGGCTCGCGTACTCCGCGGACGAGGCGAGGCGCGCGTACATGGCCCGACGAACGCCGCCGCGCGTCACCTCGACCGTGGGGTGCTCGATGAGGTTCTTCAACCAGTCCGGGTCTCGATCGTCACCCCCCTTGGAGGCGACGAGCACCAGGGCGTCGCCTTCGACCACCGGAACCGTCAGCAGCGTGACGTGGGGTCGACCGGTGCGCCGGCCCACCGTCGCGAGCTCGACGACGTCCATCCCAAAGGCCCGGCGCCCGAGCCGGCCCGCGCTGACCCACACGATCGCGCGGTGGAGCACGTTGAGGGAGCGGAAGCCGAGGTCCACGACCCGCGGTGAGAGCTCCATTAGGCGATGTCGCGCACGTAGAGGTCAAGCCGCCACGTTCCGGTCATGTCGAAGTCGCACAGCGCCGCCGACAGCGAGCACATCAGGTCGAGGACGTGGGACGCGGGGGTGGCGGGCGGGACGCCCAGGATCAAGCCGCGCTGGCTGTGGTCCTGCTCGAGCGGGAGCGCCGGGTCCCCCACGAGCGCGGCAATCAGCTCGCGACCCAGCCGACCTCGCGAGTGCAGGACGCCCAGCGTCGACGGCTGCGCGACGCCGGCCCTCGGCGGCGACGTCACGAAGGACGCCACCGAGGCGCCCCGGTTGACCCATAGGCCGAAGTAGTTGACCTTGAGGTCGGCCACGTCGTCCACCACGTCCGGCACGACGTTGCACCAGCCCCGTCCGGCCGCGATCGATTCGACCGCCTGGACGGGCGCCGCCCGCTCGTGGGAGAAGTGCAGCTGCGTGTGGGCGCTCACCACGTCGCCCTCGCTCCGCGATAGCGCGACCAACTCCGCCGTGCAGCGCTCGCGCCCGGGGTCACCGTTGCAAGGGTGCCGGGCAACCCCGCGGACCGCGGAGCCGCGGCACTCACTGGATCACGAACAGCCGCTCGTCGCTCCGCAGCTCGAGCACACGTAGCACGATCCGGCGCGCTGCATCGCGTTGCCGCACTGGTAGCACATCGGCGCGTCGCGCTGCTCGGCCCGGTGGATCGGTCCGGACGCCGGCGCGGAGCGGGGTCGCCCGGACACCTCGATCAGCGTCGGCTGGTCGTCGGCACCCATCGTCGGGGTCGCCTGCTCGGCCACTTCGGGCAGGGTCGGCTGGAGCCGCTCGCTGGTCGAGAGCACGCCGAGCTCCTCGCGCTCCGTGAAGCTCAGGTAGTCCAGGGCCAGGCGCCGGAAGATGTAGTCCACCAGCGAGGTCGCGATGCGCAGGTCCGCGTCGTCGGTCATGCCCGAGGGCTCGAACTTCATGTTGGCGAACTTGCGCACGTAGGTGGCCAGCGGCACGCCGTGCTGGAGCCCGAGGCTGATCGAGATCGAGAAGGCGTCCATGATGCCCGCCAGCGTGGACCCCTGCTTGGAGACCTTGATGAAGACCTCGCCGGGCCGGCCGTCCTCGTACTCGCCCACGGTGACGTAGCCCTCGCAGTCCGCCACGCGGAAGGCGAAGGTCGTCGAGACTCGCCGGCGCGGCAGGCGCTCGCGCACCGCGCCCACGACCACGTGCGACCCCTCGGTCTTGGCCAGCTCCAGCGCGGCCTCGAGCCGGTGGATCTTGGCGTAGAGCTCGGCCGTCAGCGCGTCGGCCGCCACGTCGGCGTTCTGGCCCGCGTAGGTCTCGCCCCGCTTGGCGGTCGACAGCGGCTGGCCGACCTTGCAGTTGTCGCGGTAGATGGCCACGGCCTTGACGCCCAGGCGCCAGGCCTCGAGGTGGAGCTGCTCGACCTCCTCGACGGTGGCGTCCTCGGGCATGTTCACCGTCTTGGAGATCGCGCCCGAGATGAAGGGCTGGACCGCCCCCATCATCCGCACGTGGCCGCGGTAGTGGATCGTGTTGTCGCCCATCGAGCAGGCGAAGATCGGCAGGTGCGCCGGGTCTAGGCCGGGGGCCCCGAGGATCGACTTGTGCTCGTCAATGTACGCCTCGATGACGGCGATCTGCTCCTCCGCGTAGCCCAACACGTGCAGGGCCCGCGGCACCGTCTGGTTGACGATCGACATGTTGCCGCCGCCCACCAGCTTCTTGAACTTGACCAGGCCGAGGTCGGGCTCGATGCCCGTCGTGTCGCAGTCCATGAGCAGCCCGATGGTGCCCGTGGGCGCGAGCACCGACGCCTGGGCGTTGCGCACCCCGTGGCGCGCGCCGAGCTCGACGGCGTCGTCCCAGGCCTGCTGGGCCGCCTGGAGGATCTCGGCCGGCGCCAGGGCGGGGTCGATGTGCTGGGCGGCGTCGCGGTGCATCCTGAGCACGTTGAGCATCGGCTCGGCGTTCTCGGCGTAGCCCTCGTGGGGTCCCATGCGCCCGGCGGTGCGCGCGCTGGTGACGTAGGCGTGCCCGGTCATGAGCGCGGTGATGGCCCCGGCCCAGGCGCGTCCGGCGTCCGAGTCGTAGGCCAGGCCCGAGGCCATGAGCAGCGCCCCCAGATTGGCGTAGCCCAGGCCCAGCTGGCGGAACCGTCGGGAGTTCTCGGCGATCTTGTCGGTCGGGTAGTCGGCCGCGCCGACGATGATCTCCTGGGCGGTGAAGAGGACCTCGATCGCCGCCTTGAAGGCGTCGACGTCGAAGCGGCCGTCGTCGGCCAGGAACTTCATGAGGTTGAGGCTGGCCAGGTTGCACGCCGAGTTGTCGATGTGCATGTACTCCGAGCAGGGGTTGGACCCGTTAATGCGCGCGGTGTTCGACGAGGTGTGCCAGCGGTTGATCGTGGTGTCGAACTGCAGGCCGGGGTCGGCGCACTCCCAGGCCGCCTCGGCGATCTCGCGCCAGATCTGGCGGGCCCGGGTGGTCGAGACCACGCGGCCGTCGCCGCGCGCGGTCAGGTCCCAGTCGCCGTCGGCCAGCACGGCCTCCATGAACTCGTCGGAGACCCGCACGGAGTTGTTGGCGTTCTGGTACTGGATCGAGTGGATGTCCTTGCCGTCGAGGTCCATGTCGAAGCCGGCGTCGCGCAGCACGCGGGCCTTGGACTCCTCGCGGGCCTTGCACCAGATGAACTCCTCGATGTCGGGGTGGTCGACGTCGAGGATGACCATCTTGGCCGCGCGCCGCGTCTTGCCCCCGGACTTGATCGTGCCGGCCGACGCGTCCGCGCCGCGCATGAACGACACCGGACCGCTGGCCGTGCCGCCGCCCTCGAGGGCCTCGGCGCTCGAGCGGATTCGCGACAGGTTGACCCCGGCCCCCGAGCCGCCCTTGAAGATGATCCCCTCCTCGGTGTACCAGTTGAGGATCGAACGCATCGAGTCCTCGACCGCCAGGATGAAGCACGCGCTGCCCTGCTGGGGGACACCGCGCACGCCGATGTTGAACCACACCGGTGAGTTGAACGCCGCCTTCTGGGTGACCAGGAGGTGCTTGAGCTCGTCGCGGAAGGTCTCGGCCTCCTCCTCGTCGACGAAGTAGTCGGCTTCCACGCCCCAGGCGGTCACGGTGTCGACGATGCGGTCGACGACCTGCTTGAGGCTCGTCTCGCGCTCGGCGGTACCCAGGGTGCCGCGGAAGTACTTCTGGGCCAGGATGTTGGTGGCGTTAAAGGACCACGCCGCGGGCACCTCGACGTCGAGCTGCTCGAAGGCCACCGAGCCGTCGCGGAAGTTGGAGATGCGCGCGTCGCGCCGGTCCCACACCACGTCGTCGTAGGGGTGACGGTCGTCGGTGGTGAAGAAGCGCCGGAGTCCGATGCCGAGCCGCTGAGGTGCGATAGCCATGGTGTACTTTCCCCTTGTCCTGTCCGATGCCGACACTGCGACGGCGCCCCTCGCGAGGTTGGGGACGGGAGGTCCAGCGTAGTGGCGCTGGTCCCCCCAACCACAACATGTAGTGGTGACACCACTACGCGTCGCAAGATGCTGTGTCATTACAGCACTGTAATTACACGGCGTCAACTCAATTTTAACCCTTTTTCGCCGCCCATTTTCGGGACCCGAGGGACCCAGCGCGCGCCCGGAATCTCGGTAGCCTGGCGCCGGTGGACCTGCTCCTCGCCCTGGACGCCGGGACCTCCGGGGTGCGCACCGTGGCCTTCGACCGCGCCGCCACGGTGGTCGACAGCGCCTACCGCGAGCTCACCCAGCACTTCCCCTCCCCCGGCGAGGTCGAGCACGACCCGGGCGAGATCGCGCGCCTCGCCGCGGTGACGCTGGGCGAGGTGGCGGCCCGGGCCCGCGAGCGCGGCGACCGGGTCGTGTGTCTCGGCCTGACCAACCAACGCGAGACAACGGTCGCCTTCGACCGCGCCGACGGCGCGGTGCGCCACCGGGCCCTGGTCTGGCAGGACCGCCGGACCGCCGACGCCTGCGCCGCCCTGGCCGCGGCCGGTCACGAGCCGCTGGTGCGCGCCACGACCGGCCTCGTGCTCGACCCCTACTTCTCGGCGACCAAGATGCGCTGGCTGATCGAGCACGGCACGCTCGACGGCGCGCGCGCACCGGCGCTGGCCACCGTCGACACGTGGCTGCTGTGGTGGCTCACCGGGGGACCCGAAGGCGGGGCCTACCTGACCGAGCCGTCCAACGCCGCGCGCACCTCATTGCTCGATCTGGCCACCCTCGGCTGGTCGCCGGCCATGACCGAGCTCTTCGGCGTGCCCGCGACGACCCTGGCTCGCGTCGCCCCCTCCTGCGGGGCCTTCGGCGCGGTGACCGCCCACGCGGTGCCCGCCCTCGCCGGCGTGCCGATCACCGGGGTGCTGGGCGACCAGCAGGCCGCGCTCTTCGGCCAGGCCTGTGTCGAGCCCGGCGCGGTCAAGGCCACCTACGGCACGGGCGCCTTCGTGCTGGCCCACGCCGGCGCGAGCGTGCCCGCCGTCGTCGAGGGCCTCGTCACCACCGTCGCCTGGGACCTCGGCGACCTCGGGCCGGTGGCCTACGCGCTCGAGGGATCGGCCTTCGTCGCCGGCGCCGCGGTGCAGTGGCTGCGCGACGAGCTGGGCTTCGTCGCGCGCGCCGACGAGCTGGAGGAGCTGGCCCTCAGCGTCGCGGGCAGCGACGGCGTCACCTTCGTCCCGGCCTTCACCGGGCTGGGCTCGCCCTTCTGGCGCGCCGAGGCCCGCGGGGCCCTCGCCGGGCTCAGCCGCGGCGTGGGCCGCGCCCACGTCGCGCGCGCGCTCGTCGAGGCCTTGGCTTACCAGGTGCGCGCGATGACCGACGCCTTCGCGACAACCACGGCCGCGCCCACCGAGCTGCGCGCCGATGGCGGGGCCGCCCAGATGGACCTGCTGCTCCAGCTGCAGGCAACGAACTCGCGACTCCCGGTGCTGCGCGGGAGGACCCTCGAGGCGACCGCTCGCGGCGCGGCCACGGTGGCCGGCCTGGGCGCGGGCGTCTACGCGTCCCTCGAGGAGGTCGCCGCCCTGTGGGAGTGCGAGCGACGCTTCGAGCCCGGGGACCCGAGCGCGGTCGACGCCGGCTACCTCGCGTGGCTCGCCGCGGTGGCCCGAGCGTAGGCCGCCCCGAGGCCCAACCGTCGCACGCTGTGACGCCCACCGCGTTCAATGGGTCCGTGACCCGCGAGATTCATTCGCTGCTCAAGACCTCGGACTTCGTGTGGGAGCGCCTCACGGCGCGACTCGCCGGCCTGACCGACGACGAGTACCTCTGGGAGCCGGTCGCCGACGCTGGTCACTGCGCCGGGACGACGACGGGCTCTGGCGCCTCGGCGGGGGCGAGGTCGACGGACCGGTCCCCGTCACCACCATCGCCCGGCGGCGGGGTCACGTCGGGGCCCAGTGCCTCGGCGGGTTCGCCCGGCTGCGCTTCGGCGTCGACGGGCCCGCCGACGCGGAGGTCGCCGCGAGCGCCACCGAGCTCGGCGGGGTGCTCGAGCGCCAGTACCGCGCGTGGCGCGTCCGGTTGGCGCAGCTCGGGACCGACGAGTGGGCGGCCCCGCGGGGCCCGGCGTGGGGACCGCACGCCGAGGACACGCACCACGGGGCCGAGGTGGGGGTGCTGCGCGACCTCTACGCGCGCCGAGGTGCCGCCACGACTCCGGGCTGAGGCGACCGACCGGCTAGCCCGTTGCGTCCGAGCCGCGCGCCGCTGCGCCGGCGAGCGCTCGGCGGATGTTGCGCACCGCCTGGTGGGTGCGCAGCTCGTTCTCGATGAGCGCGAAGCGCACGTGGCCCTCGCCGCCCTCGCCGAAGCCGACCCCCGGGCTGGTGGCCACGTCGGCCGCCTCGATCAGGTAGGTCGAGAAGGCCAGCGAGCCCCCGGCGCGGAAGGGCTCGGGGATCGGCGCCCACACGAACATCGAGCCCCTCGGCGCCGCGACCGGCCACCCGACGCGGTTCAGCCCCTCCACCAGGGTGTCGCGCCGCGACTGGTAGGACGCGCGTAGTTGTTCGGGGTAGTCGGGCGCCTCGTTCATGGCGACGATGGCCGCGATCTGCACCGGCTGGAACGTCCCGTAGTCGAGGTAGCTCTTGAGCTTGGTGAGGGCCGCGACCACCTCAGCGTTCCCGACCAGGAAGCCGACGCGCCAGCCGGCCATCGAGAACGACTTGGTCAGCGTGTAGAGCTCGACGCAGCACTCCTTGGCCCGCGGCACCTGCAGGATTGACGGCGGCGCGTAGCCGTCGAAGCCCAGGTCGGCGTAGGCGAAGTCGTGGCAGACCACGACCTCGTTCTCCAGCGCGAAGGCCACCAGGCGCTCCATGAAGGAGTAGTCGACGCAAGCGCTGGTCGGGTTGTGCGGGAAGGAGCAGATCACCACGCGGGGGCGCACCGGCGCGTCGCGAAACGCCCGCGCTAGACCGGCCAGGAACGCCTCGCCGGGCTGGGGGTCGGCGCCGGGGTCGGGCATGGCGACCGTGATCACCGACGCGCCGGCGAAACCGGGGCCGGCCAGGTGGATGGGGTAGCTCGGGGTGGGCACCACCGCCGCGTCGCCCGGGCCCAGCAGGACCCACATCAGGTGGGTCAGACCCTCCTTGGCCCCGATGGTCGTCACCACCTCGGTCTCGGGGTCGAGCTCCACGCCGAAGAGCTTCTGGTATCGCGTGGCGATGGCAAGGCGCAGGTTGGGGATGCCCCGGCTCGCGCTGTAGCGGTGGTTGCGCGGGTTGCGGGCGGCCTCGGCCAGCTTCTCGACCGCGACGTCGGGGCTCGGCAGGTCCGGGTTGCCGAAGCCGAAGTCGACGACGTCACGCCCGGCGGCGCGCGCCGACGCCTTGAGGGTGTTGATCTGTGCGAAGACGTAGGGCGGCAGGCCGGTGATGCGGCGGAACTCCATCAATGAAATGTAGTGAGCGCGCGGGTGCGCCGCCAGTTCGCGAGGCGCGCGACGTCGGCGCCGGGCGCGGCCACCGCCCACGTCGCGCCCGCTGTGGCCAGTTGGTCGAGCGTCCCCTCGACGTCGCCGCGCAGCGGGCCCGCCCAGTTGACCGGACCGTCGAGGGCCGCCGCGGCGACCTCGGCCGCCGGCACGCCCCAGAGGTTGAGCGTGACCCCGAGTTCGCGCGCCAGCGCGTTGGTCGCCGCGGCGCCCGCGCCGATCCACACCGGCATCGCGTCGCGCAGCGCCGCGGCCGCCTCGCGCAGCAGGGCGCGACGTTCGTCGGCGTCGCGTCGCACCAAGCCGTAGGCGTCGTTCTCGTCCGCCGAGAGGTTGTCCCCCGTGCCCAGCGCGGCGACGACCCGGCCCGGTGCGAGGTCGTGCAACGTCGTGAACTGGCGCACCAGGTGCGCGGTGCCCACCAGCCCGACGCGCGCGATCAGCGGCCCGACGACGAGGTCGGGCCAGCGCGTGGCGACCGCGGCCAACACCGGGAAGGGCGCGAGCGCCGGGCGCGTCGGCGAGTGCATCGGCCAGAGGTGGTCGTAGGCGAACACCCCGTCGAGGCGCGCGGCGGCGGCCGCCTGGGCGCCGGCCAGGGCCGGCCCGGCCGAGTCCTCGAAGGTCGACAGCAGGACGCCGACCTTCATCGGGTGCCGTCAAACGCGACCAGGGCCGCCCCCATGGCGCCCGAACGCGCCCCGAACATCGACTCGGTGAGCGTGATCGAGGGTCGCGCGTCGTACCCCTCGACCAGGTCGACCAGGTACGCGCGCGCGTAGGGCAGCACCAGGTCCGACGCGCGCGACAGGCCCCCGCCGATGACGAAGTGCCCGCAGTCGAGGATGGCCGCCAGATTGGCCAGGCCCAGGGCGAGCCACCAGCCCATCTCGCGCACCAGCGCCTCGGCCTCCGCGAGGCCGTCGCGGGCCGCCGCGGTCACGTCCTCGGGGCGCACCGCGGCCGCGCCGCCGCGCCGCTCGACCAGGCTGGGCAGACGGCCCGCCGCGACGGCCTCGGTGGTCAGTCGCGCCAGCCCGCCGCCCGAGGCGTAGCGTTCCCAGCAGCCCTGTCCCCCGCACTGACAGGCGGCGCCCCGGGCGTCCACCACCATGTGGCCGATCTCGCCGGCGAAGCCGCTGCGTCCGCGGGCCAGGTGGCCGTCGACGAAGACGCCGCCACCGATGCCGGTGCCCAGCGTGACCATGACGAAGTCGTCGATGCCGCGCGCCGCGCCCCAGGCGTGCTCGCAGAGCGCCGCGCAGTTCGCGTCGTTCTCGCAGTACACGAGCGTCGAGCTCAACGCCCCCCCGAGCAGCGCCCCCAGGTCGGCCCCCGAGGCGCTCTGCAGGTTCGGCGCGTAGGCCAGGCGCCCATCGCGGCGCATCAGACCGGGCAGGCCGATGCCGATGGGCAGCTCGGCCAGGCGCAGCCCGTGCCCCTCGACCAGCTCGCACACCAGGGCGCTCAGCACGCGCGCGGTCGCCGCGCCGGCGCCGGCGCCGGGGTCGTGCGGCGTGGCCGCCTGGACCTCGCCCAGGACCCGCCCGTCGCGCGCGACGATGAGCGCGAGCGCCTTGGTGCCGCCGACGTCGATGCCGATGGCCACGTCGCTCATGCGCGCCGCTCGACCTGCGCCTTCAACTCCCCCAGCGCCAGGGCCTGGATGCGCTGCGCGGCCCGCGCCTTGACGAAGGTCGGTATGGGCACCAGCAGGTCGACCTCGAGGTCGTAGGTGACCCGGGTGCCGGTCCCCGCCCGCTCGAATCGGTACTGGCCGTGCAGAGACGAGGTGATGTCGCCGTGGGTCTGGGTCCAACTGAGCAGCTCCGGTGCGCGGCTGTAGTCGTAGCACAGGGCGTAGGTCGTCGAGCGGCCGAACGCCGCGGCCCGGAACTCCACCTCGAGCGGTCGTCCGTCGGCGTCACGCTCGAGGACCTCGACGCGCTTGACGTCGCTCACCCAACTGGGGTAGTCCTCGAAGTCCGTCACCACCTGGTAGACCGCGTCGGGTGGGGCACTGACCACGATCGACTCAGTCGCACGCTGCGCCACGGAACCTCCTGACCCCACCTTAGGCGGGTGAGTTGGAGGCCAAAAAGTGATCGAAGGGCGCGAGGCCCGCCGACAGTCGCGCAGCGAGACGGTCCCACCCGAACTCGGCGACCGCGATCTCGCGCGCGGCGCGCGAGTAGCGCGCGCGGCGTTCGTCGTCACCGAGCAGCTCACCGATGGCCGACGCCAGGCCTCGCGCCGAGCGCGGTCGTTCGACCACGAGCCCCGTGACGCCATCGCGCACCGCCTCGTGGCTACCGCCCGAACGTCCGGCGACCTGCGCGACGCCCGCTGCGGCGGCCTCAACGAAAACGATGCCGAAGCCCTCTTGTTCGAGTCCCAGCCAGCGGCTCCGGCAGTCCATCACCATCAGGTCGGCCGAGGCGATCCACGGCGCCAGGTCGGCGTCGGGGACGCGCCCGAGGAACGTCACCGGCGCCGACAGGCGTCCCGCGAGGCGTTCGAGGCGCGCCCGGTCACGACCGGCCCCGCCGATCGCCACTCGCAGTGCGGGGTGCGACGCGCGCAACATCGCCGACGCGCGAATCAACGTGTCCATCCCCTTGCGCGGGACCAGTCGTGAGTAGGCGGCGACGAGCAGGTCGCCGTCGGCCACCCCGAACGACGAGCGCACCCGACGCCGCTCCCCGTCGCCGATCGGGTGGAATCGCCGGACGTCCGCACCCGGCGGCGCCTGCACCACCGGTGCGAGGTACTCCGCGGCGTTGCGGCGGGCCTCGACCTCCGGGTACGAGCCGGCGCACACCACGACCTGGGCGTGGCGCAGCACGTGGCGCAGCGACGACGCCACGAGCGGGATCCGCCCCGGGATGGCGACCTCGGCCCCGTGGAGCACCACGCCGTAGGGACGCGAGAGACTCGGCCCCAGCAGACCCAGGGGCCACGCGGGGTCGAGCAGCACCAGATCGATCTGGTGGCGCTCGATGGCCGCCTCGATCGCGCGCCGGGCCTTGAGCGTTGGCAGATAGAGGGTCTGGTCGGGTACCCGCTCGATCGTCAGGCCCGACGCCGCGTCGAAGGCCTCCGAGCCCTCGGCGGAGGTGGCGGTGAGGACGACCGCGCGCCCCGGCTCGAGCCGGCGCCAGAGCTCGTGCAGGTACACCTGGATGCCCCCGGTCTTGGGGGGGAAGTCGTTGGTCACCAGCAGGTGGCGTGCCATCGCCGACCACGCTAGCCAGCGCGCACCGCCGACCCGTTAGGGCGTGGCGCGATGATGGAACCGCAGCCGGGGCAGCATGCCCTGCGCGGTGAGCAGTTGCACGACGTCCACGTCGTCGGCGGTCATCACCAGCTCCTCGGGTGTCTCGCCGAGCACGTGGGTCACGAGACAGTCCTCACAGTCCGGCGTGCCCCGGCGCACGCAGTCCACGCAACTGATCGACATCTCTATCTCGGCACTCATCAACGCACCTTTCGTCGCCACCACCTTCGCGCGCGACTGTGACATCAGGGCAGGTGACGAGCGATCTCCGCGGCGACCTGCGCCGGGCTGAAGACGACACCCTCGGTCACCACGCGCGGACCCGCCGGGTCGACGAGCACGTAGAAGGGTGGCCAGCGCACGTCGAGGGCGGCGAGGAGCTCGGGGGCGACGAGGACCTCCCGCACGGCTCGGGCCCACTCCGGGGCGCCGTCGTCATTGGCGCTCACCACCACGACACGCACACCGGCCAACTCCTCCAGCGGGCCGTGCACGAAGTCTCGGCACCCATCGCATGACGCCTTGACCGCAACCACCAGCGTGAGTCGGTCGAAGGCCAACTCCACCGGCGCGCCGCCCAGCGTCCGGCCCGTCGCGCGAGACGGGGCGGGGCGCTCGCGGGGGTGGTCAAAGGAGCCGGGCCCGACGGCGTCGGTCACGAGTCGGCGACGACCTCGACGCTGCGACCGTGACCGCACCACCGACACGACACCGAGTCGACCGTTCGCGAGATCAACTCGGGCTCCTCGACCGAGAGGTCCCCGCCGACCGTGAAGTGGTGAAAGGCCCGCGTCGAGGTCGTCTCGACGACGTCGAAGCGCGTCAGGTTCCCGCAGGCCGTGCAGCGGTACCGGGTGGTCACGACCTCACGGTACTGGCCCGGGAGCCCGGCCCGCGTCAGCGCCCGTCGCGCGGCCACCGCGGGTCGACGCCGAATCCCCGAGCCGAGGGATCCTCGTACTCGAAGACGGTGTCGAAGGGCGGGCGCTCGCTCGACGTCGCGGCGCGCTCGCGCTCGATCAGGCGCACGAGCGCGGCGGGGTGGCGCACGCGGCCGACCACGACGGTGCCCGCGGCGGTCTCCAGGTGGATCGAACCTCGCCGGATCAGCCGATCGCGGACCCCCTGCTCGACCCGCACGACCCGGACGTCGCCCAACTCGACCGACTGACGGTAGCGGCGCGCGACGCCGCCCTCGGTGACGACACGCTCGGACGTCACGTGGACCTTATGGGACCGCCAGCGCCACGAACGTGTGGCCAGGACCACGAGCGGGGGGCCGACCAGCGCCAAGAGGAACCAGGCGGCCTCGCGGTGAAGCCACGACCAGTAGTGGGCACTCACCTCCACCGCCGCGCCGAGCACGACGGCCATCACGGCGGGCGCCACCAGACCGCGCGCGACCGGCGTGACCGTAACGACACGGACCTCGTCGTCGCGCCAGGTCTCGCGTCGGGCCATACCTTCAGCGTAAGGAGTCGCGACGGCGAGTGCGTGTCAGCGCGTGAGGGGCTGGTCGTAAGGTGCGGGGATGCCCGACCCGGTGCCGCGCTCGTGGCTGTGGCCGTACGTGGGCATCGGGATGGTCTGGGGTTGCTCCTTCCTCTTCATCAAGGTCTCGCTCGACTTCCTCACTCCCTTCGGGGTGGCCTTCGGGCGGTGCCTCCTGGGGGCCGTGACGCTCACCGTGATCGCGCGCGCCACGGGTGTCGCCCTGCCCCGGGGCCGGCGCGTCTGGTTCGACCTGTGGGTCGTGGCCCTGTGCCTCAACATCGTGCCCGGCGTGCTCTTCGCGGTGGCCGAGACGCGCACGACATCGATCCTGGCCGGCCTCATCAACGGGCTCACCCCGCTCACCGCGCTCTTCTTCATCGCCGTGGTCTTCCGCGACGACCCCGTCACGCCCCACCAGCTGGTCGGTCTCGGCGTGGGACTCGGTGGCGTCCTCACGGTGCTCGGGGTGTGGAGGGGCCTCGGCGCCAACCCCTGGTGGGCGGTCGCGTCGCTCCTCGCCGCGGTGACCCTCTACGGGGTCTCCTTCCCCTACTCGCGGCGCCACCTCACCCCGCTCGGCGTGGCCCCCGTCGCGCTGGCCAACGCCCAACTGCTCTTGGCCACGCTGAGCCTCCTGCCCACCTTCCTGATCGACGGTCTCAGCGGCCACGCCGTCACCGGGCGAAGCGTCGGGGGCCTGATCGGGCTCGGCGTCTTCGGCAGCGGCCTGGCCTACATGTGGAACTTCCGCGTGATCCGTGCGGCCGGCGCCTCGGTCGCCAGCACCGTCACCTACCTCACGCCGGTCGTCGCGGTGATCGTGGGCGTCGTCTTCCTCCACGAATCCTTCGCCTGGTACGAGCCGGTGGGCGGACTCGTCGTCCTGCTCGGCGCGGCGATCGGGCAGGGCCGATTCAGCCGGCGCCGTCAGACGTTGCGCAGTTGACGCGCGGCCATGTCAAAGTAGGCCGACAGGTCCCCGTACTGCTGGTCGGTCAGGTCGGCGCGCACCGCGTCCAGGGCGCCGGCCATCGCGGCGAGCCAGGCGTCGCGCACCGACGCCGTGATGGCGAAGCGCGCGTGACGCATGCGCAGCCGGGGGTGACCGCGCTCCTCGGCGTAGGCGGGCGGTCCTCCCCAGTACTGCGCGAGGAACATGGCGAGGTGGCACCGCGGTTCGGTGAGGTCCGCGGGGTACAACTGGCGAAGCACCTCGTCGAGAGCGACGCGGTCGTAGAACGCGTCCACGAGACGCACGAAGAACGACTCGCCGCCGACCTGGTCGTAGAGGCTCGCGTCCACCGCACCACGCTAAGGGGTCTGTTCTAGACTTGTCCGAGCCCCAACGGGCGCGCGGGTGTAGCTCAATGGTAGAGCTCCAGCCTTCCAAGCTGGCCATGCGGGTTCGATTCCCGTCACCCGCTCCAACTGTCTCCGATGTCTTGACACATCAAGAAACGCGCTGTCGCTCATGTCGTGAACTCCCACACCGTCACCCGCCCACCATGACTCGCTCCATGGGTTGTGCTTTGGCCCAAGAGGAGTGCACGGATGTCGCCGCCACTGCGAGCAAACAAGGTGACCCGCTGTCTTCTCGAGTCACTCGCCCACCAGCGCCTGGGTCACTCACGGAATACGAGTCGAGTCGTCACACAACTCTTGGCGCATTCGGGTGCTTGCCTACCCGCAGAGCACGGCGACCACGGTTCCCGTACCCGCGTGACCGGGGGCCGGTGCGTAACCGGGATTCGTCTTCACGACGACAATCTCGACTGCGTCTCCGGAGATCGTCGACCCGGACTTCGTGACGTGATTGGAGACGATTACCGCTGTGTAACTCGCGACGGTCGACGGCGGCCCGGAACTGTTTCCCGGACCAGATGACCACTTCGTACCGCAGGTGGGTGAAGTCGTCGGGGTGTTGGCGAAGCCTTTGAAGCTGCTAGGTGACAATCCGCCGCTCACGCCGTTGTCGGCGGCCCACTGGGCCCCCCAGAAAGTCACGGCGTGGCCGAGTGACGCGCTCTGGTCGCCGATCACGAAGCTGCCACCGCTCGTGTAGGTGAACGGCACGCTCTTGATCGTGGCCACGTTGTTGCCGTGCGACTCGGTGAACCAGATATCGCCATCCGGTCCGACGGCTATCAACAGAGGATTGCTGCTCGCGGTCGGCACGGGGTACTCGGTGAAGGAGCCCGACGTGGTCACCTCGGCCACTTGGTTGGCACCGATCTCGGTGAACCAGAGATTGCCGTCTGGTCCGACCGTGACTCCGAACGGACCGCTGTTGGGGGTGGGGGCGGTGAACTCTGTGAAGTTGCCCGACGTGGTCACCTCGGCCACCTTGTTGACGTAGGTCTCGGTGAACCAAAGGTTCCCGTTCGGTCCGGTGGTGATGATGTTCACACCGGCCGGAGAGCCCATTGACCCGCTCGGTGCCGGGTACTGGGCAAGGAGGGCGCCCGACGTGCTCATCTTCGCCACTTCGTTGCCACTGGTGGTCGTGATCCAGAGATTGCCGTCCGGCCCGCTGGTGATGGAGGTGGAGTAGTAGGGGAAGGGATACTCGACGATTGCGCCCGACGTCGTCACTTTCGCTACGGCGTGATTGTTGTTCTCAGTGACCCAAATGTTGCCGTCCGGCCCGGAGGTAATCGCGAACGGATGGCTGTCGGGAGTGGGAAAGGGGAACTCGGTGATGGTGCCGGTCGGCGTGATCCTGGCCACTTTGTCGCCAAGATTCTCGGTGAACCACATGTTGCCATCGGTTCCCAGGGTGATGAACCCCGGCTGCGCGCCCGCGGTGGGCACCGGATACTCGGTGACGGTGCCCGAGGGGGTGATCTTGGCGACCTGGTTGGCTCCGGACTCGGTGAACCAGACGTTGCCGTCAGGCCCGGCCGCGATGTCCCCTGGCTGAGAGGCCGCGGTGAGTACCGGGTACTCGGTGATGGTGATGGAGGCCGAAGCGGTATCTCCCACCACCAGCGTCGCTCCTAAGGTCAGGCTGGCAAGACATACTGAACGAAACGCACGGCCAAGACGGCGCATGATCTTCGCCTCTCTTCCTCGGGATAGACCTGCCAGAAGTGAGCAAACAGGCTTCACGGGGGTGCTCGCCAATCGTGAATATACCGGTTGTATATCTCATGGGCAAACGGATCGCCGTACCTTGCCTGACCAAGCACGTCGCGTGTTGAAGCAGGTCACGCGTGACCTTTGCCCTGGTCTTCGTTCGAGATGGCTGAAGGACCACGACCTCAAACACTGGGCTGGGCATGCGTGAGACCTGAATCCCCGTCCAGCCGTCGGCTCCCATTAGAGGAACACAGGGCTGTAACTGCGACTGGTTGACGAGCAGTCCCCGAGCCCGAACGTGATCTTCGAGCTGCTCGTCGCTCGCCCGAGTACTGACAGATCATTTTTAGGGGGTGAACCGGTCTGGACAGCGATGTTCACCACCTGTCTCGCCCACGATCTTGTCCAACTCGTCTCGCGGTCGGACGGTCCTAAATGAGTCGATCCCCGAAGGGCGATGGTGTAGCCAAACTGCAGAGTTCCAGCTGCCGTGCTGGCCCTGCGGTGCCGATTCCCTCACCCGCTCCAGGGGCTTGGTGTCACGGAACGACGGTGACGTGGGCCGTCGGCGTGCGATACGACGCCCCGTAGCCGGTGTAGGTCGCGTAGATCGAGGTCGGTCCGACACTCGGATTCGGCACCGTGATCAAGCACTCGCCGAAGGGACTGGGCCGACAATGAGTGAACCACGCGCCGAAGTGGACCGTGACGAAGGTGGCGGGATAGATGCCGAGGCTGTTGGCGAGGACTCCGGTGACCTGGACGACCGTCGGCGTAGACGCCGACACGACGGGCGACGTCGTCATCGCGGTGAAGTTCCACGAGGCGACCGGTATCACGGTCACCGGGTCGGTCGGCGCGGAGAAGCCATAGCGGTTGTGTGACTGCGTGGTCACCGAGTAGACCTTCCGGTTCTGCAGGCCGTTGATGATGCAGTTCGGTTCGAAGTAGACGGGGGCGAAGCAGTGCTTGGTGACCGTGCCGTCGGTGATGTTGACGCGGTAGCCGTCGACGGGAGCCCCGCCCGGGCTCGTCGGTGGGTGCATGTAGGTCCACACCTCGCCCGCGTGGATGTTTCCCGACACCTGCTGCGGCGCCAGGGGGATGGTGTGCGAACAGTTGGCGTTGGAGGGAAACCACGCGATGCTCCCGGCGCTGTCGACGGCGACGAATCGATGCGCGCCGTAGGCGACCGACGTCCAGGTCGACACCGTATCGATGGGCGCCGCCGCGACAGTCCACCTCGCACCGCTCGTTGAGGAGAGGAAGCTGTTGAACGATGCCGTCGGCGGACCCGCGGCCACGAAGCTGCCGCAACCGAAGGTCGCCGCATCAACCTTCTGGGCAGGTGAAACGCGGTGCAGGGTCCAGACATACCCCAGAACGGTCGACGCGACGTAGCCCGCGCCCGAGACGTCGAACGCGACGAAGTTGCCGTTGCCGTACGCGACGGCACCCCACTGCAGCCCGGGCATCGGGGACGGGTAGTAGGCCCAGCCGACGCCGTCGGGCGACACCACCGTGGCCCCGAGGGCGCTGTCAACCGCGATGAACCGCCCGTTGCCGTAGGCGACCGAGGTGAAGTGCGCCTTGCTGTGGGAGAACTCCACGTTCCAACTCACCCCATCCCTGGAGGCGACGATCTGCCCCAGCGAGTCCACCGCCACGAAGCGCCCGTCGCCGTACGTGAGGCCGGTCCACTGCCCGGACGGACCGGACACGGCGCTCCAGTCCACTCCGTTCGTTGACGTCATCTCGTGCGGACTCGCATTCACGGAGGAGAGGGCCACAAACCGGCCGTTCCCGTACGTGACGGATTGCCACGATCCAGGAGGAACCGCGGACTCCGTCCACGTTGCACCGTCCGGCGAAACCGCGACATCCGCAGAGTTACCGAGCGCGATCCATCGGCCGGCGCCATAGGAAAGGGCGTACCAGCCACCCGCGGGCGAGGGGACAGTCGCCACGCTCCACGTACTCGGCGACGGTGATCCCGTCGCATCATCTACGGGCAGCGCGATCACGCACATGGCCGCCACCGAGGTCACGATCGCAGTCGAGACTCGATGCCGAACGGCCGAAAATTGGCGCACCAGCCGCCTTCCACTTGCGCTCCAACCTTCGCATCGCCACCACAAGCACCTCCCCACGGTTTCTCAACTACCACCCAAATCACACCCGATGGCGCAACCGATCGACATCGTCGAAGGACCGCGCCGACACGAAGTCCCGCGCGGGCTTCCGGCCAAGCTCCCACCCTGGCGGTTGCTACCCCGTCCGAGGGTCTCCCCCGTCGACGGAGGCGCCAGCGCCACACCTGCGAACGGATCGTGCGGGTTCGCTTCTCGTCACCCCTTCTGCGCCATCGCGCGAAGGTCCGCTCGCCCGGCACCGTGTTCACTTCCGCGCCCTCGACGCGGAGGGCCCCGCCTGCCCAGCATCAGAGCACTCCACGACCCGCTAGGTGTACGTTCGTGCGCATGTGGCGCCGACGGACCGCTGGAGCGCGGATCATCGCCATCGCCGCGGTCACGATCGTGGCGGCCGGGACGCTCCCGGTGACCGCCACAGGGGCCAGCACCGCCACGTCGACGGTGGCGCTGGCGCCCATCACGGCCACCTTCGTTCAGTCCCAGTTCGCGACTCACTACACCGTGATCGCCCGCGACACCGCCGGTCGGCCGCTCACCTACCTTTGGACCCTGAAGCTCCAGCTGGTGGATCCGGCCGGGAGCTCGAACCCGTCCACGGGGTCGCTGGCTGCGGTCGACCCGGGTTGCAACAATCACGGCAAGCTGACCTCGGTCGCGGCCCAATTCGTGTGGCAGCACGGTGACGCTTCGCTCGGCGGCTGCGATCACTCCAAAATGGGCCCGAGCGGTCACCAGGGACGGATCACCCTGGTGGTCAGCGATGGCGCCTGGGCCTGCACGGCGATCTACAACGGGACCAACACCGGGGTCGGCACGCAGGGCTCCTGCGCCCGCCTGGCGTCGACGACCGCCGGCTCCTGGCAGTGCCAGGGAAATACGCTCAAGCTCTTCGACAACTGGAACGGCGGCGGCGTGCTGGGCGGGGGCCGCTCGCCCAGCTTCACCACCCGGGGAGTTGCCTACTGCGTCGTCCAGCTCGTCACCTACCACTGGAACAACAGCCACGGTTCGAAGCCCGGGATGATCGGCCTGAGCGGTATCAATGGATCGTCGGTCGGGTCGTGGAGGGCCACTGGCAGCGCCGGCCAGGGCGGGGCGCCCAACGTCAACTGGACCGCCAACGTGCCCACCACGCCCTCGCCGGTCGTGATCAACGGGGTGTACGGCTGCACCGACACCAACACCCCGACCTGGTCCGAGGACGCGCAGTCCCACGGCACCGGCTTCTGCCAGGTCTACGTCAAGAAGGCGGTGCGCACCACGGGCTCGACCTCGACGGGCGGCTCGTACCAGTGCCAGGGCAACACGCTCAAGCTCTTCGATAACTCCAACGGCGGCGGCGTGCTGGGCGGGGGCCACTCGCCCAGCTTCACCACCAAGGGCCTCCCCTACTGCGTGGTTCAGCTCATCACCTATCACTGGAACAACGGCCACGGTTCGAAACCCGGCATGATCGGCCTAAGCAGCGGCGGCTCGTCGGTCGGGACGTGGAGGGCCAGCGGGAGCTCCGGCCAGGGCGGGGCGCCGAACGTCAACTGGACGGCGAACGTGCCCACCACGCCCCGGCCGGTCGTGATCAACGGGACCTACGGCTGTACGGACACCAACGCACCGACCTGGTCCCAGGACGCCCAGACCCACGGCGCGGGGTTCTGCCAGGTCTACGTGAAGAAGGCGGTGAAGTCCGCCGCGACCAAGGGCAAGGGTTCGAGCAAGTCGACCACGACGACGATCAAGAAGACCGCCAAGTGCAAGCCCAACAAGCTGTCGCTGAGCGCCACACCCGACAACGGCAAGCCGCCCCTGTCGGTCACCTTGAAGATCTGCTCGCCCAAAACCGTGCAGTGGCGCGTCGACTTCGGCGACGGGCAGTCCAAGGTGGCCATCGGCTCGCCCCCGACCTCGCTGACGCACGTTTACAAGATCGAAGGCGACTATCGGCCGCGCGTCACCACCATCTCCTCCCAGAGCCTCACCGCCGCCTCGAGTGCCACGACGAGCGTCTCGGTCCACCGGGCCCAGCTGATCAGCCTCGTCGCCACTCCGGCCACCGGCGCGCTGCCGCTGCGGGTGGACTTCGCCCTCTCGACGACCGTGACCCACATCACCACCTGGTCCCTGGACTTCGGCGACGGCACCCGCACCGGCGGCGCCGGCGCGCCGCCGGCGAACGTGTCGCACACCTACGCCAAGAACGGCAACTTCGTGGCGACCTTCTCGGTCAAGCCCGGCGCGTACGCCCTCGTCTACACGGTGGCCAGTGTCACCGCCGGTTCGGGCACCCCGCCGATCCTCGGGGTGGGCGCCAACCCGATCTCCGGCCCGCACCCCCTGCTGGTCGTGTTCACCATCGGCACGACGATCCCCGGGGTCATCGTCTCGTGGGTCATGAAGTTCGGCGACGGCTTCCAGACCTCGGGCCAGGGCAAGCCGCCGGCGTCGGTCTCGCACACGTACGCGAAGAAGGGTGTGTACGTCGCGTACCTCCTCGTCGCCCAGCAGCAGCAGTACGGGGCGGTGCAGTACCTGGTGCCGCGAAACGGGATCGTGATCCAGGTCGGCTGAGTCGGGCCCCCTACCCCGGCCGGCGACGGACCCGCCACACCGCCGCCGCGGCCAGGAGGAGGGCCATGGCGAAGAAGCTGGCGCATTCGTACCACTGGAGGGCCCAGAATCGACCGACCGGCAGGTAGGTCAGCGACTCGCGCAGGTGGAAGTGCGCGGCGCATCTCTGCGCGGCCTCCTGCAGCGTGACGTTCGCCTTCCCGGTGCTCGGCGCACTGCCAACCGGAAAGGTGTTCGGGCAGCGCCCGACCCCCACGAAGTCGACCAGGCCCGAGTGGCCGATCGGATTGAACCCGATCCGCCCGCTGGGGCCGACGCCGCCGAACTGTCCAATGACCTGACCCCGAGCGTTGATGGTGGAGTCCGAGATCACCCAGTCGGCCCGTTTGACGACGGCGCCGAGGGGGTTGGGGCCGCTCGAGATTCCCACCTGGAGCGGCACGCTGCGGTGCAGGGGGGCCAGCAAGCGAGCGCGGACCCAGCCAGTGAAGAGGAAGCGCACGCCCGCGAAGACCGCCAGCGTCGCCGCCATCGCGGGCACCGTGCGACGAATGAGCACCCCGAGGGTTACGCCCAGCGCGAAGGCGAAGGCCGCGTAGCCCAACGGGACGACGTCGCGGTGATCGAAGGTGCCGAACGGCGCGTCGTGGAGCCGGTCCAGCGGGCTCGACCACCACGTCACCATGAGGGTGAGCGCTCCCGTCACGAGGACGCTCGCCAGCCCGACGAGGCCGAGCTTCACGAGTATCCAGCGCGTCCGCGTCACGCTCTGGGTCCACACGAGTCGGTAGGTCCCGCTCTCCAGCTCACGAGCCACCAACGGAGCGCCCCAGAAGACCCCGAGGATCCCGGGAGCCAAGATCGCAACAATGCTCAACCGCCGGAGAATCAAGTCCTGGCGCGCGAAGTTGCGCGTCACCGGGCCACAGTCTCGATGGGTGTGGCAGTGACGGACCACGGTGTCGTACAGGTGGGCGAGATTCGGTCCGGTCAGGGCGAGCGCCACGGCGATAACGAGCAACAGTGCGACGGCGATGACCGCCTGGGTCCGCAGTTGACGCCACGCGAGCCACGTCACTCCGGGACCTCCGAAGGGGCGTCGGGCTCGACGACGGCGTCGGCGCCGGCGCCGGCCGCGTGCCTCATGTAGGCGAGAACCAGCTCCTCGAGATCCACCGGCTCGATGGTCCACGCCGGTTCGGTGACCGGTCCGTCCGAGCGCACGAGCAGCGTGCTCTGTCGTTCGGTGTGCGAGGAGTCAATCACGTGCTGTCCGGAGGGTGGGGACGAGGGATCCGCGATCGGGCCCACCAGGCGGTGGTGTCCGGCGAGCAGGTCGTCGACCGAGCCGGTCAGCTGCACTCGAGACGACGCCAGGACGATCAAGTAGTCGCAGACCCTTTCGATGTCCGAGACGAGGTGGGAGGAGAGCAGGACCGTGACGTGCTCGTCGGCGACCGTCGCCATGAGCACCTGGAGGAACTCGCGCCGGGCCAGGGGATCGAGACTGGCGACGGGTTCATCCAGAACCAGCAGGTCGGGACGCTTGGCAATCGCCATGGTCAGCGACAGTTGGGCGCGCTGGCCCCCCGACAACCGCCCCGCTCGCTGGCTCGGGTCCAAGCCGAGCTGGTCGATGCGCTTCCGGGCCAGGTCGGGGTCCCACGTCGGGTTGAGGTTCGCGCCGAGCCGCAGGTGGTCCTCGACGCTGAGCCCGGAGTAGGTGGGCGGATCTTGGGCCACGAAGCCCACCCGGCCCAAGCGTTGGGCGTCAGCCCCCGGCGGCCCGTCGAGCACCTCGATGGACCCGGCGCTGGGCGAGAGCAGCCCCACCGCCAGATTGAGCAGGGTCGACTTGCCCGCCCCGTTGGGACCCACCAGCCCGACCACGTGCCCTTCGGGCACGTCGAGCGTGCAGTCGCGCAGCGCCCACCGGCGCCGGTAGCGCTTGCCCAATCCGCGGGCCGCCAACGCCGAGGTCACGGCACGCCTACGGTGATGGCGGTCCGAAAGCAGTCCCGGAACAGCGCCTCGATGCTCTCGTCGTCCAGTCCGGCCCGGCGCGCCCCCTCGATCCATTGGACCAGGTCGTCGCGGAGCGGCCCGTGCGCCACGAGCGTGTCCGCGCCCACCGACCCGACCACGAACGTGCCGACTCCCGCGCGCGGGTTCACCAATCCCTCGTGCTCGAGCTCCCGGTAGGCCTTGGCGACGGTGTTGGGGTTGATCGCCACCCGCGCGACGACCTCCTTGATCGTCGGCAACTGGTCACCCTCTCGCAGCAATCCCAGCTTCAGGGCGCGACGCACCTGCTGGACGAGCTGCAGGTACGGCGCCACACCCGATCGCGTGTCCAAGTAGAAATCGATCATGGATCTCCTATTTCCCTAGTCTGCTAGTACTATAGTACTCAGATCGCACCAGCACGTCAAGGAAAAACTCTGCGGGTCCGGCGTCGGAGCGCGAGCCGGCCGACCGCTCCCCCGAAGTAATCCCTCGGGCGCATTTCCGCGTACACCCTGACGTGAACTATCCGGGGGAGGGCGGCGCGCCAGCGCACCGCATCCGCACCGATCCGCGGGGCGCGCTCATTACGCTGGGCCCTTGCCCGCGAACCCAATCTCGCCCCGCGACACTTGGCGGGCGGCTTCCCCACTCGAGACGCCGGCGATGACGGAACGCCCACCGCGTCGAAGCGACGCGCGCGCCACGACGGCCCACGGCCACGCTGACGGACCCTCCGACGAGGCCCTGCTGGCGGGCATCGCCGCCGGTGACGAGGGATCCACCGTGGCGTTCGTGAGGCGCTACCAGCGCCGCGTCTACGGACTGGCGGTCGGGGTCCTCAACGACCACGCCGCGGCCGAGGACGTCGCCCAAGAGGCGCTGCTGCGCGCGTGGCGCCACGCACCCGTCTTCGACCCTCGTCGGGGCACGGTGGAGAGCTGGGTGCTCACCATCACCAAGAACCTGTCGATCGACGCCCTGCGGCGCCGACGAGATCTCGCCACCGACCCCGACGAGCTCGTCAACGGGGCGCTGGCCTTCGGCGGCCCGTCGGTCGAGGAGACCGTGTCCACCAGGTCGCTGCGACCCCAGATACTGCGGGCCTTGCGCGAGCTGCCGGTCGAGCAGCGCCGGGCTGTCGTGTTGGCCTCCCTGTACGCCCGCACCGCCGCCGAGATCAGTGAGCTGGAGTCGATCCCGCTCGGAACGGCCAAGACCAGGATCCGCACTGGCCTGCTCAAGTTGCGCTCGATCATGGATACCGACGAAGCGAGATCAGCGTGACCACACGGGACGACGGCGCTCACGAGGCGGTGCGAGGCGCGCTCGCGGAGTACGCGCTGGGCGTGTTGGACGGACGGGACCGCGCCGCGGTCATGGGACACGTGGAGGGCTGCGAGGAGTGCGCGGACGAGGTACGCTCGCTCACGACGACGGCCGACGCCCTGGTGCACGTGCCCGTCGCCGCGGACCCTCCGCTGGGTTTCGAGTCGCGGGTCATGGAACGGATCCGCCGCAGCGGCGGACCCCACGCCCGAACGCGTACGACCCTCGTGAGCCTCGCGGCCGCGGCCTCGGTGATCGGGGCGTTCGGCGTCGGGTGGGCGCTGCAGAGCGCGACGGCCCCGACGACGCAGGCGCACCTCGCCGGGCCGGTCGTCGAGCGCAGCCTCGTCGCCGCCGGTCACCCCGTCGGCGTGGTGTACGTCGACACCGGTCGACCCTCCTGGATGTTCGTGAGCCTCGACGTGACCGGGGCGCCGTCACGGATCCGCTGTGACGTGATCACGACCTCCGGACGCCACGACCTGGTCGGAACATTCAACCTGGTGGCCGGGCACGGCGCCTGGGGCACCACCCTCGCGGTGCCCTGGAGCTCGGTGCGCACGGTGGAGATCACGTCCATGAGCGGCGCGCGCGTGGCGACGCTGGGTGCCCCGTCCTGGCCCAGCCCCACGCCCACCGTGACCAACTAGGTCAATCCCTCGTCGCGCGAGGCCCGTACTACCGGTAGCGGGTGACGAGCACCCGCGTTCCCGAGGAGGTCGCGCGATGGCGACGGTAAACCATACGGCGAGCGGTCCCGCGTTCCCCCGACTCCGCACCCGTCACGGGTCGGGCGTCGCGGCACTCCTGGCCCTCCTCGCCGCCGTGACGATGGTCACCGTCGCGTCCGCGTCCTCGGGACCGGCCCAGTTGAAGAGGGCCAACGTCCCCGGCTTCCACGGGATCCTGGTCGCCGCCAACGGCTGGTCCCTCTACGCCCTCTCCGTCGAGCGCGGCGGAGTCATCCACTGCCGCGCCTCGTGCTTCTCCTTCTGGGTCCCCCTGGAGGTCAAGTCCTCGGTCACCCACGTGTCGTTTGGCCCCGGCGTCAAGGGGAAGATCGGCTTCGTCAAGCGCACCGCGACGATGAAGCAGGTCACCTTCAACACCTTCCCCGTCTACGAGTTCACCGGGGACAGCGGCGCCGGCCAGACGAACGGCGAGGGCGTGAAGGATAGCGGCGGCACGTGGGACCTCGTCAACGCGGGCACGACCGCACCGGGTTCCACGCAGGTAAAGCACGACTCGACGTCCTCCACGACGACCACGTCGTCGCCGACTACGTCAACGACGTCATCTCAGTCGACCACGACCGTGCCGACGTCCACGACGACCATGCCCTACACCACGACGACGAGGCCCTACACCACGACGACGTTGTGCTCGTACTACTGCTGACGATCCGCGTAGCCTGGCCCAGCGCGGCGCTCAGCGATCGTTGAAGCCGCGACGGCCGCGCTCTTCGGCCTCGCGTTCGGATCGGATGAATAGCTGTTCTTCGGTGTCGGACTCGCGGTCGGCCACGGCGCGCATCTCGTGCTTGGACACATCATCGTCGCGGTGGCGGTTCCAGTGCGGATTGAGGCCCCGGCTGGCGCGACCGGTCTCCGCCTCCTCGTCGTACTCTTCGCGCTCCTCCGCGACCTCCTCGTCGAGGGGCGCGGCGGTCTCCACCGCGGGTGCGGCGGTCTCCGCCACGGGCGCCTCGGTGACCTCACTCGCTGACTGACGGCGTCGCCGGAAGATTCCCATGGGCCGCACCCTAGACGACGGCGAGCGCCGCACGCCCGTCGTGAGCCCGGCAACGCCACTCGCCTCCTAAGGTTTCGGAGGTGCGCCGGCGGCTCGCCATCGTCCAGCTGTTCCACCACCGGGAGCCCGCTCTCTTGGTGGCGGGCCAGACCGTCTCCAACTTCGGCGACGGCGTGGCGCTCGTCGCCCTGACGCTGCTCGTCCTGGACACCACGCACAGCGTGTCCAAGCTGGCGTGGTTCGCGGCGGCGCGAATGGTTCCGCTGGTGGTGTTCTTGCTCGTCGGCGGCGCGGTGGTCGACCGATTCTCCCGGCGCACACTGCTGTTGATCTCGGACTCGGCGCGGGCCGTCCTCACGGGTGTCCTCACCGTACTCATCGCGGTGCGCGCGATCACCTTTCACGAGTTGCTGGTCTTCGCATTCCTCTTTGGCATCTTCGACGCGCTCTTCACGCCGGCGATGTCGGCCATCACCCCGGAGATCGTCACGGAGGATCTTCTGCCGGCCATGAACGCCATCCGCCCCCTCTCCAACAGCGTGGTCGGCAACATGATCGGCCCCGTCGTCGGGGGCGCGCTGGCCACGTGGAGCACGACCTGGGCGATCGGGCTCGACTGCGCCACCTTCGTCGTGAGCGCCGGAGCGCTCACCCTGATGCGCGCCACCCCGCGACCGAATCGCCACGCGGGGGCGACGGTCCTCGGCGACATCCGCGAAGGACTGCACTACGTGGCGCGAACCCGGTGGATCTGGACCACGCTGGCGGCGGTGACGGTGGGCAACGCCTTCCTCTTCACGCCGATGTTCGTCCTAATCCCGTTCTTCCTGCGCCACGACCTCCATACCTCCAAGGCGCTGGTCGGCCTGGCCTTCGCCCTCACCGGGGCGGCGGGCGCGATCGGCGCCCTGATCGCCGGCAACCTCCGAACCCCTCGCCGGCGCCTTCGGGTGATCTGGACCTACTGGACGATCGGCACGCTGAGCGCCCTGGTCATCGGCGTGGCGACCCAGTTCTGGGAGGTCATGATCGGGCCCGTGGTGTTCTCGGCCACGGCGCTCCTGGGCAACGTGATATGGGAGTCCATGCTCCAGTCCGAGGTTCCCCGCGAGCTCCTCGGGCGGGTCAGCTCGGTGGATTGGTTCGTCTCGCTCGGCCTGAGCCCGGTGGGAATCGTCACCGCGGGGGCCCTGAGCAGCGTGATCGGTGTGCGAACCTACTTCGTGGTGATGGCGCTGGTCTCCGTGGCGCCGGGGCTCTACGTGCTGACGTCGCGACGGACCAACGACATCGATCGCGGCCGCGTCACTCCAGCGGGAGCTGGGGAGCCACGGCCAACGATGGCCCCACCAGCCGGGAGCCCCTCCTAGCGTTGCCGGGGTAGATCGCCTCGGTCCGGAAGGCGCGACCCTTGGCCTCACCGGGACGGCCGCCGCGTACCTCGACCCACTCTTCGCCGGTGGCCTCGTTGACCACGTGGGCGAGGAACACCCACCGCAGGCGTCGTTCGCGCGGACCGTCCACCGTCACGGGATCTCCGGCGCGCACGCCGTGCCAGCGCGGGGACCGGCGCAGGTGGTCCCGAACCGAGCCGGGCGTCGAGAGGGTCACGACTCCTGTCTAGTGCGCGACGACGCCGATCCGGGGCGACCGTCACACGGTTCACCTACGGTGGGCCGGATGCCGTTCGACCAGCCGCTGCCCGCCTACCTCTCGCCCTCGCGGCTCTCGGACTTCCGCACCTGCCCGCGGCGATTCCAGCACGCGTCGATCGACCGGCTCCCCCAGCCGTCGTCCTACGCCGCCACCAAGGGCCGCCTCGTCCACCACGTCTTTGAGCACCTCTTCACGCGGGACCCCGGCGAGCGCACCGCCGCCGCGGCCCGCGCGCTGGTCGCGCCGGCCGTGGCGGCGGTGCTCACCGAGGAGGTGCGCGCCGACCTGGCCATGGACGACGCCATGGAGGACCGGCTCCTCGCCGAGACGGCGTCGATCATCGACACGTACTTCGCCATGGAGGACCCGCGTGACGTCGACCACGAGGGGGTGGAGCTGCGACTCACCGCGACCGTCGACGGCGTGCCCCTGCTGGGCATCCTGGACCGCCTGGACCGCGACGCCGACGGCCACCTCGTCGTGGTGGACTACAAGACCGGCGCGCTGCCCAACCGCCGCTACGACGCGCAGACCTTCGCCAACACCGAGCTGTACGCCGCGCTGTGCGAGGCCGGCCTCGGGGAGCGGCCCGCGCGGATCCGCCTGCTCTACGTCGCCCAGGGCGAGGCCCTGGAGCGCCCGGTGACCGAGGTGGCACTGCGCGCGCGCCGCGAGGCGGCCGCCGAGTCGTGGCGGCGCATCGGGCGCTACTACGACGACGGCGAGTTCCCGGCCACGCCGTCGGTCAACGCCTGTCGCTTCTGCTCGTTCCGGGCGACCTGCCGGGCCAACGGCGTGCCGGTGCCGGTCTAGGGCCTTCGACCCTGTCGAATCGCGCCGATCCCGCTCCTAATCTGGGTCAATGACCACCTTCAGCGTCTCATTCGACTACCGGTGCCCGTTCGCCAAAAACATCCACCTCCACGTCGTGGCCGGCCTGCGCGCCGGCGCGCCGTGGGACGTGACCTTCGCGCCGTGGACGCTCAGCCAGGTGCACCGCGAGGAGGGCGAACCCGACGTCTGGGAGGACTCGGCCAAGGACCCCCAGCTCCTGGCGCTGGCGGCCGGCGTCTCGGTGCGCGACCACCAACCCGAACTGTTCCTGCGGGCCCACGAGGCGCTGTTCCGCGCCCGACACGACCGCGCCATCCGCCTGTCGACGATCGAGGAGATCGACGAAGTGCTCGCGCCCACCGGCGTCGACCTCGCCGCCGTGCACGCCGACATCGCCTCGCGCCGGCCCCACAAGGTCATCGGCGAGAGCTTCCACGACTCCGAGCGCTACGAGGCGTTTGGCGTGCCGACCTTCGTGGTGAAGGACGTCGCCACCTTCGTGCGCTACATGGTCCCGCCGACCGACGGCGGCGCCGCGTCGGCCGGGGTCATCGACTCGCTGCTCGGCCTCATGGTCAACGAGCCGCTGCTCAACGAGTTCAAGCGCACGACCATCCCCTACTGACTACAGCGTGAGGCGCACGACCATCTCGGTCAGGGCCAGCGCGCCCATGGCCAGCACCGGGCCGTAGCGGCGGATCGAGTCGCCGGCGCGCAGGTGGCCGATCACCAGGACCAGGGTCGCCAGGACCAGCACGACCGCCGCGGCCTCGTTGACGCGCGCCAGCGCGTCACCTTTGGACGCCAGACCGACCAGCAGGCCGATCGCCCCGATGAGCTCGGACGCGCCCAGTCGCCGAAAGCCCACCTTGGTGAAGCCCAGGCGCTCGGCCGTCTGGGACATGAACGGGTTGAAGACCACCTTCTGCGCCCCGGCCGTCATGAAGGCCAGGAAGAGAACGATCGTGACCATGCTCGCGGCTACCGCCATCGGGACTCCTTCCGGAGGACCACGTTACCGTCCGCGGCGCCCCGGTTCGGTCGGCGACGCGCCTGGTGCGCGCGTGGCAACATGGGGGCCGCGGACGTGAAGGAGAGGGCGTGAGCCAAGCGGTGGTGGGCGTGGTGATGGGCAGCTCCTCGGACCACGAGGTGATGGCCGACGCCGAGGTGATCCTCGACCGCCTGGCGATCCCCTACGAGGTCCACGTCATCTCGGCGCACCGCACGCCCGACGAGGCGCTGGCCTACGGCCGCGAGGCGCGCGGGCGCGGTCTGCGCGTGCTGATCGCCGGCGCCGGCGGCGCCGCGCACCTGCCGGGCGTGCTGGCCGCGGTGACCACCCTGCCGGTGATCGGCGTGCCGGTGGCCCTGGCGCGCCTGGACGGCATGGATTCGCTGCTCTCGATCGTCCAGATGCCCCGGGGCGTGCCGGTGGCGACGGTGGCCATCAACGGCGCCACCAACGCCGGCCTGCTGGCCGCGCGGATCCTGGGCACCTACGACGAGGCAGTGGCCGAGGCGCTCGAGGGCTACCGCCAGGAGCTGGCCGCCCAGGCGCGCTCCCAGGACCGCACGCTCCCGCGAAACTGACTCTCACGACATCCTTAACCCCGGCACGGCCGCGGCCGGCGGGCAGCACCTAGTCTGGACGCGGAGTAAAGGAGAACTCATGGGCGTGTGGAAGCGTGTTAGGACCCTCGGGCAGGCGAAGGCCAACGCGGCCCTCGACAAGGCCGAGGACCCGCGCCAGATGCTGGACCTCTCCTACGAGCAGCAGCTCGACAACCTCACGAAGGTGCGCCGTGCCGTGGCCGACGTGGCCACCGCGCGCAAGCGCGTCGAGATCCAGGCCGAGCAGCTCAAGGGTCAGGGCGATCATCTGGCCGAACAGGCCAAGCAGGCGCTGGCCCAGGGCAACGAGCCGCTGGCCCGCGAGGCCCTGACGCGCCGCGAGGCGATCGCCGGCCAACTGAAGGACCTCGACACCCAGCACGCGTCGATCGTCGAGCAGGAGAACAAGCTCGAGGACACGGCCACCAAGCTCCAGACCGAGGTCGAGGCCTTCCGCACCAAGAAGGAGACGATCAAGGCGACCTACACCGCGGCCGAGGCCACGGCGCACGTCGACGAGGCGGTCAGCGGGATCTCGACCTCGATGGCCGACTCCGGCGCCGCGATGCAGCGCGCCCAGGACAAGGTCGCCCAGATGCAGGCGCGCAGCGGGGCGCTGGACGAGCTACTGGCCTCGGGGGCCCTCACCGACCTCACGTCGAACCGCGACGACATCCAGGCCCAGTTGGACGCGGCGGGCGGCTCGTCGGACGTCGACGCCCAGTTGGCCGCGATGAAGGCCCAGTTGGCCGGCGGCGACACCGGCGCGCTGGCCAGCGGCGGGGCGACCGCGGCGGCCGACGCGTCCTCCGAGGGCCCCGCCGAAGGCGCGTAGCCGTGGCGCAGACCAAGTTCGAGAAGGACCGCGGGCTCGACACCCGCATGTTCATCACGGGCCTGGCGCTCGTGGTGCTCTACGCGCTCATCGTGTTCGCGCTGCTGCGCGTCGGGGTGGCGCTCGGCTTCGTCATCGTCATCGGCGCCGGGTTGCTCTTCAGCCAGTACTACTTCAGCGACAAGGTCGCGATGTTCTCGATGCGGGCCCGCGAGGTGACGCCCCAGCAGGAGCCCCGCCTCCACCAGATCGTCGACCGGCTCTGCACGCTGGCCGATATGCCCAAGCCGCGCGTGGGGGTCTCGGACATGGACATGCCCAACGCCTTCGCGACCGGCCGGTCCCCCAAGCACGCGGTGGTCTGCGCGACCCGCGGGCTGATGAGCCGGCTCAACGACGAAGAGCTCGAGGCGGTGCTGGCCCACGAGCTGAGCCACGTCGCGCACCGCGACGTGGCCGTCATGACCATCGCCTCCGGGGTCGGCATGCTGGCCGGACTGGTGGGGCGCATGGCCATGTGGGGAGCCATGATGGGCGGCGGCGGCCGCGGCCGCAACGGCCAACAGATCATCCTGCTGGAGCTCGCCACGATGCTGCTCTCGGTCGTCATCTACGTGATCGCCTACCTGCTGACGATGGCCCTCTCGCGCTACCGCGAGCTGGCGGCCGACCGCTCCGGGGCGATCCTCATCGGCAAGCCCAGCGTGCTGGCCAGCGCGCTGGTCCACGTGACCGGCGACATGGGCAAGATCCCGCGGACCGACCTGCGCCACACCGAGGGCATGAACTCGTTCTTCTTCGCCCCGGCGCTGTCGGGCCGGTCCGCCGCGTCGCTCTTCTCGACCCACCCCTCGCTCGAGGTGCGCCTCGCCCAGCTGAACCAGCTCGAGCGCGAGATGAACAAGTAGTGGGCCTGCGCGACACGCTGTTCGGGCGCACCAAGCCCGCCGCCCCCAAGCTCGACAACCTCTTCGCGCTGCCCACCGCGGCCCTGACCCTGCAGAGCGAGCTCGACCTCGTCACCTCGGGCCAGGCCGGGTTGTGCTTCAAGGCCTCCAGCGGCGGGGCCGAGATCACCAGCGACGACGACCTGAAGGAGTTGCTCGGCTTCGACGAGACCGGCGGTCACCTCTCGCTGACCGGCGACGACCTGGGCTTCAAGTGGCTGGTGATCCACGACACCGACATCGCCGGCCTGGTGACGCGCATCCACGGGGCCAACACGACCATGGTCGAGCACGGGCTGGGCGAGCGACTGCTCTGCGCGGTGTTCGGCTTCGTGCCGGCCACGCCGCCCGGCGAGGGCTCGGTGCGCCTGGTGTACCTGCTCAAGCAGGGCACCTTCTACCCTTTCGCACCCACCAGCGGCGACCAGCGCGACAATGAGCTGGAGCTGCGGGTCAAGTCCTTCCTCGACGGCGACCTGCCCATCGAGAAGGACCTGGCGCGTTGGATGGCGCTCTGGAACCTGCCGGTCGCCTAACCGGTGATGAGGTTGGCGAACTCCCCGGCCACCAGGTCATCAAAAGCCTGCGCATAGTCCAGGTCGAGCTGGGTCAGGCCGCCCTGGTCGTGGGTCCACAATGAGAAGCGCACGTGGCGGTAGCCCAGGGTGATCAGCGCGTGGTGGTCCAGCGCCTCGGCCAGGTCGACCTGAGCGTCGACCAGGCGCACCGCGCTCGGGTAGTCGAGGGTCGCCAGCTCGCGCACCAGGTGGTTGTCCTCGCGGTGCCAGCCGGAGTGCCCGGCGAGCCAGGCGTCGACGACGGCCGGGTCCAGCACGGCCGGTCGGGTCACGGGTGGGTCATCTCCTCGGGCACCACGGCGGCGTCGAACTCCTCGCCGGTCAGGAACCCCAGGGCCAGCGCCGCCTCGCGCAGGGTCGTGCGCTCGTGGTGGGCCCGCTTGGCCACCTGGGCCGCCTTGTCGTAGCCGATCAGCGGGTTGAGCGCGGTTACCAGCATGAGCGAACGGCGCAGGTGGTGGTCGATCTGCTCGTAGTCGGGTTCGAGTCCCTCGACGCAGAACTCGCGGAACCGGTCGCAGGCGTCGCTCAGCAGGTCGATCGACTGGCACACGTTGTGGATGATCACCGGCTTGCAGACGTTGAGCTCCAGGTTGCCCCGCGAGCCGGCCATGGCCACCACGGCGTCGTTGCCGAAGACCTGGATGGACACCATGATCATCGCCTCGCACTGGGTGGGGTTGACCTTGCCCGGCATGATCGAGCTGCCCGGCTCGTTCTCGGGCAGACGCAGCTCGCCCAGCCCGGCGCGCGGGCCCGAGCCGAGCCAGCGCAGGTCGTCGGCCACCTTGATCAGCGAGACCGCCAGGGTCTTGAGCGCCGCGTGCGCGAAGACCAGCGCGTCGTGCGCCGCCAGCGCGGCGAACTTGTTGGGTGCCGTCACGAAGGGCTGGCCGGTCAGCTCGGCGATCGCCGCGGCCACGCGCCCTCCGAACTCCGGGTGGGTGTTGAGCCCGGTGCCCACCGCGGTGCCCCCGGCCGCCAATTCGTAGAGGCCGCCGAGCACCTCGCCCAGGCGTTCGAGGTCGGCGTCGAGCTGGGCCACGTAGCCCGAGAACTCCTGGCCCAGGGTCAGCGGCACCGCGTCCATCAGGTGGGTGCGGCCGATCTTCGTTACGTTGGCGAAGGCCGTCGCCTTGACGTCGAGGGCGTCGCGCAGGCGGGTGACCGCCGGCGCAAGCCGTCCGGTGATCTCCATCACCGCCGCGACGTGCATCGCCGTGGGGAACGTGTCGTTGGACGACTGGGACATGTTGACGTGGTCGTTGGGGTGCACCGGATCCTTGCCCCCGCGGTCGCGTCCGGCCAGCTCGTTGGCCCGTCCCGAGATCACCTCGTTGACGTTCATGTTGGTCTGGGTGCCCGAGCCGGTCTGCCAGATGCGCAGCGGGAACTCGCCCTCCAGGCTGCCGTCGACGACCTCGCCCGCGGCCTGCTCGATGAGCGTCGCGCGCTCGGCGTCCAGCTTGCCAAGGTCGTGGTTGACCCGCGCCGAGGCCAGCTTCAGAACACCGAAGGCCCGGATGATCGCGGGGGGCATCGTCTCGTGGCCGATGGCGAAGTGGTGCAGGCTGCGCTGGGTCTGGGCGCCCCAGTAGTGCTCGGCCGGCACCTCGATCGAACCCAGCGAATCTGACTCCACGCGGACGTTGGTCATGGGGGGACCTCCTACCTCTTGGCGGGGCGCTTCGGGGCGGGGCGCTTCTTCGCGGCCGCGGGCGCGCGCCGATAGAGGGCGACGCCCGCGGTCACGACCTGCCGGGCGGCGGCCACGTCCCCGGCCCGGGGTCCGTCGCCGTCGCCGGGCACCTCGAGCAGCAACGGCAGGTCGCGCACCTTGGGGTGGCCGACCAGGGGGGCCAGGCCCGCCGCCCCGATCGTCCCCTCGCCGATGTTGGCGTGCCGGTCGCGGTTGCCCCCCAACTCGATCTTGGAGTCGTTCAGGTGCAGGCACCGCAGGCGACCGAGACCGACCCGGCGATCGATCTCGGTCAAGACCTTCCTCGCGCCCGCGACGTTCGAGTAGTCGACGCCGCTGGCCCAGAGGTGCTGGGTGTCGACGCACAGTCCGAGTCGCTCATCACCGCCGCAGGCCTCGATCAACGCCTCGATCTCGGCGAAGTCGCGGCCCACCGTGCCGCCGGTGCCGGCCGCGTTCTCGATCAGGATCGGGCAGTCCACGCCGGCCGGCGCCGGGTCGGCGTCGTCGAGCGCGCGCGCCAGGCCCGCGGCGATCTGGCTCACGACCTCATCGAAGCCGGCGCCCTTGTGACTGCCCACGTGCAGGACGACCCCCGAGGCGCCCATGGCGCGCGAGACGGAGAGGTTGTTGGTCAGGCAGTCCACCGAGCGCTGGTAGAGCGACGGGTCGTCCGACGCCAGGTTGATCAGGTAGGTCGCGTGAGCGAACGTGTCGGTGATCGTCGGGTGGACGGCCTGGGCCTCGCGGTACGCGGCCAGCACCTCCGGCGCGTACTGGGTCGGCTTCCACGCGCGGGGACTCTGGACAAAGACCTGGATCGACGTGGCCCCGATGGCCACGCCGGCCTCGAGCGACGGCACCAGCTTGCCGCCACCGCGGACGTGAGCTCCGACGTTCATTACTCTGAAACTACTCGTCCCCACCGGCCGTCCGACTGGAGCACCATGACCGACACCTTCACCGACGCGGCGCGCGCCGTGTTCGCGACCCGGGCCCTGGCCCACGTGGCGACGGTCGACGAGGAGGGTGCGCCGTACGTCACGCCCGTGTGGGTTGACCTGGAGGGTGACGACATCCTCATCAACACCGCGCTCGGTCGGGTCAAGGCCCGCCACCTGGCCAACGACCCGCGCGTGGCCCTGTCGATGACCGACCCTGACGACCCCGAGGTCGTCGTCGCCGTGCGCGGCACGGTGACGCGCTTCACCACTGAGGGCGCGGACGACGCCATCGACCGCCTGGCCCACAAGTACCTCGGCGTCGATCGCTTCGGGGACCGCCGCCCCGGTCAGGTCCGCGTCAGCGTCTACATCTCGCCCGAGCACATCTCGATGCAGCCCGCCGACTAGGCGAAGCGCGTCAGGGGACCGGCCGGGGACTCCTCTCGCCCGCGCTCGCGCAGTCGCCGCCCGCCACTGCGCAGCGCGCCGTCGAAGGCCCACACGGTCACCGGTGCCGGCGGCGCGGGACGGTTGTAGGCGCCGCGCAGGGTGGCGGCCGCGTTGGTGAAGGTGACCTCGTCGTTGGTGAGCAGGGCGCTCAGCGCCGCGGCCGAGTCGAGCGCGTTCTCGCCGTCGACCACGACGTGAGAGAGCTGGACCAGCCAGGCGAGGGTGGCCACGTCGCGCGCCGCCAGCGCCGCGGGGTACGCCCCGGTGACCTCGAGCCACACCCCGAGGGGCTCGGTGACCGCCGCGCCGAGTGACGCCGTCGCCACGACGGGATCCCCGTCACGCCACCAGAGCACCAGTGGCGCGGGCGAACCGGCGCACACGGCGGGCACGCGGTCACGCCGCGACAGCGTCACGTCCAGGCGGCGCAGCTCCATGGCCTAGGGCTGCAGGTCCTCTTTGGGCAGCCGCTCGATGTTCACGTCGCGAAAGGTCAGCACGCGCACCGAGGGCACGAAGCGCACGGTGCGGTACATGTCCCACACCCACGCGTCGTGCAGGGTCACCTCAAGCAGGGTCGGGGTGCCGGTCGAGCGGACCTCCACGGCGACGTCGTTGGCCAGGTAGAAGCGCCGGTCGGTCTCGACGGCGTAGTCGAAGGTCGCCACGACCGCCTTGTACTCCTGGACCAGCGCCAGTTCGAGGGTCGACTCGTAGTCGTCGAGCTCTTCTTCGCCCACGCGGACTACGCGCGCTCGGTGACGCGCAGCTCCTTGATCTTGGCGGCCTTGCCGCGCAGGTCCCGCAGGTAGTAGAGCTTGGCGCGGCGCACGTCGCCGTAGGACTCGACCTCGATCTTGGCGATGGTCGGCGTGTGCACCGGAAAGGTCCGCTCGACGCCGACGCCGAAACTGACTTTGCGCACGGTGAAGGTCTCCTGGACGCCGCTGCCCTGGCGGCGGATCACGATCCCCTGGAAGACCTGGACCCGCTCGCGGGTGCCCTCGACGACGCGCACGTGGACCTTCAGGGTGTCGCCGGGACGGAACGCGGGGATGTCGTCGCGCAGCGAGTCGCGGTCGACGAGGTCGGTCGGGTTCATGCGCGGTCCCTTTCGGATCACTGAGGAGAGACCAGTTTAGCCGTTCTGCCCGGGACCCTCCAGCGAGAACTCGGCGAGCAGCGCGCGCTCGGCGTCGCTCAGCCCGCCGCGACGCTCGATCAGGTCGGGCCGGCGCGAGCGCGTGCGGGCCAGGGCCTGGGCGCGGCGCCACCGCGCGACGAGGGCGTGGTCGCCCGAGCGCAGCACCTCGGGCACCGCGAGGCCGCGGAACTCCGCCGGGCGCGTGTACTGGGGATACTCGAGCAGGCCCTCCCCGAAGGACTCCTCGTCGCTCGACTCGTCGTTGCCCAGCGTCCCGGGGAGCAGGCGCACCACCGCCTCGATCACGCACAGCGCGGCCAGCTCCCCGCCGGCCAGGACGAAGTCGCCCAGCGAGACCTCCTCGTCGACGACCAGGTCGAGGGCCCGCTGGTCGATCCCCTCGTAGCGTCCGCAGAGCAGCGCGAAGCCGGTCGAGGCCGCGAGGCGCGACGCCGCGGCCTGCGTGAAGGGGCGGCCCGACGGGGTCAGCGCGATGAGCGGGCGAGCGAGGTCGGGCGTGGCCTCGACGGTGGCGACGATCGGCTCGGGCGCGAGCACCATGCCCGGTCCCCCGCCGAAGGGCGCGTCGTCGACGCTGCGGTGCACGTCGACGGTCGCGTCTCGCAGGTCCAGGACTCGCAGGGTCCACACGTCGCGCGCGGCGGCGCGCCCCAGCACCGAGGTGCGCGCGTAGTCGCGCACCGCGTCGGGGAAGATCGTCAGGACGTCGACGCGCAGGGTCATTCGAAGAGACCCGGCGGCGCGTCAACGAGCACCCGGCGGTTGGCCTCCACCGCGGTCACGAAGGTGAGCGGCACCAGCGCCCCGTTGTCGAGGACTAGGAGGTCGCTGGCCGGGTTGGCCTCCACCTCGACCACCGTGCCGCGCTCCGCGCCCGTCTGGTCGACCACGCGGGCGCCGAAGAGCTGATCGATCCAGATGACCCGGTCGTCGTCGATCGGCGGCGCCGAGAGCACCACCCCGCGCCACCGGTCGGCCGCCTCGCGCGTGTCGACGCCCTCGAAGAAGACCAGGAAGCGGCCCTGGTGCGGCGACGACGCGACCACGACGAGAGAACCACGCCCGGTGTCTAACGTGCTCCCCGGGTCGAGGCGCTCGACACGGTCGCTCCACAGGTCGACGACCACCTGGCCGCGCAGGCCGTGCGACTTCACGATGCGGCCGACCTCGAGCGAGCGTCGCTCGGCGGCCACGGCTAGTCGACGATGTCGACCGAGGTCGTCACGCCGTCGCGAACGCCGGCGGCGCCCACCAGGACGCGGATGGCCTGGGCGGTGCGACCGCGGCGTCCGATGATCCGTCCCATGTCGCTCGGGCCGACGCTGAGCGAGAAGATGACCTTGCCCGATCGCTCGGTGACCTCGAGCTCCACCGCGTCGGGCTCGTCGGCCAGGGACTTGGCGATGTACTCGAGCACCGCCGTGGCGGTCACCGCGCGTTCGCCCGGCGCGTCGTCGAGGTCGTCGACGTCGACGTCGTCCGCGTCGTCGACGTCGAGCTCGTCGTCGTCGAGCGTGTTGACGTCACCGGGCACGTACTCGTCGTGGAGGTCGCTCACCGCGCCGCCTTCGCCGCGGCGAACGCGTCGAGCGCCCCGCTCGTCTGGAGCAGCTTGGCGACCCGCTCGGTCGGCTGGGCGCCCTCGGAGAGCCAGTAGACGGCCCGTTCGTTGTCGATCTGCGTGAGGGTCTCGGGCTGCGCCGCGGAGACGCCCCGAGGCTGGTAGGTGCCGAAGACCTCCAGGACGGCGCCGGAGCGGGCCCGGCGGCTCTCGGCCGCGACGACCCGGTAGGTCGGCTGCTTCTTCTTGCCCATGCGCACCAAACGAAGTTTCACTGCCACGGCGAATTATCCCTCCACACCGGCCACGGTATCGGTTGCGGGCCCGAAGCCCGAGCGTCAAAGTCTAGCGTTGTTTGGGCGGGGTGACCCTTCCGCCCTTCTTCTTCTTGCCTTTCGCGACGCCCGCGGGAGCGGTCCGCATCCCCGCGGCCAGCGCCTCGAAGCCGGGCGGCACCGACGCGGCGGCGGCGCTCGGCGCGTGATCGAGCGCCCGACCCAGTCCCCCCGGCAGGTTCGCCGCGCCACCGCCGGCCACCTGGCGCATCATCTTGCGCATCTCGGAGAACTGCTTGAGCAGCTGGTTGACCTGCGCGACCGTCGCGCCCGAACCGCGCGCCACCCGGGTGCGCCGCGACCCGTTGAGCAGCGCCGGCTCGCGACGCTCGCGCGGCGTCATCGAGCGGATGATCGCCTCGACGCGGTTCAGTTCCCCGTCGTCGACCTGGGACGCGGCGGCGCGCATCTCCTTGGTGACGCCGGGCATCAGGCGCATCAGCGACCCCAGCGATCCCATCTTGCGCACCTGGCTCATCTGGCTCAGGAAGTCGTCCAGGGTGAAGGTGCCGCTCACCAGCCGGCCGGCCGACTCGGCCACCACCTCGGCGTCCATCGTCGCCTCGGCCCGCTCGATCAGCGTGAGGGCGTCGCCCATGCCGAGGATCCTCGAGGCCATCCGATCGGGGTGAAAGAGGTCGAAGTCGGCCAGCCGCTCCCCCGTCGAGGCGAAGACCACCGGACGGCCCAGGACCCCGCGCGCCGACAGCACCGCGCCGCCGCGCGCGTCGTAGTCGAGCTTGGTCGCGATCACCCCCGAGAGATCGAGGGCCTCGTGGAAGCGCCGGGCCGTCGTGACGGCGTCCTGGCCGGTGACCGCGTCGATGACCAGGAAGGTGTAGTGCGGGTCGGTGGCCGCGCTGATGGCCCGGACCTCGTCCATCAGGGCCCCGTCCACGGTGAGCCGGCCCGCGGTGTCCACGATCACCACGTCGCGCCCGATGCGCGCGGCCTGCGCCACGCCGCGTCGGGCGACGGCCACCGGATCGCTGGGCTCGCTGAAGACCTCCACGCCGATCTGGCCGCCCAGCACGCGCAGCTGCTCCACGGCCGCCGGGCGCTGCAGGTCGGCGGCCACCAGGTAGGGCTGACGGCCCTGCTGCTTGAACCAGGCGGCCAACTTGGCCGCCGCCGTGGTCTTGCCCGCGCCCTGCAGTCCGGCCAGCAGCACGACGGTCGGGGGTCGCGAGGCGTAGGTGACCTTGAGCGTCTCGCCGCCGAGCACCTCGACCAACTGCTCGTGAACCGCCTTGATGACCTGCTGGCCGGGCGAGAGGCTCTGGCTCAGCGCGGCGCCGACCAGGCGTTCGCGCACGGCCGCCACGAAGGCCCGCACGACCGAGAGCTCGACGTCGGCCTCCAGCAACGCGGCGCGCACCTCGCCCAGCGCCTCGTCGAGGTCCCCCGCGCTCAGGCGCCCGCGCGAGCGCAGCGACGCCCCGACGCGCTCGAGCCGGTCGGAGAGGGCGTCGAACATCGTCCGCAGGCTACCGTCAGGCGTCCAGCAGCGAGTCCACGAACGCCGACGGGTCGAAGTCGACGAGATCGCTCAGGCCCTCGCCCACGCCGACGAACTTGACCGGGATCCCCAGCTCGCGCTCGATCGCCACCACCGCCCCACCGCGGGCCGTGCCGTCCAGCTTGGTGAGCACGAGGCCGGTGACCTGAGCGGCCGAGAGGAACTCGCGCGCCTGGACGATCGCGTTCTGCCCGGTGGTCGCGTCGAGCACCATCAGCGTCTCGACCACCTGACCGGGCGCCCGGTCGGCCACACGGCGCACCTTGGCCAGCTCGTCGAGCAGGTTCGCGCTGTCGGCGCGGCGCCCGGCGGTGTCGGCGAGGACGATGTCCGCCCCGCGGGCCATCGCGCGGCCCAACGCGTCGTGCACCACCGAGCCCGGGTCGGCGCCCTCGCCGGCGCGCACCAGGTCGCTGCCGGTGCGCTGAGCCCAGGTGGCCAGCTGGTCGGCCGCCGCGGCGCGGAACGTGTCGCCGGCCGCCAGCACGACCGAGCGTCCCTGTTGGGCGAAGCGCCAGGCGAACTTGCCGATGGTGGTCGTCTTGCCGGCGCCGTTCACGCCAACGAAGAGCCAGACGGCGACCCGACCGGGGTCGGCCGTCGCGCGCACCGCCCGCGGGGCCAGAAAGGACTCCAGCAGCGCCGCGCGCAACGCCGCCGGGACGCCGTGGGGCGCACCGTGAGCCCGCAGGTCGTCGAGGATCGACGTTGCCGTGGCCACCCCGACGTCGCTGCGCAGCAGGACCTCCTCGACCACCTCGAGCTCCTCGGCCCCCAGGCGGCCCCCGGCCATGTGGCGCACCCGGTCGAAGACGCCCCGCGACGCGGCGAGGCGCTCGGCCAGCGAGGGCGCGGCGACCACCTCGCCGACCAGCACGGCGGGCATCGGCGCGCGCGCCCGCGCGCCGACGGGGCGACGTCGGCGCGCGCGACGCGCGATCACCACGCAGGCGACCAGGACCAGCGCGGCCGCGGCCGCGATCAGCGCGATGGTCACGCCGGGACCTCGGTCGGGCGGTTGACCCGCTGGCTGACCACCTTGGACGAGCCCCCGGGCACCATCGTCACGCCGTAGAGGGCGTCGGCCGCCTCCATCGTGCGCTTCTGGTGCGTCACGATGAGCAGTTGGGCCTCCTCGCGGAACTCGCGGACCAGGCTGAGGAACCGCTGGAGGTTGACGTCGTCGAGCGCCGCCTCGACCTCGTCCATCATGTAGAAGGGCGAGGGCCGCGAGCGAAAGACCGCGAAGAGGAACGCCAGGGTGACCATGGATCGCTCACCCCCCGAGAGCAGCGAGATGCGCCGGATGTTGCGGCCCATCGGGCGCACTTCGATCTCGACCCCGGTGTTCAGCGGATCCTCGGGCGCGGTCAGCGTCAGGCGGCCCTGACCGCCGGGGAAGAGCATCTCGATCAGGTGCGAGAAGTGCTCGTTGACGTCGACGTACGCCTCGGCGAAGGTCGCCATGATCTCGTCGTCGAGCCGACGGATCGCCTCGAGGAGCTCGCGACGGGCGTGGCGCACGTCGCCCACCTGGACGTCCAGGTCGCGGTAGCGCTCCTCGAGCGCGGCCAGCTCCTCCAGCGCCCAGGGGTTGATCGGCCCCAACGACGTCATCCGCGCCTCGAGTTCGCCCACGTGCTGGTCCAGGCTCACCCCGTCGGGCACCTCCACCGGCCCCTGGGCCAACGACGAGGGCTCCACGCCCAAGTCGTGGCGAACGACCTCGACCAGGTTGGACGTCATCACCGCGAGCTCGGCGTGCTCGATTTCGTCGCGGCGTGTGGCGTCGGCGACCTCGGCCAGACGCTCCTCGGTGGCGCGGCGCGCGCGGCGGATCTCCTCGAGACGCTCGGCGCCGGCGCGCGAGACCTCGAGCTGCTCGCGGTAGGAGGAGTCCATCGAATCCTGGGCGAGGCGGGCGTCGTCCGCGGCCCGGCGCACCACCGCGTCGAGTCGGGCCAGCACCGCGAGGTCGGACTCCAGCGCCCGGCGCCGTTGCGCGGCCGTGTCGCGCTCGACGGTTCGACCCTCGAGCCGATCCTCGATCTCGGCGCGGCGCCGCTCGAGGAGCCGACGGCCCTCGGCCAGCTGCGCCTCGTGTCGCGACCACGCCGCACCCCGCTCGGCGACCTCGGCGCGCCGCGCGTCGAGCCCGGCGCGGGCCGCCGCCGCGAGCTCGCGACGTTCACCCGCCGTCGACACCGACGCCTCGAGGTCGGCCACGCCGGCGCGCAGACTGGTCAGCTCCTCCTCGAGGGTGACGCACTGGCCCGCGACGTCGGCGCCCTCGCGCGCCAGCTGATCCACCGCGGCCTCGGCGACGAGCGACTCGGCCTCGACGCGAGCGCTCTCGGCGGCCAGTCGCTCGACGTCGGCCTCGGCGGTCGCCGCGCCGGTCGCGGCGCGGGTGGCGCGTTCGCGGGCCTCGCGCGACGCCCGGGCCGCCGCGTCGCGCCGGGCGGTCGCGGGCTCGAGTTCGGCGGCCGCCGCGGCCGCGCCGAGCGCGGCCTCGTCCACGGTGACCCGCGTGACCAGGGCCCGGCCCGACGCCACGCGCCAGCCCGATGAGGAGAACTGGTCGCCGTCACGGGTCACGATCACCAGATCCGGGTGCGCGACGGCGACCTCGATACCGCTGTCGAAACCCTCGGCCACGAAGGCCCGGGAGAACAGCGCGTCGAGGACGCGGGTCACGTGGGCCGGGGCGCCGCGGCGCGCGCGCACCATCGAGCGCAGCGCGACCGTGCCCGCGGGGGGGTCGACCGCGGCGACCTCGCCCTCGGCGACGGGCAGAATCAGGCCGGCGCCGCCCTCACGTCGCAGCGCCTCCAGGGCGGCCCGGGTCTGGGGGCGACCGTCGACCACCATCGCCCCGGCCGCGGCACCCGCGGCCGACTCCACGGCCCGCTCCGCCCCCGCGTCCACGTCGACCAGGTCGAGGAAGGCGCCGAGCACGCCGTCGCGGCCCCGCAGGATCGCCCGACCGCCGGCCCCGGAGAGCTCTTCGAGGGCTCGCGCGAGCGCCTCGGCGCGCGCGTGAGCCCGGGCGGACCGGTCCGCGGCCTCGCGCCAGGCCTCCTCCGCCTGGGCGCCGGCGATCTCGGCGGAGGTGGCCTCGGCGGTAGTGCGGTCGCGCTCGGCGTGCGCGTGGGCCATCGCGGCCGCGGCGCCCTCACCGGCCTCGCGCAGCTCGGCGCGACGCTGGCCCAACGCGTCGCGACTCTCTCGCGCGACGCGCAGGCGCTGGGCGGCGCGGCGCTCGGCCTCGCGCAGAGAGTCGAGCGACCGCTCGATCAGGGCGAGACGCTCGTGACGGTGGGTCAGAGCGCCGGCCACGTCGTCGGCGGCGCCGCCCCAGGCGTCCTGGTAGGCCGCGTCGGCGGCGACCAGATCGGCGCGAGCCGCGTCGAGTCCGACCAGCTCCTCGGCCAGCGCGGCCTCGCCGCCCGCCAGAGCCGTCAACTCGACGCCGACGCGTGCGGCGTCGGCCTCCAACGTGGCGATCACGTTCTCGTCGGCCGACGCGATCAGCGCGGCGCGCAGCGAACGGTCGCGCTCCTCGATGAGCGACGCGGTTCCCCGGGCCCGCTCGGCCAGCACCTGGAGGGTGCCCAGCGCCGACGCCAGCACCTCCTCGCGCCGGCTGGCCAGATGGGCCGCCGCGGTGGCGGCCTGCGAGTCGAGCGTGATGACCTCGTCGCGCAGCGTGCGCTCGCGCGAGTGGGCCGTGGCCAGTCCGTGCTCGAGCGCGACCCGGCGCGCCTCGAAGGTGGCCAGGCGCTCGGCGAACAGGGCGTGACGCGCCGCGCGCAGCTCGGCCTCGACGTCGCCGTAGTGACGCGCCGAGGCCGCCTGGCGCTCCAGGGGGCGTATCTGGCGACGCACCTCGCGCACGAGGTCGCCCAGACGTTGCAGGTTCTCCTGGGTCGCCTCGAGTCGCCGCTCGGCGCGCTCCTTGCGTCGCCGGTGCTTGAGCACCCCGGCCGCCTCCTCGATGACCGCGCGACGGCTGTCGGAGCTGGCGTTGAGGATGGCGTCGAGCTGGCCCTGGCCGATAATCATGTGCTGCTGGCGCCCGACCCCGGAATCGCCCAGCAGTTCCTGGACGTCCAGCAGCCGGCAGGTGGTGCCGTTGATGGCGTACTCGGACTCCCCGTTGCGAAACAGCGTGCGCGTGATGGTGACCTCGGCGCCGTCGACCGGCAGCTTGCCGGAGGAGTTGTCGATGGTGAGCGACACCTCGGCGCGGCCCAGCGGCGGACGCGTCGGAGTGCCCATGAAGATGACGTCGTCCATGCGCGAACTGCGCAGCGCCCGGGTGCTCTGGGCCCCCAGGACCCAGGTCACCGCGTCGACCACGTTGGACTTGCCTGACCCGTTGGGGCCCACGACCGCCGTCACGCCGGGCTCGAACTCCAGGTCGGTGGTGTCGGCGAAGGACTTGAAGCCCTTCATCGTGAGACGCTTGAGAAACACGGCCCGACGCTACCAACCCCCGCCCGCGACTTCGGACGTCAGGATTGGTCCTTGTCGCAGAAGAACGTCGGGCGCTGGCGGAAGATCACGCGCCGGATCGGCTGGCGGCACAGGGGGCACGGCTGGCCCTCGCGGTTGTACACCTGGTGGAACTGCTGGTAGGTGCCGGGCCGGCCGTCGGGGTCGACGAACTGCTCGTCGTCCAGCGTCGATCCGCCGTACTTAATGGCCTCGGTGAGGACCTCGATGATCGAGCGGTGCAGCCGGCGGATCTCGATGGTCGAGAGCGACTCGGCCGGCCGGTCGTAGCGCAGGCCCGCGGAGAAGAGCGTCTCGTCGGCGTAGATGTTGCCGATCCCGGCGATGATGTCCTGGTCGGTCAGGACCGCCTTGACCGGGGTGGTGCGGCTGCGCATGATGGCCGCCAGCCGGTCCCAGCCGATCTGGTCCTCGAAGGGGTCCACGCCCAGGTGGGCCAGCTCGGGGACCTGACGGCGCAGACTGAGCCCCTCGCCGCCGATGGACAGGCGCGCGAACTTGGAGATCTCCGGACCCTCGCCCTCGGCCGGGGGGGTCGAGACGTAGAGCTCGCCGAAGGTCCGCGGGTCCACGAAGCGCAGCTCGCCGCCCTGGTTGAAGGTGAACACGACGTGGGTGTGCTTGGGCTTGGGGTCCTTGGGCCCGCGCGCCTTGAGCAGCTGGCCGCTCATGCCCAGGTGGATGACCAGGTGGTTGCCGCCGTCCAGGCCCAGGATCAGGTTCTTGCCGAGGCGCTCGACCGAGCGCACGGTGCGCCCTTCGACGAGGGCGCGAAAGTCCTTGGCCGACTTGTGGCGCCGCACCACCCGGCCGTTGCTGACCGCCGCCGACTTGATCTTCTTGCCGATGAGGTCGCGCGCCAGTGACGCGCGCACCGTCTCGACCTCGGGCAGCTCAGGCATCGATCGCCGCCAGGGCCGCGGTGGCCGCGGCCGCCTCGGCGCTCTTCTTGGAGGTGCCCTCGCCCCGGCCCCGCTCGGCGCCGTCGAGGCTCACCCGGGCCTGGAAGGTGCGCGCGTGGCTCGGCCCCTCGGCGACGACCGCGTAGTGCGGACGCGACCGGCCATTCTCCAGCGCCCACTGGGTGAGGCGGGCCTTGGGGTCGACCTCGTTGGGGGTTTGCGCGGCCGCCGCGACGTCGTCGCCCAGCTGATCGGCCACGAAGGCCCGCGCCGCCTCGTAGCCGCGCTCGAGGTACAGCGCCGCCACCAGCGCCTCGAAGGCGTCGGCCAGCAGGGCCGGGCGCTCGCGGCCGCCCTTCTTGACCTCGCCCTTGCCCAGTCGCACGTGGGCGGCCAGGTCGAGGCGGGCCGCCGCGGTCGCCAGCGACGCCTCGTTGACTACCCGCGAGCGGACCAGCGACCCCTCGCCCTGATCGAGGCGGGGGTAGCCGGTGACGATCAGGTCGGCCACCGCCAGGTCGACCACGGCGTCGCCCAGGAACTCCAGACGCTCGTTGGACTCACAGCCGTTCTCGGCGGCGTAGCTCGAGTGGGTCAGGGCCACCTCGAGCAGCGCACTGGTCACGGGCAGCCCCACGCGGTCAGCCAGGGCGGACGGATGGGTCGGCAAACGATCGAGGTCCGGCTACGCGGCCTGGAGCTTGGCCGACACGTAGTCGACCGCGTCGCGCACCGAGGTGAGACCCTCTAAGTCCTCGTCATCGATGTGAAATCCCGCGACGTAGGCCGACAGGCTCTCCTCCAGGGCCTCGACCAACTCGATCAGGGCCAGCGAATCGGCCCCCAGGTCGACGAAGGGGACGTCCTGGCCGATCTCGGCGGGGCTCTTCTCGAGGATCTCGGCCAACTGGTCGGTGACCAGGGTGAGGACGGCCTCCCGGTCCAAAGGGGACGAGTGTACGGCGTCAGCGGTCATAGCCACTCCTTTGCGAGGCTGTCCCAGACTACCGAGGTCGGCGAGGGCGTGGCGGCTACGGCGCGCTCGGGCGGATGGCCTCACGCATCTTCGCCACCACCGCGTCGTCGACCAGTTCGCCGGCCACCCGCAGCGCGTTCATGATGGCCGTCGCGTTGGACGACCCGTGGCTGATGACGCAGACGCCCTCCAGGCCGAGCAGGAGCGCCCCGCCCTGGGCCTCGGGGGTCAGGCGGCTGGCCACCGGCAACAGGTGGTCCATCAGGACCGCGCCGGCCGCCCGGGTCGACTCGTCGGTGTCGATCACCTGGAGGAGGGTGGAGAAGACGAAGCGCAGCGCCCCCTCGAGCGTCTTGAGCGCGACGTTGCCGGTGAAGCCGTCGGTCACCACCACGTCGACCGGCGACGGGATGAGGTCGCGGCCCTCGACGTTGCCGGCGAAGTTCAACCCGCTGGCCGCCAGCAGCTGGTGGGTCTCCTTGACCAGCGGCGTGCCCTTGGAGGACTCCTCGCCGATGGACAGCAGGCCCACCGTGGGGCTCGTCACCCGGTAGTGAGCGGCGACGAACGCCGAGGCCATCCGCGCGAACTGCACCAGCATCTCGGGCGTGCACTCGGCGTTGGCGCCGGCGTCGACCAGCACCATCGGGGAGCGGCCGGGGTTGGGAATCGGCGTGGCGATGCACGGTCGCAGCACGCCGGGCAGTCGTCCCATGCGCAGCAGCGCCGCGGCCATGGTCGCCCCCGTGTTGCCGGCCGAGACCATCGCGCTGGCGCGGCCGTCGCGCACCAGTTCGGCCGCGCGCACCAGCGAGGAGTCCTTCTTCTTGCGCACGCTGGCCGCCGCGTCGTCGTCCATGGCGATGACCTCGGTGCAGGCGACCACCTCGAGCCCCATCGGGTCGCCGATCAGCCCGGGCACGCCCACCAGGGTCACGCCCAGGCCCAGCTCGTCGACGGCGCGCCGGGCGCCCGCGACGACCTCTCCCGGAGCCTGGTCACCGCCCATCGCGTCGAGGGCGATGGGCAGGGTCAACTCAGTTGACCTCGACGGCCACGCGACCCTTGTACCAGCCGCAGTTGGGGCACACCACGTGGGGGGTCTTGGCGGTGGCGCACTGCGGGCAGACCGACCGGGCGGGCCGGCCGAGGCGCCAGTTGGCCGCGCGCCGGCTGCGCGTCTTGGCTTTGCTGGTCTTGCGCTTGGGAACGGCCATCGATCGTCTCTTTCTACAGCGGGCCCGTCAATCCGCGTCGCGTGGGCGCTCGCCCGCGTATCGGAGTCCGTCAAGTGTAGCCCAGCGCGGATCGGGCGCCACCAGGCACGCGCAGCTCTCCTCGTTGCGGTCGATCCCGCAGGTGGGACAGAGCCCCCGGCAGTCCTCGCGACACAGGGGCGCCAGCGGCAGGTCGAGCAGGATCGCGTCGTGGACCAGCGGGGCCAGGTCGACCACGTCGGTGTCCAGCGGGTAGGCGTCGTCGTCGCGCGGGCCGTGCTCGTCGACGAAGCGCTCGCGCACCGTGACCCGGCTGAGCCCCAGGACCGGGGTGGAGCACCGTCGGCAGATCCCGTGCCAGGGCGCCTCCACCGTGCCGGTCGCGCCGACCCCGCCGCGGTAGCTCTGGAGCTTGAGGGCCACGCGCACGGTGGCCTCGGGGAAGACGTCGGTCTCCGCCGGGCCGCGCGGGGCGAACTCGTGGCCCTCGTCGAAGGGTGCCTGAAAGGCGACGTCCAGCACCGAGGGCACGTCCCGGCGCAGCCGAGCGACCGGCACCAGGTAGGGCGAGGTCACCGCTCGAAGGCGTCCTGGTCGAAGAAGGACGCGTCCTCGGTCACCCGGGCCAGACCCGGATCGCCGGGCGGCGCCACGAAGGACTCCTCGACCGGCGGCTCGATCATCGAGGTCGGCAGTCCCTGGGCGCTCAGGCGCTCGCGACCCGAGCGCGTGGTGCGCAGCAGGCGCTCCAGGACGATCTCGAAGTTGCCCAGCTTGCCGTCGATGAAGTCCTCGGCCTGGTTGACCAGGGCGCGGGCCTTGGTCTGGGCGTCGGCAATGATCTGGTCGGCGGCCAGGCGCGACTGACGCACGATCTCGGTCTTGTCGACCATGCGCGCGGCCTCCGCGCGCACCTGGTCCATGAGCTGCTGGGCCTTCTGGAGCTCGGCGGCCATGAGCTCCTCGCGGTCGCGCAGCGCCCAACGGGCTTCGCGGATCTCGTCGGGCAGGTCGCGAATGGCCTGGTCGAGCAGGGCCAGCACGTCGTCGCGGGGCACCAGGGCGGAGTTCGACAGGGGCATCTGCTTGGCGTTGGCCACCAGGTCGTGCAGCTCGTGCAGGTCAGTTTCGATGTCGCGGCGCGCGTGCTGGCCCCCGCGCCCGGTGTACTCGCCGTCCTCGTCGTAGCCCTCGAAGGTGGTCACACGCCCTCCCCCGTGAAGCGGTCCTTCAGGCGTGCGGCGACCGGGGGTGGGACGAAGGCCGACACGTCGCCACCGTAGCGCGCGACCTCGCGCAGCAGCCGCGAGGCGATGAACGAGTGATTCGAGCTGGACGGGATGAAGAGGGTCTCTACGCCCGACAACGACCGGTTCATCTGGGCCATCTGCAGCTCGCTCTCGAAGTCGGACACCGCGCGCAGGCCCTTGACGATGGCCGTCGCGCCGACGTCGCGCGCGACGTTGACCAGCAGCGTGGAGATCGACACGATGCGCACGTGCGAGATGTGGGCGCACGACTCGGCGATCATCTCGCGGCGTTCCTCGAGGTCGAAGAGGGGCTCGGACTTCTGGGGGTTGCGGATGGCCGCGACCACGACCTCGTCGAAGATGTGCCCGGCGCGCTCGACGACCTCCAGGTGACCGTTGTGAAACGGATCGAAGGAGCCGGGGATCAGACCGACCGTCACGCGGGACCCCCTTCGTGGCGCTCCACCATCGTCACGAGCGTAGTTCCGTACCGCTTCAACTTCGTGACTGCCCAATTCTCCGGCGCGTCCATCCAGCGGTCGTTCTCCACGACGGCGCGCGTGGCGCGGACCCCGTCCAGCAGCGCGGCCAGATCCCAGTCGCCGTAGGGCGGGTCGGCCAGCACCAGGTCGAGGTCGTCCGGCGCGGGCCAGCCGGGGAGCGTCGCTCGCACGAAGTGCGCCGAGCCGGCCAGGCCCAACGGCTCCAGGTTCGCCTGGGCCGCGGCCAGGCAGGCCGGGTCGGCGTCGACGAAGAAGACGCTCGCCGCGCCGCGCGACAGCGCCTCGATACCCATGGCCCCGGTGCCGCAGTACAGGTCGGCCACCACCAGGTCGACCAGGCCGCCGCGGCTCTCCAGCATCGAGAAGATGGCCTCGCGCACGTAGTCGGTGGTGGGGCGAACGCCGGGCGGGAGCTTGGCCTTGAGCGGCCGTCCCCGGGCCGCACCGCCGATCACCCTCACCCCAAGAGGGTACGTCGCGCCACGCTACGACTTGAACAGGTAGCCGGCCTCGTCCGGGTCGACGAACAGGCGTAGCTCGTCGACCAGATCGGGCTCTGACGCCAGCCCGTCGACGGCGACCATGGCGGCCGCCACGTCGCGCGCCGCGACCAGCAGCTCCTCGTCGCGGCGCAGATTGGCCAGGCGCAGGTCGCTGCGGCCCTGCTGGCGCACGCCCAGCAGGGTGCCCTCCCCGCGCAAATCGAGGTCGGCCTCGGCCAGCGCGAAGCCGTCGCTGGTCGCGGCGAACATCTCCAGGCGCGTCGCGGCCTCCGCGCTGGGGGCGTCGCCGAGCACCACGCAGTAGCTCGCCGACTCCCCGCGGCCCACCCGGCCGCGCAGCTGGTGCAGCTGAGCCAGGCCGAAGCGCCAGGCGTCCTCGATCACGATCACGCTGGCCTCAGGCACGTCGACGCCCACCTCGATGACGACCGTGGCCACCAGCACGTCGAGGCCGCCGGAGCGAAAGAGCTCCATGACCTCCTCCTTGGCCGCCGCCGGCAGCTGGCCGTGGAGCAGGCCGACCCGCAGGCCGGCCAGCTCCCCGGCGACGAGCCGGTCGCGCTCGTCGACCGCGCTGGCCGCGGCGACGCGATCGGAGCCCTCGACCAGCGGGCAGATGACGTAGGCCCGCCGGCCCGCGGCGACCTCGGCGCGCACCCGGGCCCAACCCTCGGCCACCTCGAGCGGTCCGCGGGCCCAGGCGGTGGTGATCGGCCGGCGCCCCGGGGGCATCTCGTCGAGCACCGAGCGATCGAGGTCTCCGAAGACGACCATCGCCGCGGTGCGCGGGATCGGCGTCGCGGTCATCACCAGCAGGTCCGGGTCGAGGCCGGCCGCCGAATGCGCCCGACCCTTGTCGCGCAGGGTGGCGCGCTGCTCGACGCCGAAGCGGTGCTGCTCGTCGATCACGACGACGCCCAGCGCGCGGAAGCGCACGTCCCCGGTGAGCAGGGCGTGCGTGCCGACGACGACGTCGACCGATCCGCGCGCCAGGCGCTCGAGCACGTCGCGCCGCTCGCGCGCGCGCAACCGCCCGGTCAGCTCCTCGACCACCAGCGCGCGCCGACCGCCGAGCGCCGCCTCGTCGGTCACGGCGAGCCCGCCCAGGTCGCCTCGCAGGGAGGCGACGTGCTGCTCGGCCAGCACCTCGGTCGGGGCCATGAGCGCCCCCTGGTAACCGCCGTCCAGGCCCACCAGCAGCGTCGCCTCGGCGACCAGGGTCTTGCCCGACCCGACGTCGCCCTGGAGCAGGCGGTGCATCGGCACCGGCGAGGCCAGGTCGCGGCCGATCTCGCCCAGCACTCGGCGCTGCGCGCCGGTGAGGGGGTGTCGGTGCCCGGCCAGGAAGCGTCGCACCAGCGACGCGCCGTCGTTCGCCTGGCCGGGCGCCGCGTCGAAGTCAACCTCGTCGACGCGGTGGCGGATCCCCTGCGCCGAGCCCTCCACGCGCCGCCGGCGCAGGGCCAGGAGCAGTTGGAGGCGCAGGAACTCGTCGAAGACCAGGCGCCGGCGCGCCGGCGGAACGTCGGCCGGGTCGCCCGGCAGGTGGATCCCCCAGTACGCGGCCGTGCGATCCACGAGGTCCAGCCGCGCGCGCAGGTCCTCGGCCAGCGGGTCGAGCAGGGGTCCGGCCCGGCGCAGGGACTCCTCGACGAATCCCCCGATCTCCCAGCTGGTCAGGCCGGCGCGCCCCGACGCCGGGTAGATCGCCGCCACCCGGCCCACGCGGGTGGCGTCGCGCTCCTCGCCCGTCGCCCCGACCACCACGTCGACCACCGGATTCGTCATCTGGCGGCGCCCCCGGTACTCGGCCACCCGGCCGAAGAAGAGCGCCTGCACGCCGACCACCAGCTGGCGCTCGCGCCAGGCCTGGTTGAAGAACACCACGTGCAGCGAGCCGCCGTCGTCGCTCACCGTGACCTCGACCATGGCGCGGCCCTGGCGGGTCCGGCGCGCGCGCACCAGGGTCACCTCGCCGAAGACCGCCGCCTCCTCACCCACCGTCAGGTCGCTCAGGTCCACGCGCCGGGTGCGGTCCAGGTGGCGCCGCGGGTACGTGGTGATCAGGTCGAAGACCGAGTGGATGTCCATCGCGGCCAGGGCGGACGCGCGCTTCTCGCCGACGTGGCGCAGTTGATCGACGGGTATCGCGTCGAGTTGGCGCAGTCGCCGTGGCGCCGCGTCGCTCACTCGATGCCGAAGTAGTAGGGGTAGAGCGGCTGGCCGCCGTGGTGCACCTCGACGGCCAGCTGCGGGTAGTTCTCGGCCAGATAGTCGGTGATCCGCCGGGTGTTGGCGTGCGTCGCCCCGTCGCCCTCGATGATCGTGATGAGCTCGTGCTCCGGCGTCACCAGGCTGGCCAGCAGCCGGTTGCTGGCCAGCGCGATGGAGTCGGCCACCGAGCGCACGCCCGTCGCCGACAGGCCGATCCAGTCGCCTTCGCGCACGTCGCCGGCGTCGGTCACCGCGTCGCGCACTGCGCGCGTCACCTCGCCGGCCACGACGTGCGCCGTCGACGCCGCCATGGCCTCGGCGTTCTGCGCCGCCGACGCGTCGGGGTCGTAAGCCAACAGCGCGGCGAAACCCTCGACGATCGAGGCGGTCGGCACGACGGTCACCTGCTGGTCGACGAGGTTCGCCACCTGCTCGGCCACCGGCCGGATGTTCTTGTTGTTCGGCAGGATGACCACCTGGGCGGACCCGGTGGCGTGGACCGCGTCGACCAGGTCCGAGGTGGAGGGATTCATCGACTGGCCACCCTTGACCAGCGTGCGCACGCCCAGCGAGCGAAAGATGCGCCCGACGCCCTCGCCCGCCACCACGGCCACCACCGCGGTCGTCGGCGCGGGCTCGGTGCTCGCCTCGGGTTGGTCCTGGCTGGCCTCGCGGACCCAGCGCTCCTCGAGCACCTGGTCGGAGAGGTCGGTGACCTTGATGTCGCGCGGTCGTCCCGCGTCGAGGGCCGCCTCGATGGCCGCGCCGATCTCGTCGGTGTGGATGTGGCAGTTGTAGAGACCGTCTCCCCCGACGATGACAATCGAGTCGCCGATCCCGGTCCACACCTCGCGGAAGGCCCCCATCGCCGCGTCCTCGGCATCCAGCAGGTACATGACCTCGTAGCGCAGCGCCGAGACGTCCTCGGTGCCGGGCGCCTCGACCGGCACGTTGACGTGGATCGAGGCGGCCGACGGGGCGATCGGCAGCGGGTCGCCGGCCACCACGTGGCACAGCGCGTCGAGCAGGAGCAGTAGTCCGGTGCCCCCGGAGTCGACCACACCGGCCTGCTTCAGGATGGGCAGCTGCTCGGGGGTGTGGGCGAGCGCCTCGCGGCCCCGGTCGCGGGCCCGGCGCACCAGCGTGGTGAGGTGCGCGACGCCCTCCCTCGCGCCCTCGGCCGCCGCGCGGGCCACCGACAGGATGGTGCCCTCGACGGGTCGCACGACGGCGTGGCGCGCCAGGTCGTCGGCGTGGGCCATGGATGTCGCGAGCTGGCTCGGCTCGATGCCGCCTTCGGCGCGCCAGCCCTCGACCAGGCCGCGCAGCAGCTGGCTCAGGATCACCCCGGAGTTGCCGCGGGCCCCCATCAGCGACCCGTGGGCGATGGCCTGGCCGACCTCGGCCAACGTGGCCGTCGAGCCCAGATCCGCCAGCGCGTCGACCACCGACTCCACCGTCAGGGTCATGTTGGTCCCCGTGTCGCCGTCGGGCACGGGATAGACGTTGAGCCGGTTGATGACCTCCTTGTGGCTGCGCAGGAGCTTGGCGTAGGTCGCCACCACCGCCCGCAGATCGGACGCCGACAGCGTCGTAGGTGAGCTCATCGGTAGCGATGCTACAATGGTCGTTCGGTTTCAGCCGATGGGCGCACGTGGGGCCGTCGGGCACGAAGGAGCTTCCACCATGGCATCAGTCTGCGACCTGTGCGGCAAGAAGCCGTCGTTCGGCATGAACGTGTCGCACTCGCACCGTCGCACCAAGCGCCGCTGGAACCCCAACATCCAGCGCGTGCGCGCCCTGGTGGGCGGCAGCCCGCGGCGCCTCAACGTCTGCACCGGGTGCCTGCGCTCGGGCAAGGTGACCAAGCCGGCGCGCCGTCAGGTCAGCGCCTAGTCAGAACTGGTGCTGCCAGCCGCGCCGCGCGAACGCGACGCCGCGGTAGGTGCGCGTCGCCGGGTCCGCGACCACCCGGCCGATGGTGATCGGGTCGCGCAGGCGCCGGTCGATGAAGATCATCCGCAGCCGGGCCGCGTCCCCGGTGGCGATCAACAGCTCGTAGTCCTCGCCGCCCTCGATCGCTTCGTCCAAGGTCGCCCCCTCGCCGACCGGCACCTCGTCGAGCTCGAAGCCGACCCCTGACGCGTCGGCCAGGCGGTGCAGGTCCAGACCCAGCCCGTCGCTCAGGTCGATCATCGCGTGCGCCCCGGCGCTGCGCGCGGCGACGCCCTCGTCGACCCGGGCCCACGGGCGCCGGTGCGCGACGACCAGCGGGTCGTCCAGGGGCGCGCCCTCGCGACGCCGGCGCAGTCCGGCCGCCGCGCGTCCCAGCGGGCCGGTGACCAGCAGCTCGTCGCCCGGGCGCGCTCCGCGGCGCAGGACCGCCCCGCGGCTGGGGCACTCGCCCAGCACCGTCACCACCACCATCACCTCGCGCGCGCGGGTGAGGTCGCCGCCCACCACCGGGCAGTTGGTCACCGCCGCGGCGTCGGCGACGCCGCGGTGCAGCTCCTCGAGGTCGGTGCCCGGGGGCGCGGCGACCGCGACCACCGCGGCGCGCGGGCGCCCGCCCATCGCCGCGAGGTCCGACACGGCCGCGGCGACGGCCTTGAAGCCGAGGTCTTCCAACGGGAAGAGCGCGGCGTCCAGGTGCACGCCCCACACCGCGGCGTCGGTGCTGAGCAGCGTCTCGCCGGGTATGGACGCCAGGACCGCGGCGTCGTCGCCCACGTGCACCTCGTCGCGGGGCGTCGTTCGCCGGCCCACGATGGCGGCGATACGCTCCAGGATGTCATCTTCGCGGCGGTAGGGCTCCTGGTTGGGAGTGGGTGGGTCGTCGCTCGTGGGCATGACTACGGCGCGTCGCGACCCCGCCACGCGTGGCCGCAGAGAGGCAGGGACGTGACGTACCCCACCCGCAACACGAAGCTCATCAAATGGGTCGAAGAGGTGGCCCGGCTCACCACTCCCGATCGTATCCACTGGTGCGACGGATCGGCCGAGGAGTACGACGAGCTGTGCGCGTTGCTCGTGGCCAACGGCACCTTCACCCGCCTCAGCGAGGCCAAGCGACCGAACAGCTACTACGCCGCGTCCGACCCCGGCGACGTCGCGCGCGTCGAGGACCGCACCTTCATCTGCTCGGAACGCGAGATCGACGCCGGCCCGACCAACAACTGGTGCGAGCCCGACGAGATGCGCGCCACACTGCGCGGGCTCTTCGCCGGCGCGATGGCGGGTCGCACCATGTACGTGGTGCCCTTCTCCATGGGTCCCCTGGGCAGCCACATCAGCCACATCGGCGTGGAGATCACCGACTCGGCCTACGTGGCGGTGTCGATGCGCATCATGACGCGCATGGGCGCCGGCGCCCTGGAGGTCCTCGGCGCCGACGGGGCCGTCGTGCCGTGCCTGCACTCGGTGGGCATGCCCCTGTCCGAGGGCCAGGCCGACGTCGCCTGGCCCTGCAACCCCGAGAGCAAGTACATCGTCCACTTCCCCGAGACCCACGAGATCACCTCCTACGGCTCGGGCTACGGCGGCAACGCGCTGCTGGGCAAGAAGTGCTTCGCCCTGCGCATCGCCTCGGTGCTGGCGCGCGACGAGGGGTGGTTCGCCGAGCACATGCTCATCCTCAAGCTCACCAGCCCGGCCGGCGAGTCGCGCTACGTCACCGGCGCCTTCCCGAGCGCCTGCGGCAAGACCAACCTGGCCATGATGATCCCCACGCTGGACGGCTGGAAGGTCGAGACGATCGGCGACGACATCTGCTGGATGAAGCCGGGCCCCGACGGCCGGCTCTACGCCATCAACCCGGAGGCCGGCTTCTTCGGCGTGGTGCCCGGCACCAACATGGTGACCAACCCCAACGCCATGCTCTCGATCGAGGCCAACACCATCTTCACCAACACCGCGCGCACCGCCGACGGGGACGTCTGGTGGGAGGGCCTGGGCGAGCCGCCCGAGGGCCTCATCGACTGGCGCGGTCAGCCGTGGTCCGAAGCGCTGGGGACGCCGGCCGCGCACCCCAACTCGCGCTTCACCGCCCCGGCGGCCCAGGACCCGTCCATCGCCCCGGAGTGGGAGGACCCCACCGGCGTGCCCATCGACGCGATCCTCTTCGGCGGACGCCGGGCCTCGGTCGTGCCCCTGGTGTTCCAGGCGCGCGACTGGGACCACGGCGTGTTCCTGGGCTCGATCGTCTCGTCCGAGACGACCGCCGCGGCGACCGGCGCGGTCGGCCAGCTGCGCCGCGACCCCTTCGCGATGCTGCCCTTCTGCGGCTACAACATGGCCGACTACTGGAACCACTGGCTCACCTTCACCGACCGGGTCGACGAGGCCGGGCTGCCCAAGATCTTCTACGTCAACTGGTTCCGCAAGGGCGCGGACGGGCGGTTCCTGTGGCCCGGCTTCGGCGAGAACAGCCGCGTCCTGGAGTGGATCTTCGAGCGCACCGCGGGCCGCGGCGGCGCCGTGTCGACGCCGATCGGCGACGTGCCGGCCCCGTGGGCCATCTCCACCGAGGGGCTCAACGTGAGCGAGGACGAAATGGCCGCGCTGCTGCGCGTCGACGCCGGCGAGTGGCGCGGCGAGATCCCGTTGATCCGCCAGTACTACGACCAGTTCGGCCACCACCTGCCGGCGCGGCTGCGCCACCAGCTCGACGACCTCGAGGCGCGCCTGGGCTAGCTACTCCACGGTCTCGGCGTCGGCGACGATGAGCCGCGGCCCGGACGGCCAGTCGAAGTAGCGCCACGTCCAGTTGATCAGCACCCGCAGGCGGTTGCGGAAACCCACCAGGTAGAACAGGTGCAGCCCGAGCCAGGCCAGCCACCCCAGCGTCCCCGTGATGACCCCGGCGCGGGGCAGCTGGGCCACCGCGGCGCGCCGGCCGATCGTGGCCATGATGCCCTTGTTGTGGTACCGGAAATGTTGCGTGGGCGCCCCGTCGAGCACGCGCAGGATCTGGGCGGCGCAGTGGCGCCCCGACTGGATGGCCACCGGGGCCAGCTGCGCGTGGAACAGACCCCCGCCCGAGGGCACCGCTGCGGCGTCGCCGATCGCCCAGAGGTGGTCGCTGCCCACCAGGCGCAGGTCCGCGCCGGCCAGCGCCCGGCCCCCGGGTCCCGGCGCATCGCCCAGTCCCTCGGCCAGCGTGCCGGTCGCGGTCACGCCGGCCGCCCACACCACCGCGGCCGTCTCCCAGCGTTCGCCGTCGGCGAAGCGAATGGCGCCCTCTTCGACCTCGACCACCGTGCGGCCGAAGTGGATTTCGACGCCCAGGCGGCCCAGCGCCCGGGCCGCGTAGCGCCCGGCGCGCTCGGGGAACGCCGTTAGGAGCCGGTCGGTCAGGTCCACCAGCACGACGCGCACCCGGGACGGGTCGAGGCGCAGGCCGTCGCGCTTGATCGTGATGGCGACCAATTCGGAGAGCGCACCGGCGGTCTCCACGCCGGTCGGTCCTCCCCCGACGACGACGAAGGTCAGCGCCACCGGCTCGACCTCGGCGCGCACGTCGGCGTCCTCGAGCGACGACAGCAAGCGATTGCGCAAACGTCGGGCGTCGGCCAGCGTGTAGAGCGGCAGGGCGTGGCGCGCCGCCCCGGGGACCCCGAAGAACCCGGCGGTGGCCCCGCTGGCCACCACGACGTGGTCGTAGGGGATCTCCGTGGCGTCCTCCAGCACGACCACCCGGCGCGCGTCGTCGACCCGGCTCACCCGACCGTGGCGGAATCGGATGTTTTCGGCGTGGCCGAAGATGGTCCGGATCGGGTAGGCGACGTCGGCCGGCTCGAGGCCGGCAGTCGCCACCTGGTAGAGCAGCGGCAGAAACGTGTGGAAGTTGTGCTGGTCGATCAGGGTAACGCGGACGCGGCGACCAGCCAGCCCGCGCGCGACGGCCAGGCCGGCGAAGCCGCCGCCGACGACGACCACGTGGGGCAGGTGGTCGAGCCGCGGCGGGCCGCTCACCGCACTCGGGAACGCGGGCACCCCTCCAGTGTAGGAACGGGTCCTCTGCTCAGCGGCGGGCGAAGCGCCGCCCGACGCCGTAGACCACGCCGGCCGCGCCGACCAGGAGGGCGAGCAGCCGGTCGCCGGTCGCGAAGGACAGCGCGACGCCGACCGGGATCACCGCGCCGATCACCCACAGCAGCTGCTGGCGCACGGCGAAGCGCGCGAAAGTGCGCCCCTGCGCGGCGAGGGGCACGAGCCGCTGGGTGATGGCGTCGAAGGTCGGCTGGGCCACCGCGGCGCAGACCCCGAGCCACGCCGCGAGGAGCGTCTGGACGACCAGGGACGCGTGCAGGCCGGCCAGCGCCGCCCCGGCGGCGGTTCCCAGCAACGACCAGGTGAGCAGCGTGGACTCGCGCAGCTTGTCGCGCACGCGCGTCACCAGGCCCAGCCCAGCCAGCGAGCCGACCGCGCTCAGCGCCAGAGCCAGCGCGAACCAGCCGAGGCCGGCGTGGGCGCGGCGAAGGCCGAAGGCCAAGAGAAAGGTCGCGAACCCGACGGCGAAGCGCATGACCGCCGTCGCCGTCAGCCCCCAGGCCACCTCGACGTCGCCGAAGGGGTTGAGGGCGTGGCGGTCGCGCTCGTCCTGGGTGAGCGACGCGAAGCGCCGGCGCACCGCCTCGGCCGGGCGCTGGAGGCGCAGGCTGGCCACGACCCCGGCGGCGAAGGTGGCCGCCGCGGCCACGAGCACGCTGGGCGCGCCCAGGCCCTTCAGCACGCCCGCACCCAGAGAACCGACGATCAGGCCGGCCAGGGTGCCCAGCAGCGTGAGCTGCGCGTTGAACCCGGCGTAGCCGCGACCCTCCTCGGCGACGTCGAGTGGCCAGCCCGCCTGGTCGACCCGGGCGCCGCGCTCGCGGAATTGGTCGGTGCGGGCCATCTCGGGCACCAGCGCCCCGCGCGTGACGACGTACAGCTTGGACGAGACGAGCACCAGGAAGGCCTCGGGGAAGAGCCACAGCGAGTGGAGGTGCTGGCTCATCGACCAGCACAGCACCGCACGCAGCCCAGCCGACGCGGCGACCAGGGCTCGACGCCCGGCCACCGACCGGTCGATGAGCGGCCCGAGCAGCGGCGAGACCACGGCGAACGGGGCGATCGTGAGCAGCAGGTACGCCAGCACGCGGCCCTTGGCCTCGGTGGGGGTGACCGAGAAGAACAGCGACCCGGCCAGGGAGATGGTGACCAGCGTGTCCCCGGCCATCATCACCACGTGCACCAACGCCAGGCGCCCGAAGGCGGTGCGCTGGTTGAACAGGTCCTGGGTTGACGCCCACGCCAGTGAGGCGAGTCCGCGGCGCCGCGTGCCGCGCGGGCGTCGGGGACCGTCCGGGCCGGGCCGCGAGATCACGTCAGTTGGAGAAGCAGCCGAGCCGGTAGACCACCTCGGGCAGCGCACCCGGCTTGCAGTAGGTCAGCCGCGAGACGATCCGCCACTGTCGCGCCGCTGCGTCGAAGCGCAGCACCTCGGTCACCCCGATCTCGTTGGGCGCCGTCCCCACCGTCGCCCACGTGTAAGCGAACGCCCCTTCGCAGCCCCACCCGTCGACCGAGACCAGGTGTAAGGGGCCGGTGAACGCCTGGCCCAGGGCGCCGGGCGTGCACGACGCGGGCACCGGCGCCGCGGCGTTGGTCGAGCGGGCCGCGCCGGCGGCCAGGCCGGCGGCCACGACCAGCGCCGCCACGGCGCCGTAGCGCAGAATCCTCACCCTCGCATCTCACCACAGTCGGGCGGGTGGTCGGACTACGACGGGGTGAGCAGGAGCGCGAAGAGTTGGTCGACGAAGCCCGACCACTCCGCCTCGGGCATCGGGTCGAGCGACCCGTCGTCCAGGTTCCGTCCGAGGACCACCACCTGCAGGCTGACGGCGACCGATCGCGCGGCGACGTCCGGGCGGATCCAGCCGCGACCCTGGCAGAACTCCACGGCTCCGGTAATTCTCGGCGGGCGGCGCACACAAACCAAGTGAAGGCGTGCCTCAGAAGGTTCTGCGACCGTCGTCCACGTCGCGAGGCGCCGTAAGCAAGGAGAGATCATGAGTTTGGAATCCAGTCCGGGAATTGACCAGCCGAGTCGCGAACGAGCCTTCGGGCCCGCGTTCGCCGGTGCCGTCGCAGCGGTGGCCCTGGTCGTGCTGGTGGCGGCAGTGGGCGTGGCGCTCGGCCGCTCGACGAAATCATCGTCCGGCTCGCCCTCCACCATCACGGTGACCGGATCAGGGTCCGTCATGGGAACGCCGGACACCGTGACCGTGCAGCTGGGCGTGCAGACGACCGCCTCGTCGGCCACGCTGGCCCTTCGCGAGAACAGCGCGCGGGTGGCGGCGCTCATCCATTCGCTGATCACCAGCGGCGTCAAGTCCAAGGACATGGCGACGTCGGGCCTCAACCTGTGGGAGGACACCAACTCCTCCGGCCAGGTGACCGGGTTCACCGTCCAGAACGAACTGACGGTAACGATCCATCACCTCAAGAAGGCGGGAACTGCGATTGACGCCGCGGCGAACGCGGTGGGCAACGGCATCCAGCTCAACGGCGTGACGCTGTCGATCTCCAACGACTCGGCCTACCTGGCGGCCGCGCGCGCCAAGGCGATGCGCAACGCCAAGACCGCCGCGTCGCAGATCGCCGCCGCCGGCGGCACCCACGTCGGGGGCATCGTCACCATCGTCGATGAGGAGAACTCCAACTCCTACGTCTACCCAATCTTCGCCACCGCCACCGCCAACGCCTCGGCCCTCAAGTCGGTGCCGATCCAAGCGGGCACCCAGTCGGTCTCGGTCCAGGTGAAGGTGGTCTTCGCGCTGTAACTCCCCGGCGCCGGTCGCCTCACCTGGTGCGCGACCGGCGCCGGCTCGCTACCAGACGGGGACCGATGATCAGGACCCCGAGGAAGCCAGTGGCCACCGGCACGAAGTCGAGCGAGACGACCCAACCCGCGGCCACCCGCCGTCGAGCGAGGATGCGGGCGAGCGGAATGTTGTCTTCACCGCTGTGATTCGTAGTAGCACCCTGCGCGACGGGATCCGCGTGCCACTAGCTTCGGGCCAGCCGGTCGCCCTCGTCGAAGAGAGATCACCATGAGAGCTTGGAGTCGCCTGGGGTCCACCGCGGTGGCGCTCTCTTTGATCACGATCAACGTCAACGGGATCGCGGGCGCCGGCGGCGCCGACCCGACGTTTCCCTGCGTCGTGGTCAACGCCGACACCTGCAAGGTCACCATCCCGCTGACCTCCAACATGGACGAGCAGGTCGGCTCCACCATGCCCGACACTCAACCGTGGTTCCTGAACGAGACCGCGGGCAACGGCGCACCCTACGGCGTCACCGGTCCCGGCAATCCTCAGACGACGTGGGATGGCGTGAGTGGCGCGTTGCAGGGCACGGTGTGGACGGCGATCCTCACGACCGGATCCAATGAGCCGGCCGGCGGGCTGGCCATCCTGACCTTCGCTCACGTGACGCCGAACACCACCTCCACGACGGTCGCCGGCCAGTCCTACACCTCGATCTCCGAGAGCTACCCCCTGCACGCGTCCGACGGCTCGGCGGCCATCGTCACGGCGGTGGTTCGGCCCGTGCCCGCCAAGGGTCACCTGATCCTGCAGCGCAAGAACGGATCCTCGTGGGTGAGCATCGGCGCCTTCACCTACTCGACCGCCACCAAGAAGTGGACGATCCACTTCACCTGGCACTTCCCCAAGCACACCAGCGTGACGTTCCGCGTGCTCGCGACGGCCGCTCCGGGGCTGCTCGCCACCATCGGCGGCAACTTCAAGATCGCCACCGCGCCGTAATCCGACGGCCGCCCCGGCGGCCCGCTCGAAGAGACCGCCTCGACGCGGCGACCGCGACCCTCGGGCCCGCTCGTGCTCGACCGTTACGCTGGACAACGTGAGCGCCGACGATCGCGTGAGCGCGTTGCGCCGTCAACTCGCCGTCCTGGAGTACGGCGTGGGGGCCGCCGACTTCGTCCGGTATCGCGACGAGCCCGCCGATGACGCCGTTTCCGGCGTGGTGCGCTCCGTCACCGCCGAGGGATCGGCCGGCGGTGACGCCTTCCGCGGCCAACTCACTGGCGCCGACGTCGAAGTCCTGCGGCTGTACGCCCAACGCCGCACTCTGGCGGCGCGGCGCCGATCATCGCCGGGCCTCGCCGGCGAAGCGCTCGACGGCTTCACACTTCTGGCCCGCGTCGAGGATGTCCCGTGGGACACGTGGTTGAAGGCGGCGCTGTTGATCACGCGGTTCCTGGGCGGAGACCTCGGCGCGAGTCGCCGGAGATTCGATGAGGTGGCGAGCGACGACGCCGTCGCCCGCTTCAACGTCGCCTTCGAGGCCATGAATCGAGTGGACGACCTCGCGCAGTGCCGGCTCGCGGAGGTCCACACCTCCCACGGCGTCGGCTTCGTCGAGACTCTGCACTTTCGGGGAGCTCCCACGATCGGCTTCCTCGGGGCGCCCCGGCAGGCCGACAACCTGCTGACCTATCGACCGACGACCAATCTGGCCCAGCTGACGGTGACGCTGGCCGACGCGATGGACGCGACTGACCGAGTGGAGACGGGTCCGATAGGTCAGGACCAATTGGCCGCGACGCTGTTCGGACTCGCAGTGTCCGGTTCATACCTGGAAACAACGGGTTGCCTGAGCTTCGTCGCCGACGGCGTCGACGGCGCACCGTCCTTCACCGCCTTCGTCGCGGAGCTGACCGACGACACCGGGGTCGACGCGCGGAATGGCGCGGCGACTGGGACCGACGGTCAGGTCAGCGTTCGACTCGACGATCGGCTCATCGTCCTCAGTCCGCAGCCGAGCTTCGACGAAGGCGACGACGTCGAGGCCGACCTGAGTGAATACGCCGGTCTCGCGGAGGCGGCGCTGGGGGACCCCGCGACCAAGTAGCCGCTGCGGGCCGACGCTGACGACGCGTCGCGGGTGTGCGCGATCCGAGGCGGTGTTACACTCCCAGCGCAAGAGCCCGAAGGGGGGACCCGTGCCGAAGTATCTTTTGCAGGTGCAGTACACGTTGGACGGCGTGAGAGGCGTGCTCGCCAAGGGTGGCACCGCCCGCAAGACCGCGGCCCAGGCGGCGGCCAAGAGCGTCGGGGGGAAGGTCGACACCTTCTACTTCGCCTTCGGCCAGAACGACGCCTACGTGATCGCCGACCTACCGAACAACGCCGCGGCGGCGGCCCTGGCGCTGGCGGTGTCCGCCGGCGGAGGTGCGACGGCGTCGACGGTCGTGCTCCTGACCCCCGAGGAGATCGACAAGGCAGCCAACTCGAAGGTCAAGTACCGCCCGCCGGGCTCGTAGCCCGCCGCAACGGCGCGGCGAGTCGCCGTGCTGGCCTCAATCTCGAAGCGCTGAGCCGCGCCTAACGTCGCGGCGTCGCATGCCCACACCGACGTCAGCGCCACTTGACGGGTGACGCCGCCGACTATCCCTTGATGACGTTGTACACGCTCGCCACCATGGGCGGAGTTAGTTCGATGCCCAGTCCGCTGAGGATAGGCATCAGCGTCTGACCGAAGGCCTCGAACTCATCCTGGGACTCCCAGACGTCGAATACCTGGATCGCCCCGTCAGATTCGAGGGCGTAGTGCACGGTGCGTCCCTTCGGGGATCCCTCGCCAGAGGCTTCCAGTTGCTTCAGTGCTTCGCGGTACTTCTCCGGCGTGAATCCCTCATGATTGAAGTAGAGGCCCAATGCCATTTCGTGTCTCCCGTTTGACATCTTTGGTGATGTGGTGGTCACGGTAGCAGTTCGCGGATGAGGAGTCCGAGGCGAGTCCCGGTGAAGTGCCGGCCCGAGTCCGGCCACTGAGACGATCTACTCTTCCCCAGAAAGGAGTTCTCGGTGACACGAAGAGTCAACAGCGGCGCGTTGCGAAGTCCGGTTCGAATGGCGATCGGCGCAATCGTCGCCGCGGCGACGATCCTGGGTCCCGCGGCCGCGTTCGCCCAAGCCCCACCGAAGGCCACCGCGATCTACACCTACAACTGCTGCGGCGGAGGTCTCGGCACTCATCCGTACCATCCGGGCCAGCTCCTCGCGGTCAAGTGGATCAGGTTGGGCGGCCACAAGAGTCGAAAGCCCGCCAAGGCTGTCACCCTCGCCGTGACCGCCACCGGCCCGTTCGCCAGCGTGGCCGCGGCCACGAGCGCACTCACGAAGTCTCCCCCGAAGCTGGGGCGAGTCAACTTCGCGGCGCCGTCGCTTCATCTCACCGACAAGGAGGCGGCCAACCCCGTCTCGCAGCTTCGCATTCCCGCCAGCGCGGCCCCGGGACTCTACGGGCTCACGATCAGGGTGAAGATCGGTCAGAGCTCGGCGAGCAGCGGACTCATCATCACCGTTACCCGGTAGCTCTCAGCGGTTGGTTCTGACTCTGCCCGACCTGTCCCGCTCGATGACGGACCGAGCCCCCGTGACGCTAAGAAGATCGGTGGTCGGATCCGCGGAAGGGTCTCACGTGGTCACCCGATGGACCGACGACTCCGATCACGCACCCGCAGAGGACTCCGGCGCGCCGTCGGCGTCGTTCCGGGGCGGACGAAATGCGTCCTGCCGTCAAGATCAAGCGAGGTCGAATCGATCGAGGTTCATCACCTTCTCCCACGCCGCCACAAAGTCGCGCACGAACTTCTGTTGTGCGTCGTCGCACGCGTAGACCTCGGCAATCGCCCGGAGCTGGGAGTTCGAACCGAAGACGAGGTCGACGCGGCTAGCCGTCCACCTGAGCTCGCCCGTCGCTCGGTCGCGCCCCTCGAACGTCTCCCCGGATGCGGACGCCGCCCGCCACTGCGTGCCCATGTCGAGCAGGTTCACGAAGAAGTCGTTGGTCAGCGCCTCGGGCCGCTTTGTGAATACCCCGAGTTCGGACTGGCGGAAGTTCGCGTTTAGCACGCGAAGACCACCCAGCAGAACCGCCATCTCGGGCGCCGTGAGGGTCAGCTTGTGCGCCCGGTCGAGCAGCAACTCCTCCGCCGTTTGCCGGGTCCCGCGTCCGAGATAGTTGCGGAACCCATCTCCCGCCGGTTCGAGCACGGCGAATGATTCGACATCCGTTTGCTCCTGCGAGGCGTCGGTCCGTCCTGGCGAGAAGGGTACCTGGATGTCGAGCCCGGCCCGCTTCGCAGCTTGCTCGACGGCTGCGCACCCGCCCAGAACGATCAGGTCAGCCAGCGAGACCCTCTTCCCGCCAGTCTGCGCACCGTTGAAATCGGCCTGGATCCGATCCAGGACCTCCAGCACCATCGCCAGTTCGGCCGGTCCGTTGACTTCCCAGTCCTTCTGCGGGGCCAGGCGGATGCGCGCGCCGTTGGCTCCGCCGCGCTTGTCGGTCCCGCGGAACGACGCCGCCGACGCCCAGGCGGTCGAAACCAGCTGGGTGATGGACAGGCCTGACGCGAGAATCCGGCCCTTCAGATCATCTATCTCGGGCGCCTCGATCAGCTCGTGTGAGGGCGCGGGAACGGGGTCTTGCCACAACTGTGGCGTCGCGGGGACCAGCGCGCCCAGGCCCCGCGAGTACGGACCCAGGTCGCGGTGGGTCAGCTTGTACCACGCCCTCGCGAAGGCGTCCGCGAACTCCTCCGGGTTCTCGTGAAAGCGCTTCGAGATCGGCGCATAGACCGGGTCAAACCTCAGCGAGAGGTCCGTCGTGAGCATTGTGGGGGCGTGCTTCCGTCTCGGATCATGCGCGTCCGGCACGGTGCCGGATGCCGAATCATCCTTCGGAGTCCACTGCGCTGCACCAGCGGGACTTCTCACCTGTTCCCATTCGTAGCCGAACAGGTTGTCGAAGAAGTTGTTGTCCCACTTCACTGGGCTGGTCGTCCACGCGCCTTCCAGGCCGCTGGTGATTGCGTCGCCACCTCGGCCACTTCCGAAGGCGTTCTTCCACCCGAGACCCTGTTCCTCGAGGTTGGCACCCTCGGGTGCCGGGCCGACGTTGCTGGCATCTGCGGCACCGTGGGTCTTGCCGAACGTGTGACCGCCGGCGATGAGCGCCACCGTCTCCTCGTCGTTCATCGCCATCCGGCGAAATGTCTCTCGAATGTCCCGGGCGGCAGCGAGGGGATCCGGATTGCCGTTCGGTCCCTCGGGATTCACGTAGATCAGACCCATCTGCACGGCGCCGAGGGGATTGTCAAGTTCCCGGTCACCGCTGTAGCGCTCGTCGCCGAGCCACGTGTCTTCCGGTCCCCAGTAGACGTCCTCTTCGGGCTCCCAGATATCTTCGCGCCCGCCGGCGAAGCCCAAGGTCCGGAACCCCATCGATTCCAAGGCGCAGTTGCCCGCGAAGACCATCAGGTCGGCCCACGAAATCTTCCGGCCGTACTTCTGCTTGATCGACCAGAGCAAGCGGCGCGCCTTGTCGAGGTTCGCGTTGTCGGGCCAGCTGTTGAGGGGCGCAAAGCGTTGCGCCCCGGACCCTGCCCCGCCGCGGCCGTCGCCGATGCGGTAGGTGCCCGCGCTGTGCCACGCCATGCGAATGAAGAGAGGGCCATAGTGGCCGTAGTCGGCGGGCCACCAGTCCTGCGACGTGGTCATCACCGCCTCAATGTCCTTCTTGAGGGCATCGAGGTCGAGGGTCCGGAACTCATCGGCGTAGTTGAACTGCGCGCCCATCGGATTGGACGCGGAGGAGTTCTGGTGGAGAATCCTCAGGTTCAATTGGTTTGGCCACCACCGCTGGTTCGCCAGGCTCTCCGCCAGGTGCGTGTTGGCTCCGCCCGAGACCGGACACTTGCTTTCGTTTTCCATGGACTCTCCTTTGGCCGCATCATAAATGTCAGTCGGGTCGCCCCTCCCTATCGGACCGATGGAGCGAGGTCGGCTGACCGGAAGTGGCGCCCTGGCCAGGTCGTTTCAACCGTAGATCACCGACCCGTTGCTCGAAATCGGACGCGACGACCTCTCGTGGGACCTACTGACCAGGACAGTGGGGATCGAACCTCCGACCGAGCGATGATGGGGTGGCGGCGGAGCCTCGGGGCAGACCCGGGGCGTCGACTGGGTCCGACCGCCGAAGGGATCGTGACCGGCGTGTCGGTTCGGTCCGGCATCGCCGCTCCGGCATTGGGGACGGATCGTCGGATCGGTGGACGCCAATTGAACCCCCACATCGACGTCCACCGCGGCAATCGGCATGAAGAAACGAGAGATTCGCACTCGTGTCAGGGGCCAGGTCACGGTCAATTGAGGGGGCAGAATGTTTTACCCGTTTCTTGGCGGGCGGTCACAGCGGTCTTAGATGCGCGCGCCACACTCTGACTGGCGGGACAGACCCGCCACGAGACGGAGTACACCAATGCGAATCAGTCGAACAGCCCCATTGCTTCTACCGGCCGCCCTTGGCGTCGGACTACTTGGCCTCGTCGGACCCGCCCAAGCTGCGACCAAGCCCGCAGTTGTGGCCAACGGCACCTGCTCCAAAGGGAGCCTGAGCAACCTGCAAGTCCAGCGGGAGGACAACGGAACCCTCAGCTTTGACTTTGGCGTTGACATGACGGCCCACACCAGTGGGGTCAACTGGATCGTCAAGGTGGCGGACAACAAGTCAACGGTGTTCCGAGGGAATGCGACCACCATCGCCGATGGTTCGTTCAGCATCTCCAGAACATTGACCCCGAAGACGGGCACCAACCACTTCCTGGCGGTGGCCAGGAACTCCGCAACCGGCGAGACGTGCAGAATTCGAGCCGCAGTCTGACCACACGTCGAGTCACCGTCGACGATCGGCTCCTTGAACAGGACCTGCGTGATCCGCTTAGGGCAAACAGGAGCTCTCCGTGGCCGTCGAGATCCGGCCGACAGCACCCAAGCCGCTGGACAGGTAGGACCGGTGAGATCGAACCCACGATCGAGTGGATGTCACAGGTCGAGTCAGTCGTTCGGAAGCGGCCGGTGGCATCGGAGAGGTCCGGATCCTCGCCAAACTTCGCCCGGTGGCGCTGGTTCGGTCGGGTGGTGGCGCATTGGCCTGTGGGATGAAGACTTGGAAACCTGAACCGCAATGGTGCGTCACGTGGTTTCGTGCCGGAGGGCGGACTTCAAAGAACCACCTTCAACGGTTGAGTTTCAAGAAGCGGTACCACACTTCGGGGGATCGTGAGAAGTATTGTTCCGCGATATGAGGGACGTCTGACACCTCTGTTCGTCTGAACAGCGGGGTGTAAGAAAGTGGGTCCTTGTGAGGTACTTCGAAGACCATCCCGACCTGGCGGAAAGCCTCCTGGAATCGCTTCCGAGTGGGATTGCCCTAATCGATGATCTTGGCGCTGTGGCCGATCTGAACCATCGTCTGGCAGAGATGACCGGATACAGATTGGACGATCTCGTTGGCCAGGACATCCACTTGCTCGTACCGCTGATTCAACAAGGTAAGAACTTCAACCTTCGACCCGAGCTCGACGGTCACCCGAGCGCGAAGAAGATAGTGCGCCACCGGAATCTCACGGTTCTGTGCCATGACGGCAACGAGCTGTCCGTCGATTTCGCCTGCTCGCGACTCGAGATGGAGGGCAGAAGCTGGGTCGTTGCGGCATTCCGCGACAACACCGTGCAGAGAGCGGCGGAGGACGCGCGCATTGAGGCCGAGGGTCACACCGTCGCGATCGAGGCAGCAGCCGCGGAAGCGCTGGCACAGAGCGAGCAGCGCTTCCGCCTCGCTTTCGAGGGGAATATGGCTCCCATGGTCTTTAGCGACCGGAACGGAATGTTCTTAGCCGTCAACGACGCCTTTTGCCGCATGAGTGGTCGAAGCCGAGAGGAACTGATCGGCAACGACTCCAAGCAGTTCACCTACCCCGAGGACATTGGCATCACCGAAGATGTCTACCGGCGCATCAACTCCGGTGAAACGGATCAGGTTCGATATGGCAAGCGCTTCTTGCACAAGAACGGACGGATTGTCATTGCCGAGGTGTCGATCAGTCCGGCCCGTGACGAGACGGGCAGGGCCACGTATTACGTCTCGTCAGTGCGCGATATCACCGAAGAGCGGGCGCTCGCGGCTCAGCTGTCCTTCCAAGCCCTCCACGACCCGCTCACGGGGCTCGCTAACCGCGCGCTCTTTGATGACCGGCTCGCCCAAGCGCACACGAGGGTTCTGCGCTATGGCGGAACCGGTGCGGTGCTGCTGATCGACCTGGATGATTTCAAGGGGGTCAACGACGTCTACGGCCACCTGGTCGGCGACGAGTTGCTGGTATCGATCGCCCACCGCTTCGAACAGGTCACTCGCTCATCCGACACGCTCTGTCGCTTTGGCGGTGACGAGTTCCTCTACTTGGCCGAGGGGCTGACCTCACCGGCTGAGGCTGAACAGATAGCCAAGCGTCTCCTAGACGCACTCACCGAGCCGTTTTCATTCAATGAGGTGCATATCGAACAGCGAGCGAGCACCGGGATCGTGATCTGGGACGGATCGAATGCGAATATCGCCGAGCTTGTCCAGAACGCCGACGCTGCGATGTATGAGGCCAAGCGTCAAGGCCATGGGCATCACGTCGTGTTTACGTCCGACATGCGCCACGAAGCCGTCAGTCGGTTCGCGCTTGTTCAGGACTTGCGCCAAGCCATCGCGTCGGGCCAACTCTTGATGCATTACCAGCCCATCATTGATCTGGCCACAACGGACGTGGTCGGATTCGAGGCACTGATGCGCTGGTCACATCCGGAGCGCGGATGGGTGCCCCCCGACGTCTTCATCCCTCTCGCCGAGAAGAGCGATCTGATATTGGAGCTTGGCGCCTTCGCGATTCGGGAGGCCGTGACTGCCGCCAGCTCTTGGAAGCCCAGGGGCGCTCAGGCCATCTCACCGTATGTCACGGTCAATCTGTCGGCTCGCCAGTTTCACGACCCGGGCCTCGTGCCAATGATCGAGAAGGAGCTGACGCGGAGCGGACTTGAGCCCGAACGGCTGATCCTCGAAGTCACCGAGGGCGTGGCCCTCATCGACATCACCGAAACCATGAACGTGATGGAACACCTGAATCGGCTCCGGGTTGGTGTGGCGCTCGACGACTTTGGAACCGGATACTCCTCACTTTCCTATCTCGCCGCCCTGAATCCAAGGATCATCAAGATTGACCAATCCTTTGTTCGTCCTAAGCACGACAAGAAGCGCAGTGACACGCTGCTTGAGGCGATTGTCACTCTCGGCAACAAGCTCGACATGGTCGTGCTCGCCGAAGGAATCGAAACATCCGCGCAACTCGAGCGTCTGCATAACCTCGACTGTGAACTCGGCCAAGGATTCCTATGGTCGCCCGCCGTGCCGGTCGAGGAGGTGACGAGCATGCTTGGTGAGCGATCGCAAGGATGAGATCGGACGACCCACGCGCTCACCCAACGCTGTCTTCGACCCTGAGTCTGGCGGCGGTGTCGCGCCTCAGTGCTGCGATCCTGGGGTCGGTTCCGAGAGTTGGATGAAAGTTCCGCAACAGCCTTCGCTGCGAGTCCCGAGGCGCCTTCACGATCGGTAGGGCCCGTGGAGATCGAACCCACGACCGAGGGTTCTTCAGATGAAGGGCACGGTCAGACTGGACCGTTGACGTCGGAATCTTCCGAGATTCCCTGGAATCCTCATCCGGTGATGTCGGTCTGGTCGAGTAGCGCCGACCTGAAGTGTGGGATGAAGCCAGGGATGAAAAGAGCCAGTCGTCCTGGGCATGCGTCAAAATCGACATAGCGAGTCCACTTCACCCAGAGAGCCGGGGCGTTCGGACGTGGTGTCGTGGTCGGTTACTCCGGACCGGCGTAGCGACCAGCGGTCTCGGGGAACATCGCCTTGACGATCTTGAAGTTCGACACGTCCGTCGTCCCATCAGAATGCAAGTTGATGAGGGCGTCGCGCATGTACTTCTCAATACCCACTTCAAGCATGGCCCCATAACCGCCATGAAGCTCCATGGCGTGTTGGCAGACTCGAACGATCTCCTGCGAGGCGAAGACCTTCACCATATTGCACAGCGCATCGGCGTCCGGCGACAGCTCGTCAACCGCCAGCGCCGCGTGGCGGAGAAGGGCTGCCACCGCCTCCAGGCGCGTCGCCATGTCGGCGATGCGCGACGCCACCGCTTGATGCTTGATCAAGGTCTTGCCGCCCTGGACCCGTTCGTGAACGAACGTAACCGTTTCCTCGTAGGCACCGAGACCGATGCCGAGGCTCTTCGCCGCCACGAGGATCTTCCCCGGGCGGAAATAGATACTCGCCTGACCCAGCGCCTCGTTGTGGACGAGCAGATGATCGGCCGGTACCCGGCAATCGTCGAAGACGATCTCCCCGTTGTTCATGAAGCGCCCACCGATGGTCTCATTGCAGCGGGTCACGTCCAATCCGGGCGTCTCACGAGGAACTAGAAAGCTCGACGTTCCGGCTTGCATGCCGACCGAGTCGTCAGTGTTGGCGTAGACAACGTAAAGGGTTGCGTCGTATCCATTGCTGATGAACTGCTTCCGCCCATTGATCACCCAGTGGTCGCCTTCGAGTACCGCCTTTGTATCCATGTTGGTCTCGGGGACGTTGTAGGGCAGCCAGCGATCCGACGCACCCCGCGGCTCGGTCAGGCAGTGGGCCATCAGGAACTGTGGTTCGGCCATGTAGCGCCCGAACCAATGCTCTTGGAGTTGCTCCGTTGCGAACTGGCTGATCAGGACCGAGATCTTCCAGTTCTGGACCAACTTGTCCGCCAAGCCCGAGTCGCCTCGGGCGAGTTCGGTGGCGATCAAGGCAAGCGTCTGAGACTGGGTTGCGGAGTCCAATGCGATCCCACCGAATCGCTCCGGGACGCCCAGCGATCGAAGACCGGCGGCGTCGGCCTGTTCGAGAACGTGAGGATCAAGGCGATCCGCGGGATCCATTTGCCATTCTCGGGTGCGGTTCTGCTGGAGGAACGGAATCACGACGTGGTCCACGTAGTGGCGACACGTGTCGCGCATCATGCGCTGCTCTTGCGTGAAGTAGCGATCCTGGTAGTACATGCGGTCTCCGATCACTCAGATGATGTCCGTTGCGACGCCGTAGCCGCAGTCCACCTTCACCCTATTTCGTCCCGGAAACGCGTTCGCCTGAACGCATGACTTGGTAGGGCCGGTGGGGATCGAACCCACAACCGAGGGATTGTGAGATGGGAGCAATCGGTCGGATAGGTCCGGTGACAGCGGATACATCTGAGATTGATTGAATCCCCAGTCCGGTGGTGTCGGATTGGTGCGTGGGATGAAACGTGGGAATCCTGTCCGGGGGACCAGGATTGACATCAGCATTCGCGACTGGCTGCTCGCGTAACGCTCGCGGAGCGGGTATTCTGCTCGGCGCTGGTGGCAGACTCGGCGCCATGAACGATGCGTCTCAGATGATCGGCCACCGCATCCTCGTCGACGGGATGATGAGGTCCAGGAAGACCACGTTCACACGCGCGCTCGCGGCACGGACTGGTTTGCCGGTGATTCACCTAGACGTTCACTACTGGAAGCCGAGCTGGGTGCGACCGTCGGACGACGAGTGGCGAGAACGGCAACGCGCGCTGCTCGCTGGCGAGGCTTGGATCCTCGACGGCAACTACAACGAGACGATTGCCCTCCGGCTAGAACGCGCGGAAACCATCATCCTTCTCGATACTCCTTGGTGGTTGTGTGCGAGTCGCGCGTTTGTGCGGGGGCTTCGCAAGCCCGTTGGCGAGATGCCCGAAGGTTGCGAGGATTCGTTCAACCGACGATTGCGCGATGAGTGGAGCGGCGTTGGGAGTGTTTGGCGAAACCGCCGTTCAGAACCTGAGTTTGCACGCGCCGAGATCTTGCGGCGCGGGTCAGACACCACGGTTCACGTGCTCCGTACACGGCGGGAGGCGAGGAAGTTTCTCGATGCCATCTGCCCCTAGAGAGCATCATCCCCGCCCGGGCATAGCGCCGATCTTCCGCCGACGCCACCCCGCCGAAAGTCCAGTGTGATCCCAGCTGACGGATGATCAATCCGCCCTACACAGTTATAGATCATCCCCCGAGGAGGGCTGTGAATAGGGCTGTGAGTAGGGCCGGTGGGGATCGAACCCACGACCGAGGGATTATGAGGTGGGAGCGATCGGTCGGATTGGTCTGGTGGTGTCGGATTCATCCGAGAATCTCTGCGTTCTTCGTCCGGTGGCGTCGGTTTCGTCCGGTGGTGTCGGTTTGGTCTGTGGGATGAAACGTGGGATTGGCGGCGCCGCGGTAGCGCCCTGCGCGGGTTCATTTCAGAGAGCCGGCGCCTCTCCGACTGGCTCCGAACAGAGTGGTCAACCTATGCGATGTGAACGAACCCGGCTTGGGCTCATCTGCCTATGGCAAGGGCAAGGAGGGTATCGACCGCAGTTTCGAACGGGCGGCTACTCCCCAGTGCCTGGGAGAGGAGAGTTCCGCCTTCGAGCGTGGCGAGCAGAGTAGTGGCGAGGTCGTCCAGATCGATGTCGGACGGGAGCTTCCCGTCCGCGTGAAGGGATCTGAGTCCATCGCCGATGGCTGCTGCCCACTGATCGAACCCGGCCGCGATGAGCGCTCGGGCCTCGGGGTCACTCTCGGCGAGTTGACCAACGAGCGAGCCAAGTGGGCAGCCCCCTCTTGCTTTGGTTCGCTTCGCTGCGCCGATCACCATGTTCCGCCAGGCCTTGATTCCGTTCGCGCTTTCGAGAGCGTGTCGTTGGTGTTTGACGATGGTGTCGGCTTGGTAGTCGATGACCGCCTGCACGAGTTCGTTCTTTTCGGGGAAGTAGTGGTACATCTGAGAGCCGCTGACCTCCGCTGCCACCTTGACGTCTTCAAGGGTGGTGCCCGCCACCCCGCGCTCATGGATTAGGGCGGCGGCGGCTTCCACTATGCGTGCCCGGGTGCGTGCTCCCTTGGGCGTGAGCCTCGGCCGCTCACTCGTTTCGTCAATCACACACCAATGTTAGCAAGATTTTGAGTTTGACAACTCAGACCGGCTGTGTCATAGTGAGTTGCACAACCCATTTTATAGCGAAGGGCGACACATCGAATGACTGACCTAACGGGCAACACAGAAAGGACGGTGCTCATTACAGGCGCCAACGCCGGTATCGGCAAGGAGGTGGCCCGACAACTGGCGTTACGTCCCGAGATTTCACGTATCTACCTTGCATGCAGAAACCGAGATCGGGCGACACAGGCAAAGGCCGAACTCGAAGCCGTGACCGACCGGCGCATCTTCGACAACGTTGTCATGGACGTCGCCGACATGGCTTCGGTCCGCGCCGGCCTTGCGGCCATCGATGGATCCATCGACGCGGTGGTCATGAATGCTGGTGTAATCGGCGACAAGAAGTTGATGCAGTTGACGGCTGACGGTGTCACCACCCTGTTCGCGACCAACGTTCTTGGTCACGTAGTTCTCCTTGATGGGCTCCTCAAAGAGAGCCGGCTTGGCGAGGTTGCGGTTCTTGTCGGTAGTGAAGCAGCCAGAGGAATTCCGAAGTCTTCTCTTTTCACAGCGATGTTGAAGATGAAACAGCCTTCCTTCGTCTCAACCTCTGCCGATGAACTCGCTACCGTCATCGATGGAAGCTACTTCGACGGCAAGAAATTTGAACCCAACCTTGCCTTCGGGCAGGTCAAGTACATCGGGGCACTTTGGATGGCCCACCTGGCCCGCCAATACCCCGATCGCCGCTTCATCACAGTGAGCCCCGGCAACACCACTGGCACCCACGCCCCCGACGGCCTTCCGCTACCACTACGTATGGCGGCCAAGCACGTCATGCCTCATATGGGTATCTCCCACGAGCTTGAGGTGGGCGCGAAGCGACTGGTCGATGGAGTCACCGACCCGACCCGGTCGAGTGGCGTGTTCTACGCCAGCCCGGCCGGCAAGTTGAAGGGTCCCTTAGTGGACCAGACGGACATCTTCCCCGACCTGGCCAACGCGTCATTTCAGGACCACGCCAACGAGGCAATCCACCGCTTCATCGCCTAGTAGCGCTGCGCTGACTTGCCATTTGAAATGCGATTCGTGTCGACGTGTTGATCGTGGAACCTTCGCCGTGAGGGTGCGCCCTATATCACAGCATCCGCCAATTGTGCTTGGAAATCATCGGTGAGTAGGGCCGGTGGGGATCGAACCCACGACCGAGGGATTATGAGGTGGGAGGAGTCGGTTGGACTGGTCCGGTGGTGTCGGATTGGTCTGAACATGTCAGCGTTCTTCGTCCGGTGAGGTCGGTTTAGTCCGGTGGTGTCGGATTGGTATGTGGGATGAGACGTGGGATTGTTGGAACAGCGAGGTTTCCTGCTTTGGCCGCAATCGTCAGTTACGCCTGAGCGGAGCGTCAAACAGGAATCGCATGCTGTGAGAAAAAAGGGCAAATCCGCCCGTCAGATGGAACTCGTCGGCAAGCACTTCACTGTCGATGGAGAGACCGTGGTAGTTGCGACTCTTCAGAACCGCGACCATTTGCTGCACGTCTTCGACCATGTTCACTTCGTTGCCGCGCTCGGCTTCCGCGGCGGCTTTCGCCTCGGCCGCAGCCCGTTTGTCCTCGGGGAGCCACTCTCGGTGAATCCGCTTCCCTTCCGGAGTTTCAAGTTCTCCGACGGAGAAGTAAGCCTTCGCCACGAGGTCATCATGTGAGGAGGCGTACACAGCTTCGAGTTCGAACATGGACTTCGAGTTGAACCAAAGTGACTGGCTGACGATCCCGTAGCGCTTGAATGTGTCTGGCTGCGTCAAGAGCACGTAAGTTCCGAACAGGCCGCCGTACGAGAACCCGAAGAAGACGTCATCGTCAGGATCGACGTCGAATGTCTTCGCCACCCAGGGCTTCAGTTCTTCCCGAATGAATTGAAGAAACTGTGGTGCGCCACCCGACGGCCATTCGGATTCGCCTTCATAAGTGCTTGGTGTCAGGTCTCGTGAACGAGGAGCCAAAGTCTCGGTTTCGTCCTGGACGCGGTAGCCAATCCCGACCACCAGCACCGGCGGGACGTACCCGGCCCATCGCAATGCGCTGAGTATGTTCATTACGCCACCGAAGGACGTGTTGGCATCAGAGAGATACAGAACGACCGGCGGACTGTCCTCGGTGAGCCCGACCTTGCCGACCAGGATCTGGAATTCGGTTCCCACAAGAGCGGACGTGAAGAAGTGAACTTCGCTGTGCAGGATTAGGTTTTCATCGCGGGTCGACATCTCGACAATCTATCCAGCCGCTTCCATAACCACGGAGGTTGAAGTCGCCTTAGTAGGGCCGGTGGGGATCGAACCCACGACCGAGGGATTATGAGTCCCCTGCTCTGACCACTGAGCTACGGCCCTAAGGACGGAAGTCGAGCAGCCACCTCACGCCCGTACAGGTCACCAAGGTAGCAGGGCCGGTAACTGCTTCCCGGAGATGTCAACCAAACTGAGATTGCGTGCGCGCCCCTTACGACACCTGCTGGTGACCCACTGGGAACGTGGGAAAGCGATGACCCCACCCTCGCGCCCGCGCCTGCTTCACCATCGCGAAGACGACGAGCACGAGGACGATCACTCCCCCCATGGTGAGGGCGACACCAGTGAGGTAGCTCGAAAGTGCCCTCGAGCACGAACTGCTTGCCGCCACCGATTTGAACTGACTGGAGTACGTGCTACACGCGGTCTGTTGCGCGTGTCCGTGAGCGAGCACCCACGAGCCCACGAGAACGGTAACGAGGCTCAAGAAGACGGTCACGCGCTTGATCACACCTCCACATTGGTCGACCGAAATGGCGATCTACCTCGTATTGGGCAGAGGTTGGGGAGTCGTTGACAAAGGTATGTGCATCGCGCACCCTGGTCGGCCCCGCCAAACGTCGATGCGTCAAAACGCGCTGCCGGCTCGACCGGCTGCGGTGCGGTACCGGCACTCGACGCCCTTCAAATGGGCTCCCAGAGCAGGACTCGAACCTGCAACCTAGTGATTAACAGTCACTTGCTCTGCCAATTGAGCTATCTGGGAAGGCGCCCGAAGGCAACGGAGACTCTAGCACCGCACCTCCGTTCTACTGGGTGGCGAACCACGCGCGCAGACGGTCCGCCGAGGGGCTCTCGCGCACGGCACGCCGACACCGCTCGAGGCGCTTGGACAGCGCCTGGCGGCTCATGCCCCGTCCGCGGGCGATCTCCTCCATCGACGCGGTGTGAAAGGTGTACTGCCAGAACGAGTCGAAGTCCTCGCCGCAGAGGCGGCGCAGTTCGTCGATCACCCACCCCGGCGCGTCAGCCGGGCTGGCCGACTGGCGAGTCTCCAGCGAGTCGTCGTACGCGTCCGGTTCGAACCGTCTCGCGGCGAGATCCCGCGCCGTGTGGAAGATCTCGGTGGCCTTGGCGAGTGAGACACCGAGCTCGCGGGCCACCGTGCGGGCGGTGACCGGCCGGGTGGGTGTCGCCCTTTCGAGCTTCTGCACCGCCAGGACGTGTCGCATCTCCGTGTCGGTCAGGCCAGCTTGCTGCTGGACCGCCTGGTTCACCAGCTTCATGATCCAGTAGTTGGCGTACGTCGAGAACCGGTTGCCCTTGCGGGGATCGAAACGACGCAGGGCGTTGACGAGGCCCTCGACCCCGGCGGCCTCGAGCTCCTCGTTCCCAAAGCGGTAGCCGCGCTCCATGACCCGGACCCTCACCAACCCGCAGGTCGCGCGCAACAGCCGCGACTCGGCGTCCTGCCCGGCGTGGCGCAGACGGAGCAGCCGGCGGCGCTCTGCCTCCTCCGACACCCCGGCGTCGAGTGTCGCGGAGGCGTCGCGGCCCCGCTCGATCACCGGGTAGAGCCGGCGCTCCTCCTCGACGCTGAGCGGGGCGGTCATCTTCAGCCCGCCGATGACGCCGCGCGCGTCGCTCACGGGCGCGGCGCGGCGTTGCGGGTGAGCAGCCAGTCGCGCAAGTCGGTCTCGGCGACGTCGGCGTGCGCCGTTCCCAGCAACTCCAGGCGGGCCTTGACGTCACGAATCGTCGCGATCGCGACGTCGGGGGCCATCGTCCCGTCGCGCAGCTCGCGATCAACGGCCCGCAGCTCTCGGGGGACGGCGGCGCGCAGCAGCTGGGCCACCACCGCGGACACCTCCTCCGCCCCGACCTCCTGCTCCGGATCGTCGACCACCAGCTGGCTCAGCACCTGGGCCGCGAGCTCGTCGCCGTGACGGAACATCTCATCGATCGTCTCCGAGACCGGACGCCCGGTCTCGAGACCCTCAAAGACCGCTCGCTGGACCTCGTCGACGAAGTAGGGCGCGAAGAGACGGTCGCGCACGTCGTCGGGGTGGTGAAACCTCAGACGCAGGGCCTCGAAGCCCGGACGGGGCATCGCCACGTCGGGCGCCGCCGGCGCGACGCGGGCGCGCGGGGAGCCCTCGTCGGACGCGTTCGGGCGCGGCGGGCCGCCGCGCGCCACCTCGGCCAGGCGCGCGCGCAGAGTCGTCGACTCCAGGCGCAGGCGGTCGGCCACGTCCATGACGTACTGGTCGCGCACGAGCTCGCTCGGGTGCTCAGCCAACACGGCGAGCGCGGCCTCGCCGGCGCGCGCGCGGCCCTCGGCGGTCGACAGGTTGGCGCCCTCGAGGACGCGATCGAGTCGAAAGCGCAGGAAGGGCACCGCGTCGGCCACCGCGCCGCGCAACGCCTCGGGGTCGCGGCGGGCGAGATCCGCCGGGTCGCTCCCGGAGGGCAGCCGCGCGACCGCGACGTCGACCTCGTGCTGGCGCTCCCACTGATAGACCGACGCCGCCGCACTCTGGCCGGCGGCGTCGGCGTCGTAGGCCAGCACGATGCGCTTGGCGAAGTTGCGCATGATGCGAAAGTGATCCTCGCCCAGCGCGGTGCCGCAGGTGGCGACGGCGCGCGGCACCCCCGCGGCGAAGAGGGCGATCACGTCGGTGTAGCCCTCGCAGACGACGATCTCGCCGGAGCGGATGACGTCGTCCTTCGCCCAGTTCAACGCGTAGAGGGTCCGGCGCTTGGAGTAGATGGCCGACTCGGGGCTGTTCTTGTACTTCGGTTCCTCCCGACCGTCGTCGCGGCTCGCCGCGCCGGGCAGGACCCGACCCCCGACGGCGATCGGCTTGCCGGCCGGGTCGAGAATCGGAAAGATGATGCGCGCGCGCAGCGCGTCCTGGCGCCGCCCGCGCCGGTTGACGAAACCCAGCCCGGTGCCCTCGAGCACCTTGGCGCTCAGATCCAGCGACGTCGCCAGGGCGTCCCAGTCGTCGGGCGCCCAGCCGAGAAGGAATCGGCGAGCCAGCTCCCCCTCGATGCCGCGCGAGCGCAGGTACTCGCGAGCCGGACGGGCGTCGGGTGCGTTGAGCAGCCGGTCGTGGTACCAGGCGACGGCCCGCGCCATCGCCTCGAGGAACTCCTGGCGCTCCTTGCGGGCCGGTCCGCTGGGCCCCTCCTCGTGCAGCTCGATGCCGGCCCGGTCGGCCAGCTGGCGCAGCGCGTCGACGAAGTCGAGGTGCTGGATCTCGCGCACGAAGGTGATCTGGTCGCCCGACGCCCGGCAGCCGAAGCAGTAGTAGCGGCCCTCCTCGGCGTTCACCGAAAACGACGGGGTCTTCTCGGCGTGGAACGGGCACAGGCCGCTCCAACGCCGGCCGGACTTCTTGAGGGCCACGTGCTCGGAGATCAGGGCCACGATGTCGGTCGCCGCGCGCACCTGGGCGATCTCGCTCTCCGAAATGGTCACGCCTTGAAGGTACCGCCTGGGCGTGCGCGCCCGACCGAGGGGTCGCGGCCGTTCCCTAGACTCCCACCCATGTCTGATTTCGCCGTGGAGGTCATCGACCTGGTCCGAACCTTTCGCGACGGCGAGGTGCGGGCCCTAGACGGCGTGACGGTTGGCGTGCCGCGCGGTCAGGTGTTCGGACTGCTCGGTCCCAACGGCTCGGGCAAGACCACCATGATCCGCATCCTCTCGACGATCCTGTCGCCCACCTCGGGCCGAGCCATCGTCAACGGGTTCAACGTCGTCGACCACCCGGACGACGTGCGGCGCAGCATCGGCCTAGCGGGCCAATCCGCCACGGTCGACGAGAACCTGACCGGCTTCGAGAACCTCCGGATGGTCGGCCTGCTCAACCACCTGCCCAAGAGCTTCGTCGTCGAGCGGGCGCGCCGGCTGCTGGACGAGTTCGGCCTGCGCGACGCGGCCAACCGGCCCTGCAAGACCTACTCCGGTGGCATGCGCCGGCGCCTCGACGTCGCCGCCGCCCTGGTCGCCGATCCTCCCCTGCTCTTTCTCGACGAGCCCACCACGGGACTCGACCCCCAGAGCCGCCAGGACCTCTGGGCGAGGATCGAGAGCCTCGTCGAAGGGGGCACGACGGTGCTCCTCACCACGCAGTACCTCGAGGAGGCCGACCGACTCGCCAGCCACCTGGTCGTGCTCGACCACGGCCACGTCATCGCCGAGGGCACGCCGAACGAGCTCAAGACGCGCCTGGGCAACACGGTGCTCTCGCTCACCTTCGCCGACCACGCGGGGGCGGTCCGCGGACTCGGGCTGGTGCGCGACCTGTCCGACAAGGACCCCGTCACCGACGGCGTGGTCGTCGAACTGACGATCAACGCGGGACCCGCGGTCGCCGCCGAGGCCCTGCGCCGTGTGGACGGCGCCGGACTGACGATCCTCGGCCTCACCCTGCGCGAGCCGAGCCTCGACGACGTGTTCCTCGACCTGACCGGCCACCGGACCGAGGGCGACGAGGCGGTGTCCGTGGCCGCCCGGCCGGGACGGAAGGGGCGCTCGTGACGGCGACCGACACCACGCCACTCGCGCAGCGAACCTCCCTCAAATGGGCCGTCAGCGACGTGGCGGTCATCGCCCAACGCGACCTCCTGGCGCTGATCCGCCTCCCGGCCGCGGTGGTCTTCCTCTTCGTTCAGCCGATCATGTTCGTCCTGCTCTTTCGCTACGTCTTCGGCGGCGCCATCCACATCCGCGGCATCGGCCAGGGCCAGTACGTCAACTACCTGATCCCGGGGATCCTGGTGCAGACCACCATCTTCGGCGCGATCAGCACCGCGATCGGATTGGCCGAAGACCTGCAGAAGGGCCTCATCGAGCGATTCCGGGCACTGCCCATGACCCGCCTGGCCGTGCTCGGGGGACGCACCGTGGCCGACCTGTGCCGCAACGTCCTGGTGCTCATCACCATCACCGGGGTCGGCTTCCTGGTCGGCTTCCGGCCCGGGGGCGGCGTGCTCGCCTACGTCGAGGCGAGCCTGCTGATGCTCTTCTTCGCCTACTGCCTGTCGTGGGGCTTCGCCTTCATCGGCCTGGCGGCACCGAACTCCGAGACCGCGCAGGCGATGGCCTTCCCGCTCATCTTCCCGTTGACGTTCGCGTCCAACGTCTTCGTCCAGCTGAGCAGCATGCCGTGGTGGCTCCGGGACTTCGCCCGCAACCAACCGGTCAGCCAGGTCGCCACCGCCGTGCGCGGACTGATGCTCGGGGCACCAGTCGGCAACGCGGTGTGGCTCACCCTGGCGTGGGGCTTCGGCGCGCTGGCGGTCCTCACGCCGCTGGCCACGTCGCGCTACCGCCGCGCCGCCTGAGGATTTGCCCCTAGCGCGCTCGGCGAGTCGCGCGCACGCCGTGGGTCAGCATGGCCACGTCGAGCACGCCCTCGGGCGCGGAGCGCAGCAGTTCGGTCCGCGCGCGCTCGACGAGTGACGCCCGCTCCTCATCGGGCAGCACGATGGCCGCGGAGTAGGTCTGCAGCAGGCCCAGGAGCTCCTCCACGGTCCGGCGCCACGTCCAGTGGATCTCGAAGGTGCCGACGTCGACGAAGGGGTCCGTGAGGTCCTCGTGGGCCTCGGCGGCGTGACGCGTCGCCGCCGCGGGCGTGGGGAGACTGGCCGCGTGCGCCGCCTCGGCCAGACGCTCCAGCCACCCATGCTCGCGGTCCGGGCCGTTGCCTAGGATGAAGAGCCGTCCCCCGTCACGCAGCACGCGGGCGAACTCCTGGGCGGCGTTCGGCTGGGTGAACCAGTGCCAGGCCGACGAGGTGAGCGCCACGTCGACCGACGCGTCATCGACCGGCAGGTCCTCGGCGACGCCGGCCCGGACGCGCGCCGCGGGGCTGCGCCGCACCAGCACCGCGCGCATCTGAGGATCGGGCTCGACGCAGGTCACCCGCGCCCCGAGCGACTCCAGGTAGCGCGTTACCAGCCCGGTGCCGGCGGCCACGTCGAGCGCGTCGAGGCCCCGGAGCGGGCCAAGATACTCGGCCAGGCCCTCCGGGGGCGGCGGACGGTAGCGGTCGTAGAGCTCGGCCACCGCGCCGAAGGACCGGGACCGGCTCACCTAGTCGCCGAGTCGCCCCGCCAGCTCGTCGACCAGTGCGTCGATCGCCACGCGCACCTGGGCGGTGCTGTCGCGGTCGCGCACGGTGACCGCGCGGTCCTCGAGCGAGTCGAAGTCGACCGTCACGCACCACGGCGTGCCGACCTCGTCCTGGCGCCGGTAGCGCCGGCCAATCGACTGGGTCACGTCGTAGTCGCACACGAGGCGCGCGCGCAGCGCGGCGGCCACGTCGCGCGCCACGCCCTCGAGCTCGGGCTTCTTCGACAGCGGCAGGACGGCCACCTGGTAGGGCGACAGGCGCGGGTCCAGGCGCAGCACGGTGCGCGTCTCGCCCTCGACGACGTCCTCCTCGTAGGCGGCCAGCAGGAAGGCCATCATGGCGCGCGTCGAGCCCACCGCGGGCTCGATCACGTAGGGGGTGTAGCGCTCCCCCGACGCCGGGTCGAAGTACTCGAGCTTCACGCCCGAGGCCGCCGAGTGCTGGGTCAGGTCGTAGTCGCCGCGGTTGGCCACGCCCTCGAGCTCGTCCCAGCCCCACGGGAAGTGGAACTCGATGTCGGTGGTGCCGCGCGAGTAGTGCGAGAGGTCCTCGGGCGCGTGCTCGTGGCGGCGAAGCAGCGACTCGGGGATGCCGAGGTCGAGGAACCAGGCGAAGCGCTCCTCAATCCAGTATCGGTACCAACGATCGGCGTCGGCCGGGGCGACGAAGTACTCCATCTCCATCTGCTCGAACTCCCGGGTGCGAAAGACGAAGTTCTGCGGGGTGATCTCGTTGCGGAAGGACTTGCCGACCTGGGCGATGCCGAATGGCGGCCGTCGTCGCGTGGTGGTCAGCACGTTGAGGAAGTTGGTGAACATCCCCTGGGCGGTCTCGGGGCGCAGGTAGGTGGTCGCCCCCTCCCCCTCCACCGGTCCGGCCTGGGTCTTGAACATCAGGTTGAAGGCCCGCGGCTCGGTGAACTCGGTGGAGCCGCAGTTGGGACAGACCCCGTCGATCTTGTCGGCGCGCCAGCGCTCCTTGCACTTCCGGCAGTCCACCAGCGGGTCGGTGAAGGTCTCGAGGTGCCCCGAGGCCGCCCAGACGGCCGGCGGTCCCAGGACGGCCGCGTCCAAGCCGACCACGTCGTCGCGCAGCTGGACGATCGAGCGCCACCAGGCCTGGCGCACGTTGCGCAGCATGTTGACCCCGAGCGGGCCGTAGTCGTAGGTCGAGCGAAAGCCCCCGTAGATCTCGGCCGAGGGGAAGATGAAGCCGCGGCGCTTGGCCAGGTTGGTGACCTTGTCGAGCAGGTCGGGGTCGCGCGGCGCCGAATCCATCGACCAAGGCTACCGGACTACCCCTCGCTCCTCAGTCGGACGATCACCTGGTTGGCGAGGAGTCGGCCCGACGGCGCGAGCGTGACCACGCCGTCGCGTACCGCGACGAGGTGGGCGATCTCGTCGAGCGACGAGAAGGCCTCGACCGGCACGCCGCGGCGGGTCCGCAACGCCAGCGCGTCGTGCTCGAAGCGCCGCGTGGCCTCGTCGAGGTGCTCCTCGCCGGCCACCGGGCTCGCGCCGCGCCCGATCAGATCGACGTAGCGATCGGGCGTGCGCACGTTCCACCACCGGCGCCCGCCGCGGTGCGAGTGCGCGGCCGAGCCGAAACCCACGTAGTCGCCCTGGTCCCAGTAGAGGTGGTTGTGGCGGCACTCGTGTCCCGGGCGCGCCCAGTTGGAGATCTCCTCCCAGCCGTAGCCGGCCGCCTCCAGCGTCGTGCCCACCAGCTCGTAGGCGTCGGCGGTGGCGTCCTCGTCGGGGTGGCGAGCGGGGTCGCGGCCCAGCGGCGTGCCCGGCTCGGGCGTCAGCGCGTAGCAGCTGAGGTGCGGCGGCGGGTGCTCGAGGGTCAGCAGGTCGTTCACGGTCGCCGCGACGTCGCGCAGGGTCTCGGCGCGCGACCCGACGATGAGGTCCATGTTCCACGTGGCGAAGCCGGCGTCGTGCACCGCGCGCGAGACCTCGCGATGGGCCATGACGCCGTGGCGCCGGCCGAGGTCGGCCAGCACCGCGGGCTGCGTCGACTGGACCCCGAAGCTCATGCGCGTCACGCCGCCGGCGCGGTAGGCGGCCAGACGGCGCTCGCTGGCGTCCTCGGGGTTGCACTCGACGGTCACCTCGGCGTCGGGCACGCGCGGGATCGCCGCCAGAACGCGCAGCAGCTGGTCCGCCGACAGGCGCGACGGGGTGCCGCCACCGAAGAAGACCGAGGTGGCCGTCGGCAGGCCCCCGTCGACGGCGCGCGCGATCTCCGCCACGAGCGCCTGGACGTAGGCGTCGTGCAGGTGGTCGCGGTCGGAGTAGGTGGCGAAGGCGCAGTAGTCGCAGCGGTTGGCGCAGAACGGAACGTGGACGTAGACGCCGAAGTCGCTCGCCGGCGACGTGGGTTCCGCAGTGACGGGAGCGGGGGTGGGGCTCAGGGCGCCTCCAGGGACCCCGGTACCCTACCGTTCACCCGGGCGCCAGCGGCGGGGTCGACCGGGCGGCCCTGAGCCGGCGCCCGAAGTGCTGCTCGATCGACTCGGTGGCGATCGCCGACACCTCGCCGGCGCCCGCGGGAGCCGCCTCGCGCAGGACCGACCCCAGGTCCCCGCCGACCAGGCGGCGGATCAACGTGAGCCCCTCGGGCGACAGGGCCCGCCCGGACCGGCAGTTCGCGCACAGCGTCCCGCCGACCTGGGCGTCGAAGGCGACCAGCGGTCCCGCGCTGGCGCAATTGGCGCACGCGTCGACCACCGGGGCCGACCCGTCGAGGGCCAGCAGCCGTAAGGCGAACGCCGCCGGCACCAGGGCGGGCTCGAAGCCCGGATCGTCCAGGACGCCCAGCACGCGCGCGACCAGCTCGAAGATCGCCTCGTCAGCGATGTCCTCGGCGGGGATGGCGTCGACGATCTCCACCACGGCGTACCCGGCGGTGATGCGCTCGTAGCTCGAGCGCAGGTGGGCCATTCGATCGAGGTGCTCGACGTGGCGCGCGATGAAGAACTCGCCGCGCGTCGCCACCAGGTCGACGCGCACGTAGCCCAGCACCTCGAGCGAGCCACCCAGGCGGCTGGTGGCGCGTCGGGCGCCCCTGGCAAGCACCCTCACCTTGCCGTGCTCGCGCGTCCAGAGCACGACCGCCCGGTCCGACTCGCCGGAGCGGTAGGTGCGCAGCACCACGGCGTCGTCCCGGAACTCCCTCACGACGCCGGGTCGTCCTCGCCGTCGTCGAAGCGCGGTCGCCGCGGGGTCACGCCCACGTAGCGCTCGAGGCGCAGGCCCAGGAAGACCAGCACGGCCAGCACCGCAGGGACCGCCAGCGGGGCGACCAGGCTGGTCACGCCGTTGGCGGCCAGCACCCACAGCCCGGCGTAGAGGAGCAGGGCGGCGACCGCGGTGGCCCGGCGCACGCTCACTTGTCGAGCCCCCCGAAGCGCCGCTCGCGCCGCTGGTACTCCTCGATCGCGAGGTAGAGGTCCTCGCGACGAAAGTCCGGCCACAGGACCTCGGTGAAGACGAGCTCGGAGTAGGCCATCTCCCAGAGGAGGAAGTTCGAGATCCGGAACTCGCCCGACGTGCGCACCACCAGGTCCGGGTCGCTCAGCTCGGGGTGATAGAGCCGGGCGCGCAGCGCGCGCTCGTCGACCTTGGCGCCGGACACGCCGTCGTCGATCAGCTGGCGCACGGCGTCGACGATCTCCGCGCGACCCCCGTAGTTGAAGGCGATGTTGAGCGTCATGGTCCGATTGCGCCGGGTCAGCGCGGCGGCGTCGTCCATCTGGCGCAGAACCGCGCGCGGCACCCGGCGGTCGCGGCGCCCCGAGAAGGTGATGCGCACCCCCTCGGCGTGCAGCTCGTCGGTCCGGCGCGCCAGCAGCCCGCGGTTGAAGTTCATGAGGTAGCGAACCTCCTCGAGGGGTCGGCGCCAGTTCTCGGTCGAAAAGGCGTAGACGGTGAGGGCCCGCACGCCCACGGCCAGCGCGCCGTAGGTCGTGTCCAGCAGCGCCTCCTCGCCGGCGGCGTGGCCCTCGGTGCGCGCTAGGCCGCGGCGCAGGGCCCACCGACCGTTGCCGTCCATCACGACCGCGACGTGTCGGGGCACCGATCGAAGGTCGATCGACGCGGGAACGGGCATCGGTCGAGGGTCAGGCACGTAGAAAACTTAGTTCGCCCCCCTCTCGGACCCGTCGGACGCGACCCCTAAGGTCGGCGCGTGCGCTCCTTCGACCCCGACGAGGACGACCCGTATCGCGAGCCGGACGACGTGGTCGGCACCCAGCTCGACGACGACCTGATCGAGATCGACGTCGAGGCCGCGCTCGAGCTGCTCGAGGCGGTGACGGCCGACCTACCCGGTGGCGGCGAGCACCGCGAGGGACAGCGCGAGATGGTCCGCGTGGTCGCCGCCGCGTGGTCACGCGGGCGTTCGGTCGCCATCGAGGCCGGCACCGGCGTGGGCAAGTCGCTGGCCTACCTCGTCCCCTCGGTCCTGGCCGGTCGGCGGGTCGTCGTGGCCACCGCCACCAAGAACCTCCAGGACCAGCTGGCCGGCCGCGACGCCCCGGCGGTGGCCGCACACCGGCCCGGGCTGCGCGTCGCCGTGCTCAAGGGCCGCAGCAACTACCTCTGCCGCAACCGCGCGCAGGGCGCGGGTGGTGGTCAGCTGATCTTCGACGACGGCGAGAGCGTTCCGCGCGGCGTGGCCAGCCAGATGCGCAAGATCCTGGCCTGGTCGAACGAGACCACGACCGGGGACCGGGACGAGCTCACCTTCGAGGTCGACGAGCGGGCGTGGCGCGGCCTCTCGGTGACGCCCCAGGAGTGCCTGGGGCGCGCGCAGTGTCCCCAGGGGGCGTCGTGCTTCACCGAGCGCGCGCGCGACCGCGCGGCCGAGAGCGACCTGTTGATCGTCAACACCCACCTCTACGCCGCCCACCTGGCGTCGGGCTCGATGCTGCTGCCGGCGCACGATCTGGTCGTCTTCGACGAGGCGCACGAGTCACTGGACATCTTCGCGTCGCTTCTGGGCACGACCCTCTCCCCGGCGCGACTGCGCACCTTGGCGTCGGCGGCGCGACCCCAGGTGCCCGACGCGCTGCGCGAGCGCTGCGACGAACTCCTGGGCGTGGCCGACCACCTCGCCCGCGCGCTGGAGGTCCAGTTCGACGCCGGCGAGCTCACCGGCCTCGGCGAGGGGGTCACCGCAGCACTGGCGCGCGCGGGTGAGTTGGTGGTCGGGCTGGTCGAGGCGCTGCGGACCCTGACCCCGGCGGGGGCCGACGCCGAGGCGCGCCGCGCCCGCGCGCTGGGACCGGGCGTCCACCTGGCCAACGACCTGGTGCGCCTTTCGTCGGTGCGCGAGGGCGAGCTGCTCTTCCTCTCGCGGCGCGACCGCGAGGTGATCATCGAGCTCTCGCTGGTCGACGTCGCGCCGCGGCTCCGGGCCGACCTGTGGGAGAAGGTGACCGCCGTGGCCACCAGCGCGACGTTGCCCGACTCGCTGCCGCACGACCTAGGCCTGGCGGACGTCTCGGTCCAGCGCGTGGCCAGCCCCTTCGACTACGAGCACCACGCGCTGCTCTACGTGCCCGCGGCGTTCCCCGAGCGACGGGCCGACGCCGCCGAGGGGGCGATCGTCGACGAGCTGGTGACGCTGATCGACGCCGCGGGCGGGCGCACCCTGGCGCTCTTCACCAACCGGTCGGTGATGAACCGCGTGGCCGAGCAGGTCAGCACGCGAGTGGTCACGCCGGTGCTGGTCCAGGGCACGCTGTCGCGGGCCCGGATCATCGAGCGATTCCGCGACGACCCCGCGGCCAGCCTGTTCGCGGTGGCCAGCTTCTGGCAGGGCGTGGACGTGCCGGGCCACTCGCTGAGCCTGGTCACCATCGACCGGCTGCCCTTCGCCGTGCCGACCGACCCGCTGGCCGAGGCCCGCCGGGCGCGCAGCGCCCGGCCCTTCTACGACGTCGACCTGCCGCGCGCGGCGATGCTGTTGGCCCAGGGGGTCGGCCGCCTGATCCGCACCCTCGACGACCGCGGCGTGGTGGCGGTGCTGGACACCCGCCTGGCCGAGGCGAGCTATCGCGGCGCCCTCTTCCGGCGGCTCCCCCCGATGCGCCGGACCCGGGACCGCGCCGAGGTGGTGGAGTTCCTGGGAGCCCTCGGCACCGAGAACCCCAGTCAGGTCTGAGGATTGGGGGTACTTGACAGACCGTCGTGGGAGAATAAACTACTATTCCACTAGAGAATATAGAGAGTACGGAGACCCGCGCCTTGCACCTCGATATCTACCTCGTCCTCGGTAGCGCCATCGTCGGCTTCCTCATCGGCATGACGGGTCTGGGCGGCGGCGCGCTCATGACCCCGATGCTCGTGCTGCTCTTCGGGGTGGCGCCGTCGGCCGCGATCTCGGCCGACCTGGTCGCCGCGCTCTTCATGAAGCCGGCCGGCGTGGTGATCCACTGGCAGCGCAAGACCATCCAGTTGCCGGTGGTGAAGTACCTCTGCTACGGCTCGGTGCCGGCGGCCTTCGCCGGTACCTACGTCATGAAGCTGATGGGCCACAGCGCGGGCGCCGAGAAGGACCTGCAGATGCTCCTCGGACTGGCCCTCGTCGCCGGCGCGTTGTCGATGACCGCACGGTCCTTCCTGGTGCGCCACCACCCCGGGACCGGCGCGCCGCTGACCATCCGCCCGCTGGGGACGATCCTGGTCGGCGTGGTCGGCGGGTTCATGGTCGGTCTGACGTCGGTGGGCGCCGGGTCGCTGATCCTCGTCCTGCTCCTCGGGCTGTACCCGGCATTCCGCAACGACCACCTGGTGGGCACCGACCTCGCCCAGTCCCTACCGCTGACCTTCGCCGCGACCGTGGGAACCCTCCTCTTCGGCCACGTGGAGCTCGGCCTCACCGCCTCGATCATCATCGGCGGCGTGCCGGCGGTCATCGCCGGATCGCTCATCTCCTCGCGCGGCACGAGTTACCTCATCCGCCCGGTGATCACCGGCGTCGTGCTGCTCAGCGGACTGAAGTACCTGGGCCTGCCGACCGCCTACCTCGGCGTGGCCGCGCTGCCGGTCACGGCCATCGTCCTGGCCACGATGGCCCGCGTGCGCCGTCAGCGCCTCGCCGCGCCGCCCGTCCTGGTCGCCGACCTCAGCGCCGCTCAGTAGCCGAAGCGATCCAGGATCTCCGCGCGCGACTGCCAGTCGCGCTCGACCGACACCCGCAGCTCCAAGAAGCAGCCCTCGGGCAGCTGGCGCCGGGCCGCGCTGCCGACCTCCTTCAGCAGCTGGCCGCCCTTGCCGATCACCATGCCCTTCTGGCTCTCGCGCTCCACCAGGATCTCGACGGTGACGCGGGGCCAGGCGAACTCGGTGACCCGGCAGTGGATCGCGTGCGGCAGCTCGTCGTGCATCTTGCGCGCCAGCTGCTCGCGCACCAGCTCGGCGACCCACACGGCCTCCGGCACGTCGGAGACCTCCTCGTCGGGGTAGAGGAACGGCGACTCGGGCATTGCCGCCGCCACGAAGGCCACCAGGGCGGCCACCCCCTCGCCGGTGCGCGCCGAGACCGCGAAGTACTCGGCACGCGCCGCGGCGGCCTCGGCGCCGCGTTCCGCCGCCAGCTCGTCGACGCGCGCGGCCACGCCGAGCAGCTGGGCCGCGACGGCGGCGCGCGAGGCGCGGTCGACCTTGTTGACCACGATCAACGGGATAGGCCCGTGGGCCCCGGCGCTGTCCAGCGCGGTGGCGATCGTGGTCGCGTCGCCCGGGCCGATGGCCGAGCTGGCCTCGACCACGGCCATCACAACGTCGACGTCGCCCGCGGCGCCGCGGGCGGTCTCGTTGAGCCGCCCGCCCAGGGTCGTGCGAGGCCGGTGCAGGCCGGGGGTGTCGACGAAGATGATCTGCACCTCGCCCTCGGTGAGGACGCCGCGGATGGCCGCGCGGGTGGTGTTGGGGCTGGGGGCGGTGATGGAGACCTTGGCGCCGACCATCTGGTTGAGCAGGGTCGACTTGCCCACGTTGGGGCGCCCGAGGATGGCGGCGAAGCCCGACCGGGTCACGTCCGGCGGGCCAGGTGCTCGACCAGCACCTCCTCGATGCGCCGGCCGTCCACGCGCACCACGGTGAGCCGGTAGTCGTCGGTCTCAAAGGCGTCGCCGACCGCCGGCACCCCGCCGGCCAAGTCGAGCACCAGCCCGCCGACGGTGTCCCACCCGTCGCGCGGCAGGGTGAGCTCGTATTCGTCGTTGGCGTCGTCGATGTTGAGCCGCCCGCTGAGCGTGAGGCCGGCGTCGATCGATCGGTCGTCGTCGGCGACGCGCTGGGCGGGGTCGGACTCGTCGGTGATCTCGCCAACCAGCTCCTCCAGGAGGTCCTCCAGAGTGACCACGCCGGCCGTGCCGCCGTACTCGTCGACCACCACGAACAGGTGGTTCTTGGCCCGGCGGATCTCGGTGAGCAGCGCGGCCACCCGCTTGGTCTCCGGGACGAAGTGGGCCGGGCCCATGTGGTCGCGCACCAGCTCGTCGCCCCGGCCCTGGGCCACCTGGGCGGCCAGGTGGCGCAGGTTGACCATGCCCACCACGTCATCGACCCCGTCGCCGAGCACCGGCAGGCGCGAGCGTCCCGTCTCGATGGCCAGGTCGAGCGCGTGGCGGATGCTGGCGCGGTCGGGCACGTCGACCATGTCGATGCGCGGGACCATGACCTCGCGCACGACGGTGTCGCCGAACTCGATGACCGAGTGGATGAACTCGCGCTCCTCGGAGGCGATCACCTCCTCCTCGTGCGCCACGTCGGCCATGGCCAGGATCTCCGAGTCGGTGACTCGGGCCGAGTCCTTGGTGGACCCGAAGAGGTTGATGACCCGCTGGGCCACCGCGAGCAGCACCACCGACAGCCACTTGATCGGCCAGAAGCGCAGGATCGCGCTGACGACGGGCGCGGTGGCCAGCGCCGTGGCGTCCAGGTGCTGGACCGCGAAGTTCTTGGGGATGGCCTCGAAGACGACGAAGATCACCACGACCTCGACCGCCGTGGCGACGAACACCCCGGCGGCGCCGAAGAGGTGGCCGGCCAGGACTCCGACCATCGTCGCCGAGACCAACTGGCAGATGAGCACCAGCAGCAGCAGGGGATTGAGGAAGGTCTCGGGGGCCTCGGCCAGGCGAACCAGGGGCCGCGCGCCGTGGCGACCCTGGTCGCGCAGCGCGCGGGCGCGCGACTTGTTCATGCGCACCAGCGAGGTCTCGGCCATGGCGAAGAACCCCGAGAGCACCAGCAGCACCACGACGGCCGAGACGAGGATCGTGTCGCCGGTGGACCAGGCGACGCCGATCACGGCCCCGCCCGGTCGTGACGCGCCAGGAGCTGGCGCTCGCGGGCCTCCATGGCCTCGGCGTCGTCGTCGGTGGCGTGGTCCCAGCCGAGCAGGTGGAGCACGCCGTGGACGACCAGCAGGGCCAGCTCGTCGTCCAGCGAGCACTCGTGCTCGCGCGCGTTGCGCGCGGCGACCGCGGGACAGATCACCACGTCGCCGATCAGCTGGGGTATCTCGGGCAGCGGGGCGTCGCCCGGACCGGTGCCCCCGGCGTCGGGCACGCGTCCGGTGGGCTCGGGCTCGGCGTCGATGGGGAAGCTCAGCACGTCGGTCGGCCCCTCGCGGTCCATGAACTGGCGGTTCAGCGCGGCGATCGTGGGCTCGTCGGCGAAGATCAGCGAGACCTCGGCCAGCCCGCGCACCCCCTCGTCGACCAGCGACCCGCGCGCCAGGGTGACCCAGCGCTCGAGGTCGATGGGGTGGTCGTGCTGCTCGTCGGCCGCGTAGACGTCGATCACTTGGGCTCGCGCTCGTAGGCCGCCACGATGTCCGCGACGATCTTGTGGCGCACCACGTCCTTGGGGCTCAGGTGCACGAAGGTGATCTGCTCGACGTTCCACAGGATGCGCTCGATGCGCTCCAGGCCGCTGGGCTTGCCGCCGAGGTCGATCTGGGTCACGTCGCCGGTGACCACCGCCTTGGAGTTGAAGCCGATGCGCGTCAGGAACATCTTCATCTGCTCGGGCGACGTGTTCTGCGCCTCGTCGAGGATGATGAAGGAGTCGTTGAGGGTCCGCCCGCGCATGAAGGCCAGCGGCGCGATCTCGATCGAGCCGTTGGCGATGAGCCGCTGGGCGCCCTCGGGCCCGACCATGTCGTAGAGGGCGTCGTAGAGCGGGCGCAGGTACGGGTCTACCTTGGCCATGAGGTCCCCCGGCAGGAAGCCCAGCCGCTCGCCGGCCTCGACGGCCGGGCGGGTCAGGACGATGCGCTGCACGTGTCGCCGGTGCAGTGCCTGGACCGCCGCGGCCACCGCCAGGTAGCTCTTGCCGGTTCCCGCGGGGCCGATGGCGAAGGTGATGGTCGAGGCCTCGATGGCGTCGGTGTAGCGCTTCTGGCCGGCCGTCGAGGGCCGTATCGGCTTGCCCTTGGCGCCGCGCACGACCTCGTGGCGCAGGACCTCGCTGGGGCGCAGGTCGTCCTCGACCATGTCGATGGTCCGGGTGATCTTGGCCGGGTCGAGGGCCTGGCCCCCCTCGAGCACCAGCACCAGCTCGTCGAAAAGCCGCAGCACCTTGGCCGCGTCCGGCCCCTCCACCGAGATGCGGTTGCCCTGCACCCGGATCTTGGATTGGGGGAAGGCACGCTCGACCACCCGCAGGTACTCGTCGCGCGGCCCGAGCAGCCCGCCCATCAGGTGGGTGTTGGGGACGTAGGTCGTCGCGGTCAGGGCGTCGCCCGCCTCGGTCTCGGAGGTCATCCGGGGGGCCACCCGAGGCGTCGCCCGCCCAGCACGTGCAGGTGCAGGTGGGGCACGGTCATGCGCCCGTCGGGGCCCACGTTGAGCACGAGCCGGTAGCCGCTGTCGCGCACGCCCTCCACGTCGACCACCCGCTGGGCCAGCAGGACCAGGTCGTCGACGATGCCGCCGTGGTCGCTGGCGACTTCGTCGGCGCTGGTGATGTGCGCCTTGGGCACGACCAGCACGTGCACCGGTGCCTGGGGCGCGAGATCGTGGAACGCGTAGGCCCGCTCGCTGTCCGCCACCGGCCGCGAGGGCAGTTCTCCCGCGACGATCCGACAGAACAGGCAGTCACTCATCTGGTGCCCTCATCATTACCCATCGCGGCGACGCCCAGGGTAAAGCCCCACTCCCCGGCCGAGAAGGCGACCAGCGCCGCGGCGACGACCGCGGCCGTCTCGGCGCGCAGGACCGACGGACCCAGTGAGAGGCGTCGGCGCTCCGCGCCCCACTACCCCGGCGCCGGTATCTTATACACATCTCCGAGCCC
>JBIOFE010000003.1:0-119775 GCA_044446745.1 Acidimicrobiales bacterium
GCCCGGGCGGGCCGGCGCGGCTGCCCCCCCGCGGGGCCCCCGCCCCCCCCCAACATCGGGGGGGGGGCGGCCTCGACTCGCCGAGTGGACTCCTGCCGCGTGGCCGACGGGTCCGTCACGCGAACCGTGACTACCTGGTCAGTGTCGACGACGCCGCTCTACTCACTGGCCGCGGGTTCAGCCGCCAGGGGCTAGAGGGCTCCCACCGCGGGCGAGACCTCCGCGGCGATGAGGCGAACGTGGTCCAGATCGCCCATATCCAGGATTTGGAGATAGAGTCGCGAAGCCCCGGCCTCACGTACGCGGAGGATCTTGTCCACCACCTGTGCGGGCGTACCCGCCAGACCGTGCTCCGACAACTCGGAAACCTCGCGCCCGATGTTGGACGCACGTCTCGCAACCTCCGTCTCGGTCCGGCCGCAGCACACGACCAGCGCCGCCGAACGGATCACGGATGCGGGGTCTCGGCCGATCGCTTCACATGCGTGATCGACGAGGCCGTACTGGGACCGGCAGACGTCGAGGGGAGCGAAGGGAACGTTGAACTCATCCGCGAATGTGGCGGCGATGCGCGGAGTAACCTTCTGGCCGTGGCCACCGACGATGATGGGCGGACGCGGCGTCTGGAACGGCTTGGGAAGCGCCGGGCAGTTTGATAGCGAGTAGTGCGAACCCGAGAAGTTGAAGGTCGCCCCGACTTCCGTTGACCAGAGTCCGGTGATGATGGCCAGCTGCTCCTCCAACCTCTCGAAGCGCTCGCCCAGGGCGGGAAACGGAATGCCGTACGCGTCGTGCTCCTGCTCGTACCAGCCCGCCCCGAGGCCGAGTTCCACGCGCCCTCCGCTCATCGCGTCCACCTCGGCCACGGCGATCGCCAGTGGACCAGGATGACGGAATGTCGCGGCGGTCAGCAGCGTGCCAAGGCGAATTCGCTCGGTGTCGCGGGCCAACCCCGCCAGGGTGATCCACGCATCGGTCGGCCCGGGCAAACCGGTCACCGCGCCCATCTTGAGATAGTGGTCCGAGCGAAAGAATCCGCCGAATCCTTCCTCCTCGGCCACTCGCGCCAGGGCGAGTATCTCGTCGTAGGTGGCTCCCTGTTGCGGTTCGCTGAAAATCCGAAGATCCATACGCAGATCCTCTCACCGTTCCGGCTGGTGGCCCCGGACAGATCTCGGAGCCGGAGTCAGACGCATCAGAACAACCGAGTGGGGTTCCACCGAGCCGTCATGGCGACCTGCGCGTCCCCCGCCCTTCGCCGGGCCGCCGCTCTGGGAGCCGCTGCGCAATGCACGTCCTCCGACAGAATCAGCCCGGATCACGGCTGGAGATCGTCCGGTCCGACCGGAACGTCCACCGCGTGCTCACGGAGAGCTTCGAAGGGCACGATCTCCAGGGCACGCTCGTGCGTCGAGGCGAGGACCACGTAGGCCGCCGCCCCGTCACGATGGGAACGCAACCAGTTGCCGGCGGTCACGCACCAACGATCCCCGGGCACCAGCCCCGGGAAGCGGTACTGCGGCATCGGCGTGGTCAGGTCGTTACCGATGGCCCTCTGGTGCTCGAGGAACTCGGCGGTGACCACGGCGCAGATGGTGTGGCTCCCGAGGTCCTCGGGTCCGGTCGTGCAACACCCGTCCCGGTAGAAGCCCGTGACGGGGTCCGTGCCACACGGCTCCAACGGCCCACCCAGCACGTTTCGCTCGACCACGGACTCAGTATCGCCGATAAGCCGGCGCCGCCCGGTGTCGTCCAATCGCCCGTCGCCGTCGGCTGGCGTCAGACTGGCTACCGTTCGGTCGTGCCGTGACGCGCGGCCGTCGCGGCTGGGAGATGCCATGAAGATCGCGGTCGCCGGTGGAACCGGAGTGGTGGGGCGCTACGTCGTCTCCGCCGCCCGCTCGGCCGGACACGAGGTCGTGGCGATGTCGCGATCGACCGGTGTAAACCTCAAGTCCGGTGACGGGCTCGCCGCGGCGATGAGCGGCGTCGATGTGGTCATCGACGCGAGCAACTCCAGCTCGACCAAGCGCGCCCCCGCGACCAGCTTCTTCGTCCAGTCCATCGCGAACCTTCACCGGGTGGCCCAGGCGACCGGCGTCTCGCGCCTCGTCGTCCTGTCGATCGTCGGAATCGATCGCGTCCCCGGCGTCGGTTACTACGACGCGAAGGTGTCCCAGGAGAGAGCCGCCGTCAGCGGAACGACTCCGGTGACGATCGTGCGCGCCACGCAGTTCCACGAGTTCGCCGGACAGCTGCTCTCGCGGATGTCCGCCGGTCCGGTCGCGCTGCTTCCCTCGATGAGGATCCAGCCGGTCGCCGCGCGAACCGTCGGCGAGTTTCTCGTCGGGGTGGCGAGTCGTTCCCCCACCGAGGCCGTCATCGAAATCGGTGGTCCGCAGCCGCTCGCCCTCGTCTCCGCGGGCCGACAGACGCTCCGGCGGCGTCACGACCGCCGAATCGTGATCCCCCTGTGGATACCCGGGGCGGCGGGGCGCGCGCTCCGGGGTGGGGCTCTTCTGGCGACGGACGCCACCACCATTGCGGGCCCGGCCTTCGCCGACTGGCTCGAGGGCCCCGACTTCGTGTAGCGGACCGCGCCCGTTTCGCCCGCCGCGTTCTCCGCCGGGCACCGGGGCACCTCGGTCTACCTCGAGGGTCGCCCCCTCGACGCTGCGAGGCCGTCATTCGCTACTGTCCGAGTGACGCTACGTCAACGAAGGGGGAATGGCCTCATGGGTAGGAAGCTCTTCGCCGAGTCGCTCGGCACCGCCGTCCTCGTCTTCTTCGCGGTCGGTGTCGCAACCCTCATGTTCGGCTTCAAGTTCGACGGGGGCAGCGTGGCCGCCGGGGTCGCGGCGACGGCCCTCGCCTTCGGGCTGACCCTGATGGCCCTGGCCTACGTCCTGGGGCCGATCTCGGGTTGTCACGTGAACCCGGCCGTCACGATGGGCGCGCTGGTGGCCAGGCGGATCTCGCTCACCGAGGCGGTCGGCTACTGGGTGGCGCAGTTCGTCGGCGGCATCGTCGGGGCGCTGGTCCTCTGGGCGCTCCTGCGCCAGTCGCCGATGTACCACACGTCGGAGCAGGGTCTGGGTACCGATGGCTTCGGCAAGGCGTCGTTGATCCACGTCAACGCCGGGGGGGCCTTCCTGGCCGAAGTGATCCTCACAGCGCTCTTCGTCTTCGTCATCCTGGGGGTGACCAGCAAGATCGCCCACGCCGCCACGGCGGGGATGGTGATCGGACTGACCTTGACCGTGGTGCACCTCATCGGGATCCCGATCACCGGCACGTCGGTCAATCCAGCGAGGAGCCTCGGCCCGGCCCTGATCGTCGGGGGAACCGCGCTGAGCCAGGTGTGGCTGTTCATCCTCGCGCCGCTGGTCGGCGGCGCCGTCGCGGCCCTGACGTACCGCTTCGCCTACTCCAACCTCGAACGGGGTTGAGCAGCACCTCGACACGACGAGCGCGGGCGCCGGGTCGCGGTCGTAGAGTGCCGGCGTGCCGACCACGACGATCTCCGGGCACTGCGACGAAGCGTTCCGCGGCGTCCGCGACGCGTTCGCCGCCAATTTCGCCGATCACGACGAGGTCGGAGCCTGCGTCGCAGTCTGCGTCGAGGGACGCGTGGTGGTCGACCTCTGGGGCGGCGCGGCGGACCGGCAGGGGCGGCCCTGGGAGCGCGACACCCTCGTGGACGTCTTCTCGGTGGGCAAGGCAATGGTGGCCCTCTCGCTGCTCGTGCTGGTCGAGCGCGGACGCCTCGATGTCGACGACCCGGTGAGCCGGCACTGGCCCGAATTCGCCGCAGAGGGCAAGGGGGCCATCACGGTGGCGCAGCTAATGAGCCACCAGGGGGGCCTCCCGGGCGTCCGCCATCCGCTGGCGCCGACGGCCCTCTACGACTGGGCGACCATGACCCGCGCCCTGGCGGCGGAGACCCCGTGGTGGGAGCCGGGCACGGCGATCGGGTACCACGTGAACACGCTCGGTTTCCTGGGCGGTGAACTGGTGCGCCGTGTCAGCGGCGTGCCCTTCGCCACGTTCTTCGACCGCGAAGTCGCCCGGCCCCTCGACGCTGACTTCCACTTCGGCCTGGCGCAATCCGAACACGCGAGGGTCGCCGACTTCTACTTCTCCTCGGGCGCCAGCCTCCCCGCCGCAGCGTTCGACCGCGACGAGCTGACCTGGGTCTACGCCAACCCGCCGGGCGCGTCGGGCATTGGAGCGGTGAACACGCCAGAGTGGCGCTCGGCGGTGCACCCGTCCACCAACGGCCACTCAAACGCGCGGGCGATCGCGCGGGTCTACGAGCTGCTCGCCGGCGGCGGGCGTCGCGGCGGCGTTTGTCTGCTCGACCCGGCGACGCTGTCGCGAGCGACGGCGCCGCTCTCTCACGGTCACGACCGGATCCTCGACCGTCCGTCCCGATTCGGATTCGGCTTCCAGCTGACGATGCCCGAACGGCCGCTCGGGCCCGGCACGGCGAGCTTCGGTCACTACGGAGCGGGCGGTTCCCTCGGGATGGCCGACCCCGACGCGGGGTTGGCCTTCGGCTACTGCATGAACCGCTTCGGTCTGCGCTGGCAGGACCCGCGCAACCGGGCGCTCTTGGCCGCGACCTACGACGCCCTCTGACGAGACGGGGCGCCGGCCCCGCGCTTCGAGTCGTCGTCCGCCCGGACGACTTGGGGGCGTCCGGGGCCTACGGCACGGGGACGCCACCTCCTAGGATGTTCGCGCTGCGGTGCCGGTCACGGAGCAGCTCCGTGGCGAGTCGGGGCCGCGGCGTCGCGCAGCGTGCATCTTGATCCAAGGACCTCATGGAGAACTCCCGCACATCGCTCGTTCGCCGGTGGCGGACCGCCCTCGTCGTCGTGGTGGCCGTGGCCGGGGCGGGCGAGATGCTCTGGTGTGCCGTGGCCCTGCGCCACGGCGCCCCCCTCGACCTCGGGGTCTACCGCGCCGCGGCCAAGAACCTCCTGGCAGGAGGCTCCCCGTACACCGCGCACTTCGGGCGGGCGCACCTGCCATTCACCTACCCGCCCTTCGCCCTCTTCTGGTTCGTCGCGCTGACCGTGCTGGGAACGGTGCCCGTCGCGATCCTGTGGTGGGTGGCCAGCGTGACGGCACTGTTGTTGGTCTGCGCACGGGCGTTGGCGTCGACGACCACGTGGCGCGCGGGCGATCGCTGGCTCGTCGCCGCAGCGCTCGCCGGCACCTCGAGCTTCGTGCTGGAGCCGGTGCGCAACTCGATCAGCTTCGGACAGATCAACCTCCTCCTGATGGTGTTGATCACGACCGACGTCCTGAGTGGGCCGTCGCGGTGGCGCGGTCTGCGCGTCGGAGTGGCCAGCGCTCTCAAGCTCACGCCGTTGGCGTACGTTCCCGGCTTCGCGCTGGCCCGAGACCGGCGGGCCGCACTGCGCGCGCTCGCCGTCTTCCTGGGCGGCACCGCGCTGGCGTGGGCGCTTTGGCCCGCGGGGTCGTCCACGTTTTGGCGCAGCCAGGCATTCAGCCCCGGGCACAAGGGCGGGGCGTTCGGCGCCGCCAACCAGTCCGAGTTCGGTCTCATCCACCGTGTGCTGGGAGTCGGACCACCGGCCACGGTCGTGTGGCTCGCCGCTTCGGCGGTGACCGTGGCGGGCGGCTACTGGTGCGCGCGGCGCTACTTCCACGCCGGGCGCAGCCTGGACGCGCTCGTGGCCCTGGCGCTCACCGAGGTGCTCGTGAGCCCGGTGTCGTGGACCCACCACTGGTCCTGGGTGGTGCTGATGCCCGTGCTGGGCGCGGCGCGATGGCGCAGCGACCGGCTGCTCAGCCTGGGCTGCGCGGCGGTGACGCTGGTCGCGGTGGCAATGCCCTACCACTGGCACGCCTGGCGCTGGTACGGGCACGGGCCGTGGCGGGCGTTGCCCGGCTTCTCGCTGACCCTGGTCGGGGCGATGCTGTTGGGCGTCATGGTGGCGGGTGCGTGGCGAGAGCGACGAGCCAGGGCGCGGGCCGTGACGGGTGCAACCCGGACCGTCCGGGCCGCTTCCGGAACGCACGCGTAGTCAGACCGCGGGCGCGAGAGTCTTCCGGTCTCGCCACTTGGGTCGAGGCCCGAGGATTACGCCATTGGGACCTTCGGCACTACGTGAGATTCTCGACCCGCATGGGGCCCGCCGTACCATCGGGTCGAGTTCGGAGGCCGGAAAGTAGGTCCCCCCGTGCGCGTGTCCCCGAATTTGACCGCCACCCTCGCCACCGCGCTGATGTTCGCGGTGGCGTCAGTGACTGCGGCCGCCGCCCCTCCTCGATCCCTCCGTGGGGCGCCCGCCCCTCTCGCCTCGGCTGGTCCCCGCCAGGGGCTCGTCGGCGCAGTGCGGCCCCACGGGGTCCCGGCGACGATCTCGCCCACCTGCAAGACCGTGCCCGCCTCGCTCTTCGCGACCGACCTCGGCCTGTCGATGGTCACGAACGGAGGAACCGTCCAGCGCCAGCTGCTGAGCATCAGCGGCCAGACGGTGCGCGTCGGAGGCAAGCCGATCACGGTCCAGTGGCAGCAGTGTGGCTACGCGCATAGTCGGACGAATCTGGGCGAGATGAATCTCACCCTCTCGTACCTCGCGGAGCAGTCCGCGACCCGAGCGTTGGTGATCCTTAGAGCGATGTGCAGTTCGCTGCGGCCCGTCTCCACCAACTTCTCGAGTCCCGCGATTGACAGTGGCGCCTGTCTCGAGGGCCACACGGGTGTCATGCAGAATTCGACGGGCCTGGTCGCCGTCAAGAACGTCGTGGTCTTCCTCTTCGGATCGCAGTCCCCCACGCAGACCCTCGTTCTCCTCCGAGGAATCGCCAGGATCGTCGCGAAGGTCAAGCCAACCAGCGGCTCCCCGAACTCCGGGTCCGGCCCGCAGATCGCGGTCACGTCGAACTCGTTCACCGTCGCGAACGGCTTCCTGCCGCTCGGACTGTCGTGCAGCCGGGCCCGGTGCTCGGGCGTGGCCCAGCTCAGCGTGACGACGTCGACGGGCATGGTGGTTCTCGCGTCGACTGATTACATGTTGGCCAAGTCGACCAGCGCCACGTACGACTTGGCCCTCACCGCTGCGGGGGTCAGTTTCTTCGCCCCGGCGTCGGTCAACCCGATCGCCGTCACGCTGACGGTCACGGCCGTGGGCGGCAACACGGTGAGCCGGGCGATCCAGGTGTACGACGCCACGCCCCCGACGCTCCCCACGACCACCGTGCCCGGCTGACCCCCCGGGCGTGGCGCTGGCCCGGATCTCCCCGTCGCCGCCGCGCGGTCGTTGGCCGCGCTGCGCGCGGAGCCGCTCGCGCCGCGTCGCGGGAAACGGATCCCGAGCACCGCGCCGGTAGAGTGGGGATCGGCCCGCGGAGACAGTCGTCTCGGCGCCGCGTCGAAGGTCACGAAGATGAGTGAGACCGCCTCCCCGCCCGCGGCGAGGATCCCCTGGCTGATTCAGGGTGGCATGGGGATAGGGATCTCCAACTGGTCGCTGGCCCGGGCCGTCTCCAGCGCGGGCCAGCTGGGCGTCGTCTCGGGCACGGCCATCGACAACGTGTTCGCTCGTCGACTCCAGGACCAGGGCGTCGACGACACCCTGCGGGCGGTGCTGGACCGCTTCCCGGTCCCGTCGGTGGTGGACGAGGCGGTTCGGCGCTTCGCCGCGGTGCGACGCCGCGCGTCGGCCCCCTACAAGAACCTCCTGATGCTCACGAATCCCGGCCAGCGGCGCTCCATCGATCTGATCGTCCTCGCCTCCTTCGTCGAGGTGGCCCTGGCCAAGGCCGGACACGGCGGGCTCATCGGGATCAACCTGCTGACCAAGGTCCAGCTGCCGACCGCCGCCACGCTGTGCGGCGCGATTCTGGCCGGCGTCGACTACGTCCTCATGGGCGCTGGCGTGCCCACGCACATTCCCGGCGTGCTCGGCGACCTCGCGGCCGGCCAGGCGGTGAACCTGCCCCTCAGCGTGACCGGAGCCACCAGCGACGCCGACGTCGCCGTCGATCACTTCGACCCCTCGCCCTACCTCGGGTCCACCGCGCTCACGCGACCGGGGTTCCTGGGCATCGTCTCGTCGCACGTGCTCGCCACCGCCCTGGCCAAGCGCAGCAACGGCCCCGTCGACGGATTCGTCGTCGAGCGGCCCACCGCGGGGGGCCACAACGCACCGCCCCGGGGCCACTTCGAGGTGGACGGCCACGGCAACCCCGTGTACGGCGAGCGCGACGAGGTGGACTTCAACGTCCTGGCCCAGCTGGCCAAGCCCTTCTGGATCGCCGGGGGGATCACCTCGGCCGAGCACGTGCGTCAAGCTCTGGCGGTCGGGGCGGCGGGGGTCCAGGTCGGCACGCTCTTCGCCTTCTGCGACGAGTCCGGCATGGACCCCGACCTCCGCCGGCGAGTGATCTCCCAGGTGAAGACGGGCTCGGTGTCGGTCAAGACTTCGCTGCGGGCCTCGTCGACCGGCTATCCGTTCAAGATCGCCGAGGTGAGCGGCACGATCGCCGAGGCCCGCGTGTACGAGGAACGCGAGCGCAAGTGCGACCTGGGGTACCTGCGCGAGGCGTACGTCAAGTCCGACGGTTCGGTGGGCTATCGGTGCGCCGCCGAGCCCGTCTCGGCGCACCTGAGGAAGGGCGGCGTGATCGAGGACACCGTCGGGTCAGCGTGTCTCTGCAACGGCCTGATGGCGACTTGCGGTCTCGGCCAGGTTCGTTCGGACGGGCGCCTCGAGCCTCCCATCGTCACCAGTGGCGACTGCATCAACGACATCGCGCAGCTGCTCGTCAACCGCGACGGCTACCGCGCGCGTGACGTCGTGGACCACCTCGATCCCGCGCGCGTCGGGGCCACGGCCTGAGGGTTCGACACCGACGATCCTCGAAGTCAGGCGGCGTCGCGGTGCGACTCCTGGTCGACCGGCCCACCGGTCGACCCGATGTCGCGCACGTCCGCGGGGACGCCGATCATCAGGCGCGTCGGTGACGGAGGGGGACCGGACGTCGCGAAGGATGCTAAGAGGGCGCCGACCAGCGTGGTCAGCGTGTCGCGCGACTTGGGGTCGAGTCGGGGCGCGCGACCGACCGGGGCCTCGTCGCCCCCTTCGATCCCCAGCATGTTGACGAGCATCTCCGTCAACCTCCACGCTTCACTCGTAGTGGACCCCGCGGCACCGTCGACGCCGCGAGCGCCGACGACCCGATCCCGCCGGAGCCGACGGCCGACACCTCCCGTTGGACGGTCCCGTCATCACTCTACGGCCGCGCGCACCGCGACCGAGGTATCGGCTCGCCGCGCGGCGTGACCTCGATGAGCCCCGGCGCACGGCGGGCGCCGTCAGCTCACAGCTCGCGATCGACGAACCGCTGCACCGCCGCCCGGAGCGTGGAGGAGAAGGGCAGGGGCTTCGCGTAGTTCACGGACGAGCCGGTGGGGTCCACCTTCAGGACGTGGTCGACGCCCCGGAGTCGCACGTCGTCGGTGAGCGCGTTCGCCGCGGCCAGTCCCTCTAGGAGGTGGTCGACCTCACCGCAGGAGACCTGGGCGTCCACGTCGCTGCACGACACGATGACCGGGGTGCGGGCGGGCAACTGCGCCGCCAGGACGCCCGGGTCGAGCCGGTCCGCCTGGTACAGGAACGTCGCCGTGGCGCCATTCAACTCACTGGCCAGCCCGTAGGGGAGATTGGCCCGAACGGTTCCCGTGGAGCGCAGCCGCGCGATCGCACCGGCGAGCGTGGACTTCACGGTGGCGGACAGCTGCGGGGTGACGGCGCCCGACTTCACCTGGGCCGCCAGCTGCGCGTCCGCCTGCACCGTGAGCACATCGAGGTAGCGAATGGCGAGCGGCTCCAGGAGCCCGAGCGCCCGGATCGGCGGAACGCGGCCCGCGTGGCCCGTCGCCAGGAGCAGGGCGAAGAGCGCCCCCTCGCTGTGGCCGAACACCCCGAGATGATGAGCGTCAACACCCGGGCGATGAGCCAGGTAGGTCAGGGCCGCCGCGGACTCCTGCTCGAAGGGCTGGACGCCGACGGAATCGACCTTGCCCTTGTAGGGTCCCAAGCCCGTCTGGCCGCTACCGAGCTTGTCGTAGCGCAGGCTGGCCACGCCGTCCTGGCTGAGCCACTTCGCCAGCTCCCGGAGGGTATCGATGCGGCCGACCACCAGGGGATTGTTCCCGTTCCGGTCGGTTGGGCCGCTGCCCGCGATGAGCAGGACCGCGGGAACCGAGCCGGTCGTCGCGGTCGGGTGCCGGAACGTTCCGTAGACCGTGAGGCCGCCCGCCGAGAAGGAGACCGGCTCGTCGATCCAGGGCCCGCCCGATGACGGGCTCGCGGCACCGGCGAGCACACTCGAACCGCTCCCCGCAACCAACATCGCGAGCGCCACCACCATCGCCGCAGGTCCACGACGCGCACGATGTCCGGCGTCGACGCGCCTGTGCGCAGATCTCGCCCGATCGTGCCGACACCGAGAGGCCGCACTCCCCTGGCGTCGTTCCGCGGAGCGGGGTGGCACGGCCAAACGCTATCGCCCGCTCTGGCCATCATCACTCCACCCGCACCCGTCACCGACCTCCCCGACGCCCGCAGAACGATGAGCCGTTTCAGAGCGGCGACGCTTCGGTGGCAAGATGTCGACGTGGCGCGACGCGCGATGGCCCCTCAGAGCGACGCCGCCGTCGACTCTCGCGGGACTCGCTCGATCCCGAGAGGGGAGCCACGACGTCGGTTGCTGACGGTGCTCGGGGTGACGGCACTGAGCGGTGTGCTCCTCGCGGCCTGCGGTTCCTCGCGGGCGCCGACGACCACCACGGCGCCCACCACGACGACCACGGTGGCCACGGCCCTGTGCCCCCTGACCGGGGCGCCCGCACCCGGCAACGTGGTGCCGCGCCGGCCCGCCCTGGCGATGAAGGTGGACAACTACTCGCTGGGTCCCGCGCCGGCCGAGGCCCGACCCCAGAGCGGACTGGACTACGCCGACGTGGTGTTCGAGGAGCAGGTCGAAGGCTCCATCACCCGCTACGCCGCGGTGTTCCAGTGCCGCGACGCCCCCGCCCTGGTCGGGCCGATCCGCTCGGCGCGATGGACCGACATCCAGATGCTCTCGCAGCTGGGCCACCCGATCCTCGTCCACGTCGGCGGGATCCAGCCGGTGCTCGCGCTAATCGACGCCTCGCCGCTGGTCAACCTCGACCTCGGGGCGAACCCGGCGCTCGAGGCGAACCCCCCGGGCCGTTACGCGCCCTACGACACCTACACGCGAACCCGCGCGGTGTGGGCGCTGGAGAGGCGGCTGGCCTCGCCGCCCGCGCCGATCTTCACGTACTCGTCGATCGCGCCGCGCGGCCAGGCGGTCACCCAGGTCCACCTGGACTGGTCGGGCACCTCGGACATCTACTGGCGATGGAGCGCGGCGACCGGGACGTGGCTGCGCTTCTACAACGTGGGCTACCGCACCGCGCCCCGCGTCCAACCCGACGTCCTCAGCGACGGTGTGCAGAATCAAGCCCAGAACGTGGTCGTCCAAGAGGTCGCCATCACCTACGGCCCCTGGGTGGAGAACAACGGGGGCGGCCTGGAGGCCCAGTCGCACATCATCGGGCACTCCGGCCGGGCGTACGTCTTCCGCAACGGCCAGATGATCCTCGGTACCTGGACGGCTGGCGCGATCGGAGCGCCGACGACGTTCCGCGATGGCGCGGGGCGGGTCGTTGCGCTGCAACCGGGCCGCACCTGGGTCGAGATCTACCCCGCCGGCGCGCCGGTGGTCGTAACGCCCGTCGTGGTCGCGGCCACCACCACGACGCCGGCGGGCTGAGTCCTCGGGCGCCGGCCGCGGCGTAGCCCGGGCTCACCTCGGTCGTTAGCGTGGAATCGGAGCGCCGGTGGACCAGGGAGTTGACATGAGCGATCACGCGCCATCGAAGGAAGAGCGGCGACGCCGCACCCAGGACTGGAACGCGAAGATCATCGCGGACTTCCGCGCCAACGCGGGCCGGGTCGGCGGGAGCTTCGCGGGGGCCCCCGTCCTGCTCCTGCACACCACCGGGGCCAAGACCGGCGCCGAACGGGTCAATCCGATGATGTACCTCCCGGAGGGCGACCGGGTCTTCGTCTTCGCCTCCAAGGCCGGCGCCCACTCCCACCCCGACTGGTACCACAACCTGGTCGCCCACCCTCGCGTCACCGTCGAGCTGGGCGCCGAGACCTTCGAGGCAACGGCGCGGCCGATCACCGGCGCCGAGCGCGACCGGATCTACGCCGTGCAGGCCGAACGGTACCCCGGCTTCGCCGAGTACCAGGGCAAGACGCAGCGGGTCATCCCGGTCGTCGAGCTGGTCCGCGCTTAGCCGTCACCGACGCCGCCGTCCGGGGCGAGTGGCCCCGGCTCACGTCCACTGGATGATGGCCCGCTCTCGCCAGAGCTCCGGGACGCGATGGTCGCCCTCGACGGTGACGGGCTCGTTCAGCTCGCGTCGATTCCACAGGAGCAGGTAGAGGTCGCTCACCGGAGCGGCGATCACGCAATCGGCCGACGCCACGCCCGGTGAGACAACGCACCGGTCCGGCTCGACGCGCATGGTCCACGCCGTCGGGTCGTCGGTCGCCCTGATGGCGAGCGTCACTGCGGGATCGGAGACCAGGCGGCCCCGCGGTCGCGCGAGGAAGCCACGGAGCAGTTCATCGACGCCGTCGGCCGCAAATTCGCGGGGGAACGACGACGATCGCCGCGCCGACGCTTCCGCGTCCGCACAGTGCACGGCCGTCTCGTGCGCCTGACGCCGCGCCCAAAACGCCAGCGGTGACGGCGCCGGCAGGAAGGTCCAGCACTCCAGGGCCGAATCGGCCCGAGCCAGCGCGTGGACGAGGGACTCGAGGCCGGCCCGGAACCACGCGTTCAGATCATCGTCACCGACGCTCTCGAAGTAGGCCGCGGTCTCCTCCCCGGTCGTCGGGGCGCTCCGGGCGCCCACGACGAAGGAGGTCGCCCACCGGTGGACTCCGCCGACGTGGTGCACGAGGTCGCGCACGGTCCAACCGGGGCAGGTCGGCACCGCCGCGCCGGGACCGGCGTCGGCCGCGGCCGCGGCCAGGCGGTCGCCAGCGGCGGCCAGCTCATCGATGTACTGACGGACCTCCATCGAGGTCCACGGTACCTAAGAAACCATTCGCCGTCGCCGGAGCCGAGGCCGGTGTGCAACACGTAGGATTCAGCCCCCGGTCACCGAGATGACGACTTCGCCCTTAACCCGCCCGGACTCCAGACGCTCCATCGCCTCGCGCGCGCGCTCGAGGGGAAGGACCTCATCGACGGCCGGTGCCACCTGGCCCGACTCCATGAGTTGCGTCAGGTGTTCGAGGTCGGCGTGGCGCACGAGCCGACAGTGCAGGGAAGGCCGCGGGTCTCGCTCAGCCGCCCCGGGCGCTGGAGTTCGCCGTCGCCCTCGCCGACGCCGAGGGGATCGCGTCGGTGACGATGCGCCGACTCGCCCGCGAACTCGGCGTCGAGGCGATGTCGCTCTATCACTACTGGGCCAACAAGGACGACATCCTCGACGGCATGGTCGACCTCGTCTTCACCGAGATCAAGCTGCCCCCCTCGACGTCGACTGGACGACCGCGATGCGCCAGCGGGCCAACTCGGCCCGGGCCGCCCTCACGCGACACCCCTGGGCGGTCAGCCACATGGAGTCGCGCACCGTGCCCGGTCCGGCGGCCCTCCGGCATCACGACGCCGTCATCGGCTGCCTGCGCCACGCCGGGTTCTCCACCCCGATGACTGCCCACGTGTACTCCGTGCTCGACAGCTACATCTACGGATTCGCCCATCTCGAGATCAACCTGCCGTTCGACGCCGCCGCGGAGACCCGTGAGCTGGCGGGCGAGATCATGAGCCGCATGAGCACCGACCAGTACCCGCACCTCATCGAGCTCACGATCGAGCACGTCCTGCAGCCCGGCTACGACTACGGGCAGGAGTTCACGTTCGGACTCGACCTGATCCTCAACGGTCTCGAGCGGTCGCTCGCGGGGTCGCCCCGCCGCTGAGGCGCGAGGCCGGCGTCCCGTTAGGTTTGACCCGTGCCCCTCACCCCGGACACCAAGGACTGGACCTGGGTCGTGAATCGTCCCTGCGCCGAGTGCGGCTTCGACGCCCGGCGCTTCCCGTCCGAGGTCACCGGCCGAGCCGTCCGCGAGAACGCCGCCGCGTGGGGGCCGATCCTCGAGCGCGCCGACGTGCGGGTGCGCCCCCGAGAGAACCGGTGGTCGGACTTGGAGTACGCGTGCCACGTCCGGGATGTCTATCGGGTCATGGATCGCCGTCTCGCCGCGATGCTGACCGAGGACGACCCGCTCTTCGCGAACTGGGACCAGGACGACACGGCGGTGGCCGACCGCTACGACCTGCAGGACCCGGCGACGGTCGCCGCCGAGCTGGTGGCGGCCGCCACGGTCTACGCGGACCGCTTCGATTCGGTCACCGACGCCCAGTGGCTGCGGCCCGGCACCCGCTCCAACGGCAGCCGCTTCACCGTGGCGACCCTCGCCCTCTACGGGCTGCACGACCCGTTCCACCACCTGTGGGACGTGTCCGGGGCGCCCTGACCGGCGCGACGCACGCCCCACCTCCGCCTGGCAGAATCGCGCCGTGCCCTTCCCCGTGGTCGACGGCCTTCGCACCCTGGAGCTCGGCACACCCGGCGCAATGCGCCGGCGCCTGAACGACCTGGTGCTCGCGGGACGCAAGCGGGCGACCGCGGGGACCACCGAGGAGTACGACGACAACGAGTACGAGTTCGTCGGCGAGCGACTGGCGCTCGTCGACGACGACCTGGTGAAGGTGGGCGTCGTCGCGGTGACCGCCACCACCCTCACCACGTTCGGCGCGGTTCCCTGGTCCTTCGCGCAGGCCGAGGGCGAGGGCGACACCTCCATCGAGGAGTGGCGCGAGGGCCATGCGCGATTCTGGGCCGGCGAGGGCCTCGCGGTCACCGACGACACGCCGGTCTTCCTCATCTACTTCGACCTCGTCAACGCCTGAAACGGCGGTCCTCGCCCGCCCCGACCGCCGGGGAGTCGACGTCGAGCCAGGAGCGCGGCGTCAGCGCCCACCGTGCCGACGCCGGAACTCCTCGGCGGACATCTCGTAGATGTCCTCCGGCCCGTCCTCGTCGTCGACCTGCTCGCCGACCCGGACGGCGCCGAGGCGCTGGACCAGCCGAACCGAGGCGACGTTGGCGGGGCTCACGGCGTAGCGCAGCGTGAGCACCGCCGGTTGGCTGACCGCCCAGCGCCACATACCGGTCACCGCTTCAGTGCCGAGTCCCCGCCCCTGGCCCGCGGGGACGAGCCCGAGCCCGATCTCGACCATCCCGGAGTCGTTGGGCGGCGCGTGGAAGCTCGTGGTCCCCACGACCTCTCGCGTGGCCCGTTCCACGATCAGGCGAATGAACCATCGGTTGCTGGAAGGGTCCGCCCGGACTTGGGGCACGCGCCAAGGCAGCGGTCGATTGTCGTCAATCAGGACGCGGTGGGGATTGGCGAAGGTGCGACCTTCGAAGACGGACGCGCTCTCGGGGTCGTCGAACAGCGCCAGCATCTCGTCGACCGAGAGGTGGTGAAGTCTCAGGCGGGGTGTCTCGATGTCCGGCTCGCGCGTCGACTCCACGGGTTGAAACTAACCAGTCCGTCTCGGCCGGGTTCGGCAGTCGGTCGCGGGCCTCCGGTCAGTAGGATCGGCGCTAGAGCGGAGTCCCCGAGGGTCCGCGAGGGGGTCACGTGTGAGCGACATCACGCCCGCGACGGGCGAGCAGGAGCGGGCGGCCCTCGCGCTGGTGGCGCGGTTTGGCGCGGCCTGGGCGGCGCACGACCTCGACGCCGCCCTGGCCCTCGTCACCGAGGACTGCGTCTTCGACAACACCGACCCGGCGCCCGACGGGGCCCGCTTCGTGGGCCGAGAGGAGATTCGTAGGGCGTGGGCGCCCATCTTCGCCGACGCCAGTACGGGGTTCGACCCCGAGGAGACCTTCGCGGCGGGCGACCGCGTGATCCAGCTCTGGCGGTACTCGTGGTCGGACGGCCACGTGCGCGGCGTCGACGTCATCCGCGTGCGTGACGGGATGATCGCCGAGAAGCTCTCCTACGTGAAGGGCTGAGCTCGGCGAGGGCTCGGGTCCTCCGGGTCCGGCGCGGCGCTTTGTGGAGCGACTCGCTAGCCTCCGCTCATGTCCAGCGACGCCGCGTTCATCGACCGGGTGGTGCAGCGCATGGCCCCGCTCGACGTCACCGCGAAACCGATGTTCGGCGAGTACGGCTTGTATTTCAACGGCAAGAACTTCGCCCTGGTGTGCGACAACACCCTCTACATCAAGGCAACCGAGGCGGGCCTCGACGTCGCCGGGCGCCCGACGCTCGACGCGCCGTACCCCGGGGCCAAGCTGGCCCTTCGGATCTCGGCGGCCAAGTTGAACGACCGCGATTGGCTGGTGAACCTGGTCCAGGTCACCGCGACGGCGCTCCCGGCGCCGAAGCCGAAGAAGCGCCCCGCGCTCTGACGACGCGTCCGACCGCCCAGCGCGAACGCGCCGGGCCGGACTCGCGGAGGGGCGCTGGCTACACTGCGGTCACGCTGCCCGAGGAGAGCCATGAGACGACAGCTCATCGTGGTGCCCCTGGCCCTGGCGGGGGGCCTCGTCCTCGCCGCCTGCGGCTCGTCGACGCCGACCACCACCACGGTCCCCGCCACCACCACGGTCCCCGTCACGACCACGACCGTCGCGGTGACCCGCAACCTCGTGGTCACCCCCGCGGTTCGTCAGAGCCTCGTGGCCGCGGGCGCCGCGCTGCACAAGCTGCCGACCAGCGACTACGTGGGCCTGCGCGCCGGCGAGACCTACTACGCCTTCGATCCCGCGACGAACACCTACTACGCCGCGGCCTCGCTCGATCCCAGCCCGTCGTCCTACCCGGCCCAGGTCGGGTCCCAGGACGACGGCGCGTACAACCTCTTCACGCGGATGACCGGCGTGGCGACGTGGACCGTCTACAACGACGGCCTCGGCGGCGTCCAGGGCGCGATCTGCCCGGTCACGCTGCCCGCGTCGGTGCTGGCCGTCTGGAGCTGGAAGCCGCACAGCTGCTACCCGCCCCCGGCGGGCTAGCCCCCGGAACGTACCGCGTCGACCACGGACAGCGCGCGCTGGTGACCGGTAACTTCGGGTCATGGAACCCGCACCGGAACTGATCTCCCTGGTCGAGCGGATACTGCACAACTACGAGCTCGGCGACGCCAACGCGGTCGCCGACGCCGTCTCGCGAGAGCCCGGCACAGTTCTCATCGGCTTCGACGAGGATGAGTGGTGGGAGGGCTACGGCACGATCTCGGCGCTCCTGCGCGTCCAGATCCAGGAGGCTCGAGCGATCACCCAACTCGACCTGACCATCGAGCACGCCGTCGCCTGGAAGGAGGGCACCGTCGGCTGGGTGTCCATGCGCGTCTCCGGGGCTGGCCCCAACGCCGGCTTCGCCACTCGGTTCACCTTCGTTCTCCACGAGGAGGGCGCCTTCTGGCGCGTCGTCCAGTGGCACACCTCGCTGCCCACGGCGAACGAAGAGGTCTTCGGGGTCGAGTTGACGACATCCCTCGACGAGATCCTGGTCCAACTGCGCGAGGGGGCCGCGGAGATGACCACGTCGGCGCCCGACGGGTCGGTGACCATCGTCTTCACGGACATCCAGGGCTCGGCCGCCCTGATGGAGTCACTCGGCGAGCAGCAGTGGCTCGAACTGCTGTCCTGGCACGACGGAGTGGTCAAGCAGCAGACAGCGGTTTTCGGGGGCACGGTGGTCAAGAGCCAGGGTGACGGATTCATGCTGGCCTTCGCGGCCCCCGGCCCGGCGGCCGCCTGCGCGATGGCCATCCAGCGCGCCGTCGGGACCGGCTGGTCCGGCGTCGCGGTACCGGTGCGCATCGGCGTGCACTGCGGCAACGTCAAGACGGAGGGGGGCGACTTCTTCGGCCGGTCCGTCGTGGTGGCGGCCCGCGTCGGCGGCGCCCCCACGGGAGGAGAGATCCTCGTGTCCCAGGCGGTGCAGGAGAGCCTGGGCGGGGCGTTCGCCTTCGACGGGGTGCGCTCGCTCAGCCTGAAGGGACTGGCCGGTCAGTTCACCGTCTTCCCCCTTATCTGGCGCTAGCGGCTAGCCGGCGTCGCCGGCCAGCGCCCGCAGCGCCCGCTCCGCTGCCTGGCGCACCCGCGGCACCGGGTCGGCGCGCAACCCGTCGATCGCCTCGAGGGCCTCGTCCACCCGGTGGCGCGCGACGACCTTGGCGACCATCTCGCGCACGCGCCACGACGGGTCGTGCGCCGCGTCCACGAGGGCGACGGTCGCCTCCTCGTCCCATACGTGCAGGAGCCCGCGGGCCGCCCAGACCCGGGGCCAGTAACCGGTCACGCCGCCCCCGCCGCCCGCCAGGACCGCGGCGCCGGCCGGGCCGCCGAGAGCGACGATGAGCTCAGCGTCGACGTCGGCGCCGCTCAGCTGACGGGCCATCGCCGCCACGAGATCGGCCCGCCCGCGACGCGCGCACTCGACCTCGACGCGCTGGCGCGGCGTGTGCGTCTCGGGGCCCGTCACGGCGACGTCCGCCGCAGGTCCTCGACCCACGCGGCGATCTCGTCGAAGGAACCACGGCGTGCATCCGGCCGCTCGACCAGCGCGTGCCAGGCGACGTCCGCGGGCGTGCCGGGCCAGCGGGGCACCAGGTGGACGTGGAGGTGGTCGACGCCGTGTCCAATCGCGGCGACGTAGACGCGCTCGGCCCCGGCGCGCCGCAGCGCCGCCGACCACCGAGCGATCGCCACGCCCACGGCCGCCGCCTCGTCCGCGACCAGCCCCGCGAAGTCCGCGACGTGGCGCTGCGGCGTCACCAACAGGTAGCCCCCGTAGGCCGTGTCGCGCGCCACCGGCGGAACGTGGAAGACGACCACGAGCTCGTCGGCCTGGAGGGGTCCCCCGGGCACCGGTGTCGCGCCGGTCTGCTCCCGGCACACCAAACAGCCGCTCTGCACCACTCCACCATCGTGACACCGTCGCCCGGCGAGAGTCCCGCTCCTCCACGCCCCGCCCCGCTGCGCACCCGTTCCCGTAACCTCGCGGGGAGGCGAAGGGGTGTCGATGGGACGGGCAAGGCGGGTTTTCGCGTCGGTGGTGGCGTCCGCCGTGGGCCTCGCGACCCTCGCCGCCGTGACGGTGGGCAGTCCGATCGGCGTCGCCGCCGCGGCGCCCGCGAGCGGCTGCGGCCGGTTGGTCGCGGCGGGTTCGACCACCATGACGCTCGGCGTCAACGGATTCACCCGCACGGTGGTCGTGCACGTGCCCCGACGCTACCGCCGCGCCACGCCGACTGCCCTCGTGCTCAACCTCCACGGCACCGGCGCCACCGCGCGGGGCCAGGAGAGGTTCTCCGGGATGGACGCCACGGCGGACGCGCGCGGGTTCATCGTGGCCTACCCCCAGGCCCTCATCGCCAACGGATCGGGCTACGCGTGGAACGTGCCCGGCCAGCTGATCCTGGGCGGCACCCCGGTACCGGCCGGGGCGGACAGCGACGTCCGTTTCCTGACCTCGCTGGTCACGTCCCTGGAGGCGCGCTACTGCGTCAACCGCCACGAGGTCTACGTGGCGGGCTTCTCCGGCGGGGCGCGGATGGCCAGTCAGATGGCCTGCGACGCGTCGGGCACCTTTGCCGCGACCGCCGCGGTGTCCGGGCTGCGCCGGCCCTCGCCGTGTCCGACGACCCGGTCGGTGTCGGTCATCAGCTTCCACGGCCGGGCCGACGCGGTCAACCCCTACCAGGGCAACGGCCAGCCCTACTGGACCTACTCGGTGCCCACCGCCGCCGCCGACTGGGCGAACCAGGACGGGTGCTCGCCGACGCCGGCCACAACGACCCACGCCGACTACACCCTGACCTCCTACGGCGCGTGCACCGGCGGCGCCGCGGTCGAGCTCTACTCGATCACTGCGGAGGGCCACGAGTGGCCCGGCGGCCCGACGATGCCCGCCGTGATCACCACCCCGCTGGGGCCCCAGTCCAACGCCGTCAACGCCCACGCCCTCATCTGGGCGTTCTTCCTCGCCCACCAGACACGCTGACGCCCGGTGTCGCCCCTGCACCTCGTCCTTTACCTGGCCGGCGGCTTCGCCGTCCTCACGTGGGTGCTCTCGGTCCTGACCCGCGACACCTCGTGGGTGGACCGCCTCTGGTCGATCCTGCCGGCGAGCTACGTCGTGGTCTTCGCGGCCGACGCGCGCCTGGCCGACCCGCGCCTCGACGTCATGGCCGCGCTGGCCGTGGCGTGGGGGGCGCGGCTCACCTACAACCTGGCCCGCAAGGGCGGCTACCGTGTCGAGGACTACCGGTGGTCGGTGCTTCGCTCGGAGATGTCGCCACGGCGCTTCGCCGTCTTCAACCTCCTCTTCGTCGCCCTGGGCCAGAACGTCCAGCTCGTCCTCCTGGCCCTGCCCGCCGAGACGGCGTACCTGCACCGGTCGGCGCCCTACGACGTGACCGACGGCGTGCTGGCCGGACTGTTCCTCGCCGCCCTGGTCGGCGAGACCATCGCCGACCAGCAGCAGTGGGACTTCCAGCGCTGGAAGACCCGCGTCGCGGCTCGCGGAGACACCCCCGACCCGGGCTTCTGCACGACCGGGCTCTTTCGCTACTCGCGGCACCCCAACTACTTCTTCGAGATCGCCCAGTGGTGGGTCTTGTTCCTGCTGGGGGCCAGCGCCGCGCGGTCCCTCGGCCAGTGGACGGTGGTGGGCGCGGCCACCCTGACCGTTCTCTTCGTCGGCTCGACGCGATTCACCGAGCGCCTGACCTCGGCCAAGTACCCCGCGTACGCCGCCTACCAGCGTCGCACCTCGCCGGTCATCCCGTGGTGGCCGCGCCGAGAGGTCGCCGGAGGCGACGAGGCGACGGACGCCGGCTAGGCGGGCGCACGGAGCATGGCGATCGCGCGGCGCCAGGTCGTGTCGAGGTCGGCGTCGTCGGGGAAGCGCCCGGCGAGCTCGAGGTCGACCAGGCCGTGCACCAGCCCCCACACCGCGCGCGCGTGCTCGTGGTCTCGGCCCGTGAGCCCGATGATCATCGCGGTCACCTCACGTTCGAGGCCCGCGGGCAGCCGCTCGCGCAGGAGCGGTCGGCGCATGCACACCTCGTACAGGTGGGGATTGGCGCGGGCCCACGAGCGGTAGGCCTGGGCGGCGGCCGGGGGCCACGGGCCGGCGGCCCCGATGGCCGCGGCCAGCTCGGCCAGGCCCCTCGCCTGCAGGTCGGCCAGGATCTCGTCCTTGTCGCGCACGTGCTTGTAGAGGCTGGCGGCCCTGATGTGGAGCCGGTCGGCCAGCGCGCGCATCGAGAGCCCCGCGATGCCGCACTGGGCGAGCAGGTCGTAGGCCTCCGACCGGATCCTCTCGCGAGTTGGGCTGAGGGGGTTAGCCATACTACGGTAAGGCTAACACTGTTAGCCAAGGAGTCCCGTGTTCGTGTCCGCTTGACCCCGGTGGTTCCTGCGCGTCGACGGGCTGGTGCTGCTCGTGGCCACCGTCGTGCTCTTCGCCGCTCAGCACCAGCCCTGGTGGCTCTACCCCGCGCTGGTGCTGGCGCCGGACCTCTCGATGGTGGGCTACCGGCGCGGCACCGCGGTCGGCGCCCTGTGGTACAACGTCGGCCACTCCTATCTCGCGCCGGCGATCGTGGTCCTCGCCGGCTGGCGCTCGGCCAGCTCGCTCACCGTGGCCCTCGGCTTGATCTGGCTCGGCCACGTCGGCGCCGACCGCGCCCTCGGCTACGGGCTCAAGTACGACTCGGGGTTCGCCGACACCCACCTCGGTCGTCTCGGCTCCCCGCGACGAGAGCGCCCGCCGCACCGCGGCGCTCGCGCGGGGCGCGCCGCGCCAGCCGGTAGAAAGTATGGATGACCTCTCCGGGGCCGTCGTCCACCGCCGGGCCGCTGGCCCTCGTCGGGTCCGGTGAGTACCTGCCCCAGATGGTCGAGATCGACCGCGGACTGATCGCCGGCCGGCCCCCGCGCTTCGTGCAGTTGGCCACCGCCTCCGTGCCCGACGGCCCGCCCGTGGTGGACAAGTGGCACCGCTTGGGACGCCAGCAAGCCGAGCGTCTCGGGGTCGAGGCGGTCGTCCTGGACGTGCGCACGCGCGAGGACGCCGAGGACCCGGCCTTCGCCGACCAGGCGGCCGGCGCCGGCCTGATCTACCTCTCCGGCGGGAACCCCGGCTACCTCGCCGACACGCTGCGGGGCACCGCGCTGTGGGCGGCGATCGTCGCGGCGTGGCGCGCCGGCGCGGCGCTGGCCGGCTGCAGCGCCGGCGCGATGGTCCTGGCCTCGCGCGTGCCGTCGCTGCGCCACCCCCGCGAGGGTGGGACCGACGGCCTGGCGCTGCTGCCCCACCTGCGGGTGATCCCCCACTTCGACGCCTTCGCCTCGCGCATGCCGGACTTCCTCACCCGCTTCCTCGTGCCCACCGACCCGTCGGTCACCGTGCTCGGAGTGGACGAGGACACCGCCCTGGTGGGCGGTCCCACGAACTGGACGGTGCAGGGACGGTCCTCGGTGTGGCGCCTCAGCGGTGAGGGCCGCGAAGAGCTGCCCGCGGGGACCACCGTGACGACCCTCGCCGCGCTCAGTTAGCCCGCGAGTCCCGCGTCGCCGATGCGCGGGCGCTCCGCCCCGGCCAGTCGTTGGAGGCGGTGCAGGATCGCGTCGACGTTGGTCGCGACCTCCGACGCCGGCGCGTAGGTCTCCAGGCGCGCCCCGGCCCGACCGTGGAGCTGGGCGGCCAGCGCACCCGCCTCCAGCGGGCCGTGCCCCCGGGCGATCGTGGCGGCGATGAGTCCGGTCAGCACATCGCCGCTGCCGGCCGTCGCCAGCGCCGCGGTGCCCGAGCGCACCACGCGCAGCATGCCGGCGGGGTCGGCCAGCACGGTGGTGGGACCCTTCAGCAGCACGACGCAGCCGCTGTCACGCGCCAGGGCGCGCGCGGCGCCGACGCGGTCGGCCGGCACCGGGGCCCCGGTGAGCCGGGCGAACTCGCCGGCGTGGGGCGTGAGGATCCACCCCGGGCGCCCGTCGAACAGGCGGCGGTCCAGCCCGTCGGCGTCGAGAACCACCGGCACCTCGACGCCCCCGAGACGCTCGGCCAGCCAGGGACCGGCGTCCGGTCCCAGCCCGGGTCCGGCCGCCACGGCCCGGCACCGCGGGTCGAGCGCCGCGTCGGCGACGCGCACGACTTCGGGCGGCAGATCGCTGAGCGTCGTCACGTCGCCGCGGGTGGCCAGGCGAATCATCGAGGCGCCGCCGGCTAGGGCGCCCCGGGCAACGAGGGCCGCGGCCCCGGGCATCTCCGGCGAGCCGGCGAAGACCTGGACGGCGTGGCTCCACTTGTGGTCCCGCGCGTCGCCGGACACCAGGCGGGCCAGGTCGGCGTCCTCCATCACGGCGTCGCTGAAGTGCTGGACGATGCCCAGACCGGCCAAGCGCAGAGCGCCCGCCAGGGCCGCCGCCTCCCCGGTGACGTGAGCCAGCTTGAACGCGCCCAGGGCGAGCGTGACGTCCGCGGCCATCGGGGCCCCCATGATCTCGCCGGAGTCGGCGTCGACGCCCGAGGGCAGGTCGACCGCGAGGACCGCGGTGCCGAGCGTCACCGCCGGCGCGACGTAGGGCCGCGAGCAGCCGAGTCCGAACGCCGCGTCGATCACCAGCCGGTAGCCCTCGAGGATCGTCGGCTGGTCGGCCACCGCGACGACGTCGACCGTGGCGCCGCGCGAGCGCAGCCAGCGCGCCGCCACGCGGCCGTCGGCGCCGTTGAGCCCGGGTCCTACGAGCACCGCGACCCGCGCGCCGTAGCAGCGCCCGAGCATGCGCTGGGCCTCGAGGCCGACCGCGGTTCCGGCCGCGGCCACCAGGGCGTCGACCCCGCGCGCGGCGACCGCCGCGGCGTCGGCCTCGCGCATCTGCGCGGTGGTCAGGAGCGGCAGCACGGATCCTCCCGGCACGAGGTGACGACACCATTCAACACCGCCGCGTCACGCCGGGCGATTGGCCCGTCGCGCGGCGCGTGACAGCCCGTACACTCGCTGCGACGAAGGAGGGCCCATGGCCAAACGGAGCGCCCACACCAGCTGGAACGGCGGACTGATGGACGGAGCGGGACGGGTGTCGCTGGTCTCGAGCGGCGCCGGAGCGTTCGACGTCTCGTTCCCCAAGCGCACCGCGGAGGAGGCCGACGGCACCACCAGCCCCGAGGAGCTGATCGGCGCGGCCCACTCGGCGTGCTATTCGATGGCGCTCTCCGCGGGCGTCGCCAAGGCCGGGGGCACGCCGGTGAACCTCGAGGTGGACGCCACGGTGAGCCTGGACCCGGACCCCGCCGGGGGCTCGCGCATCTCGTCGGTTGCGCTGCGCGTCGTGGGACGCGTCGAGGGGCTCACCGAGGAGGACTTCCGGCGCGTCGCCGAGGTCGCCAAGGCGGGCTGCCCGGTCAGCAAGGCGCTGACCGGCACGACCATCACCCTGGAGACCTCACTGGCGTGAGGCCCGGCGCGAGCCGCCCCGCGCCGGGCTCCGATCAGTCGATCTTCATCCAGAGGAGAGACTGCCCGCTGCCCTCGACGAAGCAACCCTTCAGGGAGTCGAGGAACGTCGCGAAGCCCGGGTCGGCCGCCAGCTTGGCGCTCGCCGACTCGAAGTGCCCGAGGTTCTCGAAGGCACTGAACCATCCGACCGCCCCGTACGGGCCGGTCAGGCGCTGGACGAACATCGTCGGGGCTCCGGAGATGGCGGCGGCCTTCTCCGCGATCTCGACGCCGGCGCCGAACGCGCGCACGCCGTTGCCCTGCGCGACCACCGCCTGAATCGAGCCCACGTACCGCGCCGTGCCGGACGCCGGCGGGACGCCGGTGATCGACTGGGTCAGCGTGTCGTCCACGCTCCCGGTGATGTGCTCGCGCCCAGCGGCGGCGGCCTCGGCGTACTTCGCGTCAACCGCCAGCTTGGCGAAGGCGTTCTCCATGCTGGTCAGGTCCTCCCACCACGAGGTCCAACTCACCGTGCCGAAGCCCGGCGACAGGGCCCGCGCCCACAGCTGCACCTCGTGACCCAGCGTGTCCGTCACGCGGTCGCGCATCGATCGGGCCCATTCGAATCCCTTGGCGCCCGACAGCTGGGCGCCCCTCGACATGAGATACATTTCACACTCCCCTTTGGCACCGCGTTCGTCGCGGCCCGACCGAACCTAGTCCTGGATCCGGCGTCGCGCCCGGGGAATGGCTCCTCGTCGGTGACGGCCGCGGGAGCCCGGCGAGAAGTCTGCGCGCCGGGCCGGTCGGCCGGGAGAGGCGCACCCGGCGGACGCTAGCGTGGCCTCACTGTCGAAGGAGGAACGATGCCCGGCACGCCCCCGAGGATCTCCTACGTCGCGGCCGACGACATGGACGAGAGGACCCGGGCCGAGCTGCGCCGCTGCGCCGCCGAGGGAACTCCCCGGCCGGAGAGCTCGTCGGTGCGCGCCCACTCGCCCGAGGCCTTCTGGGCCTTCGCCGACTCGTGGGCGGCGCTCTTCAATGGCGGAGTCGTCGACCACCGGCTCAAGGAGCTCTGCCGGGTCTACGTCAGTCGCTCCGTCAAGTGCGAGTACTGCGGCAACCAGCGCAGCGTCGCCGCCCGCGACGCCGGACTCGCCGAAGGCGCGATGGACGACCTGCTGAACTTCGAGACGTCGGACGTCTACGACGAGCGCCAGCGCGCGGCCCTGGCGTACGCCGAGGCGATCACCTGGCGCCTCGACACCGACGACGCCTTCTGGGACCGGCTGAGACGCCACTTCAACGAGCACGAGCTGGTCGAACTCGGGTGCTTCATCGCCCTGACCATGGGTCAGCAGAGTTGGATCCGCCTGCTCGACCTCGGCCACCACCAGGTGATGTCGGGCACCTCCGCGGCGATGGCCCCCGGGTTCGAGGACGAGGACGCCGCCCGGGTGTCCACCGCCCGACCGGACTACTGGGCGGCGACACCCTAGGTCCGCCCCGCGCGAGCCCGCGCGTCGGCCCGCGGCGCTACGTTGGAACGCGACGGCCAAGGAGGCTTCGTGGCGCACAGAACCGACGAGGCGGTCGCCGGACGCGGGCTCCTGGCGGCCGTGACGGCGCCGGCCCTCGACACCGACGCGGAGGTGAACGACGCCGACCCGCGGCGCATCGAGATTCGCCGGTGGCTGGCCGACCATCCGAACCCGTCCGGGCGCACCCTGGCCGACGCGGGCCTCGTCGCCCCCCACTGGCCGGCGCCCTGGGGCCGCGGCGCCAAACCGGCGTACCAACTGGTGATCGACGAGGAGCTGGGTCGCGCCGGCGTCGCCCGGCCGATCAACCCCATCGGCATCGGCTGGGCCGGGCCGACCCTCCTCTACGCCGGCACGCCGGACCAGCAGGCGCGCTGGCTACCGGGACTGCTCAGCGGCGAGGAGTTCTGGTGCCAGCTCTTCAGCGAGCCCGACGCCGGCAGCGACCTGGCGTCGCTCACCACCAGCGCCACGCGCGACGGCGACGAGTGGGTGGTGAGCGGCCAGAAGGTCTGGACGAGCTACGCCCACATCGCGACGTGGGGCATCCTGCTGGCGCGCACGTCCACCGAGGGACCGCCCCAGCACGGCATCAGCTACTTCGTCTGCCCGATGAAGGCGCCGGGCGTGAGCGTGCGGCCCATCGTGGACATGACCGGCGACCACGCGTTCAACGAGGTCTTCCTCGACGCGGTGCGCCTGCCGGCCGACTACCTGGTCGGCGCGGTGAACGACGGGTGGCGCCTGGCCAAGGTGACGCTGGGCAACGAGCGGGTCTCGCTGTCGGGCGAGGGCGCGCTCTGGGGCCGCGGGGCCACGGCCCAGGACCTCGTGGACCTGGTGCGCGAGCGCGGCGTCGCCCATCAGGCGATCGAGCGCGACCAGCTGGTGCGCTGCTGGTCGCACGGCGAGATCCTGCGCCTCCTGCGGTTGCGCCTGCTCGAGGCGGCGCTGGCCGGACGCGAGCCCGGACCCGAGGCCAGCGTGCGCAAGGCCCTGGCCGACGACCACGGCCAGGAGGTCATGGGCCTGGCCCACCGCCTGGCCGGTACCGCGGGCCTGCTGCGCGGGCGCGGGCCGGGCGGCGTCGACGGCCACGAGGGCGAGGCGTGGTCGTACGGGCTGCTCTACTCCCAGGCGCTCACCATCGGCGGGGGGACCTCGGCGGTCCAGCGCAACATCATCGCCGAGAAGGTCCTCGGCCTGCCCAAGGACCCCTCCGCCTGATCGCTCGCCGAGCGCGCCGTGGGAGACTGGGCGCATGAGGGCGCCCACCGTCGTCGTCTGCGACGGCGACCAGACCGGCCAGGAGCTCCTCGACGAGGCGCTGCGCGCGATGACCCCCGAGCTGCTCGGCGTGGCGCTCGACTTCGCGCACTTCGACCTGTCGCTGGCCAGCCGGCGCCGCACCGACAACGACGTCGTGCGCGAGGCCGCCGCGGCCATGCGCGCCTCGGGGCTGGGCCTCAAGGCCGCCACCATCACCCCGCCGGAGATCGGCGGGGTGGGCTCGCCGAACCGGTTGCTGCGCGAGGGCGTGGGCGGCTCGGTGATCGTGCGCACGGGCCGGCGCATCCCCGGGGTCAGCCCGGTCGTGGCCACCACCAAGCCCATCGTCGTCGTGCGCATGGCCGTCGGCGACGCCTACGGCGCCGACGAGGGACGCGACGGGGCGGCCGGTTCCTTCGGCGAAGTCGCCTGGCGCACCGAGCGCATCGCTCGATCGACCTGCCGCTTCGTGGCCGAGTACTCCTTCGAGGCGGCGACCCAGCTCGACGGCGTCGTCTACGGCGGACCCAAGTGGACCGTCTCGCCCGTCTACGAGGGGATGCTCAAGGAGGAGATGGACGCCGCCGCGGAGCGCCACCCCGGCGTTCGCTACCGCCCCACGCTGATCGACGCCACCTACGCCGGCCTGCTGAACGACATCCACGAGCACGCCCTGGTCATCCCGTCGCTCAACCGCGACGGGGACTGCCTGAGCGACCTGGTGCTGGCCATGTTCGGCTCGATCGCCGGCGCCGAGTCGGTCCTGCTGGCCCTGGACGAGCGGCTGCGCCCGGTGGTGGCCATGGCCGAGGCGCCCCACGGCACGGCCCCGTCGCTGGAGGGCAAGAACGTCGCCAACCCGATGGCCATGCTGCTGGCCGAGGCCGCGCTGCTCGACCAGGCGGCCCTACGCTTCGACGACCCCGCCTACCGCCACGCGGCGACGCGCCTGCGCGCGGCCACCCTGGAGGGGGCCGCCGACGGCGTGCGGACGTTCGACCTGGCCGGCGAGGCCTCGACCAGCGAGGTCGTCGACGACGTGATCGCCCGTTTGCGCGCCTCGGCCTGACCGGTGGGCGTCTACGCCGACCACGTCGTGCCCCGGGTGCTCAACTGGGCCGGCGCGTCGCGCTCGCTCGCGCCGTGGCGCGAGCGCGCCTGCGAGGCGTTGACCGGCTCGGTGGTGGAGATCGGCTTCGGGTCCGGCCACAACCTGCCCCGCTACCCCGCCGCCGTCACGTCCCTCTCTGCCGTGGAGCCCTCGACGCTGGCCTGGCGACTGGCCGCGCGGCGCGTCGCCGACGCCGATTTCCCGGTGACGCGCGTGGGGCTCCGTGGTGAATCGGTGCCGCTCGACGACCGCTCCTGCGACGCCGCGCTGATGACCTTCACGCTGTGCACCGTGGCCGACCCGGCGGCCGTGCTGGGCGAGGTGGCGCGCGTCGTGCGTCCCGGGGGCACCCTGCACTTCCTCGAGCACGGGCTCGACCCCGAGCCGCGCGTCGCGCGCTGGCAGCACCGTCTCGACCCCCTCCAGGGCCGGCTCTTCGACGGTTGCCACCTGACGCGCGACCCCCTCGCCCTCGTCGTCGCGAGCGGCTTCGAGGTCCTCTGGAGCGAGGCGCGCCCGGCGCCCGGCCCCCGGCCCTGGACCTACCTCACGGTGGGCGTCGCGCGCACCCCGGCCTAGCCGTCACCCGCGGCCCGCCGGCGCGCCCACCACCGGCCCGTCGACCACGCGACGATCGCCGCCGCCGCCAATCCCGCGAAGAGCCGCGCCGCTCCGGCGAACGCAGCGCCGAGCTGGTCGAGCGCCGCCCGAGCGATCGCGGTCGACGCGACATCGGACGTGGTGAGGTGGCGCGCCACCCCGGCCAGGCCGGCGCCCACCAGGGCGAGACCCACCGCCGGCTCAACGAAGACCGCGCCGACCGTGGCCAGTCGCCCCCACTCGGTGCGCACGAAACGGCCGGCCGTCAGCGCCGCGCCCAGCGCGCCGAGCGTCACCAGGACGGCCTCGTAGAGCAGCAGCGTGCGCGAGTGGTGCACCACCACCGACCCGTGCGGGATGGTCACGACCGCGTGGTGCAGCCGGGAGTGAGCCGGGACCTGCGGGTCGACGCCGTGCATGACCTCGGTCACGCGGTAGAGCAGCGGTCGCAGGTCGATGATCGCCCCGCGGTGGGTCTCAGCCGCGGTCAGCGCCGTTGTCAGGTCCTGGCGGGCCAGCCGCTGCACCGTCGGGTCGGCGATCGCCGACTCGACCGCCCGCACCATCAGCGCGTGGTGTTGCGCCACCAGTCGTCCGGCCGCTCCGCCGAGGTCGCGCTCGAGGTTGTCCACCAGCTTGACGGCCGCCGCGGCGCGCGCCGAGGGCGCGGCCGCGACCGCGACGATGGTCTGGGCCAGCGCCGCCGGCGAGTCGACGAGGGGGCCCACCGCGGCCAGGAGGCCCGCCCCCAGCAGGGCCAGCGAGCTCAGCGCGATCAGGCCGGCGGCGATCAGCCGCCGGCCGCGGCGTGGGTGCCGGTCGTCGCTCAGTCGGCCGTCCGTCGAACCCGCTCGCCGCTGGCCACGCGCGCCGCGTAGGCGATCGGCAGCAGCGTGAGGATCAGCACCCCGGTCACGACGGCGTTGACCTCGGGCAGCTGCTGCCCGAGACGGATGGCGCCGAAGATCCAGATGGGCAGCGTGTTCTGGGCCCCCGCGGTGAAGGTCGTGACGATCACCTCGTCGAAGCTGAGCGCGAAGGCGAGCAGCGCCCCGGCGATGAGCGCGGTGCGCAGCATCGGCACCGTCACCAGCCGGAAGGTCTGGATCGGCGTGGCGCCGAGGTCCCCCGAGGCCTCGATGAGCGACATCGACGTGCGCCGAAGCCGTGCGATGACGTTGTTGTACACGACCACGATGCAGAAGGTCGTGTGCCCGATGATGATCGTGTAGATCGAGAAGGGGATGCCCGAGAGGATGATCGCCGACTGCAGGGCCAGACCGGTCACGATGCCCGGCAGGGCGATGGGCAGGACCAGGAGCAGCGACACCGTGTTGCGCCCGAAGAAGGTGAACCGGTGGATGCCGAAGGCCACCAGCGTGCCCAGCACCAACGCGACGGCCGTGGCCAGCACGCCGGCCTTCACGCTCAGGATGAGCGCGCTGCGCACCGCGGGGTCGTGCCAGGCCACCGAGAACCACGACAGCGTCCAGTGGCGGATGGGGAAGGTCTGGATGGTCGACTTGCCGAAGGCGAACAGGATGATGACGAGCAGCGGCGCGCTCAGGAAGACCACGACCAGGACCGAGAAGACCGCCAGGGTCCGCCGCGAGAGGTTGGAGAGCCTCATAGCGCGTCGAAGGCCCCCGCGGCCCGCGCGAGGAGTAGGTAGACGCCCATGATCGCGATCGACACGAACGCCAGGGCCGCCGCGAACGGCAGGTTGCCGCCGACGATCGCGCTGTTGTAGACGGCGTTGCCGATGAAGTAGGAGCTCGAGCCCCCGATGAGCAGCGGCGTGATGAAGTCACCCAGGGTCAGCGAGAAGGTGAAGATCGACCCGGCGATGATCCCGGGCAGGACCAGCGGGAACAGCACCCGGCGGAAGGTGAACCACACCCCGGCCCCCAGATCCGACGAGGCCTCGAGCAGCGAGTCCGGCACGCGCTCGAAGGCCCCGTAGATCGGCACCACCATGAACGGCAGCCACAGGTAGGAGAAGACGATCCACATGGCCACGTTGGTGTACGCCAGGTGGTTGGCCGGCAGGTGGAGCCAGTGCTCCACGCCGGGCAGGACGCCGTTGTTGGACAGGATGTTGATCCAGGCGTACACCTTGGCCAGGTAGCTGGCCCACAACGGCAGCAGCGTCAGCGCCAGGAGGAGCTGGCGCCACCGGCGCGTGGCCACCTTGGCCAGGAAGAAGGCGAACGGCAGGGCCACCACGGCGTCGGTGAGCGTCACCGCGGTCGCCATGACCAGGGTGCGCAGGATGATCTGCCCGTACACCGACTGGGTGAAGATCTGGGAGAAGTTCGACCAGGTCCACTGGTAGATGATGTTGCCGGTCAGCGAGTCCGTGGTGAAGAAGGCCGTCGCCAGCATCGCCCCGAGCGACGCCAGGTAGATGACGAGGAACCAGGCGAGCGGCGGCGACAGCATGAGGACGCCACGAAGCCAGGGGCGGCGCCACAGCGCCGCCCCTGTTCGTTGGCTCCAACGCCCTTCGCTCTTCGCGACGGGCGCTATCCGATGATCTGGGTCCAGGCCGATTGCCACTGGGTGAAGTCCACGCAGTTGGTCTTGCCGTTGTCACACGTCGCCACCGGGGTCTTCCAGAACTTGATCGTGGAGAAGTAGGACCCGGGCGCGTTGGCGTTGTACAGCGCGCAGCCCCCCTTCTGGATCTGGTTCATGACCGCGCAGGCCTGGGTGTTCGCCGGGGTCTCGCCGAAGTAGAGGGCCTCTTCAGCCTGCACCTTGGGCGTGGTCACCCACTGCATCCACTTGTACGCGCAGTTCGGGTGCGGTGCGTTGGTGGCCAGCAGCCACGTGTCGGCCCAGCCAGTGGCTCCCTCATTGGGAATCGTTTGGGCCACCGGGGCCTTGTTGGCCTGCAGGACGTTCGTCTGGTACGGCCAGGCGGCCCCCGCCACGACCGCGCCGCTCTGGAAGAGCGTGATCTCCTGGGTGGCCGAGTCCCAGTACTTCTTGATCAGCGGCTTCTGCACCTTGAGCAGGGCCACCGCGGCGGCGAACTGGGCCTGGGTCAGCTCGTAGGGGTCGGTGATCCCCAGCGACGGGCGCACCTTGGACAGGAACTGCGCGGCGTCGGCGATCTGGATCGGGTTGTCCGGCACGGTGATCTTGCCCTTGTAGGCCGGGCTATAGAGAATCGACCACGAGGTGGGCGCCGTCTTGAAGGTCTTCGTTGAGTAGAGCAGCACGTTTGGGCCGAACTCGTAGCTCACCCCGTAGTGCACGCCGTTGATCGTGTTGAAGCCCGGCGCCTTCAGGAAGCCGTAGAAGTTCTTCCACGACGGGATCAGCTTCATGTTCACCGGCTTGACGTTGCCGCCGTAGATGAGCCGCAGGTCCGCGTCGCCCGACGCCGAGACGAGGTCGTACTGGTGGCCGCCGCCGTTGGCCATCAGGGCCACCATCTCGCTGGAGGTGTTGGGGTACTTGACGCTCACCTTGCAGCCGGTCGCCTGGGTGAACGGCTTCACCCACTCGGGCTGGGCGTACCCCACCCACGCGATCAGGTTCAACTGACCCTCGCCCTTGCCAACCGACGACTGGGGCGTCATGCCCTGCGTCGGCGGCGTCAGGTTCGAGGCGCTCGACAGCGTCGCCGGCACCGCCGTCGCGCCGAGGACGAGCACCAGCGCGCTGACGCCCGTCCATCGCCGGAATCGTGAATTACTCATACTGCTCCTTTGTCGAGTGTCCGGGCTGACTCTCAGCGTCGGACGTGGTCGTGAGGGGGAAGGCGTCGGCGAGGTCCCAGGAGACGGTGACCGCGCTCGAGGGGGTGAGCGCCGCGTCGGCCCCGCGCGAGCGGTTCTGGCTCACCGCGGTCATGGTTCGCCCGTCGGCCAACTCCACCGTGTAGCGGGTGATCATGCCCAGGTAGGCGACGTCGACGATCCGGCCGGGGGCGCTGGATCGTCCCACGGGCGCCGGGCCGGTGGTCAGCTCGATCTTCTCGGGGCGCAGCACCGCGCGCCCGGTCGCGGTGGCGATGACGTTGGAGGTGCCCACGAAGGAGGCCACGAACTCGGTGGCCGGGTGCTCGTAGACGTCGGCCGGTTGCCCGATCTGCTCGATGCGCCCGTCGCGGAAGACGGCCAGGCGGTCGCTCATGGTGAGCGCCTCCTCCTGGTCGTGGGTGACGTAGATGAAGGTGATGCCGACCTGGCGCTGGATGCGCTTGAGCTCGACCTGCATCTCCTGGCGCAGCTTGAGGTCCAGCGCGCCGAGCGGCTCGTCGAGCAGCAGGACCTCGGGCTCGTTGACGATGGCCCGGGCCAGGGCCACGCGCTGGCGCTGGCCGCCCGACAGCTGGGCGGGCTTGCGCTGGGCGAAGTCGTTCATGCGCACCATCGACAGCGCGGCCTCGACCCGCTCGGCGCGCTGGGCTCGCGGGACCCGGCGCACCCGCAGCCCGTAGGCCACGTTGTCGGCCACGTTGAAGTGCGGGAAGAGCGCGTAGTCCTGGAAGACGGTGTTCACCCCGCGCTGGTACGGCGGCAACCGGGTGACGTCGACGCCGCGCAGGAAGATCGAGCCCCCGTCGGGCACTTCGAAGCCGGCGATCACGCGCAGGAGGGTCGTCTTGCCCGATCCCGAGGGCCCGAGCATGGTGAAGAACTCTCCGCGCGCGATGTCGAGGTCGACGTCGGCCACGGCGTCGTGAGCCCCGAAGCGCTTGGTCACCCCGCGAAGGGAGATTCCCTGATCAGTGGCGGCCGGGGCGGTCGTCGGGGACGTCAAGGTCGTCACCAAGCGTTCCCCCCGCGCAGCATGTGAGCACACTACACCGGCAAAAATCGAGTCGGGGTCGCGCGAGGACCCGCGTCGTCAGCCCGTCGACGCGGCGCCGGACGCCACGATCGGCGGACCGGTCACCTTGGGTGGCGGGCCTAGCGCCACCAGTGCGTTGTCCCGCGTGGTGGTCGCCACCGCGATGGCCAGCGCGTAGCGGGCGCGCGCCGTGTTGCGCTGACCCGGCGTGGTCGCGCGGGCCAGCGCCGTCACGAGGGCCTGCTTGGCCGCGGCCACGGCGAGGTAGAACTGGTGGTCGATCGCCTGGACCTCTTGGTGGTAGATCCGCACGGCGTGGCGTATTCCGGTGTCGGCGCTGGCCAGCGACGGCGTCACGAGGGCCAGCGAGAGCCCCAGGGCCAGTCCGGCGACCGTCTTCGATACCCGTGGCCTCATCGCAACATCCTCGGTCCCAATCGATTCGACGGTACCACCGAGGACTGTGAATCACCTGTGAAGCGCCCGTCACTCGAGTGCGAATCGCCGCGCGCGAGGTGTGCGGGACACCCGCGATGGCGCTTCGGTAACCTGGGCGGGTTCACGGAGGTGCCGGTGGCCACCATTCTCGTGGTCGATGACGAAGCGGGGGTCCGTGACCTGCTCTGCGACGCCCTGCGCATCGCCGGCCACGAGCCGGACGCGGCGGCCGACGGGGACGAGGCGCTGGCCATGTTTCGGCGCCGGCCCTACGACCTGTGCATCGTCGACATCAACATGCCCACGCTGGACGGGTTCTCCTTCGTCGAGACGGTGCGCGAGCGCGACGACCAGACGCCGGTCCTGCTCCTGTCGGCGCGCAACGCCCCGCGCGACGTCACCCGGGGCCTGCGGGTCGGCGCCGACGACTACGTCCGCAAGCCCTTCGGGCTCGAGGAGCTGCTGCTGCGCGTGGAGGCCATCCTGCGCCGCAGCGGGGGCCCCCACGATGAGGAGCAGATCTACCGGTGCGGGCCGCTCACCATGAACCTCGACCGCCACGAGGTCACCCGGGGCGAGGACCCCGTGGAGATGTCGGCCACCGAGTTCCACCTGCTCGAGGTTTTACTGTCGCGCAAGGGCCGGCTGCTCACGCGCGAGCAGCTGCTGCGCGACGTGTGGGGCATCGACTTCGATTCGGACACCTCGGTGTTGGACACCTACATCTCCTACCTTCGCAAGAAGGTCCACCGCGAGGGCTTCTCGCCCATCGTGACGGTGCGCGGCGTCGGCTACAAGATGGTCGACAACGGCGCCGAATGAGGCTGGCCACCCGGCTCACCATCCTGCTCGTCGGGCTGACGACCGCGGTGGCCGCCCTGGTGGGCTGGTACTCGGTGGACACCAGCACGCGCGCCAGCTACGCGGCGCTCGACCAGTCGATCAACGCGGTGGTCGCCGCCGGCGCGGGCCACCCGCTCACCGCGCTCTCGAGCGCCCTGTCCGTGGTGCAGGAGAACAACTACGACCTCACGCTGGACATCGTGAGCCAGCGCGGCGTGGTGACCCAGATCGTGGCCGGCGACACGCCCCTCACCCGCACCCCCACGCTGGCCGACGTGGTTCACTCACTCAAGCGCGTGAGCACCTCACCCGGCCTGGCGGGCTTCCGATTCCGGTCGATGAGCGTGGGCGGGGGTGACAGCCTGCTCGTCGCCGCCAGCACCGACGTGGTGGCGCACCAGAACCACCAGCTGCTCGTGCGCACCCTGGTGGCCGGGGCGATCGCCGCGGCCCTCCTGGGGGTCGTGGCGCGCCTGGTCGTCCAGCGCGATCTCAAGACCGTCGACCGTCTCATCGGCTACGCCGGGGAGGTCGCGCGTGGCCAGTTCGACCACGTCGTCCCGGCGCCCGGCGGCAGCCGGGACTTCCGCGAGCTGCAGTCCTCGCTGTCGCACATGGTCAGCTCGCTCCAGCAGACGATCGAGGCCGAGCAGCGCCTGGCCCTGGTGACCCAGCAGTTCATCGGCGACGCCTCCCACGAGCTGCGCACCCCGCTCACCGTCGTGCGCGGCTACGTCGAGCTGCTGGGTCGCGCCGACATCTCCGACGAGCAGCGTCGTCGCGCCATCGATCGCGTGACCACCGAGGTGAAGCGCATGGACCGGCTGGTCAACGACCTGCTCTTCCTGGCCGAGGTCAACGAGGTCCCCAACTTCGAGGTCGTCCCGATCGAGCTCAGCCCCCTGGTGGCCGGCGCGGCTCGCGACTTCGCGACCGACCAGCCGGCGCGGTCGGTCACTACCGACGTGACCCCCGACGTCGTCGTGGACGGCCGGCCGGACTACTTCGAGCGACTGCTGGCCAACGCCCTCTCGAACGTCGCGCGTCACACCGGGGCGGCCGACCCGGTGCGCGTGACCCTCGGCGGGGACGCCCGACGGGTCCGCCTGGTCGTCGAGGACGGCGGACCCGGCCTGCCCGACGGCGACTACGGCGCCGCGCCGACCCGCTTCCACCGATTCGACGACGCGCGCAGCCGCGCCACCGGCGGGTCGGGACTGGGGCTGAGCATCATGGCCGACGTCACCAGCGCCCTCGGGGGCACCATGACGACCGCGCCCAGTGAGCTAGGCGGAGTGGCGCTGACCTTCAGCTTCGCCCGCGCCGCAGCACCACCCACGTAAAGGACTGGACACCGCCCGCGGGCGTGTGGTGGACCTCGCGCTCGTTCGCCTCGAGCGCGAAGGCCGGGGCGAAGATCGCCGCCAGGTCGCCGGCGTCGTGGCGCGCCACCGCCAGGCCCGAGCAGGTGCTCGGCCCGTCGAGGGCGAACGTGGCGAGCACCACCGCGCCCCCGGGGCCGAGCGCTCCGGCCGCGACCTCGACGTAGCGGCGCTGATCGTCCGGATCGACCAGGAAGTGAAAGAGCGCGCGGTCGTGCCACAGGTCGAACTCGCGCGCCGGGCGCCAGGTGAGCACGTCGGCCTCGACGAGGGTGATCGGCGTCGACCCCGCCCGAGCGGCCACCCGGTCCAGGGCGACGCGCGAGAGGTCGACCGCCGTGAGGTCGCGGTAGCCGCGGGCGGCGAGCGCGTCCACGAGGGTCGACTCGCCGGCGCCCACGTCGACGACGGCCGACGCCGGGGTGGTGCGCGACGCGATCAGGCGCAGCGAGACCACGGGCTCGCGCTGGTACCAGCTCAGTTGGGACGCGTCGCGGGTCGCGTAGACCTCGTCCCAGTGGCCCGCCGCCGTCGGCGCGGCGGCGTCGCCCGGCGAGGTCACCGCGAGCTACGTCGTGTGCTTGAGCACGTCGGCGCTGCGCTGGAACTCGTCGGCGTCGATCTCGCCGCGCGCGAAGCGCATCTTGAGTGCCTCGACGGCCGCGGAGTCGTTCGACGGCACGTCGTGGGTGCGGCCGAAGTGGCGCACGGCGAGGAGAATCAGCAGCACGACCGCGCCCCAGAAGATGAGCATCATCAGGCTGCCGCCGAGCCACCACCCGGCGCCGGGTCCTCGGAAGTAGATAACGAGCGGCATGTCGACCTCCCTTTCGGTCCCTACGGGCACGCTAACCCCGGCGGGGACGGACCGGTCTGGCGCTCCTGGACTGCCCGGGGAACCTAAGAGAGCGCTGAACCTCTGGCGAGGCGCGAGTAATTCATCTCCGCCCGGCGTGACGGCGCGCCGGTAGGTTGGGCCGATGGACCTGCCCACCATCTCCGTGACCGCCCTGGACTGCCCGGATCCCCTGGCCCTGGCCGACTTCTACTCGCGCCTGACCGGCCTGGCGGTCGAGCCCCTGGGGGACTTCCCACCCGATCAGGTGACCTGGATCGAGCTGCTCAACGAGGGGCGCCCGACGCTGGGCTTCCAGAAGATCGCCGGCTACGTCGCCCCCACGTGGCCGGAGGGCGCCGTCCCCCAGCAGCTGCACCTCGACTTCGTCGTGCGCGACCTCGACATCGCCGAGGCGCACGTGCTGGCCGTGGGCGCGACCAAGGCCGACTTCCAGCCCGGCACGACCTTCCGGGTCTACCTCGACCCGGTCGGGCACCCCTTCTGCATGGTCCTCGCCTCGGACTAGGCCCCGGCGAGCAGGGCGACGCCGACGGCCACCGCCACCGCGGGGAGCGCCACGCGTCGCAGGGGACGCTCCTTGAAGACGACGGCTCCGATCAGCGCGGCCCACAGCACGCCGGTCTCGCGCAGGGCGCTCACCTCGCCCAACGGCGCCCGGCCCTGGGCCCAGAGCACGACCGCGTAGCCGACCACCGACAGGATCCCGGCCGCCAGGCCGACCACGACCACGCGCCGTTGCGGCCACCACGTCGCGCCGCGTCGGGCCACAGCGCCCGCGACCCACAGGGTCGACTGGATCGCGAAGAGCGTCAGGGCGTAGCGCAGGGTGTCGTGGCTGGCGCGCACGCCCAAGCCGTCGACCACGCTGTAGAGGGCGATGGCCGCGCCGGTGGCCAAGGCCCACGCCAGGTGGGCGCGCCCGACGCCCGCCGAGTCGCGGTGCAGCGCGAGCCCGGCGATGCCGATCACCACCGCGGCCACCCCGACGACGCCGCGCGCGCCGAGGTGCTCGCCGGCCGCCACCAGACCGCCGATGGAGACGAACAGCGGCGCCGCGCCGCGCGCCACCGGGTAGGACTGGGAGAAGTCGCCGCGCCGGTAGGAGCGCATGAGGAACGCCTCGTAGCCCAGGTGACACAGCACGGAGGCGCCCAGGTAGCCCCACGCCGCGCTGCGGGGCACACCGACGAAGGGCCAGAGGACCCAGCACAGGACCGCCGAGCCCAGATTGATGAGGGCGAAACCCGCGAACTGGTCCGAGGTGCTCTTGAGCAGCGCGTTCCAGAGCGCGTGCAGCGCGCCGGCGCCCAGGACCGCGAGGAGGACGGCGGTGCTCACCGAGGTCGCTCGATAGTCGTGACTCTCGCTCGCGGCACGAACCATCCTACGAAGCCCCGCGCCCCGGGGAGCGCCGAGGAGTCCGGTATAGACTTTGCCTTCGCGTCTCGGGGTCACCCGGGCACCGAGGACCTGTGGTGCAGCTCGGAGTGCACGCCGCCCTGTCAAGGCGGAGGTCGCGGGTTCAAATCCCGTCAGGTCCGCTCGACACCCTCGGGGTGGCGAGGTTTGGTCGAGTAGCTCAGTTGGTAGAGCGCGCGCCTGAAAAGCGTGAGGTCACCGGATCGACGCCGGTCTCGACCACCAGGTCTCAGGACGCCGAGCGCTCGCTCGGCAGCGACCGCACCCGTACGCGCGCGTGGCGCCCGCTGGCCGTGGCCCGCCACCGCCCGCTGATCCAGAGGCGGCGCTGGAGCCCGAGGGCCAGCACCTCGGCCTCCGTGGCTGCGGTGCGCACGGTGCCCAGCGGCTCGATGGTCGCCACGACCGCGCCGGTGCGCAGGCGCCGGACCAGGTAGGCGCTCTGCGGGCCGCGCCGAGACACGGCGCAGTAGCAGTAGAGCTCGTCGCGCGCGCCGGGTGGAGTCACGGCGGCGACGCTACCGAGGCCCTGCGACAGGCGTGCCACAATGCGGAAGGCGAAGGAGGTGCCGTGCCCGATCTACCAACGGTGACGCCGCGCTACGCGTCCCAGCCCGACGGCGTGCCCTGGCCGACCTCGGACTGGCCCCGCGGTCCCGCCAGCGACGAGCTGCGCGGGGTGGTCGCCGAGGCTTTCACGCGGCCCGAACTCGCGATCACCCAGGCCGTCGTCGTGGTCCAGCACGGCGTCGTCCGCTACTCGCGCTACGGCGGCGAGGTGCCCTACTTCGACCGCCCGGCCGAGCCGGTCACCGCGCAGTCGCCGCTGCTGTCGTGGTCGATGGCCAAGTCGATGCTGCACTTCGTCATCGGGACGCTGGTCGAGGAGGGGCGGCTCGACCCCGACGCCGAGGCCGGCGTGCCCGAGTGGGACGACCCCGAGGACCCGCGCCGGCCGATCCGACTCGCCGACCTGCTGGCCATGCGCGACGGCCTCGCCTGGATCGAGAACTACGAGATCGGCCAGACGAGCGACGTCATCGAGATGCTCTTCGGTGAGGGCAAGGGCGACGTCGCCGGCTACGCCGCGCGCGCGCCCCGCCAGTTCGAACCCGACACCCGCTTCAACTACTCCAGCGGCACGAGCAACCTGCTGAGCCGCCTGGTCGCCGACCGGGTCGGCTACGGCGAGGGGTACGCGCGGTACCTGAGCGACCGGCTCTTCGGGCCGTTGGGCATGGCCAGCGCGCGGCCGACCTTCGACCAGGCTGGCGTGTGGGTGGCCTCGTCGTTCCTGCACGCCACGGCGCTGGACTTTGCGCGCTTCGGACTGCTGTACCTGCGCGGCGGCGAGTGGAACGGCCAGCGCCTCCTCTCGCGGGCCTGGACCGACACCGCCCAGCGGCCCCTCAGCCGCGACGAGGAGAGCGGCGACCTCTACGCGTGGCAGTGGTGGGTGACCGGTGACGAGTACGGCACCTACTGGGCCAGCGGCTACGAGGGCCAGATGATCAATGTCGTGCCGGCCCTCGACGCGGTCGTGGTGCGCCTGGGCCGCTCGCCCGAGGAGAACGGCCCCGACCGCGACGCCTGGCGTCGGCGGGTCCTGGCCGTCCTCGCGGGCTAGGCGCCCTCGTAGTCGAAACCCAGGTCGCGCGCGGTGAAGAGAGCGTCGAAGCGCCACCCGAACTCGGCGGCGCGGGCCGCGGCCGTGCCGCCGCGGTCGACCACCGCCAGGATGAGCACGACCTCGGCGCCGAGCCCGGTGACCACGTGCGCGGCCTCGAGCTGACTGGCGCCGCGGGTCACCGTGTCCTCGGTGATGACCACCCGGTCTCCGGGGGCCAGGACACCGGCGATCCGCCCGCCGCCGCCGTGGTCCTTCTCCTCTTTCCTCACGCTGAACGCCCGCAGGTCGCGCCCGCGGGTCGCCGCCACGCCGGCGGTGACGAAGGCGACGCCGTCCGCGCCCATGGTCAGCCCGCCGATCGCGGTCGCCTCAGTGGGGATGCGCTCGAGGACCAGCGTGGCCAGGTCGACCATCGCCTCCGGCGCCAGCACCGTCTGCTTGGCGTCGATGAACCAGCTGGAGGGTCGCCCGGACTTGAGCGTGAAGTCGCCCCGGCGCACCGAGTGGGCCAGCAGGTGCAGGAGCACCCGTTCGCGCGCGTCGCTCACGTCAGGATCACCGCGCCGGAGCCGGGTCGCACCCGACCCACGATCTGCGTGCCGACCGACGCGCGGGCCATCGTCAGCGCCGCCTCGGCGACGCTGGGGTCTAGGGCCAGCACCATGCCCAGGCCGCAGTTGAAGACGCGGAGCATCTCGTCGGCCGCCACCGGCCCGCGCCGCTGAATCTCGAAGAAGATCTCGGGCGTCTCGAAGCTCGTCAGGTCGATCGTGGCGTCCAGGTCCGCGGTGAGCATCCGCGCGACGTTGCCCACCACGCCGCCGCCGGTCACGTGCGCCGCGGCGTGGACGCCGGCGTCAAAGGTGTCGAGCAGCGCCCGCACGGTGGGCGCGTAGATGACCGAGGGGCGCAGCAGTTCCTCGGCCAGGGTGACCGTCGCGCCCGGCCAGGCTGGGGCGTCGAAGGACGCGCCGTCACCGACCAGCACCCGGCGCGCCAGGGAGTAGCCGTTGGAGCGCAGGCCCGGCGACGCGAGCCCGAGCAGCACGTCGCCCGCGCGCACGCGCGCGGGACCGAGCTCGCGTCCCGCCTCGACAACGCCCACGGCGAAGCCGGCCAGGTCGATCTCGTCGGGCTCCATCACGCCGGCGTGCTCGGCCGTCTCGCCGCCGAGCAGGGCGACCCCGGCGAGCCGGCACCCCTCGACGACGCCGGCCACCACCTCCTCGAGGCGCGCCGGGTCGAGGGCTCCGACCGCGACGTAGTCGAGAACGAAGAGGGGCTCGGCGCCGACGCACACCAGGTCGTCGACCAGCATCGCCACCAGGTCGACGCCGACGGTGTCGAAGCGCCCGACGCGCCGGGCCACCTCGAGCTTGGTGCCCACGCCGTCGGTCGAGGCCACCAGCACCGGCGAGGCGTAGCGAGAGGTGTCGAGGGCGAAGAGCCCCCCGAAACCGCCGATGGAGCCCACGACGCCGGGCCGCGTCGTGGTGGCGACGGCGCCGCGGATCCGCTCGACCGCCGCCTCGCCGGACGCGATGGAGACTCCGGCCTGCGCGTAGGTCAGCCCACCGGCGGGCGCGTCGAGGAGCCGGCTCACCAGCGCTCGCCGGCGCGGCCCAGCACCACCGGCACCGGCGCCGGGTAGTCGCCGGTCAGGCAGGCGTCGCAGCACTCCCCGTCCAGGCCGATGGCCGCGCGCAGGTTCTCGAGGGTGATGAACTCGAGCGAGTCGCTGCCGATGTAGGCGCGCATCTCCTCGACCGAGTGGTTGGCCGCCAGCAGCTCGTCGCGCGTCGGCGTGTCGATGCCGTAGTAGCAGGGCCAGGAGAAGGGCGGCGACGAGATCCGCAGGTGAACCTCGAGCGCCCCGGCGTCGCGCAACATCGCCACCAGGGCGCGCGTCGTGGTGCCGCGCACGATGGAGTCGTCGACCACCACCAGGCGCTGGCCGGCGATGTTCTCGCGCAGCGGGTTGAGCTTGCGCCGTACGCTGGCCGCGCGCGTGTCCTGGTCGGGCGAGATGAAGGTGCGCCCGATGTAGCGGTTCTTCACCAGCCCGTACCCGAAGGGGATCCCCGAGCGCTTGGCGAAGCCCTCGGCCGCCGGCACGCCGGAGTCCGGCACCCCCATGACCAGGTCGGCCTCGGCCGGCGACTGGGCGGCCAGCAGCTCACCCATGCGCCGGCGCGTCGAGTGGACCTGGTGGCCGAGCAGGTAGGCGTCGGGGCGCGCGAAGTACACGAACTCGAAGATGCAGAGCCGCTCCTTCTCCACCGCGCGCGCCAGCAGCTGGGTCGACGTCACGCCCGTCGCGGTGATCGTCACGAGCTCGCCCGGCGCGATCTCGCGCACGAAGGCGGCGCCGACCAGGTCGAGCGCCGGCGACTCGGAGGCGACGATCCACCCCTCGGGGACGTCCGCCGTGCCCAGGCGCCCGAGGCACAGCGGGCGCAAGCCGAAGCCGTCGCGCACCGCGTGCACGACGCCGGCCTCGAGCACCACCAGCGAGAAGGCACCGGTCACCCGGCCGAGCACCGAGCCCAGCGCCGCGGGCAAGGTCGCGCCCGCCTCCACCTCGCGGCCGAGGAGCTCGGCCATCAGGTCCGAGTCCGAGAGCATCGAGGTCACCCGAAGGCCGGCCGCCTCGGCGAGTTCGGCGGTGTTGGTGATGTTGCCGTTGTGGGCCAGGGCGAAGCCCGAGGCGCCGGCCGACCGGTAGACCGGCTGGGCGGCCGTCCAGTTGGCCGAGCCCGAGGTCGAGTAGCGCGTGTGGCCGATCACGATCGACCCGGGCAGGGCCGACAGCGTGGTCTCGGTGAAGACGTGGCTCACCAGCCCGTTGTCCTTCACCACCGTGATCTGCTGGTTGTCGAAGGTGGCCATGCCGGCCGACTCCTGGCCGCGGTGCTGGAGGGCGTAGAGCGCGTCGTAGCACAGGGGGGCGACGGCGCGGCCCGGCGCCACAATCCCCACCACCCCGCAGGCCTCTCTCATGCGCCCCCAGTGTACGGTCCGGCGCCGACCATTCCGGACCGTCCCGCGCACACCCACTCGGTAGCCTGCCGGGGTGATCGATCTGCACACGCACTCGAACTTCTCGGACGGTTCGGACACCCCGACCGAGCTGGCGCGCCGCGCCCGGGCGACCGGGCTGCGCGCGATCGCGTTGACCGACCACGACACGACGGCCAGCGCCACCGAGATGGCGTCGGCCTGCGCCGAGGTCGGCGTCGAGCACGTGCCGGGCGTCGAGATCTCGCTGGCCGACCCGGCGTTCCCGCGACTGGAGTCCGGCGGGGCGACCGCGGCGCGCCACGTCCACGTGCTGGCCTACTTCCTCCCGCTGGACCCCGCGTCGCCCCTCCAGGCGAGCCTGGCCGAGCTGCGCCGGGACCGCGACGACCGCAACCGCCGCCTGCTCGAGCGCCTGCGCGGGTTCGGGTTCGACCGGCTCACGTGGGCCGATCTCGTCGCGCGAGCCCACGGCGAGGACTCGATCGGGCGGCCCCACTTCGCCCAGGCGATGTTCGACCTGCACCCGGAGGTCGTGGGCGAGAACAACCCGGAGAACTGGCGGCGGCTATTCGACAACTGGCTCGGCGACCACGGCCGCGCCTACCTGCCCAAGACGAGCATGACCATCGAGCAGTTCGTCGAGGCCGCGCGGGGCTCGGGCACGGTGTTCTCGGTCGCGCACCCGCACCTCAACTACCTCGAGCACGCCTCCACCGACGCCGTGGCCGAGGGCCTGCCGCCGGTGATCGCCTCGCTGCGCGACCGCGGCTTCGCCGGCGTCGAGTCCTACTACGGCGGCACCTCGCCCGAGGTGCGCGCCCTGCTGGTGAAGCTCACCCGCGACGCCGGACTCATCCCGACGGGCGGCTCGGACTACCACGGCTTCTACAAGGAGGAGGTCAGCCTGGGCACCGGCCGGGGCGACCTGCGCGTCCCCGACGGAATCCTCGATGAGCTGAAGGCGGCGCGCTAGCCCACCGCGGCCAGGGCGTCGGGCAGGGACTCCGAGCGGCGGCGCGCGATCTGCGCGACGTCGAGGTCGACCAGGTCATCGAGGACCAGGCGCGCGCCGCCGACCACGCCGAGCACGGCCACTGGCACGCCGCGGGCCGAGGCCCGCGCCTCGAGCGCCCGCGGGTCCGACGTGGCGACGACGAAGCGCCCGGGGAACTCCGCGAACAGTTCGCCGTGACCGGCCAGATCCCCCACCACCGCGCCGCGCCCGGTGGTGGCGGAGATCTCCGCGAGGGCCACCGCGAGTCCCCCGGCCCCGACGTCGTGCACCGCGGTCACGTCACTCGTGGCGCCACCGCAGATCTGCGCGACCTCGGCCGTCACGAAGGCCACGACCGTCGCGAAGCGCTCGGCGCGGAGGGGCGCCAGCCGGCCCCCGCGTCGTCCCCGGCGCGTGGCCCAGCGCGAGCCGGCCAGCGGGTAGGGCCGTTCGCCGGGCGCCTCACGCGCCCCGACCAGGACGACGGCGTCGCCGTCGCGCCACGACCACCCCGGCGGTGGGGCCACCAGCGATTCGACGACCCCCAGCAGCCCGAGGACCGGCGTCGGATCGATGTCGGCCCCCCCGCTCTCGTTGTAGAGCGACACGTTGCCACCGATGACCGGCAGACCCAGCGCGCGGCAGGCCTCGCCCAGCCCATCGATCGCCTCGCTGAGCTGCCACATCACCGCGGGGTGCTCGGGGTTGCCGAAGTTGAGGCAGTTCACGACCGCCTGGGCCGTCGCCCCGACGCAGGCCAGGTTGGCCACGCCCTCGGCGACGGTGAGCGCGGTGCCCAGGCGCGGGTCTAGCGCGCACCAACGCGGATTCGAGTCGGTCGAGAGCGCGATGCCCCGGCGCGACGGGGGCAGTCCCGGCCCGGCCAGTCGCAGCAGGGTGGCGTCGCGACCGGGGCCGACCACAGTGTTGAGGAACAGCATCGAGTCGTACTGGCGGTGGACCCACGCCGGGTCGACCAGCAGAGCGAGGAGGTCGCCGGCCGCGTCGCCGGTCGGCTCGTCGTCGCTCGGGTCGTCGGCGGCCACCGCGTCGAAGTCCGCCGGGCGGCGCCGGGGCCGGTCGTAGAGGGGGGCCTCGTCGGCCAGCGACGCCGCCGGAACGTCGGCCAGCACCGCCCCGTCGAACCCGTCGCGGACCCGCAGCCGCCCGACGCGCCGCCCGTCGGGCCCCTCGACCGGCGCCACCACCCGGCCGACGACGCTGGCCCGCACCTCCCACTTGGCGCAGAGCTCGGCCACCGCGGGCCACCCCTCGGGGGTGACGATGGCCAGCATCCGCTCCTGGCTCTCGGAGGTCATGACCTCGAAGGGGGCCATGCCGTCCTCGCGGCGCGGCACGGCGGTCACGTCGACGTCCATCCCGACGCCGCCGCGCGCGGCGGTCTCGCTCGTCGCGCAGACCAGTCCGGCGCCCCCCAGGTCCTGAATGCCCACCACCAGGCCGCGGTCGAGCATCTCCAGGCAGGCCTCGATGAGGCGCTTCTCCTCGTAGGGGTCGCCCACCTGGACGCTGGGCCGCTTGGCGTCGTCCGAACCCGCGGCCGCGCCGTCGCCGGCGAAGCCCGCCGACGCCAGCACCGAGACCCCGCCGATGCCGTCGCGACCGGTCGACGAGCCGAGCAGCACGGCCAGGTTGCCCACGCCCGAGGCGGCGCCCAGCACGAGGCGCTCGACCGGCATCGCCCCCACGCAGAGCACGTTGACCAGCGGGTTGCCCGCGTAGCAGTCGTCGAACGTGAGCTCGCCGCCCACCGTCGGCACGCCCACCGAGTTGCCGTAACCCGAGATGCCCGACACGACGCCCTCGAAGAGCCAGCGCTGTCGCGCGTCGGTCAGCGGGCCGAAGAAGAGGGGGTCCATCACGGCGAGGGGGCGCGCGCCCATGGTGAAGACGTCACGCAGGATGCCGCCCACGCCGGTCGCCGCGCCCTGGTAGGGCTCGATCGCCGAGGGGTGGTTGTGGCTCTCGATGCGGATCGCCACGGCGATCCCGTCGCCGGCGTCGATCACGCCGGCGTTCTCGCCCGGTCCGACCAGCACCTGCGGGGCGGCCGTGGGCAGGCGCCGCAGGTGGATCCGCGAGGACTTGTAGGAGCAGTGCTCGCTCCACATCACGCCGTACAGGGCCAACTCCAGGGAGTTCGGCTCGCGGCCCAGGACGACCTGGATCGCGGCCCGCTCGTCGTCGGTGAGCCCGAGCGCCCGATGCAGGGGTTCGCCGCTCACGACACCAAGTTACCGGCCCCCGCCTCGGGTTTCGGGCGCCGGCGCGGCGCTCGAGCGCGCGCTCACCGGCCGCCGCGGATCGACGCGGCGGCCGATTTCCAGTGATCGGACGGGTCCCGCCGCGGGGAAATTCTTTTTTTCCGGCGCCTACGACGTGTGTATTTGGCCAAGATCAGCGACCGATGTGTCCCGCGATTGGCCACGAATGGCTGCGCCCTTGTCGCCATCACGAGCTGTTGAGTGGCGCTCCTCCCATTCAGCGTATGGACTTTGGAGGTTGAACGTCGTTTAGAGGTCGGCTTGCGTTGCCCCATATGCCGGCAACTACACTGGACGCATTGGTGGGTATTACCACAGATCGAGGGAGAGATAATGGCGACGGCAGCGAAGAAGACTCCGGTGAAGAAGACCGCTAAGCGAACCATGAGCGCCGACCACAAGGCCAAGCTGGCCCAGGGTCGCAACGAGGCCCGCGCCGTCAGCAAGTACCTCGACGCGCTGGCCGCCGGCAAGGGCAAGCGCGGGCGCAAGCGCACGCCCGAGTCGATCTCGATGGTCATCGTGCGGCTCGACAAGGAGCTCGCCGCCGCGTCGCCGATCCGTCGCCTGGAGCTCACCCAGAAGCGCTACGACCTCGTCGCCGAGCGCGAGCGCCTGCTGACCCGCGTCGACCTGTCCGGGCTGGAGAAGGACTTCATCAAGGTCGCCAAGTCCTACGCCGCGCGCAACGGCATCGGCTACGGCGCGTTCCGCGAGCTCGGCGTGGCCGCCGACGTACTCAAGCGCGCCGGGATCAGCCGCACCCGCGGCTAACGCGCGAGGACCCCGACCCCGAGGAAGCCCTCGAGCAGCACCCGCCCGTCGGCCGAGCCGAGCAGGGTGGACATCGCGCGCTCGGGGTGCGGCATGAGCCCCACCACGTTGCCCCGCTCGTTGGCCACGCCCGCGATGTCGTCGCGCGAGCCGTTGGGATTGTCCACGTAGCGCAGCACGATCCGATCACCGGCGACCAGCTCGGCGAGGGTCTCGTCCGAGCAGACGTAGGCCCCGGAGAAGTGGTTGATGGGGATCGACAACCGCTGGCCGACGCGGGCCGCGCGCGTGAGCACCGAGTTCGTGGAGGACACCACCAGCGTCGTCGGCTGGCAGAGGAAGGTCAGCCCGCGGTTCTTCACCAGCGCCCCGGGCAGGAGCCCCGCCTCGGTGAGGACCTGGAAGCCGTTGCACACGCCGAGCACCGACCCGCCGTCGGCGGCGAAGCGCGCGACCGCCTCCATCACCGGAGAGAAGCGCGCCAGGGCGCCCGGGCGCAGGTAGTCCCCGTGGGCGAAGCCCCCGGGCAGGATGACCCCGTCGAACCCGGCGAGGTCGGTCGCGGAGTGCCAGACGAACTCGGCGTCGGCGCCGTGTTCGCCCACCGCGTTGAGGGCGTCGTACTCGCAGTTGGAACCCGGAAAGACGACCACCCCGACGCGCGGCACCGCTACGCCCCCAGCCGGACGGCCGTCTGCTCAATCACCGGGTTGGAGAGGAGCCGCTCGGCCAGCGCCGACGCGACCGCGAGCGCCGACGCCTCGTCGGCGGCCTCCACGTCGAAGCGGAAGGAGCGCCCCGCGCGCATCCGGCGCACCCCGGAGAAGCCCAGGGCCGGGAGGGCCCGCTCGATGGTGGCGCCCTCCGGGTCGGCGATGCCCTCGCGCAGGGTCACGTCGACCACGATCGGGTACCCCATGGTCACGCACCGTACCAGTCGCCCAGGGACGCCCCGGTGACGCGCTCGTAGCACTCGACGTAGCGCGCCGAGGTCACCGCGACGACGTCGGCCGGCACCGGCGGGGGCGGCGCGGTGCGGTCCCACGGCTGCGCGGCCAGCCAGTCGCGGAAGGGCTGCTTGTCGAAGCTCGGCGGGCTCTCGCCGCGGCGCACCCGGTCGGCGGGCCAGATGCGCGACGAGTCCGGGGTGAGCACCTCGTCGCAGAGCACCAGCTCGCCGTCCACGTAGCCGAGCTCGAACTTCGTGTCGGCCAGCACGAGCCCGACCGACGCCATGACCGCGGCCGCGCGGGTGAAGAGGTCCACGCAGATCGCCCCGGCCCGCTCGACGACCTCCCGGCCCACCAGGTCGGCCGCTTCGTCAATGGAGATGTTGAGGTCGTGGCCGGTCGTGGCCTTGGTCGAGGGCGTGAAGAGCGGCGTCGCGAAGGGATCGGTCAGCGCCAGGCCGGCCGGCGCCGGCGTGTGGTGGATCGTGCCGTGCGCCGCGTACTCCTCGTAAGCCTGGCCGGCCAGGCGCCCGCGCACGATGCACTCCAGGGGGAGCATCTCGGCGCGTCGCACCAGCGTGGCCCGGCCGTGCCAGTCGCGCCGCTGCGCGAAGCCGGGCACCACTGCCTCGATCGCCGCCGGATCGCACGTCACCAGCGACGTCGCCGCGGCGCCGTCGAACCCGGCGACCCAGTAGTGGGTCAGCGCGGTGAGGACGCGGCCCTTGTGGGGGATCGGCTCGGCCATGACGACGTCGAAGGCGCTGAGGCGGTCCGAGGCGACCATGAGCAGGCGCTCATCGTCGACCCGGTAGAGGTCGCGCACCTTGCCCGAGTAGAGGTGCTCGAGCTCGAGCGTCATGATCGCCAGGTGAGCGCGGCGAGGAAGCGGTCGCGGTGCGCCAGCAGGCGCGCCGGGTCGAAGACCCGTGCGAGCACCTCCGGGGCCAATCCGGCGTCGGCGTCCCCCTCAACGATCTCGCGCAGTGTGCGGCCCTCGTCGACGGCGCGGCGCGACCACGCCTGGACCACGCGATAGGCGTCGTCGCGGGATCGACCCGACTCGACCATCGCCAGCAGGAGCGACTGGGAGAAGACCAGTCCCCGGGTGCCCGTGGTCAGGTTCTCCAGCGCCCGGCCGGGGTGCAGCACCAGCCCGTCGGCCAGCGCGGTCGCCTGGCGCAGCACGTACACGGCGAGACACAACGCGTCGGGCAGCACGACGCGCTCGACGCTCGAGTGCGAGATGTCGCGCTCGTGCCAGAGCGCCACGTCCTCCAGGCCGGCCTGGAGGTAGCCGCGCAGCACCCGCGCCAGGCCGCAGAGCCGCTCGGCCAGCACCGGGTTGCGCTTGTGGGGCATGGCCGACGAGCCCTTCTGGCCCGGCGCGAAGGGCTCCTCGGCCTCGCCCACCTCGCTGCGCGCCAGGTGGCGCACCTCGAGGGCGAAGGACTCGACCGAGGTGCCCAGCGACGCGCAGGCGTAGAGCACCTCGGCGTGGCGGTCGCGGGCGACCACCTGGGTGGCCGGCACCGGCGTGAGGCCGAGCCGGCCGCACACGTAGGCCTCGACGTCGGGCCCGACGTTGGAGTACGTCCCGACGGCGCCCGAGAGCTTGCCCACGGCGATCGCCGCGCGCGCGCGTCGGGCTCGCTCGAGGTCCCGGTCCACCTGCAGGGCGAAGAGCGCGAACTTCGCCCCGAAGGTCGTCGGCTCGGCGGAGATCCCGTGGGTGCGCCCGGTAATCGGCCAGTCGATCGTCTCGACCGCCCGGCGCGTCAGCGCGTCGCGCAGCTGGGTGGCGGCCCCGGTGACGAGATCCATGGCCGCGGCCAGCGTCGCGCACAGTGCCGTGTCGACCACGTCGGAGGAGGTGAGCCCGTAGTGGATCCACGCCGCTTCGGGCGGGCCGACTTCTTCCTGAACGACGTCGACGAAAGCGGCCGTGTCGTGGCGGGTAATCGCCTCGCGCGCCTCAACGGCGGCGACGAAGGCCGCGTCGATCACCGGGCGTCGCGCGCGCAGCGCGACGGCGTCGGCCGCGGGCACCTGACCCCTCGCCACGAGGGCCTCGACGGCCAGCAGCTCGACCTCCAGCATCGTGTCGAAGCGGTGCTCGTCGCTGAACAGCGCCGCCACGTCGGCCGGCGCGTACCTGCGGATCATCCCTCCTCCTCGACGGCGGCTCGGGCGACGTCGGTGCGCACGACCATCCCCCCAAAGGTTACGAGCGCCACGGCGTCGTAGGCGCGACGTCGGGCCTCGCCGAGCGTGTCGGCCGCCGCGGTGACCGCGAGCACGCGCCCGCCGGCGGTCACGAATCGGCCCCGGTCGTCGCGCGCGGTGCCGGCGTGAAAGAGGACGACGCCCTCGCGGGGGCGCGCCAGCTGTCCGTCGTCGCCCAGCCCGCTGATGGGGTCGCCGGTGACGGGGCGTTGCGGGTAGCCGCGCGAGGCCAGCACCACGGTCACCGCGCAGCCGGCCGGCTCGGCGGTCACGTCGTCCAGACGGCCCCCCGCGGTCGCCGCCAGCAGGTCGAACAGTCGGTCCCCGTAGAGCGGGACCAGCGCCTCGGCCTCGGGGTCGCCGAAGCGCACGTTGTACTCGAGCAGCCGCGGGCCTCTCGCCGTCAGCATGAGACCGGCGTAGAGCACGCCGCGGTAGTCCACCCCGCGCACGCGCAGCTCGGCCAGCGTCGGGGTCACGATCCGCTCCATGACCTCGCCCACCAGGCCGCGGGCGAGGGATCCCATCGGGGCGTAGGCGCCCATGCCCCCGGTGTTGGCGCCGGCGTCCCCGTCGCCTACCCGCTTGAAGTCCTGGGCCGGCACCAGCGCGCGGGCGTGCGCCCCGTCGCACAGCACCATCAGCGAGCACTCCTCGCCGGTCAGGCCCTCCTCCACGACGACCGTCGTGCCGGCCGTACCGAAAGCCGCGCCGCTCAGCTTGGCCTCGACGTCGGCCAGCGCCGCGGCGAGGTCGGCGCTGACCAGGACGCCCTTGCCCGCGGCCAGTCCGTCGGTCTTCACCACGTAGGGCGGGTCGAGTGAGCGCAGGTACGCCGCCGCCTCGGCCGCCTCGGTGAACACGCCGTAGCCCGCCGTCGGCACGCCGGCCGCCGAGAGGAGCCCCTTCAGGTAGGCCTTCGATCCCTCGAGGCGCGCCCCCGCGGCCCCCGGACCGACGACGGCCTTGCCCTGGGCGCGCAGCGCGTCGGCCAGGCCGTCGACCAGCGGCTGCTCGGGGCCGACGACGAAGAGGTCCGCGTCGAGCCCGGTCGCCGGGACGTCGGTGCAGGCGAAGCCGGCCGCGGCGATTCCGGCGTTGCCCGGCGTCACCACGACCTCGCCGCCGCGCGCCAGTCCCCAGGCGAGGGCGTGCTCGCGCGCGCCGGCGCCCACGACGACGGCGCGCCTCACGACGGGGTGACGAACTGCTCGCGGCCCGGGCCCAGGCCGACCACCGTGATCGGCACGCCGGTGGTCTCCTCGAGGAACCGCACGTAGCCCTTCGCGGCCCCGGGCAGCTGGGCGTAGTCGGTCACCCGCGACAGGTCCTCGCGCCACCCGGGCAGCGTCTCGAAGAGCGGCGTGACCTCGTGCAGGACCGACTGGTGGTAGGGCGGGTGGTCGTAGTGGACGCCGTTGGCCTCGTAGCCGACGCACACCTTGACGTCCTCCAGCGTGTCGAGCACGTCCAGCTTGGTCAGGGCCACCTCAGTGAGCGAGTTGAGCCGCGCCGCCTGGCGCGCCATGACCGCGTCGAACCAGCCGACGCGCCGGCGCCGCCCGGTGTTGGTGCCGAACTCGCGGCCCCGCTCGACCAGCAGGTCGGCCAGCTCCCCGTCGAGCTCGGTCGGGAACGGCCCGGCGCCCACGCGCGTCACGTAGGCCTTGGCGACGCCCACGATCCGGGTCAGGTCGCGCGGGCCGAGGCCCGAACCGGTGGCCGCGCCGCCGGCCACCGGGTTGGAGGAGGTCACGAAGGGGTAGGTCCCGTGGTCCAGGTCGAGGAAGGTCGCCTGGGCGCCCTCGAGCAGGATCCGCGCGTCGCGCCCCAGCGCCTCGTGGAGCAGGTGCACCGTGTCGCCGATCATCGGCGCCAGGCGCGGGGCGTACTCGTCGAGGTAGGTCGCGGCGATCTCCGACGCCCGCATCGCCAGCCGGTTGTAGACCTTGGTCAGCACGAGGTTCTTCTCGTGCAGCACGACGTCCAGCTTGGCCTTGAAGATCTTGGGGTCCAGCAGGTCCTGGACCCGCAGGCCCACCCGCGCCGACTTGTCGGCGTAGGCCGGCCCGATGCCGCGCTTGGTCGTGCCCAGCGCGTTCTTACCGAGGAATCGCTCGGTCAGTCGGTCCAGCTCGTGGTGGTACGGCATGATCAGGTGCGCGTTGCCCGACACCACCAGGCGCGACGTGTCGACCCCCTTGGCGCCCAGGGCGTCGATCTCGGCCAGCAGCACCGCCGGATCCACCACGACCCCGTTGCCGATCACCGGGGTGATGTGCGGGTACAGAACGCCCGAGGGCACGAGCTGGAGGGCGAAGGCCTCGCCGTCGACGACGATGCGGTGCCCGGCGTTGTGACCGCCCTGGTAGCGAACCACGAGGTCCATGTCGCGCGCCAGCAGGTCGGTGAGTTTGCCCTTGCCCTCGTCGCCCCACTGCGTACCGACTACGACGGTTGCGGGCACGTGTCTCCCTCGAGGCGGTATCGGACTCCTCAGTCTACGTCGGCCGTCGAACGGCTCCTCCGGATCGGGCACTCCGTCACGGCCACGACGCGACCGGCGCGAGACCGCTCAGCGGAGCCTCGCCTCGAGGCCCGCGCGCACCGTGGGCCACTCGGTGTCGATCACCGAGTACATCGCCGAGTCCCGGTACCGCCCCCGCTCTCCGGCGGCCTGGGAGGGCTGCCAGTGACGAAGGACGCCCTCGAAGGACGCGCCGAGCCGTTCGATCGCCGCCCGGGAGCGCCGGTTGCGGGCGTCCGTCTTGAAGTCGACCCGCGACACGCCCCAGTGCTCGAACGCGTAGCCCAGCAGCAGCAGCTTCGCCTCGGTGTTGATCGCGGTGCGCTGGGCCGACGCCGCCAGCCAGGTGCCCCCGATCTCCACGGCGTAGGGCTCGTCGCGAGCCTCGTGGGCGCGAATACTCAGGTACCGGGTGGCGCCGACGACCCGGTCCGCGGCCACGGCGATCTGGGCGAACGGGACAACCTCGCCGCGTTGCCACTGCGCGAGGAGAGCCTGGACGTAGCTCGTCATGGCGTCGCCGTCCGCGGGGACCGTGGTCAGGTCGTAGGTGACCCGATCCTCGGTGGCCGCCTCGACCAGCGCGGACACGTGCTGGAGGCTCAGGGGCTCGAGGCGCACCCTCTCGCCCGCCAGCGCGGGGACGATCCGCGGGTGCACCGCGTCATCCTGCCAGTCGCCCCCGCCCGGCGATCACACCAGCGCCGTGTCGAGGTCGTCGATGAGGTCGGCGACGTCCTCGATGCCGACGCTGAGGCGCACGAGGTTGTCGGGGATCTGGAGCGCCGAGCCGGTGGTCGAGACGTGGGTCATCTCCGCCGGCAGCTCGATGAGGCTCTCCACGCCGCCCAGCGACTCGGCCAGCGTGAAGACGGAGGTGGTTTCACAGACCCGGCGTGCGGCCTCGGAGCCGCCCTTGAGCGTGAAGCTCATCATCCCGCCGAAGTCGTCCATCTGGGCCGTCGCCACCGCGTGTCCGGGGTGGTCGACCAGGCCCGGATAGAAGACCCGCTCCACCGCGTCGTGACCGGCCAGGAAGGCCGCCACCAGCCGGGCGTTGGTGCAGTGCCGGTCCATGCGCACGCCGAGCGTCTTGAGCCCGCGCAACAGCAGGTAGCAGTCGAAGGGTCCGGGAACCGCGCCGATGGCGTACTGGTGGAAGCGCAACTGCGCGGCGAGATCCTCGTCGTTGGTCACCACCAGCCCGCCGAGGACGTCGGAGTGCCCGCCGACGTACTTGGTGGTGGAGTGCACGACGACGTCGGCCCCGAGGGTGAGCGGTCGCTGCAGGTAGGGCGTCGCGAAGGTGTTGTCCACCACCAGGCGGGCCCCGTACTCGTGGGCCACCGCGGACATCTGCTCGATCGACACCACGTTCATCAGGGGGTTACTGGGTGTCTCCACCCACAGGACGCGCGTCGTCGGCGTAAAGGCCGCGTGCACCGCGGCGAGGTCGGCCAGGTCGACGCAGGAGATCGATAGGCCCCACGCCGCGAAGGTCTTCGTCATGAGCCGGTAGGTCCCGCCGTAGGCGTCGTTGCCCAAGATGACGTGGTCGCCGGGGGCCAGCGTGCGCAGCAGCGCGTCCTCGCCCGCTAGCCCGGACGCGAAGGCCACGCCGTGGCGGGCCTCCTCCAGCCCGGCCAGGCAGGACTCCAGCGCCGCCCGGGTCGGGTTGTCGACGCGCGCGTAGTCGCTGAAGCGCGGCTTGCCCACCCCGTCCTGGGCGTAGGTCGACGTCAGGTACACCGGGGGGTTGACGGCCCCGGTCACCGGATCGGGCTCAGAGCCCACGTGGACCGCCCGGGTGTTGAATCCCCTCACCGCTCCCCCCTCTGCTCGAGGAATCCCAATAGGTCGCTGCGCGTGAGCACCCCGACGGGGTGGCCCCCGTCCAGCACCAGCACGCTGGCCGACGTGGCCAGGCGCCGCGACAGCTCGGCCACGCTCATGCCCACGCCGATCATGGGCATCGGCGGGTCCGCGAGGTCCTTGGCCCGCAGGTCCAGCACCGCGGGGTCGTGGGTGGTCGCCACGAGCAGGCCCAGCTCGCTCAGGGAGCCCGAGACCTCCTTGGCCGCCAGCGGAAGCTCGTCGGTCACCGTGACCAGCAGCTGGGAGACCTCGTTCTTGCGCATCACCGAGATCGCGTCGCGCACCAGCGTGTCCTCGGTCACGAGAACCAGGTCGGCCAGGTGGTGGGCCTGGCGGCCCGGCTTGCCGGCGAGCACGTCGCCCGCGTCGAGCGTCTCGTGGGGCCGCAGGAACCCGAAGTCGCTCATCCACGTGTCGTTGAAGACCTTCGACAGGTATCCGCGTCCGGAGTCGGGGATCAGCACGACGACCACCGCGTCGGCCGGCAGGGGCCGGGCGACGCGCAGCGCCGCGGCCACCGCCGTGCCCCCGGAGCCGCCGATGAGGATCCCCTCGCGTCGGGTCACCGAGCGGGCCGTCGCGAAGGCGTCGGCGTCGCTCACCGCCACGACGTCGTCGATCACCGATCGGTCGTAGTTCTCCGGCCAGAAGTCCTCGCCCACCCCCTCGGTGAGGTAGGGCCGCCCGGCGCCGCCCGAGAACACCGAGCCCTGGGGGTCGGCGGCGATGATCTTGACGTCGGGGTTCTGCTCCTTGAGGAACCGCCCAACACCGCTAAGCGTGCCCCCGGTGCCCGCCCCGGCCACGAAGTGCGTCACGCGCCCTCTGGTCTGGGACCAGATCTCCGGTCCGGTCGCCTCGTAGTGCGAGCGCGTGTTGTTGGGGTTCGAGTACTGGTCGGGCCGGTAGGAGTCCGGGGTCTCGCGCGTGAGGCGTTCGGCCGTCGAGTAGTACGAGTCCGGGTGCTCGGGCGGCACGGCGGTCGGGCACACCACCACCTCGGCCCCGTAGGCGCGCAGCAGGTCGATCTTCTCGGGCGCCATCTTGTCGCTCATCACGAAGACGCACCGGTAGCCGCGCTGGGCCGCGACGATGGCCAGCCCGACGCCCGTGTTGCCACTGGTCGGCTCGATGATCGTGAAGCCGGGCTTGAGCAGGCCGTCGCGCTCGGCCGCGTCCACCATGGCCAGGGCCGGCCGGTCCTTGGAACTGCCGCCGGGGTTGGTGGTCTCGAGCTTGGCGATGAGCGCGCAGTCGAGGTCGCCGCCCACCTGGCCCAGGCGCACCATCGGGGTGTGACCGATCAGTTCCAGGGGGCTAGCGGCCACGTCCATGTCGCGGTAGGGCATATCGATCCGTCTCTCCCGGCACCCGCCGGCCGACGAGCGCCGGCGGCTGCTGGCCCTCACTCTAAGGGACCCCGTGGGTGGCGGCCGAACGCGGCGTCGCGCGGTGAGTCGGCGTCGCGCGCTCGGTAATCTTCGCCCATGGACTACGTCAACCTCGGTTCCACCGGCCTGCAGGTCTCGCGGATCTGCCTGGGCTGCATGAGCTACGGGGAGCCCGGCCGCGGCGGGCATCCCTGGTCCCTCGGGCCGAGCGAGGCGACCCCGTTCTTCCGCCAGGCCCTCGACCTGGGCGTCAACTTCTTCGACACGGCCAACGTCTACTCCGACGGCTCCAGCGAGGAGATCACCGGTCGGGCCTTGCTGTCGATGGTGCCGCGCGACGAGGTGGTCATCGCCACCAAGGTCCACGGACGGATGGGTCCCGGCCCCAACGGCCAGGGGCTGTCGCGCAAGGCGATTCTGAGCGAGATCGACCACAGCCTGGCGCGCCTGGGCACCGACTACGTCGACCTGTACCAGATCCACCGTTGGGACTACCACACCCCTATCGAGGAGACCCTCGAGGCGCTCCACGACGTGGTGAAGTCCGGCAAGGCGCGCTACGTCGGCGCGTCCTCGATGCACTCGTGGCAGTTCGCCCAGGCCCTCTACCTCGCCGACCAGCACGGGTGGACTCGCTTCGTCAGCATGCAGGACCACTACAACCTCCTCTACCGCGAGGAGGAGCGCGAGATGCTCCCGCTCTGCACCGACCAGGGGATCGGGGTGATCCCGTGGAGCCCCCTGGCGCGCGGGCGCCTGGCGCGGCCGTGGGACGAGCAGACCGCGCGTTCGGAGACGGATGAGTTCGGCCGCGGCCTCTACGTCGATGACGACCGGACCGTCGTCGAGGACGTGCTCACCGTCGCCGAGCGGCGCGGCGTCGCCCCGGCCCAGGTGGCGCTGGCGTGGCTGCTCTCGCGTCCCCAGGTGGCGAGCCCGATCGTGGGGGCGACCAAGCCCCACCACCTCACCGACGCCGCGGCGGGGGTGGATCTGCGCCTCGGCGACGAGGAGATCGGGACCCTCGAGCGTCACTATCGCGCCCACCCGGTCGTGGGCTTTCGCTAGCCGCCGTCCGGTCAACCGACCCGGCCCGGCGGCGCGGCGAGTCGGCGCGTCGACTACCAGATGAACGGCAGCAGAGCCTTGACCCGCTGGCGGTACTGCGGGTACTGGTCGGGGAAGGTCTCGGTCATGAGCCGCTCCTCGACCGGGATCCTCATCACCAGCATCACCGTGCCGAAGGCGAACTCGAGGAAGTAGATGGGCTGGGCGTAGATGATGATCGACCCGAGGCCCATGGCGATCAGCCCGGTGTAGATCGGGTGGCGCACGAGGCGGTAGGGGCCCCGAACGACCAGCTCGTGGTTCTCCTTGAGCGTGATGGTCCCGCTCCAGTTCGTCCCGATGGTGAGCCGCGCCCAGATGGCGAAGGCCGCGCCGAGCACGACCAGCGAGGTCGCCAGCACGCTCAGCGTGGAGGTGACGAACCAGTACTGGTGGTGCCAGCCGACGCGCGAGCGCGACGAGCCCGACGCGGCGATGAGGGCCACGAAGGCGATCAGCACGAACACGCGGACCGACCCGCGCCGCGCCACGGTGCGCTTGTTGCGGAAGGCCAGCACGACCCAGGTCACGAGCCACACGGTCCACACCGCGCGGATGATCTCGCTGTCCGGGTGGACCATCAGGCCAACCCTGCGGGTGCGCGACGGGCGGTCACCGCCTCGACCCTAGCGACCGGCCGCGCGCTACTGGAAGGTCAGCGCGCCGTCGACGGCGTCCACGGTGATCGTGTCGCCCTCGTGGTACACGCCCTGGAGGACGGCCAGGGCCAGCGGGTCCTCGACGCGCTTTTGGATGACGCGCTTGAGCGGTCGCGCGCCGAAGGCCGGGTCGAACCCCTCGTGGGCCAGCGCGGACGCCGCCGCCGCGGTGACGTCGAGCACCAGGCGGCGCTCGGCCAGTCGCTGGCGCAGGCGGCCGAGCTGGATCTCGACGATGATCGCCAGGTCGGCCTCGTCGAGCGAGCGGAAGCGGATGATGTCGTCGACCCGGTTGATGAACTCCGGGCGGAAGTAGTCGGCCGGCTCGCCGGCCAGGTTGCTCGTCATGATCAGCACCACGTTGGTGAAGTCCACGGTGCGGCCCTGGCCGTCGGTGAGGCGCCCGTCGTCGAGCACCTGGAGGAGCAGGTGGAAGACGTCGGGGTGGGCCTTCTCGATCTCGTCGAGCAGCACGACGGCGTAGGGGCGGCGCCGCACCGCCTCGGTCAGCTGGCCGCCCTCCTCGTAGCCGACGTAGCCCGGCGGCGCGCCGACCAGGCGGCTCACCGAGAACTTCTCCATGTACTCGCTCATGTCGACGCGCACCATGGCGTGCTCGTCGTCGAAGAGGAACTCGGCCAGCGCTCGGGCCAGCTCGGTCTTGCCCACCCCGGTGGGGCCGAGGAAGAGGAAGGAGCCGATGGGCCGGTGGGGGTCCGACAGCCCGGCGCGCGAGCGCCGGATCGCGCTGGCCACCGCGGCCACGGCCTCGTCCTGGCCCACCACGCGGCTGTGCAGCAGCTCCTCCATGCGCACGAGCTTGTCGACCTCGCCCTCGAGCAGCTTGGTCACCGGCACGCCGGTCCAGCGGCTCACGACCTCGGCGATGTCCTCGGCGTCGACCTCCTCCTTGAGGAAGGCGCCGTCGCGCTGGAGGGCCGCCAGCTCCCCGGTAGCGCGCTCGATGGTCTTCTCTAGCTCGGGCAGGGACCCGTAGCGCAGCGCGGCCGCGCCGGCCAGATCGCCCTGGCGCTCGAGGCGCTCGGCCTCGCCGCGCTTGTCCTCGAACTCGCCCTTGGCGGAGCGGATCCGCTCGATGGCCTGCTTCTCGGCCTGCCAGCGCGCGGCCAGGGCGTCGCTCCTCTCGCGCTGCTCGGCCAGCTCCTCATCCAGGCGCGCCCGGCGCTCGCGCGACGCGGCGTCGGTCTCGTTCTCCAGGGCCACCCGCTCGATCTCCAGCTGGCGGATGCGCCGGATCACCACGTCGAGCTCGGTGGGCACGGAGTCGATCTCGATGCGCAGGCGCGAGGCGGCCTCGTCCATCAGGTCGATGGCCTTGTCGGGCAGGAAGCGGTTGGCCACGTAGCGCGCACTCAGCGTGGCCGCGGCCACCAGCGCGGCGTCCTGGATCCGCACGCCGTGGTGCACCTCGTAGCGCTCCTTCAAGCCGCGCAGGATGGCCACGGTGTCCTCGACCGAGGGCTCGCCGACGAAGACCTGGGCGAAGCGGCGCTCCAGCGCGGCGTCCTTCTCCACGTACTTGCGGTACTCGTCGAGGGTGGTGGCGCCGATGAGGCGCAGCTCGCCGCGCGCCAGCAGCGGCTTGATCATGTTGCCGGCGTCCAGCGCGCCCTCGGCCGCGCCGGCGCCCACCACGGTGTGCAGCTCGTCGATGAAGGTGATGACCTCGCCCTGGGAGTCCGAGATCTCCTTGAGGACCGACTTCAGGCGCTCCTCGAACTCGCCGCGGTACTTGGCGCCGGCCACCATCGAGGCCAGGTCGAGGGCGATCAGGCGCCGGTCGCGCAGGCTCTCGGGCACGTCGCCCTCCACGATGCGCAGCGCCAGCCCCTCGACGATGGCCGTCTTGCCCACGCCGGGCTCGCCGATGAGGACCGGGTTGTTCTTGGTGCGGCGCGACAGGACCTGGATGACCCGGCGGATCTCCTCGTCGCGCCCGATGACCGGGTCCAGCTTGCCGGCGCGCGCCAGGGCGGTCAGGTCCCGCCCGTACTTCTCCAGCGACTGGAAGGTCTCCTCGGGGTTCTCCGAGGTGATGCGCGCCGAGCCGCGGATCGTGCGCAGCGCCTGGAGGAGCCGCTCGCGCGTGGTGCCCAGCAGTTGCGCGCCCGCGACCACCACGTGGTCGACCGACAGGTACTCGTCGCCCAGGTCGCGGCGCAGCTCGTCGGCCTCCTCGAGGCCCTGGCGCGCCTCGGGCGAGAGGCCCGGCGTCGAGCCGCCGACGGCGCGCGGCTCGCTGGCCACGCGCTCGTGGAGCTGCGCGGCGACGGCCACCGGGTCCAGGTCGGCCGCCACCAGCAGGGGTCGGGCCACGCCCTCGGGCTGGTTGAGCAGGGCCACCAGCAGGTGGGCCGGGGTGACGTAGGGGTTGCCGGCCGCGGCGGCCTGGGTCGTGGCGGCCTGGAAGGCCTCGCGGGTCTTGACCGTCCAGCGCTGCGGGTCGAGCGTCACGGCCGCTCTCCCCGGCGCCGCCAGGCGTCGACGAAGACGGCCAGGGTGTTGGAGACCGGCACCAGGTCGCGCCGGTACTGGCGGTGCGCGGCCTCCACGTCGCTGCGCGCGGCGTCGCTCTGGGCGGCCAGCGCGGCGCGCGCGTCGGCCAGCTCGGCCTCCAGGGCCATGATGCGCTTGACGCCCTCGAGGTTCACCCCCTCGCCGGTCAGTTCCTGGATGCGCCGCAGCGCCGCCAGGTCCTCGTCGGAGAAGCGCCGCGAGCCCCCGCGGGTGCGCCGCGGAGCCAGCAGGCCGCTGCGCTCGTAGTTGCGCAGCGTCTGGGGGTGGACCCCGGCCAGCTCGGCGACCACCGAGATCACGTAGACCGGATGGTCCTGGTCAGCCATCGTGCGCCTCCCCCAGCGACGCGGCGAGGCGCTCGACCAGCGCGCGCTGCTCCTTGGTCAGTTTCTTGGGCACGGTCACGCTCACGGTGACCAGCAGGTCGCCGGCGGCGTGCTTGGCGGCGGCCGGCACGCCGCGCCCGCGCACCCGCATCGTGGTGCCCCCCGCGGTGCCCGCGGGGATCTTGAGGGTTACCGGCTCGTCGAGCGTCGGGACCTCGACGGTGGTGCCCAGCATCGCCGCGGTGACGGGCACGTCGACCGTCGTGGTCACGTGCCGGCCCCGCCGGGCGAAGCGCGGGTCGGGCGTGACGTGGACGTCGACGAAGAGGTCCCCGGGCGGGCCGCCGTTGGCCCCGGGGTTGCCCTTGCCCTTGAGGCGGATGCGCTGGCCGTCGACGACGCCGGCCGGCACGCGCACGTTGACCCGCCGGGCCGAGGGCTCGCGCCCGGTGCCGTGGCACGACGGGCAGGGCGTGACGATGCGCCCGCCGCGGCCGTGGCACACCGGGCAGATGGTCGACATGGCGAAGGGTCCCTGGTCGTCGTTGAGCACGCCGCGGCCCCCGCACCGCTCGCAGGTCGCGAAGCCGGTCCCCGGCGCGGCCCCGTTGCCCCCGCAGGTGTGGCAGGCGTCCGACGAGGGCAGCGTCACCGTCGTGGTCACGCCGACCACCGCGTCGCGGAACCCCAGGTGCAGCGCGGTCTCTAAGTCCGCGCCGCGCTGGGCGCGCTGGCGCCGACCGCCGAAGAGCCCCCCGAAGAGGTCGCCCAGGTCGGTGAAGTCCCCGGTGGAGAAGTTGTAGCCCCCGGGCCCGCCGACGCCGGCCGCGGCCGGCCCCAGCCGGCGCACCTCGTCGTACTCCTTGCGCTTCTCGGCGTCGCCCAGCACGTCGTAGGCGACCGAGACCTCCTTGAAGCGCTCCTCCGAGCCGGGGTTGGTGTCGGGGTGCAACTGCTTGGCCAGCTTGCGGTAGGCCCGCGTGACCTCCTTGTCGGTCGCGCTGTCGCTGAGGCCCAGGGCCCGGTAGTAGTCCTTCTCGAACCACTCGCGCTCGGCCATCTAGCCCTTCACTCTCACCATCGCCGGGCGCAGGACCGTTCCCTTCCACCGGTACCCGGCGCGCAGGACCCCGTCGATCACCGGCTCGCCCTCGCCCGGCTCGTGGGCCACCGCGTCGTGGATCTGGGGGTCGAAGGCCACGGCGTCGGCGTCGATGCGCTCGAGTCCCTCCCGGCCCAGCGTGTCGAGCATCAGGCCGCGGGCCTGGGTCAGGGCGATCGCCTCCTCGGTGACCTCGCCGCCGGCGCCGAAGTGCGCCTCGGCCAGGTCGAAGGCGTCGATCACCGGCAGGAGCTTGGCCACCAGGTCGCCGCCGGCGCGCGTCGCGGATTCCTCCGCGGCGCGCAGCACGCGCTTGCGGTAGTTCTCGAAGTCGGCCTGGAGGCGCTGGAGCGCGTCGAGGTAGTCGTCGCGCTGGCGCTCCACCTCGTCGCGCAGGTCCGCCACCTCGTCGGCCAGGTCGCCGGCGAGCTCGGCGGTCACGTCGTCGGTCGAGCCGTCCGTGGGGGCCCGGTCGTCGGGGCCGAGCCGGTCACTCACGTCTCGTCGACGATCTCGGCGTCCACGATGTCCTCGTCGTTGCTGGTCGGCGTCGACGTGGGCGCGGCGTGGGCCTTGGCCGCCTCCTCGTAGAGTCGCTGGCTGAAGCCCTGGCTGGCCGTCAGCAGCCGCTCGGTGGCCTGGCGGATGGCGTCGGTGTTGGTGCCGGAGATGGCCTCCTTGAGGCTGGCCAGCGCCTTCTCGACGTCGTCGCGCTCGCTGCCCTGAAAGGACTCGGCCTGCTCGCGCAGCAGCTTCTCGGTCGAGTAGACGAGGCCGTCGGCGTTGTTGCGGATTTCGGCCTCCTCGCGGCGCTTGCGGTCGTCCTCAGCGTGGGCCTCGGCGTCGCGCACCATGCGGTCGATCTCCTCCTTGGACAGCGAGGAGCCGCCGGTGATGGTCATCGACTGAGTGGCGCCGGTGGCGGTGTCCTTGGCCGACACGTGCACGATGCCGTTGGCGTCGATGTCGAAGGTGACCTCGATCTGGGGCACGCCGCGCGGCGCCGGCGGGATGCCGACCAGCTGGAACTTGCCCAGCGTCTGGTTGTAGGAGGCCATCTCGCGCTCGCCCTGCAGGACGTGGACCTCCACGCTCGGCTGGTTGTCGTCGGCCGTGGTGAAGATCTGGGACTTCTTGGTCGGGATCGTGGTGTTGCGCTCGATGATGCGCGTCATCACCCCGCCCTTGGTCTCGATGCCCAGCGACAGCGGCGTCACGTCCAGCAGCAGGATGTCCTTGACGTCGCCCTTCAGAACGCCGGCCTGGACGGCCGCGCCGACCGCGACGACCTCGTCGGGGTTGACGCCCTTGTGGGGCTCCTTGCCGGTGAGGCGCTGGACCAGCTCCTGGACGGCCGGGGTGCGCGTCGAGCCGCCGACCAGGATCACCTGGTCGATCTGGTCGATGGTCAGCCCGGCGTCCTTGATCGCCTGGTCGAAGGGCGCCCGGCACCGCTCCACCAGCGAGGCGGTCAGCTCGTTGAACTTCGCGCGGCTGAGCTTGATGTCCAGGTGCTTGGGGCCGTCGGCGGTCGCGGTGATGAACGGCAGGTTGATCTGGGTCTCCTGGACGCTCGAGAGCTCGATCTTGGCCTTCTCGGCCGCCTCCTTGAGGCGTTGGACGGCCATCTTGTCGCCCGAGAGGTCCACGCCCTCGGTGTCCTTGAAGGTCTTGACCAGCCAGGCCATGACCGCGTCGTCCCAGTCGTCGCCGCCCAGGTGGGTGTCGCCGTGGGTGGACTTGACCTCGAAGACGCCCTCGGCGATCTCCAGCACCGAGACGTCGAAGGTCCCGCCGCCCAGGTCGAAGACCAGCACGGTCTGCTCATGGGTCCCCTTGTCGAGCCCGTAGGCCAGGGCCGCCGCGGTGGGCTCGTTGACGATGCGCAGCACCTCGAGCCCGGCGATCTGGCCCGCCTCCTTGGTGGCGGTGCGCTGGGCGTCGTTGAAGTAGGCCGGGACCGTGATGACGGCCTGGGTGACGGTGTCGCCCAGGTAGCTCTCGGCGTCGCGCTTGAGCTTCTGGAGGATGCGCGCGGAAATCTCCTGCGCGGTGTACTTGGTGCCGTCGATGTCGACCGACCAGTTCTCGCCCATGTGGCGCTTGACCGAGCGGATAGTGCGCTCGGGGTTGGTGATCGCCTGGCGCTTGGCCACCTCGCCGACCAGCACCTCGCCGGTCTTGGAGAACCCGACCACCGACGGGGTCGTGCGACCGCCCTCGGCGTTGGGGATGACGACCGGTTCGCCCGCCTCCAGCACGCTGACCACCGAGTTGGTGGTCCCCAGGTCAATGCCCACTGCCTTCGCCATGAAATGCTCCTTACGACTCGCCACCGCGGACCTTCCGGGGAAGAGATCTCGAGCCCCATTCTACTAAGTTGAGCCTCGTCTTGTCAAGAAAACGTATACGGAGGCGCGCAACCAGCACTGAAGCGCGAAGATTCCAGGAAATGAAGGGGCTGTCGAGATGGGCGCCGGCTCAGACGCGCCGGCAGACCAGTTCTCCCTTGCCGATCGGCACGACGACCGCGTCCACGCGCGGGTCGGCGAGGGCCGCGTCAACCACGGGCTGCAGGGCGCTCTGGTGGCTGATCACGTTGTCGGCGACCAGCAGCCCGCCGGGCACGAGGCGAGGCACCACCGCCGCGTAGGCGGCCTCGTAGATGTCCTTCTCCGCGTCGAGGAAGCAGAACCCCAGGTCGCCCAGGTCGTTGGCGTGGGCCAGGAAGTCACCGGCCACCAGCTCGACCACGTCGTCGACCCCGGCCACCGCGAACGTTTCGCGGGCTAGGGCGACCTTAGCGTCGAGGAGCTCGAAGGTGGTAAGCGAGCGACTCGTCGCCCGGCAGGCCAGGGCCAGCCACAGAGTTGAGTAGCCGGCGCTGGTGCCGATCTCGATCACCCGTCCCGCCGGCGCCGACGCGCACAGGATCGCCAGCAACCGCCCGGTCTCGGGCGGCACCTGGCGCAGGCGCTCCAGCCGGGGCGTGTCGTCGATCCGGTCGCGCTCGTCGCGCTCCTCGAGTTCGCGCATGCGCGCGACCATGGCGGCGGGCAGGTCGGAGAACATGTCGTGAGTCTGCCAGACCGCCTGGAACCCGCGATCGACCGCTCGGTACGCTGGGCGCAATGCCTGACCTTATTCTCCTGCGCCACGGCCGCTCGGAGTGGAACGATCTCAACCTCTTCACCGGCTGGACCGACGTGGACCTCGACGCGGTGGGCGAGGCGGAGGCCGTCGCCGCCGGCCGGCTGCTGGCCGACGAGGCGGACCTGGACCTGCGGATCCTGCACACCTCGGTGCTGACCCGGGCGATCCGCACCGCCGAGATCACGCTGCACGAGGCCGGGCGCACCTGGCTGCCGGTGCGGCGCAGCTGGCGGCTCAACGAGCGCCACTACGGGGACCTCACCGGCAAGAACAAGAAGGAGACCGCCGCGGCCTTCGGCGCCGAGCAGGTCCGCCAGTGGCGGCGCAGCTACGACGTGCCCCCGCCGCCGCTGCCCCCCGGCGACCCGCGCTCCAGCGAGGACGACCCGCGCTACCGCGACGTGCCGCGCGAGTTCATTCCGGCCACCGAGTGCCTGGCGGACGTCGTGGCCCGGGTCGGGCCTTACTTCCGCGACGTCGTCGCCGACGACCTGCGCCAGGAGTCGGTGCGCGGCGGCGCGGTAATCGTGGTGGCCCACGGCAACTCGCTGCGCGCGCTGCGCATGATCCTCCAGCACCTCACCGAGGACGAGATCGTCGACCTGGAGATCCCCACCGGCATCCCCTACCGGGTCCGCCTCGACGAGCAACTCGAGGTCATCGGGGCCGACTACCTCGGCGACGCCGCCGCCGCGGCCGCGGCGGCCGAGGCGGTGGCGCGCCAGGCCGGTTAGATCGCCTCCGGCCCTCGCTCGTTGGTGCGTACCCGCACCACCTTCTCCACGTCGGTCACCCAGACCTTGCCGTCGCCCACCGTGTCGGTGCGCGCGGCCGTCACGATGGCGTCGAGCACGGCGTCGACCTGCTCGTCGGTGGTCACGACCTCGATCTGGATCTTGTCGACGAAGTCGAACTCGTACTCGCGCCCGCGGTAGATCTCGATGTGGCCCCCCTGGCGGCCGAAGCCCCGGACCTGGCCGACGGTCATCCCGGACACCCCGACGGCCTTCAGCGCGACCTTCACCTCGTCCAGCTTGAAGGGCTTCACGACTGCGGTAACCAGCTTCATTCTCTCTCCCTAGACGTTGTCGTGGTGGGTGTGGCTCGGGGTCAGCACCGGTTCGCCGAACGTCGGCTCCGGGAAGGCCTCCTCCTCGTGTATCGCGATGTCACCAATGGCTAGCACGTCGTCGGACTCGCGTAAACCGCCCAGGAGGAACTTCACGGTGTAGAACACCACGGCCGTGCCCACCGCGGTGAAGCAGATGATCCACGACGCGGCCAGGAACTGCTCCCAGAGCTGGTGGAAGGAGTGGCCGTAGAACCAGCCCCGGACCGAGAAGCCCCCCGGGCCCTTGTAGTTCTTGCCGCTCACCCCGTACTGGGTCATGGCGGGATCGGCCAGGAGGCCCACCAGCAGCCCGCCGGTCAGCCCGGCGAACCCGTGGGTGTAGACCACCCCCAGCGCGTCGTCCACCAGGCGGAACGGCCGCAGCCGCGAGACGTAGTTCCAGGCCACCCACACGACCGCCGAGGCGATGAGACCGACCAGGATCGCGCCGGTGCCGTTGACCCAGCCGGCCGAGGGCGTGATGGCCACCAGGCCGCAGATCATGCCGTTGATGGCCCCCAGGAAGGTCGGCTTCCTCTGGCGCGAGAAGAACATGTCCATCAGCACCCAGGTGAGCACCCCGACCGCGGTGGCCACGTTGGTGTTGAGCACGGCGCTCGCCGCGTCGACCCCGGCGTAGAACGGGTCGCCGCCATTGAAGCCGTTCCAGCCGAGCCAGAGGATCCCGGCGCCGACCGCCACCATCATCAGGTTGCTGGGGAAGGCGTTCTCGCGGTCCTGCCAGCGCCGCGGGCCTACGATGGCCGCCCCCGTGAAGGCCGCGACCCCGGCGGCCAGGTGGATGACGTAGCCGCCGGAGTAGTCGACCGCCCCCTTCTGGGCGAAGAACCCGCCGCCCCACAGCAGTGCCGCGTTGACGCAGTAGACGAGGGTGATCCACGGCGGCACGATGAGCATCCAGGCCTTGAACTTGAGTCGCCCGACCAGGCCGCCGAGGAACAGCAGCGGGGTGATGGCGGCGAAGACGAACTGGAAGTAGGCCAGCGTGGCCGTCGGGAAGTGGAAGGGGATCAGGGTGTTGGCCCCGGAGATGGCCTGGCCCTGCTCGGCCGAGGCGTTGCCCAGCGCGGTGAAGTGCCCGATGAAGCCGCTCCAGAACGAGCCGGTCGGCCCGAAGTGCGACAGCTGGCCGAAGGCCAGGTTGTAGCCCCACAGCATCCACACGACCAGAACCGCGGCGAAGCCGCAGAAGACCATCATCATCGTGTTGACGATCCACTTCTTGCGCACCAGCCCGCCGTAGAGCACGGCGATGCCCGGCAGGCTCATCAGGCCGACCAGGGTGGCCGCGACGAGCTGCCAGGTGTTGTCGGCCGGATTCAGCCAACGGGGGTAGGGGATGATCGTCGCCACCTCGAGCACGTCGCTCCTTACGGCTAGGGAGGGCGGCGTTGACCTCGGTTGGTTGCGACCAGTGTCTCAACCGGTCGTTTCCACGCCGTTAGGAACGTGTTTCGGCGATATGAACTGTGCTCAGCCGGCCGGAACGCTGAGGGATCTCTCAACCACCTGGGAGATGTCCATCACCGCGACGTCCTCGCGGCCCTGGGCCTTGACCGCGTCGTCCAGCATGATCATGCAGAACGGGCAGGCCGTCGAGACCACGTCGGCGCCGGTGCCCAGCGCCTCCTCGGTGCGGTCCATGTTCACGCGCTTGCCGATGTTCTCCTCCATCCACATGCGCGCGCCCCCGGCCCCGCAGCAGAAGCCGCGCTCGCGGTGGCGCGCCATCTCGACCTGGGTGACCCCGGGGATCGCGCCCAGCACGTCACGCGGCTCGTCGAAGACGCGGTTGTGGCGGCCCAGGTAGCACGGGTCGTGGTAGGTCACGGTGCCGGTGTAGTTGACGCCCGGGGTCAGGCGCCCGGCCGCCACCAGGCGGCCCAGCAGCTGGGAGTGGTGGATGACCTCGTAGTTCCCGCCGAGGTCGGGGTACTCGTTCTTGAGCGTGTTGAAGCAGTGCGGGCAGCTGGCCACGATCTGGCGCGCACCGACCTCGCCCAGCCTGGCCACGTTGGCCTTGGCCATCTCCTGGAAGAGGTACTCGTTGCCCATCCGCCGGGCCGGGTCGCCGCTGCAGCTCTCGCGCGGCCCCAGCACGCCGAAGGTGACGCCGGCGCGGTGCAGCATTCGCGCGGTGGACACCACCTGCTTGCGGGCGCGCTCGTCCAGGGCTCCGGCGCAGCCCACCCAGTACAGGTACTCGACGTCGGCCGGGATGGGACCGTCGAAGACGGGCACCTCGAAGTCCAGCTGGGCCAGCCACTCGGTGCGCTTGGACGATCCCAGGCCCCACGGGTCACCCTGATTCTCCAGGTTGCGCAGGAGCAGTCCCGCCTCAGAGGGGAAGCGCGACTCCATGAGGACCTCGTAGCGGCGCATGTCGATGATGGCGTCGACGTGCTCGATGTCCACCGGGCACTGCTCGACGCAGGACCCGCAGGTGGTGCAGCTCCACAGCACGTCCGGGTCGATCGTCGTGGGCACCAGGGTCGCCACCGCGCCGGCGTCGCCGGCGCTGAGCAGGCGGTCCGCCGAGGCGAACATCGTGTCGCGCAGCCCCATGATGAGCAGTTTCGGGCTCAGCGGCTTGCCGGTCGTCCAGGCCGGGCACACCGACTGGCAGCGGCCGCACTCGGTGCAGGTCGAGAAGTCGAGCATCTGCTTCCAGGTGAAGTCCTCGACCTTGCCGGCTCCGAAGACCGTGTCCTCGGTGACGTGCTCCATGTCCATGTCGGGGGTCTTGTCGAGCCCGCCCAGCGCGCGGGGGCGCCGCGAGAAGGCGACGTTGATCGGCGCCAGGAAGATGTGCAGGTGCTTGGAGTACGAGACGAAGACCAGGAAGCCGGCGATCACCGCCACGTTGGCCAGCAGGAAGACCACCTCGAGCACGCTGTTGACGCCGGAGCCCAGCGCGTGCAGCCAGCTCGCCACGACCCGGGAGGCGAAGGCCCACGGCGAGGCGGCCGCGGACAACGGGTGGGCCGGGGAGTAGCCCGTCCAGCCGCTGCGGTAGTGCGCGAAGGGGAAGTAGCCCGAGTCGATCTGCGCGCCGCGGTAGGCCAGCAGCGTCACGACGACCAGGGAGATCAGGAGGAGCACCAGCCACGCGGCCCCGGTGTGGCTGCCGTAGAAGCGGCTGGCGCGGTCCTTGCGCGACGGGGCGTTGACGAGCCGGATGATCGTGAAGACGGCGAGGCTGACCAGGACGGCCGTGGCGAAGAAGTCCTCCACGAAGGCCAGCCAGTTGCTGTGGCCGATCAGGGGGATATGGAAGTCGCGGTCAAACAATGCGCCGAAGGCCTCGAGGATCGTGGCCATGAGCACCGCGAAGCCCCACATCGTGAAGAAGTGCGCGACGCCGGGCACCGTCCAGGCCAGCAGCTTGCGCTGGCCGGCCACCTCGGTCACCTCGGCCCCGGAGACCTGGCGCAGGCCGTGCCAGCGCCGCGGCGCCTCCCGGCCCCGGCGAATCAACGTGGAGAGCCAGTAGAAGCGCCGCCCAGCCAGGGCGAAGCACAGGAGGGTGACGCCCAGTCCGATGATGATTCGCGCTAGCACCACCCGCTCCTGCTCTGACGGGCCGGCGCCCGACCTCTAGTCCTTCGTGAAGTTCTCCGAGTAGCGACTCGGGGTCGGACCGCGCTGGCCCTGGTACTTCGAGCCCAGCCCCGTGCTCCCGTAGGGGCGGTCGGCCGGCGTCGTCATCTCGAAGAAGCTGATCTGGCCGATCTTCATGCCCGGGTAGAGCGTGATCGGCAGGTTGGCCACGTTGGAGAGTTCCAGGGTCAGGTGACCGTCCCAGCCGGCGTCCACGAAGCCGGCCGTCGAGTGGATGAGCAGACCCAGTCGCCCCAGGGAGCTCTTACCCTCGAGCCGCGCCACCAGGTCGTTGGGCAGGGCCACGCGCTCGATGGTCGAGCCCAGCAGGAACTCCCCCGGGTGCAGAATCATCGGGTCGCCGGCCCCCACGTCGATCAGCTCCGTGAGGTCCTCCTGGGCTTCGCGCACGTCGATCACCCGCTGGGAGTGATTGCGAAAGACCCGGAAGAACTGGTCCACGTGCAGGTCCACCGAGGACGGTTGGATGCAGTCGTCACCCAGCGGTTCGATGACGATGCGGCCCGCCGCGAGGGCCTCCTTGATCGACCGGTCGGAGAGAACCATGACGTTGGCCACAGTACTCGGGGCCCCGAACACACCCTCGAGCGTCGTTACGCCTCGCGCAGCGCTTCGGCCGGGCGCACCCGCGTCGCCAGTGCCGCGGGCACGAGGGAGAGCACGATGCCGCCGACCACGATGACCGCGCAGACCGCGGCCACCACCGCCACGGGCGTCACGGCCACGGGCACGGCCCCGAGGTGGGTGGCGAAGGTGCGCCAGACGACCTGTCCGGCGCCGATCCCTAGCGGCACGCCGACGGCGATGCCAATGACGGAGATCGTCAGAGCCTGCCAGCCCACCGTCGCCAGGACCTGGCGTTTCACGAAGCCGAGCACCTTGAGAAGAGCCACCTGACGTCGCCGCCGGGCCACACTCACGAACAGGAGGTGCGCGAGGGTGGCCGCCCCGAAGAGGGCCAGCGTGACGCCCAGCAGCAGCGGAAAGTCCACGGCCTGTCCGAAGTTGACCAGATTGGTCGGCACGCTCATGACGTTGAGCGTCTGGGCGAACTGGCGCTGGAGGCGAGCCAGCGTGGCCCGCCCGGCCCGGCCGGGCACGATGCCCACACCCATGCCCCACCCGGAGATCCCGCGGAGGAGCTTCGATATGCACGCGCTCTGTTGGGGTCCGCTCCGGCAGGCGATCACCAACGCGGCGTGAAGCGGCAGGACCGCCCCGACCCCCAGTCCCCCGTTGCTGAACGTGGGCGGCAACGAGACGGTGCCGACCACCTCGAGCGTGTGGGTCCGCGGTCCCGATTTGGTGACCAGCGTGACGGGCACTCGCGATCCGATGTGCAGGTGCGCTTGGGACAGTGTCGTGACTCCCAGCGCGATCTGGTGGTCACCCTTCGGATAGTGCCCGTCAACGAGGGAGAACGCCATGGGCCCCTTGGCCACGTTGACGAAGATCCCCTGCACGGGGACCGTGCCCACGGTCAGGTACTTGCCCGCGAAGCCCCAGGTGATCTTGCTCACGGTGGGGTCGGGTTCCATCGTCGCCAGCGCCGAGTGCAGCTGGCTGGTCGTCATGTTGCCGAGGTCGAGCTGCCAGTTCTGCCCGTACAGGCGAGGTGTCGTCAGGAGGTTCGTCAGGCTGGCGCCGAAGACCACGGTGGCGACCAGCGCAGTCACCGCCACGGTGGCCCCGACCAGCGCGGTCACCACCGGGACGCTGGATCGACCCCGGCCCCGATCGAGCGCGTTGCGCACGCCCACCGTGACGCTGGGCGGGGCCCCGGCTCTCCCCACCAGTGCGACGGCGGAGTTGGCGCGACTGACCGGCTGATCACGCTCGCCCTGCCCGAAACGGCTCGTCGCCGCTCGCCACGACGGGATCGTGGCCAGCGTGAGGACCGAGGCGACGATGACGAGCGCGCCGAGACCAAACAGAGCTCCACTGAAGACGAGACCCCGCGTCGGCTCAGCGGCGCGCGCCTCGCCCACCGGGGTTAGGGGCGAGGCCGCCACCGCGAGCGCCACCGCGAGCGCGGCTCCCACGACGCCAATGGCCCCGGCTCGCGCCATGCCCAGCCCGAACAGCTGTCGCGGTCTCAGACCAAGGGCGGCGAGTGTGGGGTAGGTGTCGCGCTCCACGAGATTCTGGCGCGACAGCGCTTGACCGATCAGCGCCAGGCCCGCGACCACGGCGAAGAGGGCGAAGAACCACCAGCCGGTCGCCTGAGGCTGAATCGACGCCGCCACCGAAGCCGTCGTCACGTCCTCATTCTGGAGATAGACGAAGCCTCGATTCTGGTGGTGATTCACGAACACCTGGAACCGGGGCAGGTCCCGCTGGCCGTCTAGGAGTCGCACCTGCGCAATCGAGGCCGCGACGATCCGTCGTCCCACGCCTCGGTCGAACGCCCCGCTCGTGAAGATCGAATAGCTCGGGGATCCGCTGGGGAAGTCGATCTGGCTCGCCTCGAATCCCACGACTCGGAAGCTGAGCCGGGGGCCGCGAGGGACGACGTAGGTGCTGTTGCTGCTGCTGTAGAGCGCGTTCGCCTGGGCCGGCGCGTAGAACGGCACCGTAACAACCGACCCGATGTTGAGGCCGTACTGCTGCTGCATCGCGAAACCGACCAGGACCTCGTCGGCGGCGATCGGCAGCCGGCCCGCGAGCAGCTTGATGGTGCTGGCGAGGTGCGACGTGGGAAGGCCCTCCACGTTGACGTTGTTGCTGGGGACGAACTGGCCCTTGGCGATCACGTTGCCGTTGCCGTAGTAGACGTCCTGGGTGACCTTGGTGATGTACGGAAGGCGGAAGTACCCCTGCGGGAAGGGTGAGGACGCGAACACCTCACCGTCGTAGCCGTAGCGCGCGGTGAAGTGCGAGAAGGCCGACGAGGTCCGTTGGGCGGCGGACACCCCCGCGAGAACAGTTCCGCCAATGACCGCGACGAGGAGTGCCAGCGCCAGCCACGACGCCCACCGCCGCAGCAATTCGGAACGAAACACCATTCCTATGGGCCGCATCGCCCTCCCCCGCCTCGTCCTCATTATGCTTGACGCCCCGCGACGGATGAGATGGTGCCAGCCCCGTGGGTGGCGTCGTACTAGCACCCACGGCGACCCGCTCTGGAGGGATCGCGACGCGAGCCCACCCGGACACCAGGCGAACAAAGCTCAAGGTCGGAACGTGACCCGATGTCGATCGGACCGGCTACGGCGTGGGGGCGCGCCAGCTCTCGGCGATACGATGGATGCCTGCGCGGGCGTAGTTCAGCGGCAGAACATCAGCTTCCCAAGCTGAGAACGCGGGTTCGATTCCCGTCGCCCGCTCCAATAGGCCTTGGCCCCGTTGGCTGGACCACGCTCTTTCGACTTCATCGAATCTTCATCCTCGTCTCGCTACGATGCCGCTCGACGTCAAGGGGCTGGTACATGAGAGCAGTTCATCAGACACTCACAAGGTGGGCACCGGCCGCGGTACTTGGTGTCGTCACCCTCACCGGTCCTTCCTTCGCCGGCGCCGCCACCCGTACATCGTCGGTGATTCCGGCGACTGCGCCAACCTCGCACGCCGCGATTCCACACAGCTCGACAAACCCGGCCGGCGACATTCCCGACACAACGAAGTACACGCCACGTCGCTTCCCGCAGGGGGGCTTCGTGATCTCGCTGCCCGACGGATGGAGTTCTCGCACCAGCAGCTCCGCCATTCATTTCACGAGCACGGTCAACTCGATTGACGTGTCCTGGCGTACCGATCCGGCCGGGCTGCCGGAGTTGTCTCTCGCGCGCAGCGATGTCGCCGCGCTGAGGCGCTCGCTCGCGCACTTCCAGTTCTTGTCACTTCACCCCGTGGCGCTCGCGGGCGGACCTGCCGTCCTAGTCGAGTACCGCGCGACGAGCAGTCCAGATCCGGTGACGGGTCGCAACTACCGGCTCATCGTTGAACGCTTCACGTTCGTGAAGAGGACGCGTGTGCTGATTCTCAGCCTTTCCTCTCCGATTGGCGCGGACAACGTCGACCCGTGGCGCATCATCTCCCAGAGCGTCCGATTCACGGACTGATGAGCTCTTCGCCAGCACCGCAGCAGCGAGTCGCCACCGGGGCCAACCCCGTCTTGGAGGCCCGGGAGCTCTACCGCTTCTTCCATACCTCGACTGAAGAGACAATCGCCCTCCGCGGAATCTCGGTAAGGATCGAGCGGGGGGAGATGGTGGCCGTCGTCGGACCGTCCGGCTGCGGGAAGTCGACTCTTCTTCATTGCCTGTGCGGCCTGGACGTGCCCGACGGTGGGCACGTCTCCGTCGATGGGATCCGCCTCTCTCGACGGAGCGAGACCGAGCGAGGCGCCCTGCGGAGTCGGTTCATCGGAGTCCTGCTCCAGTCCGGAAACCTTTTCGAACACCTTGACATCGGCGAGAACATCCGGGCGGCGCAGTCGCTAGGACCTCGAGTCGCCCGCGTCGGTCCCGCGGCTGTTCTCGACGCCGTCGGCCTGCGCGACAAGCTCCGCGCGAGGCCATCCACGCTCTCGGGGGGCGAAGCGGCGCGCGCGTCACTGGCAGTGGCGTTGGCGAACGATCCCGCGATCCTGCTCGCCGACGAACCCACCGGCGAGGTGGACGCCGTCACCGAAGGGACGATCGTCGAGCTCTTGTTGGAGCGAACGGTGGAAGGCCGCGCCGTCGTAGTCGTCACCCACAGCGAACGGGTCGCCCGTTCCGCTCATCGGGTGATCAGGATCTCCGACGGCAGGATCGTCGATGCCTGAGCGCTCGGTGACAAGGCCCCGGGGGTTGGCACCCCTCGTGACCGGACGCAGCGTCTCCAAGGTCATGGGTGGAGGAACCGCCGCGCGGACCGTGATCGAGCACGCGGACTTCGACGTTTGGTTAGGGAGTCGGATCAGTCTTACGGGGCCCTCGGGAAGCGGCAAGTCGACGCTGCTTCACCTCATCGCCGGACTGACCGAACCGACCACGGGCGTGATCGACTGGCCGGGGCTCGGCCCCCGCGACGAGCTTCGACCTCGCGACATCGCCATCGCCTTCCAGGGGCCCAGCCTCTTGGCCCCGCTGTCGGTCGTCGAGAACGTGGCGCTCCCCTTGCTTCTCCTGCACCAGCCCGAGGGTGACGCTCACGACGCGGCGCTGCAAATGCTCGAGCGGTTCCAGTTGGCCGACGTTTCGGACAAGCTCCCCGAGGAACTGTCCGGCGGCCAGTCCCAGCGGGTGGGTGTGGCTCGATCCCTCGTAGGGAAGCCTCGACTCGTCGTGGCCGATGAGCCAACCGGTCAGTGCGACCGGGCGACGGCACATCAGGTACTGGACATCGTTGACGAACTCACGGAGGACCTGGGCTGCGCCCTGCTGGTGGCGTCGCACGACCCTTCGATTGCCGATCGGATGGACTCTCATTGGACTCTCTATCTGGGTCGCCTCGAAGGGGATCAGGCATGAACCTCGAATCGAAGTGGCTCGCGGGGCTCGTCCGACGTCGGCGCGGTCGTCTCGCCAGCCTCACCGCCGGCATCGCGCTGACCGTGGGATTCCTCGGCGCCCTGGGTTCGTTCTTCGTCGTGGCGAGCGCCAACATGACTCGCCAGGCACTCCTCGGTTCGCCGGTCGATTGGCAAGTCCAACTCGCTCCGGGTGTCGCGGCCGCCACCGGCCTGGAGACGGTCCGCACCGAACCGGGCGTCACCCGGGCGCTGGTGGTGAACTACGGGAACGTGCTGGGCTTCTCCTGTCAATGCGGGGGGACTCTCCAGACCACGGGCTCCGGCAAGGCCCTGGGTCTACCCGGCGACTACGCGGCGACCTTCCCCAAGGAGCTCCGCTACCTCATCGGCCACCGACACGGCGCACTCCTCGCGCAACAGGCCGCCTCGAACCTGCACGCCACGGTCGGGTCGACCATCCAGCTCCGACTGCCGCAAGGACCCAGCATCTCCCTGCGCGTCGACGGCATCATCGACCTGCCGGCGGCCGACTCCCTCTTTCAGGTCGTCGGCGCGCCGCCCTCATCCGCGCTGCAGGCACCGCCGGACAACGTCGTCCTCCTGCCGACGGCGGTCTGGCACCGCCTCTACGCGAACGTGACAGCTCCGGGAGCCACCACGATCGAGGTCCACGTCCGTCTCGGCTCGGTCCTGCCATCCGATCCCGCGAGCGCCTACGCCGACGCCCTGGCACGGGCGCACCATCTCGAGGCCCGCTTCGCCGGTCAGGCCCTCGTCGGCAACAACGTCGCCGCCCTGCTCGACGCGGCCCGCAACGACGCGCTGTACGCGAACCTCCTGTTCCTCTTCCTCGGCGTTCCCGGCGTCGTCCTGGCCATTCTGTTGACCGCCGTACTGGGGGCCAGCGGCGGAGATCGCCGCCGGCGGGAGCAGGCCCTGCTGCGGCTACGCGGCGCCACGCCCCGGCGGATCGTGCGACTAGCCGTCGCCGAGGGCCTGATGGTCGGCGTCGCCGGCTCCATCGTCGGTCTGGTCATCGCCACCCTCCTGGTTCGTCTCACCTTCCATGCGGCGAACCTGCGGGCCGCGTGGCCCCCCTCGACTGGCTGGATGATCGTGGCCGTCGTCACGGGGGTCGCCGTCGCGGTGGTTTGTCTCGCGGTGCCCGCGTGGCGCGACAGCCGCACCATCACCATCGCCCAGGAGCGAGCCGTGATCGGTCACGGGCGTTGGCCGCTGTGGGCGAGACTGTACCTGGACGTCGTGGCGCTGGCGCTGGCCGCGGTCGTCTTCTTGCGCTCGGCGAGCAACGGATACCAGGTGGTGGTGGCCCCCGAAGGGGTCGCCACCTCGACCGTCGACACGACCGTGTTCCTCGCGCCCCTCCTCTTGTGGATCGGCACCGCGCTGCTGTGCTGGCGGATCTCGTGGGCGGTGCTGGCGCGAGCCCACCGGCCGCTTGTGGCGCTGGTGCGACCGTGGGCCGGTCCCCTCGCCGGTGTCGCGGTCGCCTCGATGCGCCGCCAGCGGGTCCTGCTCTCGCGGGGCCTCGTCATCCTGGCGATCACGAGTTCCTTTGCGGTCTCGACCGCGGTGTTCAATACGACCTACGCCGCCCAGTCCAGGGTCGACGCCGCTCTGACGAACGGAGCCGACGTCGCGGTAACCGCCCCGGGATCGACCGGCCTTCCTGGCTCGCTCGCGTCACGCCTCTCGTCCGTGACGGGCGTCTCGTCCGTCGCCTCGATGATGCACCGCTACGCGTACGTGGGCGCGGACCTCCAGGACCTCTACGGAGTCAACCCGACCAGGATCGGCCGCACCGTCCACGTCGTCGACTCGTTCTTCACTGGCCTCAGCGCCCGCGGGGCGATGGCCGCGCTGGCGTCTCGACCGGACGCGATCCTGGTCTCCCTAGAGACCGCCCAGACCTATCTCCTGACGCCCGGGACGATGGTGCGGCTCCGGCTCCAGTTCGCGTCCGACCACCGCTACCACGCGGTGCCGTTCCACTTCGTCGGCGTGGTGCGTGAGTTCCCCACCGCGCCCCACGACTCCTTCTTCGTGACGAACGCCCGCTACGTCGCGCGCGTCACCGGCGACCCCTCGTCCCAGATCCTCCTGATCCGCACGAATGGGCCGCCACCACCCGTCGCCCGGGCCATCAGCTCGATGATCTCACCACTGTCGGGGATCACCGTGCGCAGCGTGGACCAGCAGCTCGCCACGACGTTGACGGGCCTGTCGGCCGTCGACGTGTCGGGCCTCACGCGCCTCGAGCTCACGCTCGCCCTGCTGCTCGCCGCGGCCGCCGCGGGCATCGTGCTCGCCCTCGGTCTGGCTGAGCGGCGACGGACCTTCGCCATCGCGGTGGCGATCGGCGCCAAGACACGCCAGCTCTCGACGTTCGTGTGGAGCGAGGCGGTGTTCATCCTGTCGGGGGGCGTCGTGTTTGGATCCCTCACCGGCTGGCTCCTCGCCAACACGATCACGAAGCTGCTGACCGGGGTCTTTGACCCACCGCCCGACCATCTATCGATTCCTCTCACCTACGTCGGCCTCTTCCTCGCCGTGACGCTGCTGTCGGGAGTTGGCGCGGTGCTCGTGTCACTGCGGGCAACGAGGCGGCCCCAGATGGAGGTCCTACGGGACCTCTAGGCTTTCACCGTCCGTTGAGGAGGTCGACCAGGTGAGCGTTCTCGTCATTGAGGACTACGCCCCGATGACGCTCGTTCTGACGAGACATCTGACCGAGGAGGGCTACGCGGTCGACACCGCGGCCACCGGACAGGAGGGAGTCTGGCAGGCGACCGCCCGGACCCTCGAGGCCATCGTGCTCGACGTGGGGCTGCCCGACATTGACGGCTTCGAGGTGTGCCGTCGGATCAGGGCCACCGGCCAGTGGGCGCCGATCCTCATGCTGACCGCGCGCGACGGCGTCAGCGATCGCGTCCGCGGGCTCGACGCGGGAGCCGACGACTACCTTCCCAAACCGTTCGCCATCGCGGAGCTGGCCGCCCGGCTGCGCTCCCTTATCCGGCGAGGGCAGGTGGAGCGCCCGACGGTTCTCGCAGCCGACGACGTCACGCTCGACCCGGCGACCCGTCAGGTTCGCCGCCGGGGCACCCTCGTCGAACTGACGGCGAAGGAGTTCGCACTGCTTGAGGTACTGATGCGCCACCCGGGTCAGGTCGTGAGTCGCGCGACCATCAGGGACCACGCGTGGGACTGGTCCCACGAGGAAAGATCCAACGTCCTGGACGTCCACATCCGGTCACTCCGAGCCAAGTTGGACAAGCCCTTCGGAGCGCGGACGATCACGACGTGCCGGGGCGCCGGCTTCCGGTTCGAGGTCGGACGCGGAACCCCATGAAGCGCCTCTCGCTGCGGGTCCGCCTGGCGATCGCCTGCAGCACCGCCATGGCCGTGCTGGTCCTGGTCATCGGCGCCGTCTTGTTCTTCCAGTTGAGAAGCGAACTGCAGTCGTCGACCGACCGCTCGCTCCGGGTGCAGGCGGATTCACTGATCTCCGGCGTGCTTTCGGGGAACGCCTCGTTCGGCGACACGACCTTCCCGGGCATCGTCGCCGGTCTGCCCTTCTCTGAGCTGGTGCGAGCCAACGGACAGGTCGTGGAGTCCAGCGAGCCGCTCGGGCAGCGAAGCTTCTTTGGCCGGTCCACGCTGGAGGCGTTGCGACATCCGAAATACCTCACGGTGTCGGTTCGCGGCGTCCACGGCCCTGCTCGGCTCCTGGCGATTCCCGTGACCGTTGGCGGGGCCCGCTTGGTCGTCGTGACCGGGCGGAGCCTGACGCGCGAGAACCAGGTGCTCTCGAGCTTCACGGGTGTCCTGACGGCTGGGAGCCTCCTGGCGGTCTTCGCCGCCGCGGTCGCCGGCTGGCTGCTCGCCGCCGCCGCGCTCCGACCGGTCGAACGGATGCGGCGTGAGGCAGCGGAGATCACCGCCTCCGACCAGGATCGGCGCCTCCCGGTCCCCGCAAACAACGACGAGATTTCGCGGCTGTCGGTGACGCTCAACGAGATGTTGGACCGACTGCACGCATCGTTCCGCCACGAACAGCGGTTCGTCGATGACGCCAGCCACGAGCTGCGAACGCCCCTGACTTTGCTGAAGGCGGAGCTCGAACTGGGGCTCTCGAGATCGCGCAGCGCGACGGAACTGGATGGCGTCGTCCGCCGCTCGCTCCTCGCCACGAACGACCTCATCAACCTGGCCCAGGATCTCCTCGTCCTAGCTCGAGCCGACGGTGGCCGGATTCCGCTCGGACGCCAAGATGTGCGCCTCGACGTCGCCGTCGAAGCGGTCGTGGCCGATTTCGCCCAGCGGGCCGAGAGCGCCGGCGTCGGCCTCGAAGTCTCCGCCACGCAGCAGCGCGCGTCGCTGGACGAGACCCGTGTCCGCCAGGCCCTCACCAACATGATCGACAACGCCCTCGCTCACACTCCGCGCGGCGGCCAGGTCGAGGTCGAGGCCGAAGAGATCGATGGGAGCGTCCGTGTGACCGTTCGCGACACGGGCACTGGGTTCGCGCCCGAGGTCCTAGACACCGCGTTCGAACCGTTCGTCCGGGGTCCCGCGAGTCGAGTGGCGTCATCTCCCGGCGCCGGCCTCGGCCTCACCATCGTCCGTTCGATCGCCGAGTCTCATGGCGGAACCGCGTGCCTCGAGAACCGTAAGGAGGGTGGGGCTACGGTGACGATCCGACTGCCGACTCGCTAAGTAGACCCGCACCTCAGTCAAGACAGATCACGGCGCGATCGGTCACGTTGAATCTGCCTGGGTTTCCTCAAGGTCATTTGGGTTAAGTCGCAATGAGAAGGGCGTAGTCAACGATGACTTCGGCGAGGGCAGAGGAGTCCGGCGAAGTGTCCGCTCGAATTGATGCCCATGAAACGCCCGCTCACTCGTGAGCGCACGTGCTTGGCTCAGGAATCCCTACTCGACGAGGGAATACTTAAGTCTCCTGCTCCTATTCTCCTCTGCCTACCAAGCTGAGAACGCGGGTTCGATTCCCGTCGCCCGCTCCAAGGGTCCTTGTTTGCGACTGAATGACTGCAAGGGCTTTCGACTGTCCGCTCAGGACTGCTGCGCCCCGCCTCTGTCCCGTAGTACACGTCCATTCATCGCCCACTGCTTCTCGACTGGTGCACAAGACGGGCGGGCCCGCGGTTGATTTCGAGGCACAGTCGCCACTGTCGACACTTCGGATCCGTGGGGACCTGAAATTTTCCTCTCAAATCGCGGCGTCCGGATATATAGTTCGCGCAATGACCGTAGAATCGGTCCCGCCATTGGGCGCTGGGTGTGCGCCGCCGGAGACAACGGCCACTCAGCCGTGCGCGTGGGTCGGTCACCCGCAAGGATGCTGAAGCGCGGCGTCCTCGCGCCCCTCTTCCTCGCGACCCTTGCTCTCACCGGAGCCGTGGGATCGCCCGCGGCGTCGGCCGCGGACACGAGCCACATCAGCCACGCCGTGGGATGTGCGGCCGTAACCTCGACGTACCCCAGATCGCGACCGACTGACTGCGTCGCTCTGAGCAATGTCACGGTCTTCGTCGATGGCACGGTCGTCAGTGCGAAATGGTCACTGACCGCCGACATGTTCGGGTTCACTAATCTGTGCGCGGCCGTTTCGATTCGCAATCTGAACACGTCGAGATACTTCTTCAATGACTTCAACATGACATTGCGGCCCCCAACGGGCAGCGTGACAGTGTTGAACTTCACCGCCAAGCACGCGCTGAATGATGGTTTCATCGCTCCCGGGGGAGTTGCCCGGGGGAATATTTGCTTTGACTACTTCGGTGAAGATGGTCAGTACGTCGCCATGTACTCGCCCCGCGCCCTCAGTCCGATTCGGGGCATCTGGCTCGTCAACCTCAGTTGACACTGTGCGGCCCCAAGAACTGGCCTACCTCCAATGCCACAGTGACGCACGTCATGTCGGGTTGTGCCAACTAGATACTGCCCGAAACCTGCTCACGGTCAAGCCGACGCACTGCTGATGCGCGCCAACCACGCCTCGGCCCCGGGTGGCTCGAGATTCGTTTCGAACCGCACTGGTTCGATCGATTCGACGATCCAGCTCTTCGCAAACGCTGCTCGCAGTTCCGACTGGCGAACGCGGCGGGGTCCCCAAGCGCCGGGCTGGCGATCGCTGAAGCAAGCCAGAAGAACGCACCCTCCGGGCTTGACGACGGCCTCGAGGGCGGTGACATAGCGCGCCCGCTTCTCGTCGTCGAACACGTGAAAGAGGCCGCTGTCAAGCACGGTGTCGAATTGCTCGTTGAGATCTGCCAACGCCAACGCGTCCCCAACCATGAACCGCGCCACAATGCCGCGGTCGGTCGCCTTGCTCTTGGCAATCTGAATCGCCCGTGGCGATGCGTCGATACCCGTGGCGTCTAGGCCCCGAGCGGCGACCATGAGGGTATGCTCGCCCGTCCCGCAGCCGGAGTCAAGGACGCGACCACGTATGGCACCCTCCTCCATGAGCGCGATGAACAGCGGCTGCGGGCGGCCGATGTCCCAGGGAGGAGTCCCGAGGTAGCTGTCATCGAAGTCGTCGACGCTACGGTCGACGGCCCCGACGGGAGTCGCCCCGTCCGACTCGTTACTCATCACCCTGACGATACTGAGCCGCCTCTAGGGAGCGGGCCGTCTCCGCGTCGCGGGGCTATCACCGGCCCCCACCGGGGTCCGAATCCCGCTTCCTCCAAGATCGTCCGTGCTGCGTCGCGATCTTTCGACTGGTGGACCCCCCGAGGGTGCGTCAGCCCGATCTCCTCATGCGTTGGTCGTCGCGGTCGGAGTCAAAGGTGGGCTCGCCGAACAGGTGGCCGTCGTCGGTCGGTTCGTCGGCGTCAGGTCACCCGTCGGACGAACTCCTCAACGACCTCGGCGACGCCCGTCGCGTCGAGCCCGTAGTGCGCGTACAGGGCGGCCGGCGGACCGATCTCCACGTACTCGTCGTGCACGCCGTGACGGGCCAGCGCCACGGTCAGGCGCAGATCCGTGATGGCCTCGGCCACCGCGCCACCCAGTCCGCCGATGACGCTGTGCTCCTCGACCGTCACGATCACCCCGGTCTGCGCGGCGTCGCGGACCGCGTCCAGGTCGAGCGGCTTGACCGTGGCCATGTCGACGACGCCGACCTGCAGCCCCCGACCGGCCAGGATGTCGGCCGCCGCGAGCGACGGGTGGACCTCGGAGCCGGTCGCGATGATGGTGGCGTGGCGACCCTCGCGCAGCCGGAACGCCGAGCCAAAGCGGAAGCCGGATGGGACGTCGGCGTACACCTCGGGGTCGCGTCCGCGGCCCAGGCGCAGGTACAGCGCCCCCGGGAGGTCCAGCGAGGCGCGCAGCATCGCGCGCAGCTGGTTGGCGTCGGCCGCGCACGCCACGGTGAGGTCCGCCACGGCGCGCATCGCCGCCAGGTCCTCCAGGGCGTGGTGGCTCGAGCCGTAGTAGCCCATCGACATGCCCGAGTGGTGCGCCAGGATCCGCACCGCCATCCCGGGGTACGCGCAGTCGGTCCGGATCTGCTCGTAGCCCAGCAGCGCCGCGAAGGACGCGAACGTCCCGGCGAAGGGGATCAGGCCCGTCGAGGCGAGGCCGGCCGCCACCGAGATCATGTTCTTCTCGGCGATGCCGAGGTTGAAGAAGCGGCGCGGGTGACGCGCTTCGAAGTCGTTCAGCCGATTGGCCGAAGCCAGGTCGGCGGTCAGGACGACCACTCGGGGGTCGTGATCGGCGAGGTCGGCGAGCTCCTCGCCCGCGACGAACGCCGGGATCGAGCGGCGGGCGATGCCCTGGGCTGTCTCGCCCGACGGGCTCTCGCCGCGGAAGATCTCGCTCTGGTGCTGAGCGGACGCCGCGGGGGGAGTGGATTCAGCCGTCACGGCGAGCCCCCTCGACCAGCTCGCGGTAGACCGCGTCGTAGTCCTCGGGGCCGAGGTTGCCCACGTGCCACGCCAGGTCGTTCTCCATTCGCTCGACCCCCCGGCCCTTCACGGTGTCGGCGACAATCAACTGCGGCGCCCCCTCGCCCGGGCCGAGGTCGGCGAAGGCGCCGAGGATCGCCCCGAAGTCGTGGCCGTCGATGCGCCGCGCGGACCAGCCGAAGGCGGCGAAGCGCTCCTCGATCGGCTCGGCCGTCATCACCTCCTCGGTCGGGCCGTCGATGCCGAGCTGGTTGCGGTCCACGACGCAGACCAGGTTGCCGGTGCGAAAGTGCCCGGCGGCCATGGCGGCCTCCCAGATCTGACCCTCGGCCAGCTCGCCGTCGCCGACCATCACGTAGACCCGGAAGTCGAGCCCCTTGACCCGCCCGGCGAGCGCCATCCCCAGCCCGATGGAGAGCCCGTGGCCCAGCGAGCCGGAGCTGAAGTCGATCCCCGGGATCTTGCGCATGTCGGGGTGGTCGCCGAAGGGGCTGCCCAGGCGCGAGTAGGAGTCGAGCAGCGACGGGTCGAAGTAGCCGAGGTCGGCCAGGATCGGGTACAGCCCGATCGCCGCGTGGCCCTTGCTCAGGATGAACCGGTCCCGCTCGGGCCAGTCCGGACGCCGCGGGTCGAGGCGCAGCTGGTGGTAGTAGAGCGCCGCCAGCAGCTCGGCCGCCGAGAAGGTGCCGCTGTAGTGGCCGGCGCCGGCGATGCGGGTCAGGCGAAGGGTCTCCAATCGCACCATCAGGGCCTTGGCCGTGAGGCGCTCCACGACCGCGTCGTCAGGGGGTGCCGGCACGCGAACCCCCTTCGGACGGGCGATCGAGCAGGGCCACGGGCCGCGGGTGGGCGCCGAGCAGCGTCTGGGTGTAGGGCGCCTGAGGGGAGTGGAACACGTCGCCGGTGGGGCCGATCTCGACGATCTCGCCGTGGTGCATGATCGCGACCCGGTCGGCGACCTCGGCGATGACCGAGAGCTGGTGGGCGACGAAGAGCACGGCGAGCCCGAGCTCGTCGCGCAGGTCGAGGAAGAGGTTGAGCAGCTGGGTCTGGATGGAGACATCCAGCGCGCTGACGGCCTCGTCGGCGATGAGGATCTCCGGGCCGACGGCGAGCGCGCGGGCGACGGCGACGCGCTGGCGCTGGCCCCCGGAGAGCTCGCGCGGGTGACGCGACGCCGTCGCCGCGGGCAGGCGCACCAGGTCCAGCAGGTGGGTCACGAACTGGTCGCCGTTCTCGCTCCCCGGCTGGTGGTGGACCCGGCCGGCTTCGAGGATCGCCGAGCCCACCGACAGGCGCGGGTTAAGCGAGGAGTAGGGGTCCTGGAACACCATCTGCATCCGCCGGCGGATCTCGCGCAGGTCCCCGCCGCGCAGCGCGCGCACCTCGCGGCCCTCGAGGACGACCTCGCCCCCGTCGGGCTCCACCAGGCGCACGAGCATCCGCGCCAGGGTCGTCTTGCCGCTGCCCGAGCCGCCGGCCAGGCCGAGTATCTCGCCGCGCGCCAGGTCGAAGCTCACGTTGTTCACGGCGAGGTGCGCGTCGCCCGGTCGGCGCCGCGCCCATTCGGCCGCCGAGCGGCGCAGGACGAACCGCTTGGAGAGGTCCCGGACCTGCAGCATCGGCTCCTCTCTCACGGCGCCGTCCCCGGGGACGTGGCGGCGTGCATCGACTGGTCGACGAACGGGCAGGCCGTCACGTGTCCCTCGGCCACGCGGGTCAGGACCATGTCGACCTCGCGGCACTCGTCGCGCGCGAAGGCGCACCGCTCGACGAAGGGGCAGCCCGGGCCGAGCTCGGCGGGGTTGGGCGGCTGGCCCGGGATGCCCGCGCGGCGCACCCGCTGTCCGGCCGACTCCAGGCTCGGGATCGACTCGAGCAGCGCGCGCGTGTACGGGTGCTGGGGCCGCGCGCAGACCTCGTTGACCGGACCGGCTTCGACGACGTGGCCTCCGTACATCACCGCCACGCGGTCGCACGCCTGGGCGATGACGCCGAAGTCGTGCGACACGAGCAGCACGGCCATCTCCGACTCGCGGCGCAGCTGATCGATGAGCGCGAGGATCTGCGCCTGGGTCGTCACGTCCAGCGCGGTCGTCGGCTCGTCGGCGATGAGCAGTTTGGGCGCCGCGGAGATCGCGATGGCGATCATCACGCGCTGGCGCATGCCCCCCGACAGCTCGTGCGGGTACGCCCGATACCGCTGCTCCGGCCGGTCGATGTCGACGTTGACGAGCAACTCGAGCGCGCGGTCCCGGGCCGCCGCGCGGTCCATCCCCGCGTTCACGCGCAGGGTCTCGGCGACCTGCTCACCCACGCGCTTGGTCGGGTCGAAGCAGCTGAACGGGTCCTGGAAGATCATCCCGACGTTGTGCGCCCGGTGCGCGCGCAGCTCGCGGCGCGTCAGGCCCATCACGTCGCGGCCCTCGAACTCCACCCGGGCGGCCGTCATCTGGGCGTGCGAGGGCATCAGCCGGATGATCGAGCGGCAGGTCAGGCTCTTGCCCGACCCCGACTCGCCGACCAGGCCGACGGTCTCGCCCGAGCCCACCTCGAGGTCGACCCCGCGCACCACGTCGGTCGCGCCGGTGCGGTGCTTGAAGGCGATCCGCAGGCCCTCGATGCGCAGCAGGGGCGTCACAGCGCCCCCTGCGGGAGCTCGCCGCGAGTGATCCCGTCGCCGATCAGGCTCACCCCGATGCCGAAGAGGACCAGCACGGCCCCGGGAATCGTCGTGATCCACCACGCGCTGAGCAGGTACCCCTGGCCGCTGGCGATGATCGAGCCGAGGTCGGCCCCGGGGGCCTGCTGGCCCAGGCCCAGGTAGGACGTGCTGGCGAGCACCAGCATGTTCACCACCACGTCGACGGTCGAGTACACGAGGCTGGAGCGCACCAGGTTGGGCAGGGCGTGGCGGAAGATCGCCCGGAGGTGGCTGTACCCCAGGGCCCTCGTGGCCATGATGAAGGGCTGCTCGCGCAGCGCCAGCATCTCGGATCTCGCCAGGCGCGAGTACAGCGCCCACCCCGCGATGATGATGCCGATCGCCACCCCCTTGAGACCGGGACCGACGATGGCCACCACCGCCAGGACCAGGACGATGAAGGGGAAGGCGATCACGGTGTCGGCGAGGCGGCCCACGATCGCGTCGACCCACCCACCGACGTACCCCGCGACGGTGCCGACGATGACGCCGATCACCAGGCCGAGGTAGGTGATGACGGCGACCACGAGCATGTCGACGCGCAGCCCGTACAGGACCCGCGACCAGACGTCCCGTCCGACGAAGTCGGTGCCCATCCAGTGGTGCCAGGAAGGGGATTGGAGGCTGACGAGGACGTTGACCTGGTTCGGCTGGTAGGGGGCGATGTACGGGGCGAGGAGGGCGGCCAGCATCATGAGGCCGATGACGAAGAGCCCCGCGGTCAGCTCCCAGTTGTGGAGCCGGTGCGGGCGCCAGCGACGCGCCACGGCGGCCGGACGCACGGCCAGGTCAGACACCGCGGGACCCCGGACGCACGCGCGGATCGACCACGGCTTGGGCGAGGTCGGTGGCGAGGTTGAGGAAGACCACGACGGCGCCCGCCATGACCGCGAGGGTTTCGACCAGCAGATAGTCGCGCTGCTCCACCGACTGGAACAGCAGGGTGCCGAGCCCCGGGATCTGGAAGACCTGCTCGAGCACGACGGTGCCACCGATCAGAAAGCCGACGTTCACCGCGAGCACGGTCACCGTGGGCATCACGGAGTTGCGCAGCACGTGGTGGACCATGATGCGCCAGGTCGAGAAGCCCCGGGCGCGGGTCGCCTCGACGTACTCGAGTGACAGCACGTGACGGATGCTCGAGCGAAGGGTCCGCACGATCACGGCGAGCAGCGACAGCCCGAGGGCCACCGCGGGCAGCGTGAGCGAGCGGACGATTCCCCAGAACCCGGTCCCGTACCCCGAGATTGGCAGCCAGTGGAGCTTCAGGGCGAAGATGATGGCGAGCACCAGACCCGACCAGAACGTCGGCATCGCGAAGCTGACCGTCGTGAAGATCCGGATCCCGTGGTCGACCGGGTCGTCGGCGCGAAGGGCGGCGACGATCGCCAGGGGCACGCCGATGACGACCGCGACGAGCGTCCCGTAGATGATCAGCGCCACGCTCGGGGCGAACCGCTGGCTGATCAGCGACGAGATCCCCTGGCTGAACGTGAAGGACTGGCCGAGGTTCCCGGTCACCAGGTGGCTCACGAACTGCCAGAACTGCACCGGCAGCGGCTTGTTGAGTCCCAGGCTGTCAGAGATGCGCGTGATCTCCGCCGGCGTCGCGCGCGGTCCGAGCATCGTGGCGACCGGGTTCCCCGGCACGAAGTGGATCAGCAGGAACGCGAGGAACGCCAGCATCAGCAATTGGACGAGGCTGATCCCAATGCGCCGTACCGCGTACGCCAGCATCGCCGCTACCCCGTCGCGCGCACGCCGCGTCTACCCCTGGAGGTCGACACGGCGCACCGACGTACCGACGACTACTTCGCGATCCAGGTGTACTGCAGCGAGTCCGCCCCCAGTGGGTCTAGGTAGGTGCCGCACACGTTGTTCCCGTGCGCGTTGAGGAACGGCAGGTCCATGATGTTGATGAAGGGCGTCTGGGCCATCATCGCCGCCTGGATCTTCGGCCACTGCGTGGCGCGACTCGCCTCGCTCGGCGTGTGCGTGAACGTCGTCACCATCTTGGCGATCGTCGGGTCGTTCCACCAGGAGAAGAAGCTGTAGCCCCCGCCGCCGTAGGTCGTCACGAACGTCGCGTACTCGTCGGGCACGGTCACGTCACTAGTGAACTCGGCATACGGGAACGTGAGGTCGTACTTGCCCTTCATGTAGAGCGACGTCATCGTCGCCTGATCCAGGGCGACCAGCTTGACCTTGATGCCGATGGCCGCCAGCTCCGATTGCAGGATGAGCACGAGGTTCGTGTACTCGGCGTAGCCGCTCGGGTACTGCAGGGTGACCGAGAAGCCCTTCGGGTACGCCGACTTGGCCATGAACGACTTGGCCATCGCCAGGTCGTACGGGTACGGCTTCACCACGCTGTTGGGTGCGTCGAACTTGAGCTGGGGCAGGACGCTGTTGGGGATCGTGCCCAGGCCCTGGAAGACGGACGTGTTGATCTGCGGCTTGTCGATGGCATACTGCATGGCCAGGCGAACGTTGAGGTCGGCCAGCGGCTTGCGCTGGAGGTTCAGCCACAGGCCCACCCAGTACGGCACCTTGGCCGACTGCAGCGTCAGGTTGGCGCTGGACTTGACCGTCTGGACCTGGTTGAACGGGATGCCGTCGGCGATCTGGGCCTGGCCGTTCTGGACGTCGAGCAGGCGCGTGTTGTCATTGGACGCGTACTGGTAGGTCACCGAGTCCAGGTAGGGCAGTCCCGGCTCCCAGTAGTACTTGTTGCGCACGAAGGTGATCGACGAGCCGCGCACCCACTTGCTCAGCTTGAACGGTCCGGTGCCTACCGGGTTGTTCCAGAAGCTCTTGCCCTCCTTCTGGACCAGGACCTTGGGCACGATGAACGCGTCGAAGATGCTCATGTTGTAGAGGATCCCCGGCGTGGGCGCGGACAGCGTCATCTTGACGGTCGAGGCGTTCACGACCGAGGCGCTCTTGAACCCGCCGGCCAGGACCGCCGTCTCGTCGAGCTTGGGGTTCGCGAAGTAGTCGAGGGAGAAGACCACGTCGGCCGCCGTCACCGGCGAACCGTTGGAGAACTTGATGCCCGGGCGCAGGTGGAAGAGGTAGGTGAGGCCGTCCGACGAGACGGTCCAGCTGCTGGCGACCGCGGGCACGACGTTCTGGGTCGTTCCCTTCGGGTCGGGCATCACGAGCCCCTGGTAGAGCAGGGTGTCGGCGAAGATGTCGCCGTTGCCGTTGGTCGGGTAGAAGGTGTTCAGCGTCACCGGGCCCGTCTGGCGCGCGTAGACCAAGGATCCGCCCTTGACGGGCGTCCCCTTGCACGCCGCGGACGTGTTGACCCCGTTGGCGGCCGAGGCGCTCGTCATCGGCACGATCCCGAGCGCGATGACGCTGGCGGCGGCGGCGAGTCCCAGCGCGCCCCCACTGCCTCGACGGGTGGCGCTTCGACCTGTGCGGTGGTTCATCCTGGACACAACATCCCCCATTTCCAGTCGATCCGAAGGCCCCGCCTCGCGTCACACGCCGAGATCGACTGCGCTTCTGGCGCGAGCATACGAGGCGGTGGAACGTGACGCAAGCCGGACGTCCAACAAAGAACAACCTCGAAATCACTTGATCGCCACGGCATTTGCCGGAGAGCCGATCCCCCCGCGCACGTGCAGCGGGGCGCTGACGAGCAGGAACTCCGCGACGCCGTCCCGGGCGCAGTCGGCGGCCAGCTCCTCGAGGTCCCAGAGCTCGCCGATCGCGAAACCGAGCTGGCCGATGAGAACGCGGTGCAGGAACCCGAACGGCCGGGCGGCCGGCGCCCAGTCGGGCGGCCACACCTCCGTGGCGAACGTGTCCGAGGCCACGGCCGCCGCCCCGCTGTTCCACAGGTACCTGGCCATCTCTTCGGTGTGCTCGAGGCCCGGCGCCGCCAGGGCCCCGCTGAGCGCGACCCGGCTCGCGGCGTCCTGGTTCCGGTACCACTCGACGAACCCGGTGCGCACGAGGATCGCGCAACCCGGACTGTAGGCGACGCCCGCCGCCTCGCGCGCCGCCTCGAGCTCCTTGACCGCGATGGACGCCGCGCCGTGTGAGGTGTCGGCGACGCGCGACGGGTCGCGCCGATGGGCGCGCGCCAGGTCGAGCAGGACGCCCCGGGTCACGACGCCGCGACGCGTCCAGTGGTCAATCGTGTTGGCGCCCCGCTCGAGGATGTCCTCGACCGAGCGGCCGTTGTAGAAGACGCCCGGCCGGGCGGGGATGTGGGCGAGCGAGTCCCACTGGCTCGAGATCTGGGGGAAGTAGTCGTCGAGCACGTCGTCGAGGTCCGTCACCTGGTCGCCCCCGCCACGCAGCACCCGGTGGCGCACGCGCGAGCGCGTGTCGTCGAGCGGCGGGTCGAACTCGTCGACCGGCGCGTCCAGCCCGAAGCTCGCGCCGCGTCGCACCAGCGAGGCCGCGGCGCGCACGGTGTCGGGCGTGATCAGGTTGAGGCGGCCGATCGAGTCGTCCGGGCCGAAGAGTCCCCACGCGCTGGCCAGGCCGTGCGCGTCGCGGGGTAGCTCGTCGTAGGTGGGCCCGAGCATCGGGACGGGTCGGCCCTCAGCCCTCGCGGGAGCGGAGCTCGGCGAAGGCCGCGCCGGTCGCGGCGAGGGCCAGCTCGAGGTCCGCGTCGGTCATGGCGGCCGAGACGAACCAGTTGTGCCGGGGATGTAGGTAGAGCCCGTGGCGAAGCGCGCTCGCCGCGAAGCAGGCCGCGCGGGATCGGTCGTCGTCGCCGACGAAGCTGAGGTAGGGCATCTGGACGGGCCCGGTCTGGCGGACCTCGAACCCGGAGCGATCGGCCTGCTCCTGGATGCCGGCCCGGAGGGCCTGGCCCACGCGGCGCATCTGTCCGATGGCGTCGTCGCGCTCGATCACGTCGATCGTGGCGAGGCTCGCCGCCATGGCCACGGACGCGAACCAGAAGGAACCCGTGGTGAAGAGGCTCTCGGCCGCCGCGCGGTAGCGCTCGCCGCCCAGCACCGCGGCGAGCGGGTAGCCGTTGGCGATGGCCTTGCTCCAGGCCGACAGGTCCGGCTCCACGCCGATCGACTCCCAGCTGCCGCCGAGGTTGAGGCGAAAGCCGCAGCGCACCTCGTCGAGGATGAGGGCCGCCCCTCGCTCGTCGCAGATCTCGCGAAGCCCGCGCGCGAACGCCGGGTCGACGAGCTCCTGGTCGTAGCCGGCGTCGTGGCGGAAGGGTGAGACCAGGATGGCCGCGACGTCGTCGGTCATGACCGCGCGCACACTGTCGAGGTCGTTGAACGTGAAGCGCCGGAGGTTGGCCCGATCCTCGGGCGTCGTTCCCGACAACACTGGCGTGCACCAGGGCGCGGCGCCGTGGTAAGCGCCGGTCGCGACCAGGACCAAGCTGCGACCCGTCGCCGCGCGGGCGATCGTGCAGCACAGCGTGGTGGCGTCCGTCCCGTTCTTCTCGAACATCGTCCAGTCGGCGTGCGAGACCACGCCCGTGAGCCGCTCGGCGAGCTCGACCATCCGCGGCGACGGGCCGTCGAGGCAGTCGCCCAGCGCCGCCTGGCGGGCCGCCGCCTCGTCGACGGCGGGGTGGTGGTGGCCCAGCAGCACCGGGCCCCAGCTGCACATGAGGTCGACGAACTCCCGGCCGTCGACGTCGGTGACGCGCGCGCCGCGCGCGCTCTCGAAGAACTGCGGGTACTCCGCGGGCAGCGCGGCCATGTTGAGGTGGCCGTACATCCCCCCGGGGATCACCCGGCGGGCGCGCTCTCGCAGCTCGGCGTCCCGGGGACGCACGTCGCGTCCGTCGCTCGGCGTCACTCGGTGGTCTTGGAGGGTCATGGTCAGCCCGCCTTTCTTCGCTACGACATCTCGGGGAGGGACCGCAGGCGCCGCGCGGCCGCGGAGGCGTCGAGGTCGCCGACGCCGTCGAGCAGGTCCGCCACCTGCGCGCGGTCGGTGATCCCGGCGTCCGAGCCGAGACCGGTGGCCACCAGGCTGCCGCACACCGTGCCGACCCACGCGGCCTCGCGCGGGGTCAGGCCGGCCAACAGGCCGGTGAGGAATCCCGCGTCGAACCCGTCGCCGCAGCCCGTGGTGTCGCGCACCTCGATGTCCAGCGCCGGCAGGGCGACGTCGAGCCGGTGGTCGATGACCCGGCACCCGAGCTCGCCGCGGGTGACGGCGACTCCCCCGGTCCCCAGGGCCATCACCGTCTCGGCCGCCCGGCGCAGGTCCGTCTCCCCGGTCAGGCCGACGAGCTGCTCCTCGTTGGGGCAGAACCAGTCGGTGTGCGCCAGGACCGGCGCCAGCGCGCGCAGCGACGAGCCGTCGCCGTTGCGCAGCACGTCCATCGTGACGAGCGCGCCGCGTTCGTGCGCCCCCGCGGCGGCCTCGGCCCACGCGGCCGGGTCGATGGCGGTCATCGCGTCGAGGCCCCCGAAGTGGACCGCGGCGGCCGAGCGGACCGCCTCGCGCTGGGCGGGCGTGACGTCGGCGGCGGTGAAGGCGCCGTTGGCGCCGGGCACGTGCAGCGCCGGCCGCTCGCCGTTGGGTCGGATGGGCAGGATGGTCGCCGACGTGGGCCGGCCCGCGAGGCGGCTGATCAGGTCCGTCTCCACGCCGTGGCTCTCGAGCAGCGAGAGGACGATCTCGCCGAGCATGTCGTCACCGATCGCCCCGACGTTGCGCACGCGCACGCCGAGCTTGGCCAGGTCGACGCTGGTCCCGGCGGCCGTGCCGGCCGCCGTGGCCCGGATCTCGTCGATGATGACCGAGTGCTGCCCCGGGGGGATGGTCGTCACGGGCCGGCCCAGCACGTCGAGGATGTGGACCCCGAGGCAGACGACCGGCCCGAGGACCGTCGCGCGCGTCACGCGCCCTCCGGACGGCTCGTCAGTCCCCCGTAACGGCGGCGCTCGACCTCCTGGCGTACCTCGAGGAGCTCGTCCTCGCTGAGGATGCGCGGCGTCCCGTAGCTGAGCGACTTGCGGTACACGCGCGTCAGCCACTCGAGCAGGAGCGCGCGGTCGTACGCCTGGGCGAGGGTCTGACCGCGCGTCACGGCGCCGTGGTTCTGCAGGATCGCCGCGTGGTGGGTTTGGAGCACGCCGACCGCCCCGCCGGCCAGTGTGTCCGAGCCGAACCGCGTGTAGCCCACCACCGGCACCGGACCGCCGAGGCCGACGATCACGTAGTGGACCGCGGGGAGCTCCTCCCGGGTGATCGAGAGCGCGACGACCTCCTCGGAGTGCGTGTGGACGACCGCGCGCGCGTCGGTCGTCGCGTAGATGCCCGAGTGCATGGGCCACTCCGAGGACACGGCGGTGGAACCGGCGAGGTAGTCCCCGCCGAGCGTGACGACGCACACGTCCTGCGCGCGCATCTCGTGGTACGGGACACCGCTGGGCGAGATCGCGACGACCTCGCCGACGCGCACGCTGAGGTTCCCGGCCGTGCCCACGGCGAGGCGGTCGGTGATCATGCGACAGCCGTAGGACACGAGCTCCTGTCGCGCGGCGTCCACCGCGACCTCGTCGTACGCGTCGTGTCCCATCTCGGCCCCCGAGCCGTCCCCGGCCTGTCGCGGATGTTATACGGACGACCGAGAAAAATCAACGACGAGGCCCTAGTGTGGAAGCGGCCTCATCCTAGAGTGTGGCTCGGCGTCCGACCCCGAACAAGCAGAGGTGCTGTGCCCAAGATCGTTGACTGGGAGGCTCGCAAGGACGAGATCCTGGAGGCCACGTGGCGCGTGATCGCCCGCGACGGGCTGGCCCGGACCACCGTGCGAGCGATCGCCCGCGAGGCCAACTGCTCTCAGGGGATCCTCTCGCACTACTTCGACGACAAGATGGACATCCTGGCGTCCGCCCTCCTGCTGTCGCACCGGCGCGTGCGCGAGCGCACCGAGAAGAAGGTCGCGGGCCGCACGGGCCTCGAGGCGCTGCGCATCGCCATGCGCGAGGCGCTGCCCCTCGACGCCGAGCGCGAGCTGGAGGCGCGCATCGAGGTCAGCTTCTGGGGTCGCCTGCTCTCCGACGCCCGGCTCTCCGACCTGGGTGAGCACGAGGTGGACCTGCTGCGCACGCGGCTCCGCGGTCACCTGGTCGAAGCGCGCGAGGCCGGCGAGTTGGTCGAGGGCCTCGACCTGGACCTCGAGACCCAGGAGCTCCTCGTTCTCATCGACGGGGTCAGCGTCGAGCGGGTCCACTTCCCCGGGTCGGTGCCGCCGGCCCGACAGCTCGAGCTGCTCGAGCGCCGTCTCTCGTCCTTCGCGAAGCCCGCCTAGCCCTTCGAACCGTTGGGTGGGCGATCGCTTCCGCACCTCCACGCGCACAACCCGAGATTGTTCCCGCCGGCCAGTCGCACCGCGCTGGGCGAATGCTCGCGCCACCCAATGATCCAGACGGGCTGGTCACTCGGCGCGCAAGAGGAGAGCGGTGGGTGTGTGCGCCGCAATGCGCCCGGGCAGCGCGGCGGCGAGGTTGGCCAGCGCCAGCGCGGCGAGGCCCACCAGCAGGACGGTGCCGAGCGGGACCACGGGGAGGGGCACCGCGTAAATCCCACGAGCGAAGAGCACCCAGAGGTACCGCCCCAGCGCGACGCCGAGGGGTACGCCCACGACGCATCCCAGTCCCACGTCGACGGTCGCCTGCCAGGCGATGGTGGCGGCCAGCTGGCGCCGGGTGAACCCGAGGGTCTTTAGAAGGGCGAGATCGCGCCGGCGGCGTCGAACCAGTGTGACCAGGGTCATCGCCAGGCCGATCGCGGCGCCTGCGGCCAGAGCCGCGCCCAGCAGGTCCGGGGTGCGCCCGAGCGTTTGGTAGTTGATGATCTCGGCGGGTCGCTGCACGCCCAGGACGGACCCGCCGCTCCCCTGCACCTGCAGCGTGTTGGCAATCACGTCCAGCGATCGCCGCGCGCGCTCCGGACTGACGGACGGTCGCATGCGCACGAGGATGGCGTTGGGACCGGGACGGGGCGAGTCGAAGAGGTTGCGAGCGCCCGGCGGAATCAGCCGGTAGGACAGCAGGGCGCCGGTGCCCATCTCCAGGTGGGACGAACCCGCGACCCCGATCGCCGGCATGGTGGCCGTTCCCACGATCGTCAGGTGAGCGACGCGCCCGTGGGCGGCGCTGACCGACACCGTGTCGCCCACCGCGCGATGAAGGCGATTCAGTGTGGCCGTGCCCAGGACCACCTCATTCCAACCGTCGAATCCGTGGCCCGTCAGGATCGCCGGGCCAACCGGCGCGTTCGGACGCCCGCCCATCACCGGAACGGCGACGCCGTCGATCCGCAGGGACGAGAAGTAGAACCCGGCCCACGACTTCACCAGGGGGTCGGCGTTCAGGAGCGCGGCCGCCCTGGGCCCCGGGATGTCGCCGAGTCCCCCACCCCCGTCCAACTGGTAGCTCCAGTTCCAGCCGTAGAGCGCGGGACGCGACACCAGCGCGGCCAGGCTCGCGCCAAAGGTGAGATTGCCGGAGATCACGATCATGGCGAGCGCTGTGCCCAGCATCGCCGAGCGCACCGGCACCCGGTCGCGACCGGTGCCCGGATCGAGGGCGAAGCGGATGCCCGTGGCGGCGGAGATCGGCAGCGTGGCCACGAGGGGACTGCGCATCAACTGGTCCGACAGGGGGCGACGCAACCGGCTCACGCGGGTTGCTTCACGGTGCGGGGCCCAGCGCCACGCCGCCGTCAACGCCAGCACCGCCAGCGCCAGGAAGATCAACGCGCATCCCAGACCCAGCACCGCCCTGTCGAAGCGCAGCGCGACGGGCAGGTACGGCCGCACAGGACCGAGCGGGGTGAGCGGCGAGATTGCGACCGCCACGACGGCAGCGAGGAGGGTGCCGAGGATCACGGCGCCCAGGATGCCGATCAGGTCGTCGGTCGTCGTCATGGCTTGGCTCGCGCCCAGGGCGCGCATCACCGCCAGGTCGCGAACCCGCGAGCTGGCTCGTCGCACGATCATCTGACCGACGATCAGCAGGAGCGCGAAGGCCGAGATGGTGCCGAACAAGTCCAGGGCGATGGCGTCAGGCCGTAGCGTTCTGGTCGCGGTCGCTTCGACGGCCGCGGTCTCGATGACCGTGAAGGGCACGCCGACCGGAAGGACCCGGTGCAGCTGATTCTCCACCGCGGCGTCGTAGCGACCGCCACCCCGGAGCCGGATGGCGCTGATCATGTCGTTGGAGCAGCACTGGAGCAGGCGCCGCGTGAGCGCCGGCGTGAAGATCAGGGCCTGGGAGCCGCTGGCCGAGTTCTGGTCATTGAAGAGGCTCGTGAAGGTGGAGCTCGCGATGCCGACCAGAGTGGCGCGGAAGCGTTGGGACCGAGGAATGACGGTCTTGGCGGAGAAGTTGAGGAACTGGGCGTTCGTGGCCCATCCGAAGATCGTCGTCTCGCCCACGCGCAGACCGAGCAGCTTCGCCGTCACCGCGTCAGCCACGAACTCGTTCGCGCGGCGGGGATTGGCCATGCGGCCCCGCGTGATGAACAGCCGGTTCACCGTGAAGTCGTATCCGTCGACGCTGCCGTACGACGCGAGACCTTGGGAGAGCGCGGAGGGATGTCCGTCGGCGCTCACGGGCCCCGCGTTGAGTCCCACCTCGCTCCACACGCCCTGCACGTGAGGCAGACCCCTGATGGTTCTCAGCAGTCCGGGGTTGTAGCCGGACTGCAACCCGACGGAGGGGTTGTAGTAACCGTCCAGTGCGTAGAGGTCGGCGACGTTGTCGACTTTGGCCAGCTCGAACATCGACGACTCGGTGCTGCGCGCTGCGGCCAGCGCGCCCATCGAGAGGCCCCCGAGCAGGCCGATCGACACGACAACGCCCAGGAGGGCACCCCACTGACGGGCCAGCGTGACCCGGGTCCGGTAGGCGGCGACCGCCATCACCCGTTTCATGGCCCGAGGTATCTCTGGCGGCTTCGCACTCCTTGATTGTGACGCGCGCGATCCCGACTGTCGGGGTGGGGAACCCCCCTCCACGCTGGGTAGTAGCACCCCGTGCCCTCTCGGTCGCCCGGACCGACGGTCCCAGTTGCGGGAACGCTCGCGAGCCCGCTACCCGCCTCGGTCACGGCTCGCGCGTCCTCGATCATCATGATGTTCGAGGAACGGATGAGGAGTCGCCGGTCAGGCTGAACTGGCGCAAGCGGACGCATGGTCGGTCCGCGCTCGTGGCGTCGTTCGCGGGAGGGGGACGGCCAAGAGCGACGCCGCGCGCGTGGTCGACCCGGGACTCCGGGAGCCAGCGTCACTCTCGACCCCTTCACGCAGACCCGGCGTATCAGAGACTCCATCCACGGGCGTGTCGGCGCCGACGTCACGCCAGAGGAACGCCCCCGGGCGAGATCACCTTCTGTATGGAGTGGTAGAGCGTGGGCAACGACCAGCCACCAAGGGTCGGGCGCTGAGCGACGCCGTGCTGGTAGACCGTGGCCTCCGGGCAACCGGCGAGCTGAAAGACCACCTTAGAGAAGGCCGCGCCCGCCGTCGAGGTGGAGAAGCGCACGACGAAGGGCACCATGGCGTCCGCCGGGCAGGCCTGGAGCTTCGGATAGTTGGAAACGGGAATCGCGTTGATCATGGCGCGCACCCGGGCGATCACCGAGGGGTTGGTGACCTTCAGGGTCCCGTAGTGCACGCCGCCCGGCAGCGGCATGGGGTAGCTCCAGTACAGGGCGGTGGCGCCGCTCGGCACCAGCAGACGCGCGGGCTTGCTGAGAGCGGCGGTGGCGGGAGCGCTGATGGACAGCGCGGTCGTCAGGGAGAGGACCGCGACGGCGACGGGACGGGAACGGCTCATGAAACACCTCCTGATGCTCACTTCGTTACTGTCCACCCGGCCTCGTTCGTTTCAGCGCCCGTCACGTGACGCCACGCCACGCGAACACCTCGGAGGAGTGGGTTCATCCAGGTGAGGACGACTACGCCCGCCGGTCTCGTGCCACGGCCGACCAGGCGATCAGATCGGAGGACGCCCTCGGCCTGCCGGCCCAGCCTGCCGGGGGCCGTCAGTTCCTCAGATAGCGCAGATCAACGGTGGACGACCCCACGATGAACGAGGGACACGACGCCCCGTTGAGCCCGACTGTGAACGGCGCGCTGGCCCCGGCGCCCAGGCCGGCGTTGGGGATCCGCGGCAGTTGCCAAATCGGTTCACCCTGGAACTGTCCCGCGGCGGAGACGCAGAACACCGTGACGCCGCCGGGGCCCTGGACGGTGTGGGGCCGCGGGTTGCGCACCATTCCCACGATCTGGTCGCCGACGTGGTGGACGCCGACCACGGTCAGGTCGGTGAAGAAGGTGTTGAGGTTGGTCAGCGGCGCGCCGGCCACGGTGACCTGGACGGTCGAGCCTGGCGGCGTGGTGGTGAGCGGCTTGAGGAAGACGTAGGCGAAGGCCTCCTGGCCGGGCAGCAGCCGCGTGGGGTCGAAGCCCTGGTCCGATCCGGTGGTCACCAGCGCACCCGAGGGGCTCCACACCATCGCGTACCCCTGCAGGGTGCCCAGCGTTTGCGACGTCCCGTTGCGGACCACGAAGGGGAGGTCGTAACCCCCGCGCGGTATCGGACTGGGCAGGGCTCCGACCGCGAGCACGGCGAGGGTGTGTTTCTGAGCCGCGCTGACCGGGAAAGTCGGGCTGACGTTACGGAAGAGGAAGGCCGACAGGGCCGCGGGGGACTCGGCGCGCGAACTCTCGGAGGACGCCGACGCGAGACCGGCGAAGGAGGATCCCAGCCCGACCCCGAGGGTGGGGATCAGCACCCACCACTTCTTCATGGTCGAAGAGTATCCGTCGGGAGCCCCGTCGCGCGAGGGGTACGCTCGGAACCCAGACCAGATCGGATGAGCAGGAATCGTGGGGCGCCCGTGACGAGCCAGGTAGCCAAGTCCCCGGCGCCTCGCCGCACGGTCCGCGCTCTCCTGCTCGGCGCCGCCCTCTCGCTGGTGGCGGTCCCGGTCGTCGCGACGGCGTCCTCGACGACCACCACGACCACCACGACCTCCACGGCGCCCACGACCACCACGACGACGCCCGCGTCCCTCGGTCCCGACGGGATGGTGTCCCCGGCGATCGTCGCCGAGAACAATCGGACCGGGACCAACGCGTGGCGGATCGCGCGCGGGACCTCGCCCACCGTCATCCAGGCGTTCGCCAACCTGACCTACGTCGCCGTGGGCCACAGTGTTCGCCTCTACGTCTCCTCGCAGGTCCCGACGTACCGGGTCATCGCCTACCGCATGGGCTGGTACCAGGGCCTGGGCGCGCGTCAGGTGTGGACCTCGCCGGTGGAGACGGGCCGTCTTCAGCCGGCGTGCCCGGTGACCGCGGCCACCAACATGGTCAGCTGCGCCAACTGGAGCGTGTCGCTGGTCGTGCCAATCACGTCCGCCTGGTTCCCCGGCGACTACCTGATCAAGCTGGTGGCGGGGCCCCGGGCCGCCAGCTACGTGCTGCTCACCGTCTGGGACCCCTCGAGCACGGCCGCCTACGTCATCATGAACCGATCATTCATCGAGCAGGGCTGGAACACCTACGGCGGCTTCTCCTACTACCGCGGGGTCGGGCCCTGCATCATCGACACCGCGAAGTACCCCGTGTGCAACCGGGCCCGGGTGGTCTCCTTCGACCGGCCCTACGACACCGGCTACGGGTCCTCGGACTACCTGACGAACGAGTACCCGCTGATCCAGCTGCTCGAGAAGGAGGGCCTCGACGTCACGTACGTCACCGACGTCACCGTGTCTGAGCACCCGACGCTGCTGCTGCGCCACCGGGCTCTGCTGTCGCTGGACCACGACGAGTCCTGGACCTACGCCGAACGCATCGCGGTGCGCGACGCGGTGGCCCGCGGGGTCAACGTCGCCTACTTCGGCGCGGCGGCGATGGTTCGCCACGTCCGCCTCCAGCCCTCGCCGCTCGGACCGGACCGCGAGGAGGTCGACTACCGCTCGGCCGGCGAGGACCCCCTCAACGGGGTGGGCGACCCCATGCAGGTGACCGCCAACACCTGGGCCAGCCCACCGTCGAGCTGGCCGCCCACGGCCCAGATCGGCGTGCAGTACAGCGGCTACCTGTCACCGGGCCTCACCGTCCCGATGGTGATCGCCGACGCCGGGTCGTGGGTCTTCCAGGGCGCGCGCCTGCACACCGGGTCGACGATTCCCCGTGTCATCGGCTCGGACTTCGACCACGTGGTCGGCTCCTCGCCCCCGGGCCTCACGGTCCTCGCCCACTCGCCCGTGCCGACCTACGAGGCCACGGTCAGCGGCACGACGTGGGCGGGCGTGAGCTACTCGGACATGGTCTACTTCACCAATCCCCAGAGTCAGGCCGGCGTGTTCGACACCGGCGACAACATTTGGATCGGCGACCTGCGCCCGTGCACGCCGGGCGAGCTCGGTTGCCCGCGGCGCGTGTTCACCCGAGTGACCAACAACGTCCTGCGACTGTTCGGGCAGGGCCCAGCGGGCGTGCGCGAGCCGTCGACCTCCAACCTCAGCTCGATCAGTCCCGCCGGGTCCTGATCCCGAGGCGTCGCTCAGCGCGACGCGCGCTTGGCCCGGTACATCGCCTCGTCGGCTCGGCGAAAGAGGCTCGCCGCGGTTTCGACATGGTCCCAGGTCGCGACGCCGAAGGAGCACGTCACGCCGCCGGACGACACCTCGCGCAATCGCGTCACCACGGCGCGGATACCGTTGTCGTCGGCGCCCGCGGAGATCAGTCCGAACTCGTCGCCGCCGATGCGCGCGATGAAGTCGCCGCCGCCGCGCAGGAGGATCCGCCATCCGTCGGCGAGTTGGCGCAGCACCCGGTCGCCCTCCAGGTGGCCCCGCTGATCATTAACGTCCTTGAACCGGTCGACATCGAAGATCGCGACCGACACCGCGGCGTTCGTTCGACGCGCCCGCTCCAGCTCCTCTTCGATTCGCTCGTCCCACACCCGGCGATTGGGCAGGAGGGTCAGCGGATCCTCCCGGCTGGCCCGGCTCAGCTGGCCCACCAGGACGAGGACGGCGCTGGTCAAGATCACGCCGGTGACGAAGAGGTAGAACCACGCGGCGGCAGCGTTGGCGACGCCCGGACCGACCGCCAGCACCACCGCGTAGGCGCCGCCCGCCAGACCCAGCATCAGGTAGGCGACGAGCGGACGGAAGTAGAGTGCGCCAAAGAGGGCGATCACCAGGTAGAGCGAGGCGAGATTCGCGTGCCCGACGGGGCCGAGCGAGGCGATCACGCTCAGGAGCACCGTGGCGAGGCCGGTGTCGATGACCAGCGTCCAGCGAGGCAGGCGGTGCCGCCAGGCGACGCGCACGCTGGTGGCCGCGAGCGACACGCCGACGATGACGAAGAGGATGGTGCGCGCGCGCGACGTCCAGTGGCCCAGCGGAATCGCCGCCACCCCCGCGACAGTGCCAGCAACCCAGAAGACCGCGATGGCCCGACTCGGATCGGCCAGGAGCCGTTCGATCCTCGCGCGAAGGTCGGAGTCCACCGGCGCCCCTAGTCCGGCGACGTCACGGCGCCGCGAACCACTGGACATGGTAGTGGTACCCCCGCGAAGAGTGGGTGAGTCGCCGGCGCATCGGGCGCGGCGTTCATCCCGGCGGTCGGCCGTAGTGCTACTACCAACCGGACGGGTACGGTCACCATTCTTCCGACGCGCCCGACGACACGGGAGACTGCACCTCAACCGGCGGAGGTGGGGAGCGGCCGAGGGAACTGGGGGTCATGAAGCAGGCCATGAGCATCGCGTGGTACCGGTTCCGGGCGACCTTCGTGCGCCACGGCACGAGCTACCTCACGGTCGCGCTGCTGATCGCCCTCCTGGGGGGCCTGGCCATGGCCTCGGTCGCCGGGGCGCGACGCACCCAGTCGTCCTATCCCACCTTCCTCGCCAGCACCAACCCCTCCACCGTGTCGATGACCGTGTACGACGCTTCGGGCAGCGCCCTGCCCGGCCTGAGTCTCGAGCGCCGCATCGCGCGCCTGCCCGACGTCTTGCGCGTGCGCACCCTCGACACGGTGGAGGCGGCACCGCTCTCACCGACCGGCCAGCCGCAGATCAGCCAGCTGGGATCGCTGTTCGGGAGCACCGACGGGTTATTCGTTCGCCAGGACCGGCTCGTCGCCGCATCCGGCCGACTCTTTAACCCTCGGCGCGCCGACGAGATCGTCATCACGGAGGCGGCGGCCCGTCTCGATCACCTGCACGTCGGCGAGACGCGGACCATCGGCTTCTTCAAGAACGTCTCCGCGAACGGCGTCAGCACCGGGGTGAAGCGCCTCTTCACGCAGAGGGTCACGCTCACGGGCATCGTCGATATCAACAGCCAGGTGGTCCAGGACGACGTCGACAAGACTTTCGGCTTCGTCATCATCTCGCCCGCGCTCCTGCAGCGCGCGATTCGCGCCGATCCGGCCGACAACGCGCCCGTCTACTTCGGCATCCAGCTTCGCCCTGGCGTCACGATCGCCGACGCCGAGCGGAGTCTCATCGCTGTGGTGCCTCGCGGCTTCATCTACCAGTTCCACGTGACCGCCCAGGTGGAGCATTCGGTGGAGCTCGCCATCAAGCCGGAGTCGATCGCGCTCGGGGCCTTCGGCGCCATCGCGGCGCTCGTCTGCCTCATCCTCGCGGCCCAGGCCCTGGCGCGCCAGCTGCGCCGCGGCGCTCGGGACCGTCTGGTGCTGCGCTCGCTCGGGGCCCGGCCCGTCGACACCTTCCTCGAGGGCGCCCTCGGCGCCCTGGGCTCGGTGTTACTGGGCACGCTGGGCGCAGTGGTTGTCGCCCTCGCCCTGTCGCCCCTCTTTCCCATCGGACCCGTGCGGCCCGTCTACCCCGACCGGGGATTCTCGGTCGACCCGGTCGTCCTGGGAGTGGGCGCGGCGCTCCTGCTCCTCGCGCTGGGCACCGTGACGTTGCTGCTCGCGCGACGCGGAGCGCCGCACCGCGCGTCTCGCCTGCTCGCCCCGCGCACCGTGAACCTCACGCGGCGGGCCCAGGCCGTGGGGCTCCCGGTCTCGGGCGCGCTGGGCGTGCACTTCGCACTCGACCCCGGTCGCGGGCGCGGCGAGGTCCCGGTCCGCTCGGTGATCGTCGGGGCGGTGGTGGCGGTGGCCCTCATGGTCTCAACCCTCACCTTCGCCAGCAGCCTCAACACCCTGGTGTCGAGCCCGCCCCTCTACGGGTGGAATTGGAACTACGTCCTCAGCGCGTCCAACAACCTGCCCCTCAAGGTCCAGTCGATGCTCCAGCACGATCCGCGGGTGGCAGCATGGAGCGGCGTCGACTACACCGACGCGCAGATCGACGGCCGGATCGTCCCGATCCTCCTGGCCCGGCCCGGCGCCCCGGTGATGCCGCCGATCCTCTCGGGTCACGGACTGCGCACCAACCACCAGATCGTCCTGGGAGCGGCGACGATGGCGATGCTCGGCAAGCGGGTGGGCCAGACGGTCACCGTCAGCTACGGCAGCCCCCGGGACGCACCCATCTACATCCCGCCCACCACTCTGACCATCGTCGGCACCGCCACGTTCCCGGCGGTCGGCTTCGCCAGCTACGTCTCGGAGCACACTTCCATGGGTATCGGCGCGCTGGAGCCGCTCGGCATCGAGCCGCCGGCTTTCGCGCGGGCTCAGGGCAGCTCGGACCCCAACCTCGGCGGGCCCAACCTGGTCTTCGTGCGGACGCGCCCCGGCGTATCGGCGAACGCCGGGCTCGCCGACATGCAGAGCCTCGCGCGCGTCGCCACCGCGCTCTACGCGACCGATCACAACGCGATCGGCAACTCCGTCAGCGTGCTCGGGGTGCAGCGTCCAATCCAGATCGTCAACTACCGCTCGATCGGCTCCACCCCGCTCGTGCTCGCGGTCGGTCTGGCGCTCGGGGCGGTGGCCGCGCTGGGGTTGACCCTGACCGCGTCGGTGCGCCGGCGCCGCCGCGACCTGGCGCTGCTCAAGACGCTCGGCTTCACGCGGCGCCAGGTGGCCAGCGCCGTCGCTTTCCAGTCCAGTGTTGACGGCGTGGTCGGGGCCGTCGTCGGCATACCGCTGGGTGTGGTGCTGGGGCGCTGGCTGTGGGACCTCTTCGCGCGCAGCATCAACGCCGTGCCCGACGCGACGGTCCCGGTCCTGTCCGTCGTCCTGGTCGGGCTGGGCACGATCGTGGTGGCCAACCTGGCGGCCGCCCTGCCCGGACGCAGCGCGGCCCGCACCGCCGCTGGGCTGGTCCTGCGCGCGGAGTAGGTCGGGGCTACTCGGCCCGCAGCGCGAGGGCCGCCCGGGTGCGCGCCGCCGACCGGCTGGGGAAGTACGCGACAGCGTTGGCGATCGCCAGCGCGCCCACGCACAGCAGGGTGAGCGAGAGCGCCGGCACGGTCGCGTCGGGCACGGCGTAGATCTGGCGGGCGAAGAGGTCCCAGAGCCAGCGGCCGAGGAGGATGCCGGCGGGAATCCCTAAGAGCAGTCCGACGCCCACCGACACGCTGGCCTGCCACGCGATGGCGGCCCCCAGCTGGCGCCGGGTGAAGCCGAGCGTCTTGAGCAGCGCCAGGTCGCGGCGGCGCCGCCGCACCGAGGCGACGATGGTCAGGGCGAAGGCGACGACGATGCCCGAGGCGAAGCCCATCGCCAGCCACAGCGGGGTGTCCCCGATGGACCGGTAGTTCTTGATCTCGGCGGGGTACTGGACCGCCAGCCAGCTGATCGACCCGCCGCCGCCCGCGCCGTTGGGCACCGCGGCCAGCGCCTCGTTCCCGGCCCGCGCCACCGCGCGCAGGAGGCCCAGCGCCTGCGCGTGCCTCACGCCCGGGCGCAGCCGCACCAGCACCGTGTTGGGTCCGTTGAGCGTCGCGTACGGACTGGCGATGGCCCTCTGGAACGCGGGCGGCTCGATGTTGATGTCAATCATCGCGCCGAAGCCCATGGAGGTGTGCAGGTTCAGCGCGTTGCCGATCGCCGGCAGGGTCGCGACGCCCACGATTCGCATGCGCGTCTGCGGGACGTAGATCGGGTAGTCGTGGGGGTCGCCGTAGCCGCCGTGGACCGTGTCGCCCAGGTGCTTGTGCAGCGCGGCCATCGTCGCCGCGCCGAGGACGATCTGGTGGATGTTCTCGACGGCGTGACCGGCCAGCAGCGGCGGCGAGACCGACGCGCCCGAGCGCACCAGGATGATCGGCACGGTGAGGCCGTCGACCTGGGCGTTGGCGAAGTTCACCGGCGACCACGCCTTCACCAGCGGGCTGGCGCGCACGACCGCCACCGACTGGGGCGGCAGGTTGCCGCTGCCGAAGATCGCGTAGTCCCAGTTCCAGCCGTAGAGCGGCGGGTGCGAGACCAGCGTGGACAGACCGCTGCCGAAGGTCAGCGTGGCGCCGACCATGGTGACGGCTAGCGTCACGCCCACGAGGATCGAGCGCACCGGCACGGCGCTGCGGCCACGGCCCGCCTCGAAGGCGAAGTGAAGTCCGGCGACCGCGGACGCCGGCATCCCGGCGTTGGCCCCGAGTCGGGCTAGGTGGGAGCCTCCGCTCGGCCGACGAAGCCGACCGCGACGCCCGGGCGCCCAGCGAACCGCCAGGACGAGCGCCGCGCCGACGGCGCCCACGAGCAGCACCAGCCCGCCGCCGGTCAGGACCGGCCCGTCAAGATGGAAGCGCACGGGCAGATACGCGCGCACCGGTCCGATCGGCGCCAACGGCGACAGGAGGACCGCCACGCCGACGGCGAGGAAAGAGCCGACGACGATCGACGCGACCACCCCGACCAGGGAGTCGACCACGACGGCGACGCGGGGCGCGCCCAGCGCGCGCAGGGACTCCTGATCCTCGCGCTGGGCCATCAGCTGGCGTGCGATGACCTGGACCGCGGTCAGGATCGCACCCAGTAGGGCCATCGCCCCAAAGATGCCCAGGGCCAGGGCGTCGGGGCGCAGGGTGCGGTTGGCCGCGCCCTCCACCACCGACGTGACGTGAAAGTTGTAGGTGTTGCCCGGGGGCAGGGCGTGGATGATCTCGCGCTCCACCGAGGTCACCGACGCCGCCCCGCCGCGCAGGCGCAGCGAGTACTGCATGTACTGGACGCCCGCCTCGAAGGGCCGGCCCGCCGCCGGGGTGAAGAGGAGCCACGTCGGAAAGCGGTCGACGTTGTCCTGAATGACCTGGTAGCCAAAGGCCACGGTGCCGGTCAGGCGCTCGTAGCGCTCGACGGCCGGCCGCACGGCCGGGGTGCCGAAGCCCGCGGCGTTGATCTGCGCGTTCGTGTAGAAGCCGAAGAGGATCCGCTGGCCGACGCGCCATCCCTGGAGCCGGGCGGCCAGCGCGGTGGCCATGAACTCGTCGGCCCGGCGCGGGTCGGCCCGACGCCCCGCGGTCAGGGTGACGCGGTCCTGGTTGAAGAACTCCCCGTCGACGCTGGCCATCGGCACGACGTTGCCCGCGGCGTACGCCGGCGACAGGTGCGGCGCGCCGTTGGCGCCCAGCGGGAAGACGTTGAAGGAGAAGAGCGCCGCCTCCACGCGGGCCACCCCGGGCAGCGTCGCGAGGCGTGACGTGATGTTCGGCGTGTAGGTGGTCAGGTTCATGTCCGAGGGGTTGGTGCCCGCGAGCAGCGTGGCGTAGGAGGACTGCGTCGCGCGCGCCGCGCCCAGCGAGGCCATCGCCGTGCCGCCGATCACGCCGAGCAGCAGCACCAGGGCCAGGTCGGCGCCCCGGGCCCGGGCCAGGCTCCGCGCGAAGCGGTACCGGGCCAGGCCGAGGGTGCGCGCGTTCACGGTCGAGCCAGTGGCCTAGCCCCGACGCCGCAGGTCCGCCAGCGCGGCGCGCGCCGCGCCCACCCCGCACATGCCGTGGACGCCGGCGCCCGGCGGCGTCGACGCGGAGCACAGGTAGATCCCCGGCGTGCCCGTGCGGTACGGGTTCCAGCGCACCGTCGGGCGAAAGACCGTCTGGCGCAGCGTGCCGGCCCCGCCGGCGATGTCGCCGCCCAGGTAGTTGGCGTTGTGGGCCTCGGTCTGGACCGCCGAGGAGGTGGCGCGCGCGAGGATGAGGTCGCGGAAGCCCGGCGCGAACCGCTCGATCTGGTCCTCGATGGCCGCCGTCATGTCGACGTCGGAGCCGTTGGGCACGTGGCAGTACGCCCAGAGGGTGTGCTGGCCCGCCGGCGCCCGGGTGGCGTCGACGACGCTGGCCTGGACCACGATGCAGTACGGACGCTCGGCGTGGCGTCCGCGCGCGACGTCGGCCTCGGCCGACGCCACCTCCTCGAAGGCGCCGCCGAGATGGACGGTCGCCGCCCGACGGCACGCCGGGGCCGACCACGGCACCGCACCGGCCAGCGCCCAGTCCACCTTGAAGACCCCCGGGCCGCGCCGGAAGCGCGCGACCCCCGCGCGGTAGCGCGCGCCCAGGCGCTCGCCCGCGACGTCGACCAGCATCGCCGGCGACGTGTCGAAGAGGATCGCTCGCGCGCCCGGCAGGTCGCCCAGGTGGCGCACCGGCCGCTCGACGTGCAACGTCGCGCCCGCGTCGCGCAGCGCGCCCGCGAGGGCGTCGACCAGGACGTCACTGCCGCCCTCGACCACCGGCCAGCCGCCGTCGTGGGCGGTCACGGTGAGGAAGAGCCCGAACGCCGCGGTGAGCGCGTCCTCCAGTGGCAGCATCGCGTGCGCGCACACGCCGCCCAGGAGGGCCCGCGCCTCATCGGTGGAGAAGCGGCGCACCAGGTGGCGCGCCGACGCCAGCCCGGCGCGCGCGAATCGGGCCATGGTGATCGGGTTGGGCGGCGCGCGGCGAAGCGGGGCGAGCACGCTCGCCACCAACGCGGTGGCGTCGTCGACCAGCGGACCCAGCAGCCGCTCGTAGGCCGGGCCGTCGGCGCCGAGGTCGCGGGCCGTCGACGCGACCGAGCGCGACACCGCGGCGGCGCGCCCGCCGTCGAGCGCGTGGGCGAAGGCGACCTCGGGCGTCAGGAGGCGCACGCCGCGCTCGGCGAGCTCGTGGGCGACCTCGCGGAAGAACGGCGACGACGGCACCATCGACTGGATCGTGGAGCATACGTCGTGACGGAAGCCCGGCAGCGTCAGCTCCTGCGTGCGGCAGCCGCCGCCGAGGGTCGCCGCAGCCTCGAAGACCTCGACGCGCAACCCCGCCCGGGCGAGCTCCAGGGCCGCCGCCAGGCCGTTCGGACCCGAGCCAACGACGACCGCGTCCGGCGGACGGGCGCCGCTCGTCAAAGGTCGAGCACCGTCGACTCGGTGGCGACCGTGACGCGGTCACCCTTGCCGAATCGTCGCCCGATGGCGTCGAGCGCGTCGTCGACGCGGTCGGGCTTATGGTGAAAGAGCACGACGCGCGCCACCCCGCAGCGCCGGCCCAGCCCCACCGCGTACTCGGCCGCGGCGTGGCCGAAGTAGGCCTCGGCGGCCAGCTCCTCGGCCACCAGCTGGGCGTCGTGGATCAGGACGTCGGCGTCCCCGGCCAGCTCCACCGCCGCCTCGTGGTACTCGCCCCACCCGTCCGGTCCCGGCCCCAGGGCGTTCGGGCAGTGGTCGGGCAGGTACGCGACCGACGAGCGGCCGTCGCTGACGCGATAGCCGAAGGTCCGCCCCCCCTTGTGGGGGATCTCCTCGACGGTCACCGTGAACCCCTCGACCTCGTGGATGCCCGGGGCCAGGTTGTCGATCGACCAGGCGCCCCGCAGGTCGTCGGCGCGCAGCGGGAAGTGCGGCGGCGAGAACCCGCGCGCCAGGACCTCGGCGGCCACCGAGCCGTCCCCCTGGTCGGGCAGGAACACGCTCACGCGCGCCGTGTCCCGGTCGGCCGCCTCGAAGAAGGGCAGTCCGTGGACGTGGTCCCAGTGCAGGTGGCTCAGCAGCACCGTCCCGTCGAAGGCCGCGCCCAAGAGCAGCGCGGTGGCGCGCCGGATCCCGGTGCCGGCGTCGAGGATCAGCGACGGGGGCCGCCCGTCGGCGCTGATCGCCACGCACGAGGTGTGCCCGCCGTAGCGCACGAAGTCCGCACCGGGTGCGGGCGTGGAGCCTCGGACCCCGAGGAGGTGGAGGCGCACGCAGTCAGTCCGGGCTCTGGTCTTCCCGGTGGTGTCCGGTCGAGAGCTCCTCCAACGCGTCGCGCTCCAGCGACTCGGCAGGCACCGAGGCCACGCGGCAGTCGGTCACCGCGATGAGCGAGGACGTGCGGGTGCCACCCTCTAAGTGGGCGCGCTCGCCCAGCAACGCCCCCGGGCCGTACTCGGCCAGGCGCACCCCGTCGACCTCGACGCGCAGCACGCCGTCGAGCACCAGGTAGACGTCAGAACTGCGCTCCCCCTGGGTGACCAGCGCGGTGCCCGGCTTCACCTTCCTGATCCTAGGTTTCGCCGCCCCGGCCATGAGTTTGCGCGACAGCGAGCGCTCCAGGCACGACTCCACGGTGGTCACGAAGGCCTCGGAGTCCTGGTGGCCCCAGGGCGTCTGCTTGCCGAAGGACTTGCGGTACCAGTCGTTGAAGTCGATCAGGCCCGACTTGGCGCACAGCTGGCCGTTGGCGTCGTAGACCCAGTGGCGCGGGAAACGGCTCGCGCCGACCAGGGCGCAGTCGGCGCGACCGTCGGCGTGCAGCGTCAGGGACAGCGTCGTCCAGGCCAGTGGCGCCTGCCACTGGACGAAGGGGGCGCGGCGCACGCGCCGCGGCGCGGGCATGCCGGTGCGCCCGCCGGCGGTCTGGACGAAGCGGACCCAGTTCTCGCCGTACTCGGGCTTCACGCGGATGTCGGGCAGGGCGACCGCCTGGAAGACGTGGGTCACCGGACCCACGCGCACCGTGGTCGAGCCGATCATGCCGCCGCCGGCGTACTCGGCGGCCACGATCTGGCCCTTGCCGTCGACCTGGATCCAGCCGGCCAGGCGGTTGGCGAAGCGGAAGCGATCGGCGTCGCGCAGCGCCTTGAGGTCTTCGACCTCATCGGGCGGCGGCGCGTCGTAGTGGGCCATGCCCACGTCGAAGGCCATGCGGGTCCCGCCCTGGACGGCCTCGGAGGGGATCCAGGAGAGGGAGGTGACGGAGCTCTCGTATCTCATGGGCCCATCGTCACGCCGGCGCGCGCTGCGGTAAATGGTGGTACCGGCCCGCGCGCCGGGGGCCTAGCACCCCTCGGCGCGCGGAGGTCTGCCCCCTGGCCGGCGCGCGCGCGGCGTGAGAGACATGGGGCCGTGACGAGCGACGCCGACGCGGGTAAGGGACAGACCATCACGGTCTTCCTGGCCGACGACAACCTCCTGGTGCGCGAGGGGGTGCGCGCCCTCCTGGAGCGCCAGCCCGACCTCACCGTGGTGGGCGTCGCCGCCGACTACGACGAGACCATCGCCGGGGCCACCGCCACCGCGCCCCAGGTGCTGGTGACCGACATCCGGATGCCGCCCTCCTTCAACCGCGAGGGCATCGACGCGGCCAAGGAGGTGCGCAAGCGCCACCCGGGCACCGGCATCGTCATCCTGAGCCAGTACGACGACCCGGAGTACGCGGTCTCGCTGCTGGCCGAGGGGTCGGCCGGCTACGGCTACCTGCTCAAGGACCACCTGGCCGAGGGGGACCAGCTGGTCGAGGCCATCCGCATGGTGGCCACCGGCGGCACCGCGCTCGACCCGGCGATCGTGCGCGCGCTGGTGACGCCGGTCACGTCGAACAACGAGCTCTCGATCGACGACGAGGCGCTGCTGGCCTACATCGCCGAGGGCAAGCCCATCAAGGCCATCGCCGTGGCCCGGGGCGTGCCGCCCGAGGCCATCGACGCCCAGGTCGAGGCGATGTTTCGCAAGCTGGCCGACGAGGTCAGCGCCGGCAATCAGGGGGCGCTGCACCGGCTGCGCCACCTCCACCAGGCCATCGTCGACCGCGAAGAGCAGGGCGAGACGCTCTCGCGACTCCTGCCCGGGGGCATCGCCGAGAAGCTGCGCCACGAGGGCCGGCGCATCGGCGAGACCGAGCGCCTCGAGGTCACGATCGTCATGAGCGACATCCGGGCCTACTCCTCCATCGCCGAGCACGCCGACCCCAGCCAGCTGGCCGGCCAGCTCAACACCCACCGCGCGGCGATGAACCGCGCCATCATTGGCGAGGGAGGCACGGTCATGCAGTTCGTCGGCGACGCGGTGATGGCGGTTTTCGGGGCCCCCGCGCCCCAGCCCGACCACGCCGACCACGCCGTCGCCGCGGCGCGCGGCATGCACGCCGCCCAGGCGCAGATCAACGTCACCTGGACGATCGAGGGACTGCCGGAGTTCGGCTTGGGCATCGGGGTCTCCACCGGCGAGGTCGCGGCGGCCCTGCTGGGCAGCGAGGAGCACCTCGAGTACACCCTGGTCGGCGACACCGTCAACCTCGCCCAGCGGCTCCAGCAGCTGGGCTCGGCCGGCGAGACCGTGATCTCCGAGGCCACCCGCGCCGCCCTGAGCGAACCGGTCGGCGCGTCCCAGCTCGACGCGCAGCTCGTCAAGGGGCGAGACACGCCGGTGGTCGCCTTCAAGATCCCCGTCGCCACCCTGACCGTCTCTATCAACACCAGTGAAAGTGAGCATCCATGACTGCAACCCGTTCCGACACCGAGCGCCGCGAGGACCCGTCCGGTCCGGCCCTCGAGGTGCGCGGCGTGCGCAAGACCTTCGAGGCGGAGATCGCCCCGGTGCGCGCGCTGCGCGGGGTCGACCTCACCGTCGAGCGCGGGACCTTCGTCGCGCTCATGGGTCCGTCGGGCTGCGGCAAGTCCACCCTGCTCAACCTCGTCGCGGGGTTGGAGGAGGCCGACGAGGGCTCCATCGTCGTGGCCGGCGAGCCGATGACCGTGGGCACGGAGGATGATCACGCCCTTATTCGGCGCCGCCACATCGGGATCGTCTTCCAGTTCTTCAACCTGCTCGAGGGCATGAGCGTGCTGGAGAACGTCGCGCTGCCGGCGATCATCGCCGGGCGAAATCGCAAGTCCGCCGAGTCGCGCGCCCGCGACCTGCTCGACCTGCTGGGCATCGCCGACAAGGCCTCGGAGATGCCCGGGGTCCTCTCGGGCGGCCAGCGACAGCGCCTGGCCATCGCGCGGGCCCTGGCCAACGAGCCGACGCTGCTCTTGGCCGACGAGCCGACCGGCGCGCTCGACTCGGTCGGCGGCCAGGAGGTCATCGAGCTGCTCAGCCGGCTCCACGCCGCCGGCCAGACCATCATCCTGGTCACCCACGACGCCCACGTGGCTCGCGCGGCCGACACCGTGCTCAACATGCGCGACGGGCGCATCCTGCGCGACGGGGACGAGACGCCCGACGAGGGCACGGTGACAGCGATCGGATCGCTCTGAGCTCCGGCCACGCGGTGACCGCGTTGGTGGAGGCCGAGGTGACGCCCGACGCGCGCGCGGCGCCGGCGAGTCGAGCCCGACTCGGGGGCTGGCTGGCCGGCGGGGCCAGTGTGGTCCTGGTCGTCCTGGCCCTGGTGGACGCGCCGCACGCCGGCCGGGTCGCGCTGGGGTCGGCCACCGCCGCCGCCGTTCTCTGTTGGACCCTGGCCGGACTGACCCTGGTGAAGCGCGTCGGGGCGCTGGGCGCCCTGGCGTCCACCGTCGCTCTCGGCGGCGGCGCCGCGCTGGCCGCCGCCCGCGTGGGCAACCACCACGGCCTCGGCGTGCACGGCTCGGCGCGCGACGTGGCGGTCGCCGCGACCCTCTTCGCCGCGGCGGCGACGGTCCACCTCGTCCTCGCCCTGCCCGACGGCGTTCTGGCCGTGCGCGGACGCCAGGTCGGCGCGGCGGCGGCCTACACCGCGGCGGCCGTCGGGGCCGTCTACCTCGTGGCCACCGGGCGCGGACTCAGCGCCTGGCCGGTGGCGATTGGCTGGGCGGTGGCGCTGGCCGCCTGCCAGCCGGTGGTGCGCGCGCGCTACATGACCTCGCCCGCGCTGGGCCGCCAGCGCGTCCAGAGCCTGGTCGCCGGCACGATCCTGGCCGCCATGGTCGTCGTGGTCATCGTCACACTTCACTGGCTGATCGACTGGCCGGCGGCGCTGGCCCCGGCGCTGATCGGGGCGTCGGCGCTGGTGCCCCTGGGCCTGGCGGCGGGGTCACTGCGCGTGGCCAGCCACGCCGACCGGGTGCTCGTGCACCTGCTCACCACGCTGGGCACGGTCGTCGTGGTGGCCGGGGCCTACCTCATCGCCCTGCGGGTCTTCACCAAGACGCCGTCCACCCACTCCACGCGCAACGTCCTGGCCTGGGCCATGGCGGCGGCCGCGGTGGCCGCGGTCGCCCAGCTGGGCTTCCGCGCGCGCTTCTCTCGACTGGCCACCGGCTTCACCTACGGCGCGCGCGAGGCCCCCGACGAGGTGGTGCGCACCTTCGGCAGCCGCCTCACCCGGGCGATCCCGATGGACGAGCTGCTGTTGCAGCTGGTCGAGTCGCTGCGCAAGACCCTGGCCCTCGCCTCGGCCGAGATCTACACCGGCAACGGGGAGATCCTCGACCTGGTGGTCTCGGTGCCCGACGTGGGCAAGCGCTCGATCACCGTCTCCAGCGACGAGCGCGCCGTCATCGCGCGCGCCGGCGTCTCGGGCAACGCCTGGGCGTCGGTGTGGATCCCGGCGATCCTCGCCGGCCGCGCCGCCGGGCCGCTGCGCGTGGCGCCCATCAGCCACGGCGGCGAGCTGCTCGGCATCATCGTGATCGCCCGCGGCGAGGGCGGGATCACCTTCCGCGAGGAGGACGACCGGGTGCTGGCCGACCTGGCGCGACAGGTGGGCCTGGCCCTGCACAACGCTCAGCTGGACACCGCGCTGCAGAGCTCGATGGACGAGCTGCGCCGCCAGGCCGACGAGCTGCGCGCCAGCCGGGCGCGCGTCGTGGCCAGCGGCGACGCCGAGCGGCGCCGCGTGGAGCGCAACCTGCACGACGGCGCCCAGCAGCACCTGGTGGCCCTGGCGGTCAACCTGCGCCTGGCCAAGGACGTGATCGCCGAGGACCCGGCCGCCGGCGCCGAGATGCTCGAGGAGCTCCAGCACGCGGTCCAGGAGACCATCCAGGAGCTGCGCGAGTTGGCCCACGGCATCTACCCGCCGCTGCTGGTCGACAGTGGCCTGCCCGAGGCGCTGCGCGCCGTGGCCACCCGCAGCCCGCTCGACGTCGAGCTGGTCACCGAGGGGATCGGCCGCTACGGCGGGGACGTCGAGGCGGCCATCTACTTCTGCTGCCTCGAGGCCCTGCAGAACGCCGGCAAGCACGCGCCCGACTCGCACGTCGTCATCAGGGTCTGGGAGGAATCCGGCGGGCTGCTCTTCGAGGTGCGCGACGACGGCCCGGGCTTCGACGTGCGCCGAGCCCAGCGCGGCCACGGCTTCGTCAACATGAGCGACCGGCTCGGCGCGATCGGCGGCGCGGTGCGCTGGGAGTCCGGGATCGGGCGCGGCACGACGATCCGCGGGTCGGTGCCGCTGGGCTGATCAGCTGGCGAAGGCGACCGAGTCGCGCTGGTCCCACAGCCGACGCAGCGTCTTGGCGCCCAGCTGCTCCTTGTGCACGTAGGCGCGCGCGCCGCTGGTCGCGGCGTCCGGCGGCAGGTCCGCCACGTCGTAGGTCGAGCACAGGATGACGAAGGTCGCGGGCCGCTGGGCCACCAGGCGCCGCGTCGCCTCGATGCCGCCCATCTCGGGCATGTTGATGTCCATCAGCACGACGTCGGGGTGGAGCGTCTCGGCCAGTTCCAGCGCCTCGACGCCGTTGCCCGCCTCGCCCACCAGCTCGAAGCCCTCGCTGCGGCGCACCACGGCGCGCGCGGCCAGGCGAAAGGGCGCCTGGTCGTCGACGACCATCACCGAGAGGGGGGCCTCCATGACGTCAGTCTTCCACCGGGGCCGGCGCGCGAGCAGTGAGGTGCCCCCCGGGCACGGGGTGTGGCTAGCCCCCCGAGCGGTCGCCCAGGTAGACGAGCACCGCCTTGACGCGGCGGTTGAGGTCCTGCTCCTCGGAGAGCCCGAGCTTGGAGAAGATGGCGTTGGAGTGCTTCTCGACGGCGCGCTCGGAGACCCCGAGGCTCTTGGCGATGGCCCCGTTGGACTTGCCCTGGGCCATCTCCGAGAGGATCTCGGTCTCGCGCGGGGTCAGCCACTCGAGGTCCGACTTGGGCCGGCTGGAGCGGGCCTTGACCAGCTCGTCGACGACCAGCGGGTCGATGACCGAGCCGCCGGTGGCCACGACGCGGATCGCGCGGGCCAGCTCGTTGGCGCCGGCGACGCGCTCCTTTAACAGGTAGGCCCGGCCGGCCGAGCCCGCCTCCAGCAGGGCCAGCGCGTAGGCCGGGGCGGTGTACTGGCTCAGCACGACCACGCCGACGCTCGGGCGGTTCTCGCGCAGCCAGGCGGCCGCGCGGATGCCCTCGTCGGTGCCGGTCGGCGGCATGCGGATGTCGGTGACCACCACGTCGGGCTCGCTGGTGGTGATCAGCTGGAGCAGCTCGGGGTAGTCCGCGGCCACGCCGACCAGGTCGAACTCGTCGTCGTCCTTGATCATGCGCGAGATTCCCTCGCGCAGCAGCGCGTTATCCTCCGCCAGGACCACCCGGGTCGCGCCCATCGTGGGCCGAGCGTACCACCCGGGTCCGCGCGCCCCGGGTCCCCTACGTGTCGGGCGCGTCGACCGGCAACAGGCAGTCGATGGCGTCGCGCGAGCGGTAGAACTCGAGGCCGGGTCGCGTCGGATCCGGCGTGGCCGCGACGGCCATCGACTCGAACGTGGGACCGATCCGCTCGTAGATCGCCGGCGGCTCCCCGCGCAGGCGCACGCGAAGGTACCGCCCGGCGGGCAGCGTCCCCTCCTCCAGTCCCAGCGCGCCGGCGTCCAGGTCGGGCGCCGCCTCGACGCAGACCCAGTACTCGTGGCGCGACACGAAGAACGCGCCGAAGAAGCGACGACCCCGCAGGCCGACCAGCGTTTCGAGGCGCCCCCACAGTGGCGCGAACGCCGCCGCGTCGTCGGCGGTGCGCAGAAACAGCTCCGGCGTCTCGTCGCGCGACACGAGCGTCGCGGCGAAAGCGGCGTCACCGTCCATCACCGCGACAGTAGCGAGGCGTCGCCCCGCGCGACGTCGGTCGATCGAAATGACCAATTACCCTGCCGGGACCCCGGCTCGCCCCCGATCAGCACCCGATACTGGGGCGATGAGCGTCGACCGAGTGCGTCCCGCCCGTCGCTCGACGGCGGTCATCGTGACCGCCGTCGTCGCGCTCTCGGTCGTGTCCCCTCTGGCGGGCAGCTCGGCGGCCTCGACCGCGCGCAAGGCCCACCTCGTCGTGGCCACCGGCAGCGTGACCTGCACCAAGGTCACCGGGTCGATCACCTACCGGCCCCCGATCCACCACGTGGGCACGGTCCCGGAGACTCAGGTCTTCACCTTCCACGCCAGCCGGTGCTCCACGAAGGGATCGAACGTCCACCGCGTGAGCAGCGGCAGCCTGACGGCCAGCGTGCATCGCCCGCTGAACAGCTGCATTGACCTCCTCGTCCACGCCAAACTCTCCAGCGGCACCGGCACCTGGATCCCGAAATCGATCCATCCCACGACCGCCCACTTCTCGGGCTTCGCCTTCGTCTACAACGCCGCGGGCGACGTCGGCTTCGCTCTGCCCAACCCGGGCGGCACCGCGACGGTCCGCGGCTCATTCGCCGGCCGGGACCACGGGGCCCGGTCGACGGTCACGGTCTACACGAACTTCACCCCCGCCCAGTTCCGTGATCAGTGTCTCGCGCCCGCGGGCGTCGCCCGCGAGTCTCTCGTCAGCGGCCGAGCATTCTTCTCCTGATCGGTAGCGGCCGACCGGGGCGAGGACGGCGCGGGAGGATCTGGGGCGCCGGCCGCGGCGGCGATCACTCGGTGCGCAGCACGATGGCCGTCGGTGTCGTGGCAGCGATCCGACCCGGAATCATCGCGGCCAGGTTGGCGAAGATCATCGCCCCCACCGCCACGAGCAGGATTGACGCCCACGGCACCGTGGGCTCCGGCACGACGTAGATCGCGCGGGCGAAGATCGTCCACAGCCACCGACCCAGCAGCGCTCCCAGGGGCGCGCCGACGACGACGCCGACGCCCATCGTGACCGACGCCTGCCACGCGACCGTCGCCGCCAGTTGGCGCCGGCGCAGGCCGAGGGACTTGAGGATCGCCAGGTCGCGGCGCCGGCGCTGCACGGAGGCCACGAGCGTCGCGGCCAGCGCGCCCAGCGCGGCAATCGCGAGCACGCCGCCCAGCTCCGACGCCGTCGACCCCATGGTCCGGTAGTTCACGATCTCGGCCGGGCGCTGCACCGTCAGCAGGTCCACGCTGTCGCTGTTGCACGGCGCGCTCGGCGGGACGTGGGCGTAGACCGCGTTGGTCGCCGCGGTAATGCGCCGCCCGTCGGCCAGTCCAGCCGCGAGCGGCACGTGGGGCCGGAGCCGGACCAGCACCAGCTGGGTCTGGGGTCCACACACCGGTCCCTCGCTCAGCCCCTTGCCGAGGAGGCGGTTGGAGAGCACCGCACCGACGCCCAGCGAGGGGTGCAGGGCGAGCCCGATGGCCGGGAAGGTGGCGGTGCCCACGATGCGGAAGGTGAGGTGTCGCCCGCCCGTGTAGGTCGCCACGACGGTGTCGCCGACGCTCTTGTGAAGTTCCGCCAGCGTCGCCGGCCCCAGAACGACCTGGTTGGTGGCCCGCACCGGGTGACCGGAGAGCTGCGGCGGGGCGACCGCCGCGCTGGGGGCCTCGAGCATCGTGGGCACCGTGTGGCCGTCGAGCTCGAGCGCGTAGAAGAGAACCGAGTTCCACGCGGCCACCTTCGGGTCGTGGCGCAGGGTCGCGGCGGTCGACGCCGGTGTCGAGCCGATGCCGAAGGTCGAGTTGAGGGCGTAGGTGTAGTTCCACCCGTAGAGGGCGGGCCGGGCCACGAGGGTCGCCAGGCTGGCGCCGAAGGTCAGCGTCGTCGCCAGGATCACGACCGCCAGCACGGCGCCGGCCATGGCCGAGCGCACGGGCACCGCCGTGCGTCCCCGTCCGGGCACCATCGCGAACCTCACGCCCTCCACCGCCGGCACCGGCAGGCCCGCCGACGCCACGAGTCGCGAGGCCACCGAGCCACGCGCCGCGACCGCGCGCCGCGGCCGCGAGAACCGTCCCGGCGTGTCGCGCACCGCCAGGAGGAGCGTCACGACGCCCAACACCACGACGGTGCCCGCGAGACCGGGGGCCAGCACCGCCCAGTCCAGGGCCACTCCCCGGTCGGGGTAAACCGATCGGACCGGACCGATCGGCGACAACGGCGAGAGCCCCGCGGCCACGGCCAGCGCCAGGATTGATCCGGCGCCAATGGCCGCGAGCACGGGGGTCGCGGCGGCGCCGACGTTCATCGAGGGGCTGGCCCCGAGGGCCCGCATGACCTCGCGGTCCTCGCGGCCAAACTGGAGGAGCCGCCAGATCGCCTGGGTGACCACGAGCAGCGTCGCCAGGGCGGCGATCACCGCGAAGGCCGCGAGGGCGATGACCTGCGGGGCGATGGCTCGCTGGGCATCGGACTCGATGATCGACACGTCCCCGTAGAGGAGGATCGTGCCGGCCGGCGCCGCGTGAGCGATCTCGTTCTCGACCCGGGGGATGTCGGCGTTGCCGTGGACCAGCTGCATTCCGTACTGCGTCCACCCCTGGGCGCCCACAAGCGCCGGCGACAGCGCGAGCTTGGTCAGCGCCGGGGTGAAGATGATCGCCGACATCCGATCGACGTCGTCGCGAATCAGGGCGCTCGACGGCACGACCAGCCCGACGACGTGGGTGTCGATCGTGAGCAGGGGACGCACCGACGGCGTGCCGAAGCCCCTGTTGGCCTGCTGCGCCGCCGTGTAGAGGCCGAGCGGCCAGGTCGACCCGACGTGCAGGTGCAGTTTGCGTGCGGCGTCGGCGGTCATCACGATCTCGTCCACCTTGGCCGGATTCGCCATCCGACCAGCGATCACCGCGGGGCGGTCCTGGTTGAAGTAGAGCCCGTCCACGCTGCCCACGGTGCCGATGCTGGCGTTGCCGGCCAGCGAGGTGAGGTTGGCCGCCCCGTCGGGCTCGAGGGCGTAGCAGTTGAGGTACACCGCGCTCTCGACGTGGCGCACATCCGGGAGGCTTGCGAGTCGGCCCTCGAGCGCCGGCGAGAAGTTGGGCACGTTGGCCGGCGGCGGCGGGACGAGGCCCATGTTCGACGGGTTGGTGCTCGCGAGGAAGGTGGAGAACGAGGACTGGGTCCGCCGCGCCGCCGCGCCCGCCGCCAGGCCCACCCCGCCGACGACGCCGACCAGGAGGACCACGACCAGGTAGCCGGACCACCGGCGTCGCAGCGTCGCGCGCCACCGGTACCAGACGAACGTCGTCGTGCTTGAGGTCACGGACCCGCCGGGGCGTAAC
>JBIOFE010000004.1:0-115851 GCA_044446745.1 Acidimicrobiales bacterium
CAGTACCTGACGGGTCTGGACGGAGCGCGTGAAGCGGTCACCGACGCGGCATGGCACGAACTGGTTCGCCAACGCCGACGCGACCTGTTGCGTTCCATCACCGAGGCCGCGCTGGGGCGCCTCATGGCGCCGGTCGAGTCCACCGCGCTCTACGCGGCCCTCGAAGAGGCGGTACGGGCCCATGGCGTCCCGATCCTGCCCCAAGTGGTGTCGGCAATGTTCGATCCACCCAGCGACGTGATCGGATCGAGCCGAGCGCAGTTGCTGGAGGACGGGCGCGAGGTGGCGCACGCGGTCAACCGGCTGGTGGGCGGCGACCTCGGAGGTCTCTTCGACGGGCCCTCCACGGTGCGCTTCGACGCCGATCTACCCATGGTGAGTCTGGATCTCAGCCGCATTGCGGGCTCGGACGCGAAGATCGGCCTCGTCATGGCCTGCGCGAGTTCGTGGATGGAAGCCGCCCTGCAGGATCCCACGGGCGGACAGCGCTGGGTGATCTACGACGAAGCATGGAGGGTGTTGAAGCAGCCCGCGCTCTTGGCTCGGATGCAGTCGCAATGGAAGCTCAGCCGGGCCCTGGGGATCGCGAACCTGATGGTGATCCACCGACTCAGCGACCTGGACGCGGTGGGCGAAAGAGACTCCGAGGCGCGCAATCTCGCCCTCGGTCTGCTGGCCGACTGTTCGACCAAGATCATCTACGCCCAGGAGTCGGGCGAGGACGCCAAGACCGGTGCCGCCCTCGGCCTGTCCTCGACAGAGACTCTCCAGCTCTCCAGCTTGGTCCAGGGTGAAGGGCTCTGGCGCATCGGCGAGCGGTCCTTTGTCGTGCGCCACATCTGCACACCGGGAGAGCTGGCTCTGTTCGACACCAACCAGCGGATGACGTGATGAGTGCGCGACGCGGTGGCGACGACGGGGTCCTCTACGCCGGCGCGGGTGTCGTCGTCGTGTTTCTGCTCTTGGCCGGCGGGGGACTGATGAGCGCCGTCCTGTCCGGCCACGGACTTCCCGTGCACCACGTCAGGGGAGCGATCAGCGCCTTCGCGCAGGCGGCAAATCCGTCTCGCGCCTGGAAGGTGCCCGTTGGCCCGGCCTGGCTCTACTGGACCACGACCGCGATGGTTGTGTCTAGCGGTGCCGTCGCCACCGCCTTCGCGGTCCGGTTTCTGAGGCACGAGGAGCGTGCGAGAGCCGAGGATCCGACGCGGGCGCAGGGTCTCGCTGCTCGCCACGACGTGCTCGTGGCCGCCGGGGCGAAGCACCTGCTCACCCGAGGACGGATCTTGCGACCCTCGGTAGTCAATCCGTCACCGAAGGATCTCGGACTGTTTCTCGGGACGAGTCGTCGGGTGGACTGCTACGCCAGCGTCGAGGACTCGATGGTGATCCTCGGGCCCCCGCGCAGTGGCAAGGGGTACAACCTGGTCATCCCCTTCATCCTCGACGCGCCCGGCGCCGTGGTCACGACCAGCACCCGCTCGGACAACCTGGCCGCGACAATGACCGCGCGCGCCCGGCGTGGTCCAGTCGGCGTCTTTGATCCCCAGGGTCTCGCACCGGGCGTGTCGGGCGGGCTGCGCTGGTCGCCGATCCGGGGATGCGAGAATCCCCAGACGGCCCTGATCCGCGCGAGCGCCCTGTGCGCCGGCGCGACGGGACGAGTCACGGACGCGAACTTCTGGCAGCAGCAGACCGAGGTGGTCGTCCGTTGCCTCCTGCAGGCGGCGGCGGTCGACGGCCGCACGGTCAGTGACCTCTATCGCTGGAGTCTCTCGTCCGACCAGGCAAAGGAAGCCGTGGAGATACTCAAGGCCTCGACGGCGGCGACGCCGCTGTGGGGAAGCGCGTTGGGATCGGTCGTCGGACTTGAGCCACGCCAGCGCGCGAACATCTGGTCCGTCGTGGGCACGGTGTTCGCGCCCCTCGCCAGTCCCCAGGTGATCGAACAACTCACCCCACCGATTGGCGCGGAGTTTCGTCCCGCTACTTTCCTGCGAGAGAACGGAACGCTCTACCTCTTAGGAACGAGCTCGGGCGCATCGGCGACCGCGAACTTCGTGTCGGCTCTGATCGAGGACGTGGTGGACACCGCGCGGCAGTTGGCCGGTGCGTCGGCCGGCGCCCGGCTGGACCCGCCGGTCTCGCTGGTCTTGGACGAGGCGGCGAACTATCCGCTCCCATCGCTGGGGGCGTTGATGAGCGATGGAGGGGGCACCGGCATCACGACGGTCGCGGTGCTCCAGTCCCTGGCCCAGGCCCGAGATCGCTGGGGCAGCGAACAGGCCCAGGCGATCTGGGACTCGGCGATCGCCAAGGTCATCCTTGGCGGCTCAAGCAACGCTGGCGACCTGCGCGATATCGCTCAGTTGATTGGCGAGCGCGATCATCCGGAGGTCTCGACCACGCACCAGGCCGGCGGTGGGCGCAACATCTCTGAGTCCACGCGCCAGCGCTCCATCCTGGACCCGAGCATGATCCGCTCCATCAAGGTGGGCCACGGCCTGTTGATGTTGCGCGCGGCCAAGCCGATCATGCTGACCCTTCGTCCCTGGACGGGCCGGGCCGACGCGAAGCAACTCAGGGTCGAGCGCGCCGGTGTCGAGGAGTCGCTGCGCACCGAGGCACTTCGGGGCGGATCGACCTTGAGTGGGGGCATCCGTGCGTGACCGACTGGCTGGCACCGAGTGGTCCGCTTCGTTCGTAGTTGGTCCGAAGCACTTCGGGTTCGGTCGACTCTCCACCCTTCGTGAAAGTGAGTGTTGATGCCGACCGACACACCACATTTTGATGTCGTGGGACGTGTCCTGGCGCAGCGCCCGCGAGCGGCGTCGAGTCGAGCCCCTCACAGCGAGGAAGTCGAAACCCCCATCCATTGGCCCAGTCTCGCGCCCCTCGTAGCGCAGCGCGAGTGGCCTCAGCTCGCCGTGTGGGTTGACGCGCTACGTGCCCGTTACCGAGGTCTCGACAGCTACGTGGTGCCGGCGTGCTGGTTCGAACACGAGTCGCTGGTGGTCGCGCTCCAAGCGCTTCGAGACCACGAACGGGTGGCCTATCAGAGCGGTGCACCCGGATCGGCGGGGACGGACTGGCATCGCGCGTTTCGCGATATCACGGCGATGCTCCGCCAGTTCACCGCCGACCTGCATTGTGGTCATGGAGCCGAGTACGCCGAAGGGGAGCTCTTCGACAGCTTCGTGGCGGAGGATCTTGCTCGACGTCGTCGCCGGGCCGCGACCATTGCGTTAGGTGAGACAGGCTCGTAGGTCCACTTTCGCCGTCGCAAAGAAGGAAGGTCTGGATTGCGCAGTGGCGCGAGCCATGAGTGGCCAGTGTGAGCTCGGTCGCTACCGATCGCCTCGAGAGCGTCTCTGCTCTTACCCGGATCACCGAGATGACGGCGTGACTGCTGAAGGTTTGAGGCGATGATCGATGCTTTCACCTTCAGGGTGGACGGGCGCGAGCGCGAATACCGCATTCTCGTCATCAACGGGACACCCCAGCTTGTTGGCTACGGCGTGAACCTGTCGAACGCTGACCTCGTGGGCGCCGATCTCGAGGGGCTGGATCTCTCCTACGTGAACCTACGAGGAGCCACATTGACGTTCGCGCGCATGGCCGGCTGCAACCTTTCGTTCGCCGACCTGACCGGGGCGAACACGATCGGCGCCGACCTTCGAGGGGCAAACCTGCATGGAGCGATCACCCGCGAGGCGAGCTTGTTGGGCGCTGACGTGCGGGGAGCAACCTACAACCGCTGGTCTCTTCACGGCGCCTACATCAGCGACGAACTGAGGCCCGAGTACCTGACGTTGCTCGGCAGGGCACCCGTCGAACGGGTCGGTGCGCCGGGGCCCGTGGCGGGAGCTGAGTTCTCGGCGCAGGACGTTGCGCCAGCCAATGAATCCCTGACACTCACGTCGCCCCCGCCACTCCAACCCAACACTTCACGAGGAGGAATCATGCGTGACTATTCCGGACTGCTGGAAGGGCTCAGCGCGGGCATCGCGGAGCTCACGACCAGTGAGAGGTGGACGCAGTACCTCGACGTGCAGAGCAAGTTCTACCGCTACAGCCCCAGCAACGTCATGTTGATTCTGCTGCAGAACCCCTACGCGACTCGGGTGGCGGGCTACCACGCCTGGCAGGAGCTGGGTCGTCAGGTCGTGGCCAAGGAGTCGGCCCTGCGGATACTGGCGCCCATGACTTACAAGAAGGACGACGGGTCCGAGGGTGACAATGCCCGAGAAATCCGCGGATTCAAGCTGGTGCCAGTGTTCGACATCAGCCAAACGGAAGGTCCCGACCTGCCCGACATCGTGAGCAAGCTCGCAGGTCACGCTCCCGATGGCGTCTTCGCCAAGCTCACCGAGTTCGCGCAGGGTATCGGGTTTCGTGTCGAGCGACCACAGTTACTGGCGAGCGGAGCCAATGGTGACACGTCTCACTCGGAGGGTCGGATTCGGGTGGTGAGTAGCAACTCAGAGGCCCAACGGGCCAAGACGCTGGCCCACGAGATCGGTCACGCACTGCTGCACGATCCCGGAGTCGAAGCGACCAAGGAGTTGGCGCGAGGGCTCAAGGAGCTCGAAGCCGAGTCCACGGCCTATGTAATCTGCGCGGCGCTTGGTATGGACACCAGCGACTACTCCTTCGGGTACGTCGCGGGCTGGGCCGGTGATGCCGCGGAGGCCATACAGGGAATCAAGGCATCGACGTGGCGCATTCAGAAGGCTGCGAAGGCGGTGTTGGAGACATTCGAGGTGGAAGATCGGGTTGTCAAAGCGACGAGTCTAATCAGCATGGGGGCCGCCATCGAGCGTCGTGACGAAGTTCTAGCAGAATTCGATCTCATCCACGAAATCGCTGAAGCATCCGATGAACGAGTTGAAGTGTTCTCGGTCGGTCTTCCCCTACGTGACTCCCCAGACAGCAACTACGAGCACCTTCACGCAGAGGAGCTCGATGTTCTCGACTTCCCCGGCGATGGCTGTCACGAACTCGGTGTCTGAAGGGAGTTCCAAGACGAGTGAGTCTCAGGCGGACTGTCCCACGTCAACGACAGGCGCGGTCCAGGTACTTGTCTTGATAGAACAACAAGATTGAGCGCGCCGATCTCCTACCAGCAACGCTATTCGTTTGGCGCGGACTCCGATGAGCATTCGTGAATGACAGCTCTCGTTTCCACAGGCGGAGCGTTCTTGAGGACAATCTCTGGGGGTACGGCGTTCATAACTGGGGGCGTGGAAATTGCTTCGGTCCCCGCAAATGTCTGACCTTGGTTCGTCGCTTCGGACTGGACCTCTTCTCCTTCGGTCATCGCACACCGCGCTTTGGCTTGGCCTGGGGCGCTCCGGAGCTAAGAATCGCCTCTGGTGACGTGACATTCATGATCGGAGCTCGCGAGGAGACCGTTAGAGCATCCGGCGCGGTTTCCTTCAACTTCGGCTCGGTTTGGCTATCCTGAACCTTCTTGACGGACTGTTCCACGATCAAATTCTAGCAATGATCAATGCGATAAGCATCAATGCAAGCGTCGCGATTCCGGAAACGGTTATCCACATTGAAGCTCTAAGGCGATGCGCGCGACGATCTCCATCAGCCATTATCGCCAGCAGGGGAGAGGCTTGGTCATTCGCTTCACGTCCGAAGAGTGCGTTGGCGTAGTCCGCCAGGGCCTGCGCCGCAAATGGTTCCTTGTCGGTCTTGTTAGTCCACTCGACCCACCGGGACTGTAGTTCAGTGGCAGGCACTTCGAGCACCTCGTGGACAAACATGACGCGTGCGGCAAAGACTGCCCCGCAAGATAGGAGAATCACCACTACAACCAGGAGAATCCAACAGACATCCCGAATAAACCAGCCCCTCGTACTGAGGACCGTGTTGAAGAAAGTTGGAAGGATAGCCAACACGACACCAGAGAATCCAAGGATGTATGAAGCTCTTTGGTGTAATCCGTCAGTTCGACCTCGCGCTTCTTCAACCAACCACCGGGCATTTTCCAAATAGATCGCGAATACGTCTGCCCACGTTTCCACTGGCTCCATCGGCAAATCCTAAGCATGCGCGCTCAAACTTGCAGGCGCCGTCCCGGAGCGCTTCTGGACAAACGGCATAGTATGAAACTTAGAACTGTTATGCTATCATTCAGACTTGACCGACTCTTGGTGAAGGAGCTAGATGGCAAAGTCAGAGATGTACACAACGAAACTGGGCGAGAGGCGATTCCAGGTTGCCGCTCCTGTGAGCGAGGAGATATTCGAGGACTTGAGACGAATGGCTTACGAACAGGGCACCACTTTGGCGGCCCAAGTGAGACAAGCGGTAACCGAATACGTAACCCGAGGTCGACCGCCATCGAGTCACGTCTCAAGACGGCGCACGTGAAGATTGGTACTCGAGCACGAGGAAATATTTGTCAAATCAGACATTCGCGGCGATGAGCAAGACATCAACAGTCAACTTGCAGTTTCGCAATCGAACGCGTCGGTACTACAGCCTCCCAGATCAGTCTGCGCCGTGAGTTGCCAGACAGCAGTTTGCAGTGAAGGCGCTGGCCTGCACAATCGACGCGCCGAGGATTAGATCTCTGCCACGCAGATTCGAAGCTGACTCTAGTTCCTCTATGGGTGCCTATTCATCAAGTCGTCTTTGGCCGAACGCACATCGCTTGGCAACGTATACTCGCGACGGGTTTCGATGGAGTATCGACACGTGACCGGAGGTCTATATCAGCGATCGCAAGTTGGATTATCCAAATCTTTTTTCGGGGCTTGATCTTGTCGATCGTAATGGCAGGCAGCTTGAGGCGCGCGTCGCGTCGACATTGGAGAAGTTGCCTTCGAAAGACGAGTCAGCCGAAGCACATGTAACCTTGTATTTCAACTTGGATGACGCGTCGGCCATGCACTCATCGAATCATATCTTGGACCTTGATCGTGAGTTGCGAAGAGCTGCTGCAGTTCTGGAATATCGACGAAGAGCAAGGGAGGGTGGTCGCCCAACTGCTATGGATACGAGGACGAGCGATGCCATAATTGTCGCGCCTAAGCAACCTGATCACTTTGCTCCGCTTCCGACCAAGATCGCAAACGTTCGAGTTCTTTCCGCAACCTCCAGTTCACTCCACTACATACTTCTCGCGTATGACCAGCTTCAATTGCTTCTCTTGAATGCGCCGCTGCAAATGATGGCGACCACAGAGTGGCTTTGGAGCAGGCTCAGTCCTCGACGCGGCGCACAGCGATCTTCTCGAGGCCCAAAGGACGCGAATGAGATTGTGCGGAGGTTGATGCGCGAAGCCGCCCTCCTGGCCGATGCTCCTTCTGGCACAGTGTCGACACTCGACGCGCAAGTGAGCAATGGAGACTTTGAGTTCGAGGTACACGTTAGGAGCAGTAGTCGCTGAAAATCATTCGAGGCCCCAAAACATTGGTCGTTTCCGCTTGCTGGATCAACTGTCAACGGCACTGCCTTCGGGTTGGTTGAAATGTCAACCAAAGCTTCAGGAGTCCCAAGGGCTCTCAGGCACTACTGAGGGTTCGATGTCTAACTCGAACGGAAGTGTGCCCCATCACCAGAGAAATGGACGAGTAGCGGGACATCGAAGTCATTGGGTTGGTCTTCCGCGTCGAATGTAGGTTCATGTTGCGCCGTCAGGGCTGACGATGGAAGGGTTACAATTCGCTGGGTTCGCGAAGAAGATCGCGGTGATGCCTCAGTGGATCTGTTTGTCGGTGTGTCCAATCCGAGATTTCCGGGATATCCGCCAAATCTACATAATCACTATTGACGTGGATATGGCAAAGCCTTACGCTCATTTCAGTTGCAGTGCGGTCCAGTTCTCGTACCTCGATTCAGCACTTGTCGATTGGGGGCTATCGATGGCAGCGATTTGTTGGGCTCACGCTCTCGGCGTCTCGGTGGTCGTTGATCAAGCTCCGGGAGTCCCTGAACCGCTCGGAACTTGTTTTGAGTGTTCCGTCTTTGGATGTGCGGGTCACGCCGAGAAGGACCTGGGTTCGGGAAAGTGGATCTGTTATCAGAGCGTTGCTTCAATAGTCGCCGCGTCGGCAGGCGTTGGCACGTCAGCGGGGGGCGATAGCGTGAGTGATCACGCAGAATTTGAGCAAAGATTTCCCATTCTTGCCGGAGCCACCGTCGACGCTCGCAAGCATGCGCTTGATCTGATTACGATGCGGGGAGATACGCCAGATATTCAGTAACGCAATCTGCTCGCGAATGCTGTGGGGGTGGCGCGCGCTCTTGCGCCGGACACCACGCTCTACACCCTCTACAGTGCGAACAGGATCGAGTTTCGAGAGCCAGCCGGTGCTGGAGCGGCGCGTAAGAGCGTCGCCGCGATACCAGAACCATTGGTCAGTTCCGCATCGCTCCTCTTCTCGGGACCTTTTGGTGACTTTCTTGCAAATCTGGAGGGTTGATGACCGGACCAAGGGGAGAAAAGTGGACTGAGGTTTCGATCACCGGGCTGGCTAGCGTCGTCGTCCAAGGGATGCTGTTACTCCCAGTCGGAACGCCGGCGGTGTCGCGCGTAGTTGTCAAGAGCGCCAATGGTCGGATCAAGATGTTGCCGGCTGGTGAGAGAGCGGATCAAGGGGCGGCCGCAGTTCTGCCGGGGGACCTACTCGCGCTGTTCGGCGGGGTCGATGCGAAGATTACATATCGCCCCGCAACCTGGCGAGACATTCTCCGCTTTAAACCCATTGTGAAAGTTCAGCTGTTGGTGGCGACGTTGACGCTTCTGGCGACCGTGCTGGCGTCGATTAGTGCTTTTGTCGGAACACGTTCGCCTACAACGCCGAGTTTCACTGCCGATGCTGCTCCGTGGGTACTGGGGATCGCTTGCGTCCTGGCAATATCGAACGTCTATTCGAGCATCAAGACCGATCTTTCGTAGTCACTGGCCTTAGACACTCGAACTGGTCTGTAGTTTCGTGATGTGTTCGCTGCCTTGACTCGCGCCTCGACCTTGACCGGGGCCATCCTTCCGAGTGGCCCGCTGCAGTGGACACTATCGAAAATGCTATCGGGCACCACCTAGAAACCACCCGGGTATCGTACTTACCAATCTTCGAATATCCATAAACAACCTCGCAATGGCATTCTCAATATCTGCATAGCTGAGATTTCTAAAAATCAATGCCGTTACTGGTATCAGTTCCAGCAAAATTTCTCCGCTAGTCCGCTGCTGCCACGATGTACTGGAGGAAAATATGATGATGGAACTCGCGACTAATCCGATGAAAGCGGTCACGAGTGAAGGCGGCGGGCGACCTTTCGATGATCGCATTGGGAGAGATAGGACACCCACTGTAAAGGCTGTTTCCACCAGAATTAGGTACATCCACGGCGCTAACTCCGGATGGCGGAAGGCCGTGACAGTAAATAGGGTCGACATCAAGAGCTGCCCCACAACAGCGAGTAAGACGAGAGCGGTTAATGGAGACTGCCAAACGCTCAGGATCTTCACGTTCCGGTCAATGATGTCTGAATCAATCTCTAGGCCGCTCCTCGCCGCGTAAATCTTTCGATACTTGTAACTGAATCTGAACAAATGTACCTTCTTCGTAAAGGCAAAGGGCTCTGTATTCGTGGACTCAATTATCCACGTCATGTAGACAAACATGCAACCATACGCCCAAGCGAAAGACCCAGCTAAGACATACACCTTCCACGACCCGCTGCCTACTAGCCAGACGCCAAAGAGGCATCGAAGTGCGTAGCCACTTCCGACCATGGCGGTGACAAGATACGAGGCCGATGCAAATCGTCGGGACTCCGCTATCGCATCAAGGCGCTCATTGCTACCGATCATCCGGCGGTACAGTGCATCAGTGAATACTCGGAAGTATTCGTAAAGCCAGGAAACTGCGGCAAGTCCGAAGATAAAGAGTAGACATACTATCCATGCGAAGTGTCGTGAAGGTGCAAAAGCAAGAATGAGAGCCACTCCAAAGGTCACCCTCAAAATTAGGTCGCTGAAACAATAACGTAATGCAAGTGGCTCATACGGCGAACCAACAATTGATGCGGGGAATCGTCTTTTTGGTGCGGTTGGCGACGAGTCTTCGAATCGTCCCCGAACATCGTTCACAAGATAGCGGGACTGATAGATCAGCAGTTCGAATGCCAACCAAACACCGATCATGGGATAGAGAGTGGTCGCGTTGAGTGGATGCGCGCGCGTCAGGAATCCAATAAGAATGTATGAGAGGGGGAGGAATGGACTTTTAAGGATGAGATCCTCAATACGCGGGATTATCAAGAAACTGCGCAATGATCGCTCCCGTAGCTCAGACTTGTCTCTTGATGTGGAAGTCTTAGCCTCAGTGAGGGACTTGGAAACTAGGGTTTCAAGTCGTTGCCACTGAGCCCGCCCCTTTCTCAGATTGAGGATCGCCAGAAATGTCGGAGGCAGGAGAATTGACACATCGAAGACGATTCCAATGACCTGCAGCCGCCAGCCGATGAGTTGGGTCCATATCATGAAGCCCATCCAACTGATCAGAATTGCAAATATTCCAAAGTAGATGAATAACCAATTGATGGCCATTGGTCCAATAGCGTTGAGGCCGCCATTCAGGTGGCTGTCGAAGTGCGACCACGACGGAAGCGAAAGATCGGAATCTTCCTGATGAATTCGGTCAATCAGTCGAACCTCGAGAGCACGCATGTAGTAGGTCCGAATCACAGCGTTCGATTCGAGCAGAACGACGTATGAAATCAAGAGAACGGGCGCTAATGGTGAAGTTAAATACACAATCCAAGGAAGCGTGTGGTGATAGTCAATTGCAACTTTTGTAATGACAATCAAGAGCGCGAGCCCAACTCCAATTATTGCCGACACCTGGATCAATGTTGAACGACTATCCTCGCGAGCTTGCGAGAGCTCCTGCATCAAAACCTCAGTCGTGACAGACTCGTCATGGTGGTTCCAGTTGGTCGAGTGTCGCATGTCTCAAACCTCAATGTCGTTGCCACTAGATGACTCGCCACAAGCGTATAGGTGTAGATCCTGCCCGATTGGGCGAAAGAGAATCCGACTGGGTTTAGTGGGGGGTCCGAGGTACGACCCCTAACACGGCCTTGTTGTTTCGAAGACGTGCGAGCTCCCCTGAACGGCTCAGGGCGGCATGATTTCAAGGGGTCGAGGCTAGTCGACCTTTAGGTATTGAATAATGGCCGCCCGAACCTCGCGAGCAACACAATCCCTTACGAACTCCAGCAATTCTTTGGCGAGGTGAAGTTTGTCGATTACATCGAGGATGAGTGCGATCGGCCCAACCAGTAGTGCAATAAAGACATGGGCAACTACAAACCCAGCGGCAGCCTTCACAATCTTCAGAATGCATTTGTAGGGTTGGCTCAAGTCAGGTCCGGGAGTCCCACCATTCTGAATCGTTTCGATCTTGGCGCGAAGTTTCCCATATTCAGCCCCGGACTCTTCTCGCAAGTACGTGCAAGCTGCGATCATCACGTCTCGCGTGGAAAGATCGCTCAACTCCGGGCCAAACGGCCAGTCGTCAATCCCCTCTTGTTCCTCGAGTCCTTCCCGCATCAGGTTTCGAACTCTCTCGACGTCGTCGACGCTCATGCGGTCCAACAGACGCTCAATTCGAGAGGCGGACTCCGGAATCTCGTCGATGCCTCGACCCATTTCCTCAGCCAGAGCGAGAAGTCCATCCACGTCGGTCCCGCGCAACTCATTACTTGGATTGAGGTGAGTGCTCCAAAGTTCGTCGAGAACCAGGAGGCGAGATATCGTCGAATGGTCGACCAAAGCGCTTGTTGCATCAGCAAGCGTCAGTGGTGCGACTTCGCCTTCGCCTTCGCCTACGGACATGATTTCCCCTTACTTGTCATCACTCAATCGATGGTTAGTCGCCGAGCCCTTTTTTCGCGCAGGATTTCTTCCTTCGTCTGGCCGTAGGTTGATCAGACTTGATAAGCACCTGAACTGGTTGGGGGTTATTCGAGAACTCAGGGATTTCCGGCCAACGCTTCCTGTGATCATCACGTTCCCCTCAGCGGTTCTTGTGGTTTTCGGGAGCCAGAAGAGCGTCAGACTTCCCAGCGCGACTATTAGAACTCGTTACAGCTTCGTCGACTGAGAATGCACCGAGTTCTCTGTACGCCTCAAATCGGTCGGCATCGTAGAGCTGGTCGAGAGTGGGGTCGCACGGAAACTCAGAATGGGCAGAGGCGTACGACCTGACGCTCCAAGGAGCCTCCTTCGGAACACCAAGCTTCACGTAGTGAAGTGTTCCCGTGAACGCTTCACTGGCTGAGTGGCCTGGAGCACGTGGATAGTGGATCTTCCCAGTGCAGTGGGGTGACTTGACGTACCGCACCCCGTCAGCAGAGGGCTTGGTGTCGGTGGGTGCCATGTCCTTGAAGGGCTCGATGTCGACGCGCACCTGGAGCTCGGACTCGGCCTGTCGCAGGGCTCCGCCGAGCGTATCGAAGGTGTCGATCTTGTCGCCAGATGCGTCGATGCACCAGATCTCCTTACACCGTCGACGAAGGAGCTCGACGAGGCCAAGGTTGTCGTAGTGTCCGCCGTCTGTCACATAGAGGAATGGCGCATCAATGTAGTTGAGTCCTAGCATCTCGCGCACGAAGTATTGGGGGCGCGGCAGGAGGGGGTGCGCGAAGCGGTTCGCAAAGTGCTTGAGATACCTAGGATTGGGCACCCAGACGCCGAGGCGAAGGTTGAGGAGGGCGATGACGAATCGGTATGGACCGCGGGTCATCTTGCCCATTGAGGGCGCGAAAGCCGCTCCGGAGATCGCCATCGCCGAAGGGAAGGTCACGAATCGAGCCTGAGGTTCGGTGGGAGGAACCTTCAGGGGAATCCCCTTGCCGGTTGCCTCCCGGGCCGCTCTCGGACGAAGGGCTAGCTCGTAGTCGCTAGTTGAGGCGGCACCAACGAGGGGACCACCAATCTGACGTGAACTAAAGGTGAAGCTCGTAACGTGCGTGCCTGTCGGGGTCTCGCCATACGTGCTGATGTTGGCAGCGGCGCAGATGATGACTTCGGGGATCTCATCCGATTGGTAGTCCGACAGCCAGCAAGGCGTCGCGTAGTTCCGCTCGTGGGCGACAACGCCGTCGACTTGGGACGCTGTTGGCTCGTCGTCGAGGTTGGCGGGGCGCCGTTCAACGACGAACGCCGATGACAGTCGGCGGCGGTAGAAGGGGAAGAGTGACCACGCGGTGACGTCCGCTCGGAGCCAAAGGACAGCGAGGCAGAACAGTGCCACGACCCATCCCCGGAAGAGGCCTTGTCCCACTCCGTGTCGCAGTGGGGAGTAGGCCGACGCCCAATAGGCCAGGTACAGAAGGATGAAGATCACCAGCACCGGACCAGCGATCGTCGCTACCAGATTGATCACGAACTTCCTGTGCTTCGTGGCGAATGCGCGAAGGCGGCCGACTGTGCCGGCCTCGAGCGGGTTGGTCGACGCCAGGAACCGCTTGGCCGCCGTGATCCACGCGACGATCACTCCCAGGATGCCCGCAGTACCAACGCTGCCCGTCACCACCTTGGAGTCGTGAGCGTAACCCGGCTTGGTCAGGCCGCCGACCCCGAAGGGTGGACGCGCGAGATGAATCACTGTGGGAAAGGCAATGAAGAGGAGGGCGGCTAGACCAGCCGCTGCCAACAACAATCCTGAGGAGAACCCGAAGAACTTTCGGGTGAACGTCGATCGATGGTTGAACGCCAGCCAGGCGAATCCGAGCAGGACGGCCGCGCTGAGTGCAAGAAGGACGCCGGAGGTGATCCATCCGGAGACCGCGAATGACGTCTTCGTCGGACAGTGTCTGGGGCACCCAGCCTGGAGAGAGGGCCAAATACGACGGTACAGGTAGCCGAGGGGAAACCCGATGACTGATAAAGCGATGACGAACATCGTGACGTTCAAGAGCACACCGAGCAGCACTCGCCACACGACCGCGGCGACCCCGAAGCGCCCGTGGGTGAGGTACTTCGTGTGATCGCGCAGGTACTGCTCCTCGGGACTGCCGTGCGCGAAAGGCGCGGAGTCCGGCAGTTGTGGGCTCGGAGAAAAGTAGTCCTTGGCCACGAGGGCAAAGGCGGTCGCGACGTACGAACCGCCCGAGACCGCGGTCAAGTACTTGGCTCGCCGCGCGCCGTAGAGGAGACCGTGGCGCCCGAAGCTCTGCAGAGCGCCGAGTCCGAATGCCGCCGCACGGATTCCTCCACCGGAGAGGCAGATCCCCACACCATCGGGTTCGGGTTGTGGATGGCTCTCCGCGACCGCTTCATGTCGCGGTGCGTGGCGATCTGGCGGCAATCCCAAGATTGAACGAGTCTGTCCAGTGATGCGAGCGAGCAGCCCGCCGGCAACGGGTGGGGCACTTACGTAGGCGAAATGTGGTCCGGACTCCTCGGACGCAGAGCGTGGGTCGGGTGACATTGTGCCCCCTTCTATCAGTCGATCACTTTAGTTTCGATTCTGCGAACGCGATTGTGTTATGTCGACTATTGCGTGAAACAATCCCTTCACTTTGAGGTGTCAACCTGTACTCCGCTTCGATTAGAGACAGTCGTTTGTGCTGACGATGACCGAGCCTCATGCACGTGCTCCGACGGAGCTGAACGCAAAGGTGGTAAATCCGTAATGATCGACTGTCATTGTTGTGATGACCGCCTGCCCGCTTTGCGTGCAGGCAAAGGCGGACGACATGATGCCGGCCCACCTCTCAGTCGGATCGAGAGTGATCAGCGGAGAGCGAACCCTGGATCTTGCGTATCGGTTGTCCCACATCCAGTCCAAAGTGATTAGGAAGTCGAACGGTCGTGATGCAAGCGCGTGGTGCAGTTCTCCGGAGAGCGCGAGTTCCAAGCGGAGGGCGTCGCCTCCCTGGATCGATGTGAGATCCACGAGTTGAAGGTCCCTCGTTGGTGAAGCGGTGTTTCGTGACATTAGAGCGAAGCTGCGCCGCAGTTCTAGGTCAATGTCAAGAAGTAGCCGACCGACCTTGGACGCCGCAGAATCTGCGGTCTTGATCTGAAAAGGGATCGCGAATGCTCCTGTCCTTGTCAACATTGGATTGTCGTTCAGCGCGATTTCTGAGAGCTTGATGAGGCTTGCCAGTTCTGGTTGCGAAGCAATCGTTGTCGGGAAGAGCTTCTGCCGGAAGTCTCGAAACTGAGACAGTGCGTAACGGTCAGCGACGGACATTGCGCCTCATCTCTGTGTGACCGCCAGCGCCAATCCGCCGAACGAAGAGACGACATTTCGAGAAACGCGGTATGCGTGAGACGATGCGCGATTCGCAGCATTTGGTGCTCGACGAGGTTGAGGCCACGTTTCGCAGGGGTCTGTCGCGAAATCGAGGGCGGTACTAAGAGAATTCGCGTCGGGGCGTTTGACCATTTTCCATATGACGCGCTTTCTAGCCATGGGCTGAGGACAGGGCGTCGGAGTCCGCTGTGCCATTGCAGAGTCCAAGCTCAGGCAATAGTTCTCGCAGCGATGTGAACAACTCCTCATGTCTTTTCACTTCCCGAAAAGTTGCAATACCCCTGGTGTTTCCGGCACCCGCAGTTCATTTCCGCTGTGATCGGGGACATCGAAAAGATGAGCGAAATTCGACGAATAATGGTACAAGAACGCAATCTGGAAAGTATTTAGAGGAGCCGGAAACAAAACAATCGTGGGATCGTCGACCAACTTGAGAGGAAGAATGTGAAGATTGTAGGTATTTCAATGTTGTTTCGTGGGTTCTCAGCGATTGGGGTAGTTCTCGGCATCCTCGTTGCCGCCCCAATCACTTCGGGAGCTACCGCTCAGGGTGCCCTCGCGTTCTACAACGGGGGCACTATCGATCTGTCACAGGGATGGGGATCCGTCCAGGTCTGTGACGTGACAAACGCGGGGACGTACTGCTTCGCCAGTCAGGGCGACTACCAAACATGGGCTGCTAACAATCCTTCTAACGCAGAAGCGGGTTCCTCCTCGCCGATGACGAACTGCTCGTCAAAACTGGATCTCTTCGCCAACGTCAGTTACGGAGGCTCAGAACTCATGCTCAATAGCCAGGGCAATTGGATCAACCTCTCCTCGTACGGGTTCAGTAACATCGTGTCGTCGTTCAAGGTGGGGGCCTGTTCCATCACCATGACCGATGCGGCAAACGGGTTAGGAAATGTGTATCCGGGTCCCACATCTCCCGGATCGCTCGTTCCCTGGATTGGCTCGGCGTGGAATGACCGCGTCCAGTCGGTGTTCATCAACTAGGTAGGATCGCCTAGTAGAACCTCTGGTCTAGGGGCTGTTCGACATGGGTGACGCAGGGGACACTGCTGACTACACCCGGCTGGTGAACGAGCACTCGCGGTCGCTCTACCGGTACTCCCTGAGAAGACTGTCGGATTGGTCGAGTTGCGAAGACGTCGTTTCAGAAACTTTCCTGACCGCTTGGCGCAAGAGAGATCAGATTCCTCCTCGCGATCGAGAGCTCGCGTGGCTCTACGGCATAACCTTTCGCGTGCTGTCGAATCAGCGAAGGTCTCGCGATCGCCGCGATCGATTGAACTCGCGCTTAGCATTGGAACGTGCGGACGGGAACTCAGCCGCGGATGATGACTCGGTTGATATCGAACCGGTGCTCCGGGCCATCCGGGGTTTGCGGGAGTCCGATCGATCGATCTTGGAGCACGTGTACTGGGAGCGACTCGCCTATCGAGAGATTGCCATTGTTCTGGGCATCAGTGAGAACGCCGTTGGCATTCGCATCAATCGAGCCAAGAAGCACTTGAGGACGCTGCTAGAGGGAGACGAAGCCAGCGGAATTTGGATTGCGGGAATCGTCGGGGAGGCGGAGGCATGAGCCGAGATCAACTCGAACAGGGTTTCCGAACTCTGGACCCCACGAAGCAATTGACCGACGAGCAACTTGACTCCATGTTCTCAGTCGAGAGGCTTCTGGGTCAGCTGAACGAGCCAAGCCGTCTTGGGTGGTATGCGTCGATAAGAAGGCGCGTGTGGCATCGCAGTGTTGTGGCGTCGACGATTGCTGTGCTCGTGGTGGCTGGAGTGGCGACTGCCATTACGCTTTCTCGGGCACCAGTACGAACCGTCGCTCACATGGCGTGCTACCAACGCGACTCGTTGAAATCGACCGCCGAAGTCACCTCGTACGGAAGCAACCCTCTCTCACTTTGTGCTCAAGCCATGCATTGGCCAACCCCTCGCAGGGGTTCCCACGGTCGCGGCGTACTTTGCATACTTTCAGACGGTTCGCTGGCGGCCTTTCCACCGTCGTCCAAATCGGAAAGCTGCGAGAAGCTCGGACTCGTCGCATTCAATGGACGGTTGGCAAGTCCACGCGTGGCGGCTTTCCAACAAGCCGCCGAAGGCTACTTCTTGAATCACCAGTGCGACTCGCCGCAAAGCTTCGAGATGAGCATGCTTCGGTTGTTTGGGAAGTTCGGAGTCATTGGATGGCGCGTCGAGACGGCGGGTTCGAAGTCCCCAACCGCCTGCGCCAAACCGGCTTTCGAAGTTGACAAGAGGCTGGTCCTTATCGTTGGCGTACAGCGAGGTGGTCCGCAGGGCTGACACCGAATTGGGACAGTCCGCGCGCCGTCGCAATTCCTTTGCACGCTGCACGCGCTCGACCACCCTTGCCGGACTACCCGCACTGTGGTGGCCCATCGGGAAGCGCAAGCTCGATCGCTGAAAGGATTAGCCCAAACCGGAAACAAACGCAGCGAGGGTCTTCTCTGTGTTTGGTCGATACCTCTCAATGGCGGTGAAAGCATCGGATCTCGGAGAAGGGTCATTCGAAGGCGGAGCCGTATGGTCAATCAAGTCCAAGGGGGTCACGTATGCGAAATCATCCATATAAGAAGACGAAGATCCGAAGTGCTTCAATTGGATCTGTCACAGTGATGTCGGTACTGTCGTTATTGATGGCAGTGGGACCAAATGCGGGTGCAAGTGCCGCGAACTCGGGATTCGCGACGCTCACCGGTCAGCTCCCTTTTGGTTCGGCGAATCTTGAAGTCGAGGCACTTACCGGTACTGGAGCAGTTCCAATACTCAGCGAATCGGGCGTGTCAGGTTCTTACTCGGTCACGATTCCTGACACGTCCGCAGTTGCTGGTTACGCCAGCGCCAACAACGGCATATTGAATGTCGTTGTGCTGGCGACCAGCGGCACGCAACTCACATCAGAAGCCTTTCCGGTCAGTGTAGGTGGTTCGGCGACCGTGCCGCCTTCAGCTGTTCAGAGCATGCCGGCTGCGTCACTTTCACCATCTTCAGGCGGTGTCGTCCCGGCTGGTCCGGACATTTGCTTGAACTTGACGCCAACTTATGACAACAATCATCAGAGTCGTATCGGCGAGATGCACGTTGCCAACCAGACCGGAATTTCAGCCGTCTATAGCTACCAGCAAAGCGCCGACTCAACGTTTACTGTCGGTCTCTCCATCGGCGGAGGTGCGTTCTCTATCGACGGAACGTCAACCGTCAGTAATGCAATCTCGGGTGCCACCAATCCGGAAGGTCAGGGTTTTCTCCACTACATTGACGATCACATGAACTACATCAAGCAGCCGAACTCTTGTGGCGAGACGTACGTTTACGCGTACTCATCAAACGGTGATGTTCCAAGCGGGACTGGAGTACCCGGAGGGAATCCATGGGGCCATTGTCAGAACGCGGCTCCCTATTGGGCTGAGCTCAATCCGGCAGGGGGAGGGCACGATGGTACCTATTACAAGCAGAAGGGAACTTCTCAGAACTACTCCATAGTTGCCACCGTGTTCACCTTCAACGTTGGTGGTTCAACGGGTTATTCGACAACAGACCAGATCGAGTGGTTCAATTCGTCGAGCGTTGGAAGTTGGGTGTGCGGAGGCGGTACGGGCGGCCTCGATGCGTCGCCGATCATTTACAACAGTCCTACGTGAACACAAGATTGGTCGTTGCAGCGATGACTATCGCTGCAGTGTTACTGGGTGGGTGCGTATCTGCACCCACCCAGTTGACTTTTCCGGGTGCAGATGTGGCTGGAAGTGGTGCTGATCCGGGCACCCCGCTTTCGATCTCATTGATTATCCAGCCGAAACCTGATGCTTCTATCACCTTGATCAGCCTCAAATTGATTCCGCTTCCGGGATTCAGGCTTCCAAGGCTCCTGGGAGCAGTCATCCTTAAGCGCAAACGCGGCTACCCACTGTATGTCTCTGGTTATCCGCCGCCACACGTCAGCTTCGGAATGACTTTGCCAACTCGGCGATTTGGAGGAGTGATCAGTGACGTCCACCTTGTGAGGTACGAACAACCACCGGTGTTGTTGTACGGCATAGTTGCGGGTGGTTCAGGAATGTATGCGGACGCCGGAGTGATGCTCACCTACCGATACCACGGAGTCATCCAATCAGCACCGATCTACGACGGCGCAATTCTGTTCTACTCGCCAGGAAATCTGCGCGGAGAGGCAGAAAAGAGATCGCAGGCAGAGTTTCGTAAGAAATCGCAAGAGGTTACCGCGGCGTTTTCAAAGTACCTGGATCGTGTGCGTGGCTAGTGATCTGGGCCGTAGTGAAAGTCGGAGGTGTCCGTCACGGAGACGGGACGATGGAGATAGAGCTGGTTGATTAGTCAAGATGCGACAAGTGCCAAAGTCTGACATAGCATTCTTAGTCGCAGTGCATCCCGCTGGGCTCGGCCCTTAATTCATACCGGAGGAACGATGCTGGCTGCTTCAGCTGGAGGAACCGTAGTCGTCTTTGTGCTCATCCTGATCGTGCTTACCGTCATGTGGTGGTGGAGTTTCATCGACGCCCTTGTCAAGCCTTCGTCCGCTTGGAAAAAGATTGACCGCAGTCGCGGCGCGTGGGTAGTGTGGCTGCTCGTTTTCGGAATCCTCGCCTCGTTTCCGTACTTATTTTCGATTCGACCGAAGTTGAACGCGGCAAAGAAGTTCTAGTTCGAAGGTGTCTCGCCACTCGATCTCTTCTTCGCAACTATTCGTCCGGTTGTACGGCCCACGATTTAGAGCTGCACTCGGAAGGAATCAACCTCGGAGGTGTCCGTGGCCATGAGAAAGTATCCGCTGGTGGCCAGCTGAGGTCCCCGCTGGTGGCCATGAAAAGTCCCCGCTGGTGGCCACGAGAAGTCCTCACCCCTTATTGAGCATCCAATCGAAATGCCCCCTGGCCGGTGACGGTGGTGGTTGCGAAACAACCCCGCACCGACCAGGAGACACCTCATATGAAATCAGTTAGGGAACGCATGGACATCATTTCTGCCTATCGAGAGGTCGGCTCCTACCGCGGGGCCGCCGAGATCTGCGCCACCACGGCCAAGACCGTCAAGCGGGTGGTCGAGGCCAGCCAGTCGAGCGAACCCCAGGCGGTGGTCGCCCACAACTACGACGCCGTGACCGAGCTCGTGGCCCAGCGAGTCGAGAAGACCAAGGGACGCATCAGCGCCAAACGGCTGCTGCCCGCGGCTAAGGCCGCCGGCTACACCGGCAGCGACCGGAACTTTCGGCGCCTCGTCGCCCAGGAGAAGGCGCTCTGGAAGATCGACCACCACCGCGGTCGACGACCGGGGGTGTGGGAACCCGGCGACGTACTGGCCATTGACTGGGGTGCGATCGGGACACTGCACGTGTTCTGCGCGGTGCTGGCGTGGAGTCGCGTCCGCTTCATCTACTTCGCTGACAACGAACGCGCCGACACCACGCTCGCCGCGCTGGCGGCGTGCTTTGAATTCCTGGGCGGGGTGCCCAAGACCGTGCTGGCGGACCGGATGGGGTGTCTCAAGGGTGGGGTCGTCGCCAACGTGGTTATCCCGTCACCGGATTACGTGCGTCTCTCGCTGCACTATGGCTTCAACCCGGACTTCTGCGAGCCGGCCGACCCCGCGTCCAAGGGGCTCGTCGAGAACCTGGTCGGTTACGCCAAGAGCGACCTCATGATCCCCGAGGACCTGGACGCGAGGGACCTGGCGCGCGCCAACGAGCTGGGCCGCGACTGGTTGGAGGAGGTCAATGCCGCGGTGCACAGCGAGATCTGTTGCGTGCCGGCCGAGCGACTCGTCGTCGAGCTCGAACTACTCGGGGCGCTGCCCCAGCTGCGCGCCACTTTGGGCAAGGTCCTCTACCGCACCGTCGACAAGCTCAGCTGCGTGCGTTACGCCAGCGCCCGCTACAGCGTGCCCACGGCGCTCATTAGCAAGGTGGTTGAAGTCCGCGTGGCCCACGGCCAACTGCAGGTCAGCCACCTCGGGGTTCTCCAGGCGACCCACGGCCTCGTGGCGCCCGGGGAAACGTCAATTCTCGACGACCACTACGGCGGGCCACGCGCCAAGCCCCGTCGCGCAGTGCGCGCACGAACCGACGCCGAGGTTGCCTTCTGCGCGCTCGGCCCGGTCGCGGAGAGGTTCCTAAAGCGCGCCGCCGCGGCGGGGATGACCTCGCTCAAGGGCGACCTCGTCGTGCTCAATCAACTCCAGCGGGCGCACGGACGGGACGCTCTCCTCGCTGCGCTGAGCCGCGCGATCGAGTTCGGACGCTTTCGCGCCAGCGACGTGAGGGCGATTCTGTTAGCCGGGTCCGGTGTTGCTCGTCCGAGAGGTCGCGGCGACGCCATCATCGTCCCGTTGCCGATCGTGGTGAGTCGGCCGCTGAGCGACTACGCGACCGGGACGCTGTCGTGACCACGACACCGCTCGCGGCGGATCTCGACGCGGCGCTGCGGCGGTTGCGACTGCGCGCGATGCGCCAGCTCGCGCCGGAGCTGCTGGTCACCTCCAAGACCCAGCGCTGGAGCCCCGAAGAGTTCCTGCGCACGATGGTCGAGGCCGAGATCGCCTCTCGCGACGCGAGCAACGCCGCAGCGCGTCTCAAGCTCGCGGACTTTCCGGTCGCCAAGACCCTGGAGGAGTTCGACGTGGCGGCCAGTTCAGTCCCGCGCGCGACCTTCGACTACCTCGCGAGCCTCGAGTGGATTGCGGCCAGGGAGAACCTCTGTCTCGTGGGACCCGCCGGCACGGGCAAGAGCCACCTGCTGGTCGCGCTCGGCCACGAGGCGGTCGCTCACGGCTACAAGGTGCGCTACTTCAGCGCGCCGGCGCTCATCGAGGCCCTCTACCGGGGACTGGCGGACAACTCGGTCGGCAAGGTGATCGACCAGATCCTGCGCGCCGACCTGATCCTCATCGACGAGATCGGCTTCGCCCCGATGGACGACACCGGCGCCCAGCTGTTCTTTCGTCTCATCGCCGCCGCCTACGAGCACCGGGCCCTCGGCATTGGCTCACACTGGCCCTTCGAGGAGTGGGGTCGGTTCCTGCCCGAGCACAACACCGCGGTCAGTCTCCTGGACCGGCTGGTTCATCACGGCATCGTTGTCGTCACCAGCGGTGAGTCGTTCCGGATGAAGGAGGCTCGCTCGAGAGGAGGTCAGTTCACGTCAAAGAAGAAGTAATCCACGCTCGAGGAGTGAGGACTTTTCGTGGCCACCAGCGGGGACTTGAAATTGGCCATTGACAGGAGGTGACCCCTTTCGCGGTTTGCTACGGCAAATGTCAGCAATTCCGTCAGCAAATGAGATGAACTCGAGCAATTTCGCCCGAACACGCATGATCGAATCTCCAAGGAATACATGTCGTTTCGAAGACGTGCGAACTCGTCCGAACACTCAAGGGCGGCATGACACCCTAAGGGTTGGGAAAGACCGTTCTGGCGGCTCGCTTACGTCCAGATTGCCTGCTCGGTCTCTTGGTCGAAGAACTCGGCACGCTCGACATCGACGAGGAAGGTGAAGCGATCGCCTGCGTGCACGACGTGGCGAGGTTCGATCTTTGCAACGCAGGTATTGGCCGACACGGAGCCCTCCTCTCCCGACTCTTCGATCTCCTGGGACCTTTCTGACTGGACCATCGCGGCGTCGGTGGTGAAGTGGACGAGCAACTCGGATCCGAGGGCTTCGACTAGCTCGACGTCACCGCGAAATTCGGCGCCCTTGCGTTCGCCAGTCGCGGCGCGGAAGTCCTCGGGGCGTACTCCCACGATGACCGACTTGCCGTGGTACTTGCGGAGTCCGGGGTGGCTGTCGAGCACGCTGGACGAGACCGGCAGCTGTTGGCTTCCAAGGGTGAGCGTGAGCAGGTCCTCGGAGAGTCCCGCCTCCAGCAGGTTCATCGCGGGAGATCCGATGAAGCCGGCCACGAAGAGATTGCGGGGTCGGTCGTAGAGGACCTGGGGTGCGTCGCACTGCTGGAGCTCTCCCGCGCGCAGGACGGCCACTCGGTGCCCGAGCGTCATCGCTTCGGTCTGGTCGTGGGTCACGTAGAGGGTGGCCACGCCGATACGACCTTGGACTCTCGACACCTCGGCGCGCATCTGAACGCGCAGCTTCGCGTCCAGGTTGGACAGGGGCTCATCCATCAGGAACACGCTGGGCTCTCGCACGATCGCCCGACCCATCGCGACCCTCTGTCGCTGCCCGCCCGAGAGCTGCGAGGGCTTTCGATTGAGCCAGTCGGTGATTCCAAGTATGTGGGCCACGTCGCGCACGCGTCGGTCTATCTCGCTCTTTGGCATCTTCTTCATCCGTAGGGCGAATCCGATGTTTTGAGCCACCGACATTTGGGGATAGAGAGCGTAGCTCTGAAACACCATCGCGATATCGCGGTCCCTCGGCGCCACCTCGTTTACGACCTGGTCGCCGATGCAAATCGTTCCGGAGGTCACCTCCTCCAGCCCCGCGATCATCCGCAGGACGGTGGTCTTGCCACACCCCGATGGTCCCACGACGACCATGAACTCACCGTCGGAGATGTCCAGGTCGAGTCCGTGCACGGCTTCGTACCCGTTGGGGTAGACCTTGGTGACCTCGTCAAGCGTGATCGACGCCATGATGCCCCTTTCCAGTTCGACTGATTGAAGAGGCGTGCGGTTCCATCAGCGGCCCCCGATTCGCTGGACCCGAAGCACGGACCATCCGTCAACGATGGGCAGTTCCACTTGGAGTGCCCGACCCTGGCGATGGGCCACGTTCTCGCTCGAGAGGGAGCGAAACCGATCGCCACCCGACCCCAGCACCGCCGCCTCGGCCCGCCACCGGTCGGGGTGGTCCACCAATACCCGAACGGTCGCGCCGGTGACCCGCCCTTGAGCGGTTGGCTCTGACCAGTGTCCGCTTCGACTCCCGGTCAAGTCCACGACACCCACCGCGACCCACGAGTCGCCGTGAACAACGCGGGCGAAGAGTGCGCCGCCCACGGGTTCGGGACTCACCGGTGCCGTTGAATCCACGGAGACCGAACAGTTCTCGTCGCCAATCTCGTACCAACTCGTGTCCTCACCCTCCAAGAAGAGGTCCCGGCACCGCAGCGCGAATCGCCGCCACGAGATCACGGTGATCGCCTCGTTGGGAGTCAAGCGCGCGTGTTTCGGGTAGTACGGGTCGCACAGCGCGGCGGTGCAATCGCCGAAGATCAGTGAGCTGGCTCCGAGGCACGTGACGATTGCCTCGGTGGATACGACCGTGCGCAACGCCGCCCCTCGGGCGTCGTCGCCGATCGGGCCCGCGGGGCTGTCGATGCCCCACACCGGGGGGTAGCACGAGATCGAGCCGCGCACGAGCGAGTCGCGGGTCTCCGGACCCAGCATCCCGGCGCGGCCCGAGGTGCGATCAAGGAGGCCCTCGAAGTGGCGCCAGCGGTCGTTGGGTGGCCACACCTCGCAGTAGCGGAAACCGGGCCCGCCGGGCAGCCGGGCGGCTGACGGGGCGCCGTCAACCTGGTTGAAGCTGATGGAGTCGAGCGGTCGGGCGTGGCGCAGGAACTTCAGGAACGACTCGTACGCGGTGCGCATGTCGACGGCCACGCCGCTCACGTCGCTCGCGATGCGCGGGTACCCGTATGTGTCGACGTGGAAGCCGTCGAAGCCGAGGGCGTCGGCCGCCGAACCGTAGGAATCGGCGAAGTGCCGCTGCCAGGCCGGGTTGGCGGGGTTGGCCAGGACGATCTGGTCGAGGAAGCGGATGGGCGACCCCTCCGCGTCATAGAGCAGCATCTCAGGGTGCTGATCCGCGAACGAGAGTCCGACGGCGTAGATCGGCGCGTAGGCCAAGGCCACCGCCCCGGACGCCCGTAGCTCGAGGGCCAGCGAGCGCAACGCGCTGAAGGAGACCGGGCGGTGCGATGGGTCTTCCCAACCGGTCTCGGGTCCCAGCGGCTCGGTGTAGCTGGCCATCCAGTCGTAGATCTGGACGACCGTCGAGCGCAAAGATCGATGCCACGCGAGGACCTCGGCACCGTCCTCCGGGGCGAAGGAGGTCGCGAACCCGTGGACCGGACGCTCGCCGGCGTGCGCGCCCACGGTCGTGAACTCCTCGCCCAGGAGGTCCCCGGAACCGTCGAACGCTTGCACCGCGTACGTGCCAGGAGAGAGTCCCCGGAAGATCGCGCCGTCGACCGGTTCGGCGTGGCTCGACTCCCCGGTGGGCCGGGTGGCGACAACCCGCTCGCTCCCTGGCGGAAGCAGCGCCACCGTGAACTCCTCGCCGGTGCGGTAGAAGGTGCGCAGGTCGCCGAAGGGCGGCGGCGGACTCACCTCTCGCGAGTTCGGCGCGTCAGTGGTCGTCACGGGCAATTCCTCATCTCTGTTCCATCCTTAGCGAATCGCTCCGAGGGAGACACCCGATCGGAACCACCGAAGTGAGACCAGGAAGACGACGACCACCGGAACCGTGGCGATGACCGACGCCGCGAAGAACGGGCCCCAGGCCACCGTATGCACTCCGATGAAGTCGGCCAGGCCGACCGGCAGGGTGTAGTGCGATCCGGTGCTGATCATGGTCAGGGCCACCGGGAACTCGTCCCATGCCGCGCTGAAGATGAACATCGACACGACGGCCATCGCCGGGAGCGACAGCGGCACGATCAGACTGGCGAGTACCCGCAAGGTCCCCGCCCCGTCCAGTCGGAAAGACTCCTCGTACTCCTTCGGGATCGCCTCGAAGAAGCCCCGCAGAAGGAAGATCGTGAAGGGCAGATTGGACGACACGTAGAGCAGGGTTAGGCCGAAGAGCGAGTCGAGCAGGTGGAGCTTGTCCATCAGCAGGAACTGGGGGATGAGTAGAAGCAGATTGGGCACGGCCAGGCTGGCCAGGAAGATGTAGAAGATCAGCTCCTTGAGTCGGAACCGGTATCGGGCGAAGGCGAAGGCGGCCAGGGAGGCGATGACCACCGTGATGGCCACCGTCGCGAAAGAGACGATGAGGCTGTTCACGAAGTAGCGGCTGAAACTGTTCTGGGTCCACGCCTGCACGTAGTTCTGGACCGTGGGGTGCGTCGGTATGAGGACGGTCGCCCCCAGGAGTCCGCCGTTGGGCTGGAAGGACAGCGACACCATATAGAGCAGTGGTCCGAGCGAGAAGAAGGCCAGCAGGATCGCAATGACCAGGCGCGAGCGATTGCGCCGTCGGATGCCGAACAGGCCCGGCCCGGTGCCGGTGAGCGCGGTCGAGGGCTTGGCCCGCTCGACAACGATGGGCTCGTCGATCTTCAGGGCCATCAGAGTTCCTGGCGCCGGAGGATCTTGATCTCGGCCGCGCTGAAGCCGAAGAGCACAACGGCGAGCAGCGACGCTAGGGCGGCCCCGTAGCCGAAGGCGAAGTTGGAGAAGGCCTGCTGGTACATGTAGGTCATCATCGACTGGGTCGAGTTGTATGGTCCGCCCTTGGTGATCAAGAAGATCTGGGTGAACACCTGGGCGCCGCCGATGACGAGCAGCACCGTGACGAAGGTGACGGCCCCTCGGATGGAGGGCAGTACGACGTGACGCCACACCCGGAACTCCGACGCGCCGTCGATGCGGGCCGACTCGAGGAGCTGGCGGGGGATTCCGTCGAGGGCGGCCAGGAAGATGATGAACGACCAGCCCACGCCCTTCCAGATGCTGAGCAACCAGATGACCCCGTTGGCGGTCCAGGTCTGCGCCGTCCAGTTGATGGCCACGGTATGGCCGGCGAAGAATCCCGCCACGGCGTTCATGACGCCGCCCTGGGAGGCGAAGAGGTACGAGAAGACCCAGCTGACCACGACCCAGGACGTGACCACCGGGATGTACACGGCGGCCCGCCAGAACATGGAGCCGGGCAGGCGGTCGGTCAGGACCGCCGCAGCGAACAGGCCGATGGCCATCTGAATGGGGACGGTGATGACGATGAAGAGGAACGAGTTGAAGCTCGCGGTGCGCACGACGGGGTCGTGGAAGATCGCGATGTAGTTGGACCACCCGACTGACGGGTTCGACGCCCCGGGGAAGATGTGCCAGTTGAAGAAGCTGAGGTCGAACTGGCGGAAGATCGGATAGACGGTGAAGGTCGCGTAGATCAGGACCGCGGGAACAAGCAGCAGGTATGGCGTCGCGTACCGGCGGACCCGGCTCGAGCGAGTAGAACGCCGCGGAGCGGCACCCGGGGACGAGGTCTCCGAGTGCCGCTCCAGGCGTTCTACCGTGCTCACTCTCTTATTTCAGCGCAGCATCCGCTGCCAGTGCGGCAGCCTGCAATCCGGCGGCAACACTGATCTTGCCGGCCAGCATCATCTGAAGCTCATTGGAGAACGCCGTGTCCAGCGCGGCGTACCCCTGGGTCACTGGGCGCGCCCTCGACGTCTTCAACTGCTCGGCGAAGACTGTGAGCGCAGGGTTCACCTTGATCTCCGACGCGGCGTACGTCTTGTAGGCGGTCATCTGACCCGCCGCCACCATTGCCAGCTGTGCGAACGGCGACTGGAGGAACTTGACGAACTTGATCGTGGCCGCCATGTTGGGAGCGTGCTTGGCGATGACCAGGTCCTCGCCACCCACCACCGAGCCCGAACCACCGGGACCCGGCGGATCGATCACCGTGCCGTAGCCGGTGAAGCCTGCCTGCTTGTAGGTGTTAGTCGCCCACGGTCCGTCCAGGTACATCGCGTACTGACCGAGCGGGAAGCCGGTCTCTCCGCTGATCGCGCCCGAGCCACCGGCCATGTCGCTGCCGATTACGCCGGACGCCTGGAAGGTGATGAGCTGTTGAACCGCGGCGATCATGGTCGAACTGTCCATGTAGCCGGTGGCCTTCGTCCACGCCTTGTTGGTGAAGTTGGCCCCGGTCGGCCAGACGAGCGGACCAACGTTCCAGATGTCGGTGCTGTCAACGCCCAGTCCGTGCTGTCCCTTGGACGGGATCGTTAGCGTCTGGGCGTCGGCCACCAACTGGGCGTAGGTGGTTGGCGGCGTCAGGCCCGCCGCGGCGAAGTCAGCCTTGTTCCAGAACAGGACCTGGGTGTTCGTGTCCAGCGGGATGCCGTAGTAACCGCCCTTGTAGAGGTTGGTTGACAGCGGACCCGGGAAGGCGGCCTTTTTCATGGCCGCGAACCACGGCTGCTTGGACGTCTCGAGCAACACACCTTCCGATGCGAGCTGCGGGACCCAGGCGATGTCCGAGCGCATGATGCTGGGCGGATGTCCCGCTGCCGACGACGCGATGAACTTTTGCAGCATGCCGTTGTAGGGCAGGGTGTCGTCTATCACTCTGATCCCGGGGTTCGCGGCTTCAAAGGCAGGAATGACGATGCCGTTCATGACGGGTGTCTCCGTCACACTGTTGTAGGCGTTCCAGAAGATGACCGTGGCTTTGTGGTGGGTGGCCGCCGTGGCGGTACCCGACGCGGCCACGCCGATGACGGTGCCACCGCCTAAGAGCGCAGTCAATGCGACCACAATCCGTGGGGTGATCTTCGTCCTTCCTCTGATGGGATGGCTCAATTTCATTGCAATACTCTCTTTCTATTATTTCATTGTGAGTCCCGCGGCCGGTGCCGTGTGACCTGCAGCAGATGATTCGATGGACCTCGCGGCCCCCGCCCTTTCTCCTCCCCCGGGTTCCGACTACTTGTTGGCTTGTGTGAGCAATCCGACTCGGATTGGTGCGGCTCTGGTCTCGAGCGCGCGAATCATCAGTCGGCCTCGCCCGTGAATGGTCCGGGCAATACACCCGAGACGGCGGCACCCTCGCTCGCGACCCGCGCGTCGTGTCCCTCGATGGCCGTAGCCAGCACCACGAACATGGCGTGGGACCAGACCAGCTCTTGGGCTGGCGGTCCCCAGCGGTCGACCCATTCGAAGTAATGCTGTGGATCTCGAACGTCGCCGCCGAACTGTTCGCCGAGCCGGTCGTCGGAGTCGAAGTGGTCAGCCACCCAATCACGGCATCGCCGCGCCTCCGAAAGGTTGCCGAGCGAGAGGTAGTGCCAACCCAGCGACGCCGTTAGTACCGGCCAGGCGCCGCTGCCAAAGTAGGTGTCCGTCGGGTAACGGCGCAGTCCGCCGTGCAGCGAGAGGCGATCCTCGACCATCGCGACGGTCTTGGCGAGGTGGGGATCGCTCGGCGCTACCACACGAAAGGGTGTGCCAAGCCACAGAACGCTCGCGTCGACGTCCTCGTTCTCGCTGGACTTTACGTAATGACCCACTCGCGTGGCGTCGGACTTCAGGTGATCGGCGATGGACGCGGCCGCCTCCAGGAAGCTCTCGTCGCCCAGGAGGCGGCCGGCCGTCTCCAAGCCGCCCACCACGCACGCCAGCGTCGACGTGTGGAGAGCCGAACCGCTCTCTTCCCACACGTCGTAGCACGGGGTGAGGGCAAAAGTTGACAGGTACCTTCCCACGCGGACGATGGAGTCGCGGAACTCTTCAGAGACGGCCGCTCCGTCGGCGAGTCGCAGATGTTGGCCCAGGGACCACAGCCAGGTCCCGTAGCCGTCGATCTGGAAACTGGGCCAGCCGTCAACAACGACGGTCCCATCGAGCGCGAAGCGCGCGGGCGGCATGTCGGTGGGGTCCAACGCCTTTCCGCGCTGGCGCCGATCGATGACGTCGTCGATGACACCACTGATGTTTCGCACGGCGCTATTGACCCACGCGTGGTACCGACCCGAGGCGTCATGCTTGCCCACCAGATCGAGCGCGTAGGCAATGAAAGAGCCGTCGCGCAGCCAGCAGAAGTGATACTGGTCGAAGTCGGGGGAGGCGATGATCGCGCCGCTGGGGTGTTGATTGGCCAGGATGGACTGGACGCTGCGCCTTACCCGATCGCTCAGCACCACGGAGTTCACCGCGTCAGCCACGGACGGCGCTCGATTCGCGCTTCTCGACCGGTGGAGCCGAGTGGGCCCGATGCCAGATCGCGGGACTCTTGTCGTCGGCTCCGGGGAGGTTGAACGACTCGCGCAGCACCAGCGTGGCCGCGCCCACGGCCCACGCTTCGTCGCCCCAACTCTGGACCTTGATGTCCACCTCGCGACCCAGGTCAGCGAAGGTCTGTTCGCGCACCGCGGTTACGATCGGATCGATGAACGGGGCGCCCAACGCCGTTCCCTCGCCGCAGATGATCAGCAGCTCGGGGTTGAGCAGCGTCACGACGTTGGCTACCGCCAGGCCGAGTTTGCGACCCGCGCTATCGATGACCTCGAGCGCGGAGGCGTCGTCCATTTCGACGAGGAGCTGAAGCTCATCGCGCGAAACGTCGTAGCCCTTGCGTTCGCTAACCCGACGGCGCAGGGCGCCCTCGCCGACCATCGCCTCCAGGCAGCCGAATCGACCACACTCGCACCTGGGTCCACCGGGCTCGACGATCATGTGTCCGAACTCGCCGCTGGCGCCGTGGGCGCCCCGGTAGAGCGATCGGTTGACCACTATCCCAAGGCCAATGCCCCGGCCAACACTGAGGGTCACGAAGTCGCTCGCGGTGAGGGCGTCGCCCGCCCACTTCTCCGCGACCGCCAAGGTGTTGACGTCGTTCTCGACCCACACCGGCAGTCCCAATCGCTGGCGAAGGGGCTCGGCGAGCTCCACATCGCGCCACTGCAGGAGATGGGAGAACTTGCAGACCCCCTCGCTGGTCTCGATGACTCCGGAGAGTCCGATGCCCACGCCGAGGACCTTGGAGGGCGACACGGCGGCGTCACGCAGGACCCGACGGGTCTCCTGCTCAATGGCTTCGATGGCGGCGACGGGATCCCCAACCAGGGGCACGTAGTGCTCCGCGCTAGCGACGATCTGAGCGTCCAGGTCACACACCACCGTGGTGAGGCCGTCACCACGGAGCTTGATCCCCACGACGTAGCCGGCCTTCGGGTCGACGGTGAGCAGCACCGGGGGGCGGCCGCCGCTAGAGGGCGCCGTCGTTGTCTCCACGACAATGCCGCGCTTCATCAGCTGGTCGATGATGGCGGACACGGTGGGGGCGCTCAGCTGGCTCTGTCGAGCCAGATCCGCCCGAGAGATCGAGCCGGCCCGGCGTACCAGTTCGATCAGAAGGCTGACGTTGATGTCACGCAAAAGCGAGCGGGAAGCCCGCGGAAGACCGGAGCGCGCCGCGGGCCCCCACTCACCCTTCGCGTCAGGAGATGCAGCAGAGAAACGCTTCGGTTGGGGTGAAGCGTCAGCCTTTTTGCGATCCATTTCCCTCCATCAACGAATCCTCAAGCAAGTGCCAACTTACTTAATTAAGTGAAAATACTAAGTCTCGACGTTGACGAAGTCAATTCAGGTCCCGAGAATTGTTTTGGCGGGACCAGAGTCGATGCCCCTGATGGGAGGTCTTGAACTCAGTATTCTCGTCACGTGGAGTGACTCCGTCCTTTCGGCATGGGCACGTGCGGTCACATTCGGAGGATTGGTCGTAGGTTGTCGCTTCGGTGCGAGAGCATCAAATGCCGAGGCTTGAGCACCAGGCGCGCTCAAAATTTGGAAAGAGGATCACGGGCCTTTCCGCGACGTCTTTGCGCTCTCTCCAATCGGCGACCGAGACGCGCCGCGGTGGCTGTGGGTCGTCGAGGATCCACTAGTCCGTCCGGGTGGCGACGCCCCGCGCCTCTTAACTCTCCCTAAGTCGGATCGTCTTAGCTTCGGCCGCGGCGTACGCGCAGTGGGGCTTGATGGGAACCCGGAGCAGATGTGGGGCTCAACGTAAACGTCGGCGGCTGGGCCATCTCTCCGGCTGCGACCAAGGTCAATCACCATCTATGCGGGACGCTGAGTGGGCGATTTGGGCTGCGGGCCGGTGCCGGTGGAACGTTGGCCCGGCGCGCCCTCTCCAATCTGACTGGGCTCAGGTAGGAAGGCGACCACGACGGGATTCAGGGGTCTTCAGAAGTATTTCGTTCTGAACCGCCGCTGGCCTTTTATACATCCTCCGAGTCGCACGTCACGACCGACAGCGGTGCCGACGTCTTGGGCTCCGACAAGTCGGCCGTGCGGAAAGCCCCCGTCGATTCCGAACTGCGGGGGCACGTCGACGAGTCGAAGGGTGTTATCTCCGACGACATGACCCGTGCCATCTAGTCATCGGTGATCGCTGTCACGGCGGGGACCTACGGCTAGAGCGCCGGGATTTACTTGAAACCCTGGAGCCCCATCGTCGCAACGGTGATTCTCCTTTAAGAGCTCAGGTCCGACCGTTGGCCGCCTCGTGGTGCAAATGTAGATAACTTTTCCCTTGACTTCCTCGCCAGCGCAGACTATGCACTTAGTAACTTCACTTAATTAAGTAGGTGAAGAAACTGAGGGGTCCGGTATGCGGCTCAATAATCAACCGTGGCGAAGAGGTTTTGTCTCACTTTCGGCGGTCATTCTCGTCGCCACAGGGGCGGTGACGGCGGGAGCGGTGACCAGGGGTCCAACTTCGTCTCCCGCGAGACACACGTTGAAGCCGCACACAAGTACGTCACCCACGTCCACCTCGGCGGCGAGTCTCTACCTTTCGAACTGGTCGAATATTCAGGCCATTTGGATGGCCCCCAAGCTCAATCAGAATTCGACTGCCACGTATGGTCCCCGGATCGCCGAGCTCCATTATTCCGGCAACTGGGGCGTCAACCAGATCAACGACTACACCGGCTTCTTCCGCGACACGACGGACAGCGTCAAGTACGACCAACCGCAAAACTTCACCACGACCGCGTACCTTGACGAGAACGGGGTGCTCAACGGCTCGTACGGGACGTACAGCGGCTCCTCGACGCCGATTCAGATGAAGCGTGACTTCGTCATGGTGCCCAATGAGCCCTTCATGGTTGTTCGCTATACGCTGACCAATCCTTCGTCGACGACCTCATACAACTGGAACGTCCTCGACCAGGTTCACCTCAACAACACCAACCTCAGCGACAACGTCTCCGGGAGTTACGACTCGACCCGCAACGCCATGTTCGCCGACATGACGGCCTCGGGTCAGTACGTGGTCTTCCTCGGTGCCCTCCAGACGGCGACATCCCATCAGGTCGGCAATGACTCGGACTGCGTCTCGACCGACGCGACGGCCAGCGCCTGGTGCCAGTTCGACGCGACAGGCTCGCTGCACGGAAACAGTTCGCTGTCCACGCCCAACATGGACCTCGGCTTCCAGAACTCGGTAACGATCGCGCCAAGTACGTCCCAAACCCTCTACTACTACCTGGGGATTCAGTCGACGCTTACCGCGGCGCAGTCCGCGGTAGACATCGCGCGCGCCCAGACCGGTTCTTACTGGTACACGACGACAGCCACCGACTACTCGAACTGGCTGAGCGCTGGTAAGACGATCTCGACATCCGACACGGGTGTCAACACCGCATATTTGCGCAACCTCGTCGTCATGAAGAACTCTCAGAACCCCGGCGATGGGCTCTTCCCCGCTGCCACAAACCCCGGCTCGTACGGTTACAAGGCGTGGGTGCGCGACTCATCCTTTGACGCCATGGCCCTCGACGCCGCCGGCCACTACACCGAGGCCGCGCAGTACTGGACCTGGATGGCCGGTAGTCAGCTTTCGGGCGGCACGTGGCATACGACCTACGACCTGTGGTCCGGCAACTACGTCTCATTCGTCGAACCGGAGTACGACAGTGTGGGCGAATTCCTCGTCGGCGTGTGGCGCCACTATCAGCTGACGGGCAGCTCGTCGTTCCTTACGACCGTGTGGCCAGCGGTGCAGGCGGCCGCCGGATACCTCAACTCCAACGTCGGCACGAATGGCCTTGGTCCCCAAGACAGCAGCATCTGGGAACAAACTGATCAGTACTACACGTTCACCGAGGCCTTCTATGTCGCCGGCCTGCGAGCCGCGGCGCACCTGGCATTGGCGAAGGCCAATCCCACCGACGCAGACAACTGGAACGGATCGGCCAGCACGATTCTCTCGGCCATCCAGCGTTCCTACGACTGGAACCCCGCGGGTGAGAACAACGACACTACGGGATACTTCGACCAGGGCCTGACCTCGACCGGCTCGCCGGTCACACTGATTGACTCGTCGACCAACGAGCTCATCGCCCTGGGCGACATCAGCGCCAACACCGAGCAGTCGGCGAGCCAGATCTCCAACGTGGAGCAGGCTCTCACAAAGGACACATGGGGGATCTCGCGCTACTCCGGCGACACCTACTACTACACCAGTCCGTACAGTCCCGCTGGCAACGAGGCTGGAACCGCCGAGCCGGCGTGGCCCAACATGACCATGCTGGTGGCGCTCTACGAGGTGTACACCGGCCAGACGACCAACGCCCTGTCTCGCCTGCAGTGGTATGCGGGCGTGTCGGGCGTGGGCTACATGCCGCCGGGCGAAGCCGTGTCGTCTAGCAATCTTCCCATCGTCAGTACGATGAGCGAGCCCTTCACGGCGGCCGCCTTCGTGATGACGTCGCTCGCATACACGAGCCAGTACGACCCGCGGGTCTATCCGGTAAACGCCAACGTGAGTGCGTATGCCACTGAGACCGAGACCACGACGCCGGCCAATGACTGGCCGCAGTGGCGTGCGATCCCCTTCTATGACGGGAACGCGGCGGGAAGCACCTCAGGCTCGACCATGACGACCGTGAAGAAGATCTACGCGAGCAATGACGCGAACAACCTGTACGTGCGCATGGACAATGCGTCGGGATCGCTCTCGGCCTACAACACCGCGCCAAAGTTCGCGATGATGGTCTACGTCCAGGACTTTAACCATTCGGGCTCCATCTATTCCACAAGTACCGGCATGTACGGGGGAGCTCTCGATCATCCGATGAACTACCTGTTCGCACGATGGAGCGACAGCAGTACGTTCTCTATGTTCAGTGCGAACTCAACTGGGGGTTGGAACTGGGACTCCAACCTGACCATCCAGGCGCCGCAGTGGGACACCGGGACTGGCCGGATGGAGCTCCAGATTCCCATCACCGACATGGCGAGTTCGGGCAGCGCGTCGGCGGGTTCGTGGTCCTACGTTGACGTTGAAATGGCGTATGACAACAGCGGGACGTGGTCGGACGACGACATCACCGGATTGCACTATGAGATCGCCAGCTCGACGCAGGCGTGGCTGTACGGCAACACCAACGGCCATGAGATTCAAAGCCTGACGACGGATAAGTCACGGTACGCAACGAGCGCCAACGTCGTGTTCAACGCGAACATCGTCAACCCGCAGGCCATCAGCGTTTCGGGCGAGACGCTCACGCTGTCGTTCACACACAACGGGGTGGCGGTTGGCTCGCCTCTGACGTCCTCTGTGTCACTGGCCCCCGGACAGGCGAAGAACTACTCCCTCACCTGGACGCCGCCGTCAACCAACTACCAGGGCTATCTGGTGGTAGGTACCTTGACGGATTCTGGCAGCCGCACTCTCGATACCGCCTACAGTGCCGTCGACGTTTCCTCGAGCTGGACGAAGTTCCCGAGGTACGGCTTTGTGACGAACTTCGCCGACAACTACACCCAGACTCAAATCGCCAACCGGCTCAACCTCTACCACCTGGACGGCATCCAGTTCTACGACTGGGAGTGGAAGCAGCACGTTCCGCTCGCCGGCACGGTGTCGAGTCCGGCCGCCAGCTGGGTCAATATCGACTCCAACACGAACTACAAGCACTCAGTCCAGTCGCTGATCAGCGGCATACATTCCAGCAATGCCTTGGCCATGAGTTACAACTTGATCTACGGCGCCTGGGCGGGCTACGGATCGGACGGCAGTGGAGTCGACTACCACTGGGGCATCTGGTACAACAACAACTGCACGAGCCAAGCCAACGTCTCGCTGCCAGATCCGCCGTTGGCTACGCCATACTTGTGGCTCTTCGACCCGAGCAATACGAGTTGGCAGAACTACATCTTCGGCCAGGAGGCCAACGCGAACTCGGTGTATGCCTTCGATGGCTGGCAGGCGGACGGATTCGGTGACATCGGAACGGTGTACAACTGCAGTGGCGCGACAGTCACGCTTAAGAACACGTTCAGCGGATTCCTGACGAACGCCTACACCGCTCTCGGTGGCAGTATCGTCTTCAACGCGGTTGGCCAGTACGGGCAGCAGCAGATCGCGACGAACTCCGACTTGGCATTCCTCTACACGGAGTGCTGGCCGTTCTTGGGTCAGACGTCGTACAACGACCTCCAGGCGGTCATCAACAACAACAACTCCTGGAGCTCGGGCGCGAAGTCCTCGGTGTTGGCGGCGTACCCCGACCAGAACTACTCCAATAGTTACTCGTCCACGGCTCCGGGGTTCCTCAACACTCCAGGCGTGCTTTATCTGGACGCGACGATCTACGCCTCGGGCGGAGACCACATCGAGTTGGGCGACGTCGACCACATGCTCGACCAGCCGAATTACCTCAACGGCAACTTGTTAATGCCCGCGCCGCTGCAGCAGTCCATGGTGAACTACTACAACTTCATCACGGCGTACGAGAACCTGCTCCGAGACGGCCTGAGCATCAGCAGCAACGCCATCTCGCTGCCGGGCGGTCCCTCGACCAGCACTAATGGTGCGGCCGGCACCGTGTGGACGTTCGCAAGGTCCAAGACAGGCACCGACGTCCTGCACTTCATCAACATGCTGAACCTGTCGAGTACGGACTGGATGGACACCAACGCCACCCAGCCGGCCCCGACGGTGAAGACGAACTTGGCGGTGAAGTACTACTACACGTCGTCAACGTCTCCTTCAAGTGTCTACGTCGCTTCACCAGACATCAATGGCGGAGTCGCACAGAGCTTGTCGTTCACGACGGGAACCGATGGTGGCGGACATTATGTGACCTTCACGCTGCCGACACTCAGTTACTGGGACATGGCGTGGGTCAACTTCTAGAGACGTCAGCAGAATCCTGAGAGGAACGGGAGGGCGCGTGAGCATTACGGCCACTCGCCCTCCCGTGTTGCGCCGTTTGAGTGGGTCATGGCTGCTCCCCTCAGCCGTTGTGATCGCAGTGATTCTGAACGGACTCGTCTTCGGAACTGCGCGAACGGCGTCGGCGTTTTCCATCGGACCTCGTCCGACGGACGGCGCGCTCCGAGTCTCGGAAGCTGGCTTCGTGCCAACTTTGGGCTTGACCCGGCAGCAAGTTGAATCGATCTTCATCGCCATCGACGGTCAACGCACGACCTTCAAGATAGTGTCGAAGGTGAAGGGGGTGCCTCGAGTCTTGGGCGGCGATCGCACGCTCTTCACGGTTGTCGAGATCAATGGTTTCCCCAAGGTGCTCGACGTGCAGGTGGTCACGGTTCTCGACACGTCCACCAAGTTGACTTTGGAGAATCAGGTGACTTACGACACGCTCACCTGTCGAGCGTTCGCGGGTGCGGCTGGGCAGCGCTGGTGTACGGGGAGGATTCTGAACACCGACTCAAAGGGGCTGGTCACTGCATCAAAATCCAAGCTCTTTAACGGCGTGCGAATCGCTGTTCGCACGTATCGGTCTTCAGCCAGCTCAACAGTGCCGATCGTCTCGGTCGACGTCAGTGCAACATATACAGGTCATCCGTGAGGATAGCGGAAGTCGTTTCCACAGTTCCAGCCTGAGAGTCCACGGGGGATCAGTTCAAGAAATCGAGCCTGGACGATAGCCCGTGAAAACTAGTCCAATTCGAACGCGAGCGAACGGAGCTGAACTCTCCAGGGCGGCATGACAGTTTGAAGTCAATCTGAGTCAATCACTCGAATTGGCCGTGCTGAAAGTACTGGTGAGCGCGACCGTTGCGGTGCACGCCCAATCTCGGAGGCTTCGGATGGCTCACGATATCGCATTTGATCTCCTAGTGCGAGGCGGGATCAAGGCGCCAATCTCTCGTCGTCGGGGAATGTGGAGACCCAATTCTGATGGATCGAAGGACGTCGCAGATGGCGGTCGAGCAAGAGTGGGGTCTGGCCTCCGTCGCTGATGAGCCCGTGCCCGTCTTCATGCCGAAGACGGACCACGATCTCAATGTCCTCAACGCTGGTGTTGACGCAGGCCCCAGATTCGAACGAGCGCAGCACGAGAAATGTACCGAAAGGATTCGAAGTGACAGTCGGCGAGCCAGTTGAGACCGTGGAACCCAGAGGACCTTCTAGAAAATATGACGTCGATGTGGCCACTTGCGCCACGATCAGTCTGGCCGAGGCCGCCCAGATCCTCGGTATACATCGAACGACCGCGTGGTCGCTCTACAAGCGCCGGGAGTTCCCGGTGCCGGTATTGAAGGTGGGCTCTAACCTGCGCGTCGTCATGGGGCATCTCCAACGGTTCATGGAGACGGGTGAACCAGTCGCGCCGGGTGCACGCATCGGCGCCTCAACGTCGATTGCGAGCTGACGCCGCTACCTTCCTGGCTGGCGTCGGCGAAGCTGACTTTACAGCCGATCTCGACTTTGATGACGACACGAGCTTGCCCACCACGCTCGCCGCCTCTTGGTCGCTTGCCTCGACGAAGTGGGAGTAGACCGACAACGTCGTAGACGGGTTCGCGTGTCCGAGCCGACCCGAGACTGTACGCACGGGTACGCCGGCTGCAATGAGACGCGTGGCGGCGAAATGACGAAGGTCGTGTAGCCGCATGTTGTCGTACCCCAACTCCTCGCGGACGATAGCGAAGCGCTTGGTGACGCTGTCGGGAGTCCAGGGGGTGCTGCCATCGGGCTCGCGTGAGAAGACAAAAGCGTCATGATTAGGGCTTTGTCCGATCAGAGAAGCCCGCTCCCACGCAAAGTCATACTGCTCGTCGAAGACCGCGAGTGTGTCGTCATCGAGAGCGATGCGCCGATTGGCGTGAGTCTTGGTGTCCTTCTCTAGAAGTCCTCCACGGACCTCGACAACGGAACGCTCGATCGTGAGAGTGCCGGCCTTGACTTCGAGGTTGCTCCATCGAAGGGCGCAGAGTTCACCGCGTCGAGCCCCGGTGGTTGCCGCAATGTGTAGAAAGCGCGCGAACTCAGGATCTCGATCGTTGGCCGCACGCAGTAGCTCACCTATCTGATCGGGGTCAGGTGGAGAGAGGTCGGATTTTGTAAGGCGAGGCGGCGTCGCGTTGGCGGCGGGGTTCGTGCTTATCCAGCTCCACAGCACCGCTTGACGCATCGCTCGCCGAATGATCGCATGTGCCTGGCGAATCGTCGCAGACGACAAGCCGACTCTCCTGGCGAGGCCCTGGTAGAGATCGTCCAGGTCCATGGCCTGGATGCTGCTCACCGGTCGGTCCCCGAGAGCCGGGAGAATCCTCTTAGACAAGAGGTTCTTGTAGCGTCGCAGAGTTGTAGGGCTCAGGTCGTGCTCAACATGGGCAAGCCATCTGGTACTGAGTTGACCGAACGTGCCTAAGGTCCCAACGCTCCTCCCGGCCTGGGCCGCGGCGACGAGTGCGTTCAAAGCTTGCTGAGCCTGCCGTTTGCTGCCGTGTACGTTGCGGCTGGATTGGCGTCGGCGACCAGTAAGTGGGTCTCGACCAGCTTCGAACCTGACCTGCCAGATGCCTGGATACTTCTCCCGGAGGGTTCCGCTCACGGATTCCAACCGTAACACCAAAACCTACTTTTGAGGCCTGTTGGAGGCCTATTCAGAAGTAGTGAAGGGCGGTTAGGTCCTAAAAGCCTTGTAGTTACTGGTGGGCCGCCCGGGTCTCGATCCCGGCACCTTGGGATTAAAAGTCCCCTGCTCTTCCCGATGAGCTAGCGGCCCCGAGTAGAGGCTATGCGAGTTGCCCCTCTCCGCATTGAGGCGCAGCGGCGGCGATCGAAACGCCAAGCCGTCTTGTCGAGCCCGGTAGTCTCGCTGTCGTGGCGGAGGTGGATAACGAGAGCGTGGCCGCGATCGAGGCGCAACTCGACGCGGTCGACCGCGCGCTGGAGCGTCTCCGCCAGGGCACGTACCGCCGCTGTCATGTGTGCGGTGCGCCTCTCGACGAGGCGGATCTCGCGAACCAGCCGACCCTGGCCAACTGCCCGGCCCATCCCGAACTCGGCTGAGCGCGCTGTCGACTCAGTTCCTCGCGGGCTGCGACTTGTTCTCTCTCCCCCACCACGACGACGCGTCCCGGTACGGCGTGGTGCACGGCGGTCCGTCAGCGACCCGAACCTCGGGCAGCGTGTCGGGCGCGGCGGTCACGCGAATGAGGGTCGACGAGCGCGTGCCGTAGGTCGGCGTATGCACGCACGGGGCCAAGGTCTCGCGCCGCCGCGCCGGCGAGTCCTCGGGCCATCGGTCGGAGGGCTCGGCGGGCAGGTCATGGCTCGCCAGGAGGGTGGGCAGCGCGTCCCACAGCTGGGTTGACGTCAGGCCGTCGATCACCGAACGGACGTAGGCGACCTTGACCGACGGCGCGTCGAGGGCCACGTTCTCCAGCACGTGGGTGCCGGCGCTGAGCTCGCGCACGATCGGCGGGCCCTCGGCGCCGAGCTCGACGTAGACCAGGCGCTCGCGGTCGCCGGCGATCAGCCACGCCGGGTTGTAGTCCTCGCTCCTCACCCGGGTGAGGAGCTGCTCAACGCCCCGGTCGACGCGGTCGTGACGGGTCAGCAGGAGGGGCAGCTCGCCGCGCGACCGCTTGGCGGGGTCGCGCTCCCCGGCCGGTTGATTCGTCAGGCCCGCGAACACGCCGCGGTCGTTGATCGCCAGCCAGGAGCCGCCGGCGAGCTCGTCGCGCCCGCCGACCAAACGCGGGGGACCGGCGTCGAGCAGGGTCCACGCCGTCGCCGGCCGATCGAGCCGCTCGTCGCGGTTGGCGCCGATGATCAGCGGGAGGTCCGGGTCCTCCCGCCACCGCACGACGAGCAGGCACATCGCGGTCAGCCTAACGAGGGCGCCGGTGGACCCTCGGGGGCGGCGACGGACCTACTTCTTCGTGGCCCAGAAGATCTCGGCGATGTCGTCGATCTCGCTCAGCAGGCGGTCGGCCACGACCACGTCATTGGTCTTCTTGGCCTCGCCGGCTGACTTGGTCGCCATCCAGAAGAGGTCGTGGAGGTTGGGGAAGGCCTTCAGGTGGTCGACCTTGAAGTAGTCGGTCCACAGGACCCACAGGTGATGCTTGACCAGCTCGCAGCGCTCCTCCTTGATCAGCGTCGCGCGGACCTTGAAGTCCGGGTCGTTGGACGCCTGGTACTTCTCCATGCAGGCCTTGACCGACTGCGCCTCGATCTTGGCCTGGGCCGGGTCGTAGACGCCGCAGGGCAGGTCGCAGTGCGCCGAGACCGGCAGCGGGCTGGTCGTGGCGTCCAACACGGCGTTGATGCGGGAGAGAAGCGTCATGGCCTCACCTTTCGACGGGTCCTGCGCGGGGCAGGCTGGTTCCTCACGCAGACTAGCGAGCCCGGGTAGCGTTCGTCCCCGTGCGTCGCCTGGTCGAGCTGGTCGTGCGCCGCCTGAGCGTCGAGGGGTCCTCCATGGAGCCGACCTACGCGCCGGGCGAGCGCCTGACCGCGCTGCGCCGCTGGCGCCCGGTGCGACCGGGCGACGTCGTCGTGATTCGCGACCCGCGCGAGCCGTCGCGCTGGCTCCTCAAGCGCTGCGTCGTGCGCTCCAAGTCGCTCCTGGAGCTGCGCGGTGACAACCCGGCCGCCTCGACCGACTCGCGGGAGTTCGGTCCGGTTCCCGCTCGCGAGGTGGTCTGGCTCGTGGTGGGCGCGCGGGCGTCGGGGTCGGCGTGACCGCGTCTCTCGTCGGCTCGGCCTAGAGGGCGCGCCGGCGCAGCGAGCGCCAGGCCCGTCGGGCCAGGAGAAGCAGAACGCCCAGGCACAGGACGGCGAAGAGGGCGGGTCCCGACGCCCGCACGAGCCACTCGGCGCCCGCCACGAAGCCGTGCACGGCCTCGTGGAACGCCCGCACCAGACCGTTGGTCGACGCGTGGGCGGCGCCGTGGTGGCCCGATTCGCTCACGTTGACCGTCAGGCTGGCGTAGGTCGTCTGATGGTCGAGGAGCATCAGCTGGCCCTGGAGCTGCTCGAGCCGGCTCTGCACGGAGTTCAGCCGGGCCTGCACCGCGAGGATGTCGCCGATGGTGGTGGCCTTGGCCAGGATCGCCAGGTACTGGCGCCGGCCCGCCTCCAGAGCGGTGATGCGCGCCCGCAGGTCGACGTACTGGCCGGTGACGTCGACCGACGAGGTGGTCGCGAACGTGACGCGCCCGACGGCCTTCACCCGGCCGACCAGGTCGGCGAAGCGAGCCTGGGGCACCTGCAGGACGATCGACCCGTAGGCGAAGTGGCCGTTTGCGCCGTTGGCCGTCTGAATCTGCGAGTTGACGACGCGGCCACCGTCGCGCGTGGCCAGTTCGCTCAGTGCGCTGAAGGCCGAACCGATGCGTCCCTTGGCGACGGTCAGGTTCTCCTGGCCGGTCGACTCGATGCGCGTCGACGACGCCGCCCTCACCGCGCCGTGCACCGCTCGGCCCTGAACGACGTCCAGGGTCTGCCCGTTGGAGGACGTCCGTGGCAGCGCGGCGGGGGAGAAGTAGCTCGTTCCGGACACGACGTTCGTCGGTGGGCCGGACTCCGTGGCGAGGAGCGGGACGGTGATGGCCGTGACCGCCGCCGCGAGCGCCGCGACGGCGAACAGTCGCTGGCGCCCCGGGCGGTCCCGGACCGCCGACACGGTCCGGGCGACTCGTCCCGGCGCCCTCGGCGATCGCGCCGCGGCCACGACGCGATCGACCGCCACCCGCGAGACCTCGAATGCGTCCGCGGCTCCCCGCAGCTCGCGCCGCAACTGTCCTTCGTCGATCGTGGTCATCGTTCCTCCCCGGGGGCCTCTCGCGAGTCCGTTGACGACGGCGCTCGAAGGGCCGAGTGCCGGGCGAGCTGGTGGCGCGCCTCGTGGAGTCGCGACTTCACCGTCCCCACGGGGTGGCCGATGGCGGTGGCGATGTCGCGCTCGCTCAGGTCGGCGTAGTAGCGCAGGACGACGACGACGCGCAGGTGGGGCGCGAGGTCGCGGAGCGCTCGGCGCACGTCGAAGGCGGAGGAGATCCGCGTGACGGCGTCGTCGCCGTCACTGAGGGAGGAGAGGTCCTCGACGCCGGCGCGCAGGTCGCGGTGAGGGATCTCGCGGCGAAGGCGCGAGTAGCAGGAGTTGACGACGACGCGATAGAGCCACGGCCGCAGGCTCGAACGGCTGGCCAGGGCGTCGCGAAACCGCCACGCGCGTAGGAAGGCGTCCTGGACCGCGTCCTCGGCGTCGGATCGGTTGCCCAGAATGAGGTACGCCGTGCGCACCGACGGCCCGTAGGCGTCGCGGAGCCACTCTTCGAGGACCGGGAGATCCATCGATTCGCTCTGCGGGGCCACGTACGTCCTCTGTCCTCGTCCTCGGGGAAGTTACGTAGAGAGAGACGCCGCGCCGGGTCCCAAGGTTCGCGAAATGTTTGCGGAGGTCGCGAACGGGGCGCGAGGGCTCCGCTTACCAGGGGGCGGAACCGGAAATACCCGGTTCGACCGGGGGATTCGCGCCGCGCGGGCTTGACGCGAATCATGACTGCGGCGGTAGGCTTTCGGCCGTGGCTCGCCTCGCCGTCCTCTCGTACCACACCTCGCCCCTGGCCCAACCGGGCACGGGCGACGGCGGCGGCATGAACGTCTACGTCCGAGAGCTCTCCAGCCACCTCGCGCGCCTCGGTCACGAGGTCGACGTCTTCACCCGTCGCGACGACCCCGCCACGGCCGACGTCGTCACCGTGGAGCCGGGCTTCCGGGTCCATCACGTCAACGCCGGACCCGCGGCGACTCTGTCGCGCGACGAGTTCGAGCGCTTCGTGCCGGCCTTCACGGAGGTGGTCGCCGATCACCTGCGCGTCCACGGCGCCGACGCGCTGCACGCCAACTACTGGCTGAGCGGCCTCGCCGGGCACCACCTCAAGCACGAGCTCGACGTGCCGCTGGTGATGACCTTCCACACGCTCGAGCGGGTGAAGGCCGAGGCCCTCGGGGCGCCCGCCGACGACCGGGCCCACTCGGAGGCCGCCATCCTGGCCTGCGCCGACGCGGTGCTGGCCAGCTGTGACGTCGAGGCCGAGCAGTTCGTCCGGCTCTACCACGCCGACCCCGTCCGCGTGCACGTGGTGCCCCTGGGCGTCGAGCACGCCCTCTTCGCCCCGGGGCACCGACCTCAAGCCCGGCGTGCGCTGGGCGTCGACCCGGCGTCGACCATGCTGCTCTACGTCGGACGGCTCCAGCACCTCAAGGGCGCGGACCTCGCGCTCGACACGCTGATCGAGCTGCGGCGACGCGGCCGGGCGGCCGAGCTGGCCATCGTCGGCGGGCCGTCGGGGCCCGACGGGCGCGGCACGCTCGAGATGCTGCACCGCCGGGTCGGTGCGGCCGGGGTGATCGACCGCGTGACCTTCGTAGCCCCCCAGGCCCACCAGCTCCTCTCGACCTGGATGCGCGCGGCCGACGTGACGTTGGTGCCGTCGCGCTCCGAGAGCTTCGGCCTGGTGGCCCTGGAGTCCTCGGCCTGCGGGACGCCCGTGGTCGCCAGCGACGTCGGCGGCCTGTCCACGCTCGTCGAGCCCGGGGTCAACGGGGTCCTGCTCGGCGCGCGCGACGCCGCCGCCTGGGCCGACGCCGTCGAGTGGGTCACCGACCCGTCGCGCGCGACCGCCCTCTCGACCGGCGGAGTGCTGCTGGCGCGGCGCTACACGTGGCGGGCGGCCGCCGAGTCCCTGGCCGCGTTGGTTGACGAGCTCTCGGCGACCAGCCTGGTCCGCTGTTGAGCGAGCGGGCGCCGCTCCGCGACGACGCGGCGGTCGGTCGCCTCGACACAGTGGTGCGCGAGTGGGTCGAGCAGTGGCGCGCCGGCGGCCAGGTCGGTGAGGTCGAGCACCGGCCCGAGCCCGACGACAAGGGACACTTCCACTGGTTGGTGCGGGTGCGCGCCGAGGAGAAGGCCTACGTCACGATCTGGCTCGCGCTGCGCCAGCGCACCGTCCACGTCGAGACTGAAGTGACGCCCGCCCCCGAGGAGAACCGCGAGGAGCTCTACCGCTTCCTGCTCACGCGCAACGCCGACCTGCGCGAGGTGCACCTGGCGATCGGCCCGGAGGCGGGCATCTACCTGGTGGCCGCGGTCCCCGTCGGCGAGCTCGGCGTCGACCGTCTCGACGAGCTGGTCGGCGCGACCCTCACCTACGTCGACGAGATCTATCCGACGGCGATGACGCTGGGCCTGCCGGCGCTCTACCGGCGGCGTCCCCGCTGACCCTCGCTGTGTAGCGTGACACCGTGGCGTTTCGACTGGTGATCGTGGGCGCGGGGCGCCTCGGCGGGGCCCTGGCCGAGGGTCTCCTCGCCGGTGGCTACCCGCCCGGCGACTTGGCGCTGGTCCAGCGCAACGCGACGACCCGCGCGGCCCTGGCGGCGCGCTGTCCCGACGTCGCGGTCGTGGCCACCTTCGAGGAGGCCCCCGTCGGCCCCGACACCGGGGTCGTGCTGGCTGTGAAGCCCGACTACGCCGAGTCGGTCGCCCGCGAGCTCGGAACCTACGGCGTCACGCGCCTCCTGTCGGTCGTCACCGGTCTCTCGACCGCGCGGCTGGAGGCGTGCTTCCCGGGCCCGGTGGCCGTGATTCGCGCGATGCCCAACACGCCGATCTTGGTGCGCAAGGGCGTGAGCGCCATCGCCGGCGGCGCCCACGCCACCAAGGCCGACCTGGCGTGGGCCGAGTCGGTGCTCGGGTCGGTGGGCACGGTCGTGCGCGTGACCGAGCGTCAGCTCGAGGCGGTCACCGGACTCTCCGGGGCGATGCCGGCGTACCTCTACCTGGTGGTCGAGGCGCTCATCGAGGCCGGGGTCCACCAGGGACTCTCGCGCGACGTCGCGCGCGAACTCGTCGTGGGCAGCTTCGAGGGGTCGGCGCTCCTGTTGTCGACCACGGGCGAGAGTCCCGAGGAGCTGCGCGCCCACGTGACGTCACCGGGTGGGGTGACCGCGGCGGGACTGCGCGTGCTGGAGGGTCGGGCGGTGCGCGCGGCGTTCCTGGACGCGGTGGCCGCCGCGGCCGAACGCGGGCGCCAGTTGGGCCGGTAGGGGTCCCACTAGGTTGGGGCCATGGCGACGCCGCGCCGACCCCGCAAACTCTCGGAGCCGACGATCGCTCGTCTGCCCGTCTACCAGCGCATCGTCGAGGGGTGGCGCGCTCGCGGCGAGGGCCGCATCGACTCGCGCCAGATCGGCCAGCTGGCCGGGGTCACGGCGACCACGGTGCGCCGCGACCTGGCCGGGCTGGGGACGCTCGGCACCCGGGGATCGGGCTACGACGTCGCCGTGCTGGTCGAGCGCATCGGTGAGGCCCTGGGTCACGACCGGCGCTACGACGTCGTGGTGGTGGGGATCGGCAACCTGGGCCGGGCGCTGGTGAACTCGGACAACTTCCTGATCCGCGGGGCCACGCTGGCCGCCCTCTACGACGTCGATCCCCGGGTGGTGGGCACGCCGATCGCCGGCCACGTGGTGCGCCACGTCGAGGAGGGGATCCAGCGCGCGACGGTCGGCGTGATCTGCGTGCCGGCCCCCGCCGCCCAGCGGGTGGCCGAGCGGCTCGTGGCCGCCGACATCCACGCGCTGCTCAACTTCGCGCCCCAGGTGCTCAACGTGCCGATCGGCACGGCGGTGCACTACGTCGACTTCTCGATCGAGCTGCAGATCCTGATGTACCACCTCAACAACGGCACGGGACCGCTGGGCGGCGTGCTGCACTCCATCGGGCTGGGCACCAACCCCGGTCGCTACGGGTCGGGGTAGCCGTGGCCCTGATCTCGATCGGCGTCGACCACGAGCACGCCTCGCTCGACTTCCTGGAGCGCACCGCCGTGCCCGAGCACCAGTGGCCGAAGGTGCTGCGCGCGCTGGTGGCCCAGCCCAACGTCGAGGAGGCCGTCTTCGTGTCGACCTGCCTGCGCACCGAGGTCGTGGCGGTGGTCGACCGCTTCCACGGCGCGCTCGACGAGGTCACGGCGACCCTCGCCGAAGCCACCGGCCTCGCGCCAGCCGACTTCGCCGATCACCTCACGGTCCACTTCGACCGCGGGGTCGCCACGCACCTGTTCTCCGTGGCCGCCGGTCTCAAGTCGGTCGTGCCGGGCGAGTTCGAGGTCCTGGGCCAGTTGCGCCGCGCGCTCGACCTGGCCCGCGACGAGGAGTCGGCCGGTCGAGTCCTCGACGAGCTCTTCCACCGCGCCCTGGCCAGCGGCCGGCGCGTGAGGGCCGAGACCTCGATCAGTCGAGGGACGACCAGCTTCGCCCAGGCCGCGGTGGCCTGGGCTCTCGAGGAGCTCGGCGACGAACTGGCCGGCGGCGTGGTGCGCGGCCTGCTCGCCGCACCGGTCGGCGTCGCGCGGGTGACCGTCCTCAACCGCACCGCGGCGCGCGCGCGTTCCCTCGCGGCCGACGTCGCGGACCCGCGGGTCCGCGCCGGAAGCCTGGACGACGTGCGCGCCACGCTGTCCAGCGCGCGCCTCGTGGTCACGGCGCTCGAGACACCCTCTCCGGTCATCAACGTCGGCCACGTCGCCGGGCGCACTGCGCCGCTCCTGGTCATCGACCTGGCGATGCCGCGGGCGGTCGAGTCTCGCGTCGGCGAGGTGGGGGCCATTCGTCGGGTGGACATCGCCGACCTGCGCGAGCGCGTCGAACGGGCCCTCGACGACCGGCAGGGGGCCGTGGAGCACGCCCGAGAACTGGTGACCCACGACGTTGAGCGGTTCCTGGCCGACCAGCGGGCCCGGGGAGCGGCCGGCATCGTCTCGGACCTGCGCGCCTTCCTCGACCAGGCCGCCGAGAGCGAGCTCGCGCGACGCGACGGCGTCCTGGAGGCGCTGACGCCCGAGGAGTGGGCCCGGGTCGAGGCGATCGTGCGCGCCGTGGTGGCCAAGATCGCCCACCGGCCCACCGTCGCGCTGAAGGAGGCCGCCGGGACCGACCGAGGACTACGGCTCACCGAGGCGGCGCGCACCCTGTTCGACCTATGAGCCCGTTGCGCCTGGCGACGAGACGCTCGCCGCTCGCCGTGACGCAGGCCGAACGCGTCGTCGCGCGCCTGGCGTCGTGCGGGGTCGCCACCGAGCTGGTTCTGGTCGAGACCGGCGGAGACCAACGCGACGACGTTCCGCTCGCCGTCATCGGCGGCGAGGGGGTCTTCGCGGTCGAGGTGCAACGCGCCGTACTCCACGGCGAGGCCGACGTCGCGGTGCACAGCGCCAAGGACCTGCCGGCAGTGACGCCGAAGGGACTCGTTTGGGTGGGTGTGTGCGAACGGGGCGACGCCGCCGACGTGCTGGTCGGTCGATCCCTAGCCGGCCTGGGGCCGGGCGCGACCGTCGCCACCGGCTCGCCGCGTCGTCGCGCGCTGCTGCTCGAGCGCCGCCCCGACCTGCGCGTGGTCGAGCTGCGCGGCAACATGGCTCGGCGTCTCGCGGCCGCCGGCGCCGATGGCGTGGACGCTGTGGTGGCTGCCGCCGCCGCCCTCGAGCGACTCGGCGAGAGCCACCGCGTGGCCGAGCGGCTCGACCCCGCCTGGTTCGTTCCCCAGGTGGGCCAGGGTGCGATCGCCCTGGAGGCCCGCGTGAACGACGCCGCGACGCTGGACCACTTGGCCGAGGTGCTCGACGTCGCCGCCACGACCGCGGTGCGGGCCGAGCGGGCCTTCCTGCGTGAGCTGGGCACCGGGTGCTCGATTCCCGCGGGCGCTCACGCGACCGTGCGCGAGGACGTGATCACGTTGCGCGCCGCGATGGTGGCGCGCGACGGCGGCGCCAGCGTGCGCGACGAGGTGAGCGGCGGCGATCCCGACGTCCTGGGACGTCTCCTCGCCAAACGCCTGCGCGACGAGCGCGGGGGCGCGGACCTGCCCGGCTGGAGAGACTGAGGTGTTGGTCGTCCTCACGCGCGAGGCGGGCTACAACGACGAACTGCGCTGGTGGGTGGGCGACGTGGGCGACGTCGTCGAGGCCCCCCTCACCACGACCGCGTACCGCGAGGTGGACGAGGTTGCCCGCGAGATCGACGCCACCGGCTTGGCCGGCACTTTCAGCGAGCTGGTGGTGTCGAGCGTGCGCGCGCGCCGCTACGTCGCCGCGGCTCGCGCGACCCTGCGGCCCGGTGGCCGGGTGCTCTCCGTCGGTCCCTCGACCACGCGGATGCTCGGCGAGGAGGGCGTCACCGTCGCCGCCGAGTCACCGGGTCGCGCTGACGACCTGGCCGTCGAGATCGCCGAGGGTCCGGTCCTGTTCGTCGGCGCGCGCGACGCGCGAGTGGAGCTGCCCGAGGCCCTGGCGGCCAAGGGCGTCATCGCCGTGGCGGTGGTGGCCTACGAGACGGTGGCCCTCGAGATCGGCGAGGACGTGGCGTGGCTGCTCGCGCGCGCCGACGTCGTGGTGATCGGAGCGCCGTCGGCGTGGGCCGTCGCGCGCACCTACGTCGGGTCGACGGCGTGGGTCGTGGTGCCGGGGGCGACCACGGGCTCGGTTGTACGCCGCGATCACGTGCGGGTCATCGAGGCGTGGGGCGAGGGCCTGCGCGACGTGCTCGACACGCTGGACGGAGGCTGACGCACGCTCGCGTCATAGGCTGGCGGCGTGTTCCCCACCGAACGGCCCCGTCGTTTGCGTCGCACGGCGGCGCTTCGCCACCTGGTGGCCGAGACCTCGCTGGCGCCCGGGGACCTGGTGGCCCCGCTGTTCGTCGCCGAGGACGCGGCCGCGCCGCGGCCGATCGCGTCGCTGCCCGGGCAGTTCCAGCACTCCGTGGCCTCCCTGGTCACCGAGGTCCACGCGCTGCACGCGGCCGGCGTCGGCGGCGTGATCCTCTTCGGCGTGCCCGTCACCAAGGACGAGGTCGGCAGCGGCGCTTTCGACCCGGCCGGGGTGGTCCAGGTGGCCCTGGCCCGGCTGCGCGACGAGGTGGGCGACGATCTGGTGGTCATGGCCGACCTCTGCCTCGACGAGTACACCACCCACGGCCACTGCGGGGTGCTGCGCGAGGACGGATCCGTCGACAACGACGCCACCCTCGAGCTCTACGCGCGCGCCGCCGTGGCCCAGGCCGACGCCGGGGCGGCCGTCGTGGCCCCCAGCGGGATGATGGACGGCCAGGTCGGGGCGATCCGCGCGGCGCTGGACGACGCCGGGCACCTCGACACGGTGATCCTGGCCTACGCCGCCAAGTATGCCAGCGGGCTCTACGGGCCCTTCCGCGACGCGGTCCAGGTCGAGATCGCCGGCGGCGGCGACCGGCGCGGCTACCAGCAGGACTACCGCAACCGCCGCGAGGCGTGGCGCGAGGCGCGCCTGGACGTCGCGGAGGGCGCTGACGTCATCATGGTCAAACCGGCCCTGACCAACCTGGACGTGCTGAGCGACCTGGCCGACGAACTCGACGTGCCCCTGGCCGCCTACCACGTCAGCGGCGAGTACGCCATGGTCGTAGCCGCCGGCGAGCGCGGCTGGATCGACCCGTGCGCCGTGGCGCTGGAGCAGCTGACCGCCGTGCGCCGCGCGGGGGCCGACTTCGTCCTGACCTACTTCGCCCGCCAGGTCGCCGAGGAGCTCGCGCGTTGACCAACCTCGAGTGGTTCGAGGCGGCGTCGCGCGTCATCCCGGGCGGCGTCGACTCGCCGGTGCGGTCCTTCGCCGCGGTGGGCGGGACTCCCTACACCGTCGTCAGTGGCCGGGGCGCCTACGTCGAGGACGTCGAGGGCAACCGCTACCTCGACTTCGTCCAGTCCTACGGCGCGTCAATCCTGGGCCACGCGCACCCCGCGGTAGTGGCCAGCCTCCAGGCGGCCGTGGCGCGCGGCACGACCTTCGGCGCGCCGACCCCGGGCGAGGTGCGCCTGGCCGAGCTGATGTGCGAGCGCGTCGCCGGCCTCGAGCAGGTGCGCCTGGTCTCGTCGGGCACCGAGGCGACGATGAGCGCCGTGCGCCTGGCCCGCGGGGTCACCGGGCGTGATCGCGTGGTGAAGTTCGACGGCTGCTACCACGGCCACTCTGACGCCCTGCTGGTCGCCGGGGGGAGCGGCGTGGCCCAGTTGGGCCTGCCCGGCTCGGCCGGGGTGACCGCCGGGGCGGTCGCCGACACCGTGGTGGCGCCCTACAACGCGGTCCCGGTGCTCGACCCCACAGTGGCCGCGGTGCTGGTCGAACCGGTGGCCGCCAACATGAATCTGGTCGCGCCGGCGCCGGGATTCCTGGAGGGGCTGCGGGCCGCCTGCGACCGGGCCGGGGCGCTGCTGATCTTCGACGAGGTCATCACCGGATTCCGCCTGGCCGTCGGCGGCGCGCAGGAGTACTACGGCGTGACGCCGGACCTCTGGTGCTTCGGCAAGGTCATCGGCGGGGGACTGCCCCTGGGGGCCTTCGGCGGCTCGCGCGTGGTGATGGGCGCGCTGGCCCCCGGCGGGCCGGTGTACCAGGCCGGGACGCTGTCGGGTAACCCGCTGGCCACGGCCGCCGGAGCCACCGTGCTCGAACTCGTGACGCCGGCGGCGCTGGCCGGCCTGGCCGCGCGCGTCGAGGCGTTCGCCGCCGACCTCGTCGCGGCGGTCGCCGCGGCGGGCCTCTTCGCCGCCGCGCCGACCGCCGGGCCGCTCATGGGGTTGTTCCTCGACCGCGCGCCGGTGACCGCGCCGCGCGACGCGGCCGAGGTTCGCGCGCTCGCCGACAACGGGCTCTACGCGAGCTTCTTTCACGCGATGTTGCGGCGCGGGGTGGCCCTGGCCCCGGGGGCCTACGAGATCCTCTTCGTCTCGCTGGCCCACGACCGGGCCGACCTCGCGGCCGCCGTCGCCGCCGCGGCCGAGAGCGCCCGGGAGATCGCGTGACGGCCCTGCGCAGTCCGGGCTGGACCGTGCGACCGAGCTTCGTGCCCCACGGGGCCTCGAACGACGTCACGCTGCTGGCCGACGACCGCGCGCTGACCCAGCTGACCGGGGTACCCGACGTCGCCTGGCAGACGCCGTGGGGGGAGCTGACCAACCTGCACCTGGCGCGCTTCGCGCGCGGCATGGCGCTCTTCGCCACCGCGGCGGGCGTGCGCTACTGCTGGCGCAACCCCGACCTGAGCGACTACGAGGCCTGGCGCGCGCTGGTGGTGGCCCACGGTGGCGCGGTGGCGCGCCGACCGCGCCGCGCCGGCGCGATCGTGGTGGTCGCGGTCGTCCTGGCGGCCTCCTTCGCCGGGGGCATTGCCGCCTTCTTCACCCGCGCCGGCGCCCACGCGTCGGAACTGGCCGCCGCGAACGCCGTCAACCTGCGCCTGGACGACCTGCCGGGCGGCTGGACGACGACGTCGAACTCCTTCCTGGAGGCGCTCGTCGGGCCGGCGGGCCAGGTGGTGACCTCCTCGACCACGCCGACCACGCTGGCGTCGCGCACCTCCAAGTGGGGCCAGCTGACCGCGCTCTTCCAGGGCTGCTTCGGGGTCTCGAACGCGCGCGACCGGGTCTTCGGGTCGGCGGGCCAGTCGCCCGACTACCAGGTCACGTCGTCGGTCTACCACTCGAGTTCCTTCGGCGGGATCGACCTCGCCTCGTCGACCCAGTACTACGCGACGACGACCATGGTGCGCCGGGACGTCGCCGAGATGTCCGCGCCGCGCTTCGGATCCTGCTTCGCGGCGGTCAACGCGGCGATCATGCTCACCACCCTGAACGGTGCGGTGCCCCGCGAGGCGCCCGGCGACGGGTGGCGACCGGGCACCTTCGTGCGCGGCTGGGCACGCGGCGGTGAGATCGTGGTGACCCCGGCCGCGGCGACCGGACCGCTGCACCTCGTGGTCGCGGTGATCGCGGCGGGCCACTTCGAGATCACCGAGTGCGCGCTGGTCACCCGGTGGCCGGCCAGCCGGCCGTTCCTCGCCTCGACGGTCAACACGCTGCTCGGGCGCGCGACCTCACCCAGCGCCACCGCGGCCTGATCAGCCCCCGGCGGTCGTCACCACGACGTCGGTCAGGAAGCCCGCGATGAGCCCGATGGCCACGCCGACGTAGACCGTGGTCGGGTTGGCGCTCTTGGACGCGACGTAGAGCAGCTGACAGATCACGAAGATGATCGAACCCCCGGCCAGGGAGAGGAACAGGATCGACACCGTGCTGTTGGACCAGAACCATCCGGCCAGCGTGCCCAGCGTGGTCGGGCCGCCGCCGATCAGGGCGACCAGGCCGAGGAACCCCCACGTGGGCCGGTGCGCCGCGCCGGCTAGGGGCGAGACGATGCCGAAGCCCTCGGTGGCGTTGTGCAGGCCGAAGCCGATGACCAGCACCGTGGAGAGGCCGATCGCGCCGAGGCGCGCCGAGGACCCGATGGCCAGGCCCTCGCCGAAGTTGTGCAGCCCGATGCCGATGGCGATCATCATCGACAGGTGCGAGGGCGAGGGCACGAAGTCCCCGGCCGCGTCGTCGGGCCGCGCCGACGCGCGCCGGTGCCGGGTCCACTGCTGGTAGAGCGCCAGGCTCAGCAGTCCCACCGCGGCGCCCCCGACCAGCAGCGCGATGTCCCCGACGGCCTGGGCCACCGAGCCGCCGTGGTGGTGGTGCAGGCTCTCCAGCTGGGCCTGGATGGGCGCGTAGGCGTGCGAGAAGACGTCGATCACCAGGAAGAAGAGCACGCCCACGGCCAGCGCGTTGAGCAGCGTGCGCAGCCGCGCCGCCGGCGACTTCAGCCGCCCCACCGGCAGGCCGAGCACGATGGTGGCCCCGGCGATGAAGCCCAGGACCAGCGTCCTCGTCAGCGACACGTCGTCTCCCTCGGCCCGCGCAGGCCTACGCTACCGGCGCCCTCGCGGCGTCGGCGGTGAGGAGCTGGTAGGCGCCCTCGGGCACGACGTCGGCCAGGCGCGACAGCGCGCGGTAGCCGAGCTCGCCGGGCCCGGCGTGCTGGTTGGACATCAGGTTGGCCATGATCTTCAGGAGCTCGCGCATGAGCGGCGCCACGCGCATGCCCAGCCCGACGCACGCGCTGAGCACCCGCGGCTCGGAGATGACGCGCACGAAGACCCGCGCCACCTTGTAGTACTCCTCGTACGCCGCGTCGAGGCGCTCCTCGTAGAGCGCCAGCGTCGCGGCGTCGCCGCTGGCCAGGGCCTCGCCCAATGCGCCGGCGGCCAGGCGCCCGGTCTCGTAGGCGTAGGCGATGCCCTCGCCGTTGAACGGGTTGACCGCCCCGGCGGCGTCGCCGATGACCAGCGTGTTGGGCCCGACGCGCGGGCCGATGGACAGGCCCATGGGCAGGCGCCCGCCGGTGGGCGCGCCCTCGCGGGTCCCCTCGTTGAGCCCCCAGGCCTCGCCGACCTGGCCGACGAAGTACTCCTGGAGCTTGGTCGTGTTGACGCCCTTCCACGCGCCGTCGGTGGACAGCAGGCCGACCCCGACGTTGACCCGGCCGTCGCCCAGCGGGAAGATCCACCCGTAGCCCGGCACGACCTGGCCGTGCGGGTCGCGGATGTCCAGGTGCGAGTCGATCCACGGCTCGGCGTGGCGCTCGCTGGTGTAGTACCCGCGCAGGGCCATCCCCATCGGCCAGGCGCGGTTGCGCGTCGTGCCGAGTTCGCGGCCCAGCCGCGAGTTCTGCCCGTCGGCCACCACCACGTAGCGTCCGCGCACCTCGCCGTGCGCGCCGCTGGCCTTGTCGGCGACGACGACGCCCGCGGCACCGGCCAGCTGGTCGTCGGGGCCGGGCACCGGGTCGAGGAGCGCCAGGGCCTCCACCCCGGTGAGCAGCACCGCGCCGCGACGGGCGGCCTCGGTGGCGACCAGCCCGTCGAGGTTGAGGCGCGTGATCGTGTAGCCGTGACTGGGAAAGACCGGGTGCGCGGGCCAGGCCATCTCCACTGACGCGCCGAAGCCGAACCCCCGCAGGCCGCCGTAGCGGTGGCCGTGCGCCGCGACCGCCTCCTCCAGACCCATGGCCGCGAGCTGGTGGACCGCGCGCGGGGTCAGGCCGTCGCCGCAGGTCTTCTCGCGCGGGAAGAGCTTCTTCTCGACCAGGGCCACCGACCAGCCGGCGCGCGCCAGCCAGTGGGCGCAGGCCGCGCCCGAGGGTCCCGCGCCGACGACGACGACGTCGAAGGTGGTGGTCGTCGCGGTGTGTTCGTCGAGCCCGGGCACGACGACCAGCCTACGGTGTTCGCCTTCGCGGACCGCGAGGAGCGTCGCCGTCGTCTGGTAGAAATGGTGGCCGTGGACCAGTACCTGCCCATACTGGGACTCCTGATCCTCGGAGTGTTGTTCGCCTCGGGGTCGCTGGTCGCGTCGGCGCTGCTGGCTCCGCGCAAGCGCCCCACCGAAGCGAAGCTGGCGCCCTACGAGTGCGGGATCGTCCCCGAGGTCGAGCCGCCCCAGCGGTTCCCGGTGCGGTTCTACCTGGTGGCCATGATCTTCGTGATCTTCGACATCGAGATCGTCTTCATGTACCCCTTCGCGGTGGTCTTCCGCCAGCTCGGCGCCTTCGGGCTGGTCGAAGTGCTGGCCTTCTCCGTCACGGTCTTCGCGGCGCTGCTCTTCCTGGTGAGCGAGGGGGCGCTGTCCTGGGGCCCGGTCAAGCACCTCACGCGCGGCATGCCCTCGCGCACGAGCTCGTCGACCATCGTGCGCATCGGGTCCGACCCGGATCAGGCGGCGTGACGTGGCGCTCGAGGACCTCCCGCACAACTTCCTGACCGGGCGCGTCGAGGACCTCGTGCGCTGGGCCCGTCGCGCCTCGGTGTGGCCGGCCTCCTTCGGCCTGGCCTGCTGCGCGATCGAGATGATGGCCACCGGCGGCGCCGACTTCGACCTGGCGCGCTATGGCATGGAGGTCTTTCGCAACTCCCCGCGTCAGGCCGACCTGATGATCGTGGCCGGGCGGGTCTCCCAGAAGATGGCCCCGGTGCTGCGCCAGGTCTACGACCAGATGATGGAGCCCAAGTGGGTCATCTCGATGGGGGTCTGCGCCTCGACCGGCGGGCTGTTCAACAACTACGCCATCGTCCAGGGGGTCGACCAGATCGTGCCGGTCGACGTCTACGCGCCGGGCTGCCCGCCGAGCCCCGAGACGTTGATGCACGCGATCCTGACCCTCCACGAGAAGATCCGCACCGGCGAGCTGCTGCGGCGCCCCCTGGGCCCGGAGCCCGCGCCGGCGCGCAACGACAGCCCCTGGACGCCCGAGGTGCCCGTCACGGTGAGGGTGGGAACGCCGACGTGACCGACCCGACTCCCGTGGCCCCCCCGGGCGTCGTGACCTCGGGGGGCCGGGCCACCGACCTGGTGTGCTTTCCCACCCGCGCGCAGTACGTCGCGACCATCGCCGCCTTCAAGGACGCCGGCTTCGAGCTGTGCGCCGACCTGTGCGCCGTCGACTACCTGGCCTTCGCGCAGCGCGCGGTGCCCGAGGGGGTGACTCCCACCCGCTTCGAGGTGGTGGTCAACCTGCTGAGCCTCAGCCGGCGCCAGCGGGTGCGCGTGCGCGTGCAGGCGGGCGACGAGGACCCCGAGGTCGACACGCTGTTCGCCCTGTACCCGGGCAGCGAGGCGATGGAGCGCGAGGCCTTCGACATGTTCGGCGTCCTCTTCACGGGGCACCCCGACATGACGCGCATCCTCATGCCCGAGGAGTGGGAGGGTCACCCGCTGCGCAAGGACTACTCCAGCGGGCGGGTGCCGGTCCAGTTCAAGGAAGCGCCGGGACCGCGGTGAGCGACCCCACGATCCGCACCGCCGAGCGCTCGGACCTGCTGGCCGCCGAGACCTCCGAGGGTGCCCAGGAGCTCCAGCGGCGCGCGGCCACGCCCAGCGGCGAGCTGGGCCGCGAGGTCGGCGCGGTGCTGCGACTCGACGGGCGCGCCTTCGACCCCGACTCGGTCGACTACGAGCGCCGCGACGACGAGACGATGATCATCAACATGGGTCCGTCGCACCCGTCGACCCACGGGGTGCTGCGCCTGATGCTCGAGCTCGACGGCGAGTTCGTACTGCGCACCAAGCCGGTCATCGGCTACCTGCACACCGGCATGGAGAAGACCGGCGAGGAGCTGAGCTACGTCCAGGGCGCCACCAACGTGACGCGCATGGACTACCTCAGCCCGGTCATCAACGAGCTGTGCTTCTCGATGGCCGTGGAGTCGCTGCTGGGCGTCGAGGTGCCCGAGCGCGCGGTGTGGATCCGCATGATGATGAGCGAGCTCAACCGGGTGTCGTCGCACCTGGTGTGGATGGCGACCAACGGGATGGACCTGGGCGCGTCCTCGATGATGATCTACGGGCTGCGCGAGCGCGAGCTAATCCTGGCCTTCTTCGAGAAGACCGCGGGGCTGCGCCTGAACCTCAACTACGTGCGCCCGGGCGGCGTGGCGGCTGACCTGCCGGACGGGTGGGAGGACGACGTCGCGGTCGTCTGCGACACGATCTACGAGCGGACCTTCGAGTACGACCAGCTGCTCACTGGCCAGCCGATCTTCCGCCAGCGCATGGTCGGCGTCGCGCCGATGACCGCCGAGGAGGCGCTGGCCCTGGGGGTGACCGGGCCTCTGCTTCGCTCGACCGGCGTGCCGTGGGACCTGCGCCGCTCGATGCCCTACCTGGCCTACGACCAGGTCGAGTTCGACGTCATCGTCGGGACCTACGGCGACAACTTCGACCGCTACGCCATCCGGCTCAACGAGATCCGCGAGTCGATCCGCATCGTGCGCCAGTGCCTCGAGCGCATGCCCGGCGGCGACTACCGCAGCCAGGACCCCAAGGTCACGCCGCCGCCTCGCGCGCGCATCGGCGAGTCGATGGAGGCCCTCATCCACCACTTCAAGCTCTTCACCGAGGGCTTCCACGTCCCGGCCGGCGAGGTCTACGTCGCCGTCGAGTCGCCGCGCGGCGAGCTGGGCTGCTACCTGGTGTCCGACGGCGGTCCCAAGCCCTACCGGCTGCACACCCGCGCGCCGAGCTTCGTCAACCTCCAGGCCATCCCGCTGCTGCTGCGCGGGGGCTCGGTCTCCGACGCCATCACCGTCATCTCGACCGTCGACCCCGTGATGGGCGAGGTCGACCGGTGAGCCACCTTCACGCCGAGCTGCGCCAGCGCGCCGAGGAGATCGTGTCGCTCTACCCGCGGCCGCGCTCGGCGATGCTGCCCCTGCTCCACCTCGTCCAGGAGCAGGACGGCTACGTGAGCGACGAGGGGCTGGCCGAGGTCGCCGAGCTCACCGGCACCTCACCGGCCGAGGTGCGCGGCACCGCCTCCTTCTACGACATGTTCCACCTGGCGCCGGTCGGGCGCTACGTGGTCGGCGTGTGCACCAACATCGCCTGCCTGTTGTCCGGGGGCGAGGCGATGCTGGCCCACGCCGCCGACGCGCTGGGTTGCGCGGTGGGCGCCACGTCGGGCGACGGCCTCTTCACGCTCGAGGAGACCGAGTGCCTGGCCGACTGCGACCGCGCGCCGTGCGTGCAGGTCAACCACCGCTACGTGCGCACGACCACGGCGGCGGCCTTCGACGCGCTGGTGGCCGAGCTGCGGGCCGGGGAGTGCGACGCCGAGATCCCGCCCCACGGCACGCTGATCCGGGTGCGCCGCTCCGGCGCCCTGCACGTTGACGCCGACCACCTGGCCACCGAGCGCGCGACGGCGCTGGCCGCGCGCGCCGCGCGCGCCGGGGCGGGGGGCGCGTAGTGGCCACGCTGGACGCCCCGCGCATCGTCTCGTCGCGCCGCGAGTACCCCGACGCGCACACCCTGGCGCGCTACCTGGCCACCGGTGGCTACGAGGGCCTGCGCCGGGCGCTCGCCATGTTCCCCGAGCAGGTCTGCGCCGAGGTGGACGCGGCGTCGCTCCTGGGCCGCGGCGGGGCCGGCTTCCCGGCCGGTCGCAAGTGGTCGATGCTGCGCAAAGCGCCGATCTCCTACCTCGTGGTGAACGGCGACGAGTCCGAGCCGGCCACCTTCAAGGACCACTACCTCATCGAGTGCGACCCCCACCAGCTGGTCGAGGGCGTGGTCATCGCGGCCTACGCGTTGCAGGTCACGCGCGCGTACCTCTTCGTGCGCGGCGAGTTCGCGCTGGGCCTTGAGCGCGTGCAGCAGGCGGTCAACGAGGCCTACGAGTACGGGGCGATCGGCCGGTCGATCCTGGGCTCGGAGTTCTCGCTCGACGTCGTGGTGCACCCGGGGGCCGGCGCCTACATCTGCGGCGAGGAGACCGCGCTGATCGAGGCCCTGGAGGGCAAGCGCGGCTTCCCGCGGATCAAGCCGCCCTTCTTCCCGGCGGTCAACGGCCTCTACGGCGAACCCACCGTGGTCAACAACGTCGAGACGATGTCGAACCTGCCGTGGATCGTGCTCCACGGCGGGGCGGCCTTCGCCGCGCTGGGCGCGGGACGCTCCACCGGCACGCGGCTCTTCGCGCTGGCCGGACGGGTCAAGAACCCCGGCGTCTACGAGGTCGAGATGGTCAAGAACACCTTCCGCGACCTCATCTTCGACGAACGCCTGGGCGGCGGCACGATCGACGACCGACCGGTCACCGCGTTCATCCCCGGCGGGGTCTCGGCGCCGTGGTTCGGGCCCGAACTGCTGGACCTGGCGCTGGGCCAGGACGAGGTGGCCGACAAGGGCTCGATGCTGGGCTCGGGGTCGATCGTGGTGCTCGACGACACGACCTGCCCGGTGCGCGCGGCCTGGCGCATCACCCGGTTCTTCGCGCGCGAGTCGTGCGGCCAGTGCACGCCGTGCCGCGAGGGATCGGGCTGGCTCGAGCGCGTGCTCTATCGCCTGGAAAACGGCGGGGGCCGGGCCGAGGACGTGGCGCTCCTGCTGGACCTGAGCGACAACCTCTCGCCGGGCCTGGCCTGGCCGCCCCAGCAGACGACGATCTGCGTGCTGGGTCCCTCCATCCCCTCGTCGATCCACTCGGCGATCGACATGTTCCGCGACGACTTCGCGGCCCACGTGGTCAAGGGCGGCTGCACCTATGAGTGACGTCGCGCGCCCCGAGGTCACGATCAGCCTCGACGGGCGCAGCGTGAGCGCGCGGCCCGGCGAGCTGCTCATCGCGGCGGCCGAGCGGGCCGGCACCTACATCCCGCGCTTCTGCTACCACCCGCGGATGGAGCCGGTGGGGGTCTGTCGCATGTGCCTCGTCGAGGTGGAGGGCCCGCGCGGGGCGACGCTCCAGCCGGCCTGCTACCTGCGCGTGAGCGACAACATGACCGTGGTCACCGACTCCGAGAAGGTGAAGAAGGCCCAGGACGGCGTGCTGGAGTTCCTGCTGGCCAACCACCCCCTGGACTGCCCCGTCTGCGACAAGGGCGGCGAGTGCCCGCTCCAGGACCAGACGCTGGCCCACGGCTCGGGCGAGACGCGCTTCGTCGAGGAGAAGCGCCACTTCGTCAAGCCGGTGCCCATCGGCGAGCTGGTGCTGCTGGATCGCGAGCGGTGCATCCAGTGCGCGCGCTGCACGCGCTTCGCGGCCGAGGTGGCCGGCGACGCCCAGATCGACTTCGCCGGCCGCGGCGAGATGCTCGAGGTGGCCTGCGCGCCCACCGTGCCCTTCGACTCGGTCTTCTCGGGCAACACCGTGCAGATCTGCCCGGTGGGGGCGCTGACCGCGACGCCGTACCGCTTCAGTGCCCGGCCCTGGGACCTCGACCAGGTCGAGAGTTCGTGCACCACCTGCGCGGTGCACTGTCGCGTGGCCGTCCAGTCCTCGGCCAACCGGCTGACCCGAGTGCTCGGCCTGGACTCCGAGCCGGTCAACCACGGGTGGCTCTGCGACAAGGGTCGCTTCACCCTCGACGCGGTGGACGGGCACACCGGGGCGACCGACCCGCTCGACCCGGCCACGCGCGTCACCGAGCCGCTGGTGCGCCGCGACGGACACCTGGAGGTCGTGGGCTGGGGCGAGGCGCTGCGCGCCGCGGCCGAGGTCCTGCGCCTCGGCGCCGGCGACGCGAACGGCGTGGGCGCCATCGGTGGGGCGGCCCTGACCAACGAGGGGGCCTTCGCCTGGCAGCGCTTCGTGCGCGGCGTGCTGGGCAGCGAGCACCTGGACGCCCAGTACGGCGACGGGCTCGACGCGGCGCTGGTCCAGGCGCTGCCCGGCGCGACGATCGACGACGCCGCGCACGCCCGGGTGGTGGTCACCCTGACCGGCGACCTGCGCGAGGAGCTGCCGATCCTCTTCCTGCGATTGCGCGAGGCCCTGGTCAAGGGTCGCACCTCGCTGGTCGAACTCTCCTTCGGCTCGAGCGCGCTGCGCGCGCTGGCGGCCGTCACGCTCACCACCCGGCCCGGCGAGGCCCACCGGCTGGCCCAGGCGCTGGCCTCGACCGCGCCGGTGCACGACCTGGCGGTCTCCGAGGTCGCGCTGGCCGAGGCTCGCGCGCTCCTCGGCGACTCCGGCGAGGGCGTGGTCTTCGTCGTCGGACGGCCCAACCTGGCCGAGGGCGCGCCGGTCGTCGAGTCCGCGGTGCGCATCCTGGCCGAGCGCTTCACGTCGGCGACCTTCCTGCCCGCGCTGCGTCGCGCCAACGTGCGCGGCGCGCTCGACATGGGTCTCGCGCCGGGGTTGGCCCCCGGTCGCGGCGTGCACCCCGCGCTGGGGCGTGACGCGCTGGAACAGCTCGACGCGCTGGCGTCGGGCGAGCAGCGCGCGGTCCTGCTGCTCGGGGGCCTCCTGGACAACGTCGCCGACGTGGAGCACGCCACGGCGGCGCTGACCCGCGCGGGCGTCGTCGCGGTCACCGGTCACGGCGGGTCGACCCTGGCCCACGCCGACGTGGTGTTGCCCGCGGCCGTCCAGCACGAGCGCGCCGGGACCGTCACCAACATCGAGGGCCGCGTCAGCGCGCTGAACGCCAAGCTGGTGCCGCCCGGCTCGGCCTGGACCGACGTGGCCATCGCCGCCGAGCTCGCCGAGGAGTTCGGCCAGTCGCTGGGCCTGTCCAGCGTCGTGGACGTCGCCCGGGTGATCGAGGAGACGACCGGCTACCCGGCGCTGTCGGTCCTGGCGGCCGGCGGCGAGGGCGTGGTCGCGGGCGCGCCGGTGATGGTCGTCGAGCGCCGGGCCCTGGACCCGATCGCCTTCCCGGGCATCCGGTCCATCGAGACGTCGGGACTGGTCTCGCGCGCCGGCGCGATCACCGCCGAGCGCACCGCGCAGAGCGCGGTGACGACGCGAGCTCGCCTGGGCGAGGTCGCCGCCGGACGCGGCGTCGACGTGCCCCACGCCGACGCCTACGCCTGGCGCCTGTACGTCGCGCGACGCCTCTACGACCGCGGCGGGGCGATGCGCGGCTCGCCGGCGCTGGACAGGCTGGTCGGCGCGACGGCGCTGCGCCTGAACCACCTGGATCTGGACCGTCTGGGCGTGGCCGACGGTGACGAGGTCACCGTGGTCGGCCCGCGCGGCGAGACTCGCCTGGCCGTGACCCGTGACGACGCCGTGGCCCGAGGGGTGGTCCAGGTGGCCTTCGCGACGCTCGCGCCCGACGGCTCCGACGCGGTGCGTTCGTGGCTGCGCGCGGGCGAGCTCACCGCCGAAGTGAGGTTGGAGGCGCGATGAGTTCGCTGACCGTCGACCCGCTGTACGCCCACGGGCTCAACCGGGCGGTGTGGGTCATCCTCCTGGTGCGCCTGGTGGTCGCCTTCGCCGTCTTGATGAGCGCGGTCATCGTGATGATCTGGTTCGAGCGCAAGGCCATCTCCGACATGCAGAGCCGGATCGGGCCTCAGCGGTGGGGACCCTTCGGGCTCCTCCAGACGGTGGCCGACGGCATCAAGCTCATCTTCAAGGAGGACCTGGTGCCGTCCGAGGCCGACCGGGTTGTCTTCAAGCTCGCGCCCTACCTGGTCGTGATTCCGGCCTTCATCACCTTCGCCATCGTGCCGATTGGCGGCACGCTCACCATCGCCGGGCACCGCGTGGAGCTCCAGGCCGCCAACCCCCCGATGGGCATCCTGCTGATGCTGGCGATGTCGGGGATCTCGGTCTACGGAGTCATGCTCGCCGGGTGGTCGTCGGGCTCGAAGTACCCGCTGCTCTCCTCGGTGCGCGCCAGCGCCCAGATGATCAGCTACGAGGCGGCCCTGGGCCTGACCGTGGTGACGATCGTGCTGGCCACCGGCTCGCTCTCCACCCACGACATCGTCACCGCCCAGGCGCACGGCGTCTGGCACTGGAACGTGCTGCGATTGGGGCTCATCCCCTTCGTGGTCTTCATCATCGCCATCACCGCCGAGCTCAACCGGCCGCCCTTCGACGTCGTGGAGGCCGAGAGCGAGCTGGTCGGCGGGTTCCACACCGAGTACTCCTCGTTCCGCTTCGCCATCTTCTTCCTGGCCGAGTACATGAACACGATCACCATGTCGGCGGTCATCGTGACGCTCTTCTTCGGCGGACCGGCCGGCTGGGTGCCGCCGGTCGCGCACCTGCGCTGGGTCTTCCCGATCCTCTGGTTCCTGGTCAAGACGGTGGCCTTCGCCTTCGGCTACGTGTGGTTCCGCGCGTCGCTGCCGCGATTCCGCTACGACCAGCTGATGGACCTGGGCTGGAAGCGACTCATCCCCCTCTCGCTGGGCTGGATGATCGTGGTGGCCGGCTTCCTGATCAACCGGCGGTGGGGCTTCGCCATGGCCGCGCTGGTGCTCGTTGCCTGGACCGTGCTGACGCGGGCCTTCGAGCTGGGCCAGGGTCGAGAACGCGGCGTGGATTCGGTCCTGCCGGTGGTGGGCGAACGACCGCTGCCCGGTGAGGTCCTGCGCTCGCTCACCGACGAGGAGGAGGACTGATGGCCCGGGCCCTGGACTTTTTCGGCGGGTTCAAGCTGACGCTGCGCCACCTGGGGCGCCCCACCGTGACGACCAGTTACCCGCAGGCCAAGCGGCCCAAGCAGCCGCGCCAGCACGGGCGCCACGTGCTCAGCCGCTACGAGGACGGGATGGAGAAGTGCATCGGCTGCGAGCTGTGCGCCGGGGTCTGCCCGGTGGACTGCATCTACGTGCGCGGCCTGGACAACCCGCCGGACCACCCGGTCTCTCCGGGCGAGCGCTACGGCTACGTCTACGAGATCAACTACCTGCGCTGCATCCACTGCGACCTGTGCGTGGAGGCCTGCCCGACCCAGGCCATCACCGAGTCCAAGCTCTTCGAGTTCTCCTTCACCAACCGCGCCGACGCCATCTACACCAAGGCCGAGCTGCTGGTCGACGACCAGGGCAACCCGCGCCACCTGCCCTGGGAGGACTGGCGCGAGGGTGAGGCCGAGATGACCGGCGGCTGGATGCGCGCCGCCTCGCCGAACGGCGCGGCCGACTTCGAGGGCGTGGTCCAGTGGTCGGGGGACCTCGGCTACGGCGTGCGCGCGGCCGAGGGAGGCCAGTCCGGCGCGCGCGACGACGCGGCCACCGGCACCAAGTCGATCCGCCGGGCCTTCAGTCGCCACCTGGCGCCCCAGGACGTGCCGCTGGACCAGCGCGGCCTGGCCGGCGCGGTGGGCAAGGCGCGCGCGCGGCTGCCGCGCCGGTGGCGCAAGGCGGCCCCGTGATCGCGGTTGCCTACTCGACGGCCGGGGTGCTGGTCTTCGCCACCGCGGCGGTGCTCATCTTGGTGGGCGCGGTCGGCGTCCTGGCCGCGCGCAACCCGGTGCACTCGGCGCTGGCGCTCATCATGACGCTCTTCGGCGTGGCCGTGGCCTTCGTGGCCCAGTCGGCCGACTTCCTGGCCGCGGTCCAGGTGATCGTCTACGCCGGGGCCATCGTCGTCCTGTTCCTCTTCGTGATCATGTTCCTGGGCGTCGACCGGCACGACCCGGTCGGCGTCGAGCCCCTCGTCGGCCAGCGCGCCTTCGCCGCGGCCGGCGTGGTGCTCACCACCGCGGGTCTCATCGCCCTGATGGCCCGGGCGCACTGGGTCACCGGGGCCACCGCGGTCTCCACCAACGGGGTGGCCACGACCAACGGCGCCGGCAACATTAAGCAGCTGGGCACGGCGGTCTTCACCACCTACCTCTTCGCCTTCGAGGCCACCGCCGCCCTGCTGGTCATCGCGGTGGTGGGCGCCGTGCTGCTGGCGCGCCGCGAGCGGCGCGCCGACGAGGAGTCCTCGTGAACGTCCCCGCCGCCTGGTACCTCGTGCTGGCCGCCGTGCTCTTCGGCGTCGGGGCCTTCGGCCTGCTCACGCGGCGCAGCGCGCTGATCATGTTCATGTGCGTTGAGCTGATGCTCAACGCGGTCACGCTGACCTTCGTGACGTTCTCGCGCACGCTGGGCGACATCGGGGGCCAGGCCACCGTCTTCTTCGTCATGGTGGTCGCCGCCGCCGAGGTCACCGTCGGCCTGGGGATCGTGGTGGCGGTCTTCCGGCGCCGCTCCTCGACCAGCGTGGACGAGCTCTCCGAGATGAAGGGCTGAGATGGCCCACGTCGCCACGCTGATCGTCCTGCTGCCCCTCGTGGGCTTCTTCGCGGTTCTCCTGCTCGGCAGCTGGTTGCAGGAGCGCGGGATCGGCGTGGCCGCCACCGGGGTGGTCGCCGGGAGCTTCGTCTGTTCGGTCGTGGTCCTGGTGGTCCTGCTGCACGACCGCCATCGCGAGGTCACCGTCCAGCTCTTCAGCTGGATCACCGTCGGGACCCTGCACGTGCCCGCGGCGCTGCTGGTCGACCCGCTCTCGGTCACCATGTGCCTCTTCGTGACCGGCGTCTCGGCGCTGATCCACCTCTACTCGATGGGCTACATGAGGGGCGAGCGCGACTACCGCAAGTTCTTCCTGTACATGAACCTCTTCGTCTTCTCGATGCTCCTGCTGGTCCTGGCCAACAACCTGGTGCTCACCTTCGTCGGCTGGGAGGGTGTCGGGGTCTGCTCGTACTGGCTGGTGAGCTACTACTTCGACCGCGACAGCGCCGCCAGCGCCGGCAAGAAGGCGTTCATCTACAACCGGGTGGGCGACGTCGGGCTGCTGATCGCGATGTTCCTGCTCTTCAGCCACCTGCACACGCTGACCTACCTGACGATCTTCGACCGCGCCGGCACGCTGAGCCCGACGGTGGCCACGCTGGTCGTGCTGGCCCTGCTGCTGGGGGCCACCGGCAAGTCGGCCCAGATCCCGCTCTTCAACTGGCTGCCCGACGCGATGGAGGGCCCGACCCCGGTGTCGGCGCTGATCCACGCGGCCACCATGGTGACCGCCGGGGTCTTCCTCCTGGTGCGCATGGCCCCGGTGCTGGCGCTGTCGTCGTCGGGTCGCACGACCATCGCCGTGGTGGGTGGCGTGACCGCCTTCGTCGCGGCGACCATCGCGACCTCCCAACGAGACATCAAGAAGGTGCTGGCCTTCTCCACCGTGAGCCAGATCGGCTACATGGTGCTGGCGGTAGGGGCGGGCGCCTACTCGGCCGCCATCTTCCTCATGATCAGCCACGCCTTCTTCAAGGCCCTGCTGTTCCTCGGCTCGGGCTCGGTGATCCACGCGCTCAACGGGGAGCAGGACCTGGGCAAGATGGGGGGCCTGGCGCGGTACCTGCCGCTCACCTTTCCGACCTTCCTGATCGGCTGGCTGACCATCTCGGGCGTCCCGCCCTTCGCCGGCTTCTGGTCCAAGGGCGAGGTGCTGACCAACGTCTACCTCTTCTCGAAGCCGCTCTGGGTGCTGGGCGTGGTGACGGCCATGCTGACCGGCTACTACATGAGCCGGCTCTTCGTGCTCACCTTCCGCGGCACCGAGCGCTTCCGCGAGCTCACCCACGGCCACGACCCCCACGAGTCGCCCTGGGTGATGACCGCGCCGCTGGTCGTCCTGGCCGCGCTCTCGGTGCTCGGCGGCGCGCTGGACCTGCCGTGGGTGCACGGCGCCTCCCTGGCCCACTTCTTGGACCCGACCCTCGGCTTCATCCCGAGCCACGGTCACGCCTCGACCCTGGTCCAGGTGGCCCTGGCCGGCGTCGACGTGGTGGTGGCGCTGGCCGGCCTGGCCGCGGCCTTCGCCATCTGGCGCGACCGAGTGCGCGACGAGCGCTTCGAGCCGGCCTTCCTCGAGCGGGTGTGGCGCTGGGACGACTTCTACGACGCGACGATCGGCCGGCCCCTGACCGAGCTGAGCCAGTTCGGCGACGACGTGGTCGAGCCGCGGATCATCGACGGCGCGGTCACCGGGCTGGCCGTGGGCGTGCGGCGCAGCGCCGAGGGCGTGCGCAAGATCCAGTCGGGCTTCGTGCGACACTACGCCCTGGCCACGGTGCTGGGCCTGGCCGTGATTGTCGTCTACCTCCTGGCGCGGGCGGGCTAGCGTGCACTCTCCCGCCTACCTGGGCGCGCTGGTCGCCCTGCCCTTCGTCGGGTCGCTGGTCGCCGGGTCGCTGCGGCGCCGCGAGGGCGCGGCCTACGCGCTGGCCGTCGCGCTGTCACTGGTGCTGCTAGTACTCACCGGCGCAGTGGTCGTGCTCTACAACGGCCACGTCGCCGGCGCGCAGACCTTCGACTTCGCCGGGCGCTGGGTGCTGGCCGCGCCGTTCGGCCTGGCCTGGGACGTGGCCCTCGACGGCATCTCGCTGCTGATGGTCGCCCTGACCTCGCTGGTGCTGGTCCTGGCCCTGCTCGGCGCGCGCGACCGGCGTCGCGAGCCGAGCTTCGTGGCCTGGCTGCTGATGCTGACCTCCTTCACGATGGGCTGCTTCGTGGCCCACGACCTGCTGGAGTTCTTCATCTTCTTCGAGCTGACCCTGGTGCCCAGCTACTTCCTCATCGCCCAGTGGGGCGGGCGCGAGCGCAGCCGCGCCGCGCTCAAGTTCTTCGTCTACACCTTCACCGGCTCGGCCTTCCTCTTCGTGGGCGCGCTCTACCTGGCCTTCCTCCACCAGCACCAGGCCGGCGGGGCGCTGACCTTCGCCTACGGTGCGCTCAGCGCGACCGCGATGAGCCACTCGACCGCGGTGTGGCTCTTCGGCGCCTTCGCGGTCGCCTTCGCGGTGAAGTCGCCGATCTTCCCGCTGCACACCTGGTCGCCGCTCACCTACGCCGAGGCCCCCACCGCCGGCTCGATCGAGCTCTCGGCGCTGCTGGCCAAGCTCGGCTCCTACGGGCTGCTGCGCTTCGCGGTGGGCCTGCTGCCCCTGGCGCTGCCCACGATGCGCCCGGTGCTGCTCACCCTGGCCGTGGCCGGCATCCTCTACGGCTCGGCGCTGGCCTGCGTGACGCCGGACCTGAAGCGTCTGGTGGCCTTCTCGTCGCTGGCCCAGATGGGCTTCATCACCCTGGGCGTGGTCACCGGGTCGAAGATCGCCATGGTCGGTGCGGTGCTGTTGATGTTCAACCACGGCGTCATCACCGCCGGCTTCTTCCTCCTGATCGGCTTCGTCGAGCGGCGCCGGGGCACGGCCACCATCGCCGACCTCACCGGCCTGCAGGGCCCGGCGCCGGTGCTGGCCGCGCTCTTCACCGTCGTGATGCTGGCCTCGATCGGCCTGCCGGGGCTGTCGGGCTTCGTGAGCGAGTACCTGATCCTGATCGGGTCCTTCGCCACGCACGTCTGGTGGGCGGTGGTGGCGACCCTCGGCGTGGCCCTCTCCGCGCTCTACCTGCTCTGGGCCTACCAGCGTGTCTTCCACGGGCGCGCCCGCGAGGCCGACGCCGTCACCGGCGACGCCTCGATCTCCGAGCGCTGGGTGATGGTGCCGGTGGTGGTGCTCGTGGTGGTGCTCGGGGTCTTCCCCAAGCCGGTGCTCGACCGCATCTCGCCCAGCGTCCAGCAGCTGATCGCCCACGTGGCGCCGGCGGGGCAGTCCAAGTGAGCGCCGTCGTGGTGCCCTCGATCCACTACCTGGCGATCCTGCCGGTGGTGATCCTCTTCTGCGCCGCGCTCCTGCTGCTCGGCGCGACGGCGCTGGTGCGCGGGGCGCTCGCGCGTGGCCTCACCACGATGGTCACCGTGGCCGCCGCGCTGGGCGCCGCCGCGGCGAGCTTCTGGCAGTGGTCCTACGTGGCCGACCACGGCGCCACCACCACGATCGCCCACGCGATCGTGCTCGACGGCTTCGCCGTCGTGAGCTCGGCCACCGTGGCCCTGGCCCTGGCCCTGGCCACGCTGGTGGCCCACGACTGGTCGGCCCGCGAGCGCGTGTCCGGGGCCGAGTACCACATCCTGTCGCTGGCCGCGGCGGCCGGCGCGATCCTGATGTGCCAGGCCAACGACCTGGTGGTGATCTTCCTCGGCCTGGAGATCCTCTCGATCGGCCTGTACGTGCTGGTGGCCTTCGACCGCCAGCGCGCGACCTCCTCGGAGGCCGCGCTGAAGTACTTCCTCCTGGGCGGCTTCGCCTCGGCGATCTTCATCTACGGCGCGGCCCTGGTCTACGGGGCGACCGGCTCGACCAACCTGACCTCGCTGTCGTACTTCCTCGGCACCAACACCCTGCTGCGCCCGGGCCTGCTCTACGCCGGCGGCGGGCTGCTGGTGGTGGGCTTCGCCTTCAAGGTGGCCGCGGTGCCCTTCCACCTGTGGTCGCCCGACGTCTACCAGGGCGCGCCCACGCCGGTGACCGGCTTCATGGCCTCGATCGTCAAGGTGGGCGCCTTCGCGGCCTTCCTGCGTGTGCTGGTCTCGGCGCTGGGCACCCAGATGACCACCTGGCGGCCGATCCTCTTCGCGCTGGTGGCCGCGACCACGCTGGTCGGCGCCGGCCTGGCCGTGGTGCAGCGCAACGTCAAGCGCATGCTGGCGTACTCGTCGATCAACCACGCCGGGTTCATCCTGCTGGGCCTCTACGCGGCGGACGCGCGCGGCAGCGCGGCCACCCTCTTCTACCTGATGACCTACGCGCCGATCGTCGTGGCCACCTTCGCGGTGGTGACCCTGGTGGGCGGGGCGGGCGACGAGTCCCACGACATCAACGCCTACCGCGGGCTGGCCCGGCGCCAGCCGTGGCTGGGCGGTGCCCTGGCGCTGCTGCTGCTCAGCCAACTGGGCGCGCCGCTGACCACCGGCTTCTACGCCAAGTTCGCCGTGCTGGGCGCCGCGGTCGACGCCGGGGGCGGCGCGCTGGCCCTGATCGCCCTGATCAGCGCGGCCGTCGCGGCCTACTTCTACCTGCGCTGGACCCTCGCGCTCTACGCCGACGAGGAGCGCGACGCCACCCGCGTCCCGGTGCCCCGGGCGACCGGCGTCGTGATCCTCCTCGGGGTCGTCCTCACTGTGCTCTTCGGGCTCTGGCCGGGTCCGCTGGCCGCGCTGAGCCAGCACGCCACGGTGCTCTTCACACCGTGAGGCGCGTGGCGCTGGCCACCTGCGCGCCCGGGGGCCTCGACCCGGACGAGCCGGCGCTCCTGGCGGCCCTGGGCGCCGAGGGGATCGCCGCGCGCGCGGTGCCCTGGGACGCCCGCGACCCCTTCGACGACGACCTGGTCATCGTGCGCTCGACGTGGGACTACAGCGCGCGCTTGGGGGAGTTCCTCGAGTGGGCGGCGTCGGTGCCGCGCCTGGCCAACCCCTACCCGGTTCTCGCGTACTCGGCCGACAAGGCCTACCTGGGCGACCTGGCGGATCGCGGGCACCCGGTGGTGGCCACCACGTTCGTCCCCGTCGGCCAGTCGCCGACCTTTCCCGAGGGCGACGTCGTGGTGAAGCCCCGCGTCGGGGCGGGGTCGCGCGGCGCCGCGCGGTACGGCGCCCGCGAGCGACCCGCCGCGATCGCGCACGTCGCGCGCCTGCACGCCGCGGGCCGCGACGCGCTGGTCCAGCCCTACGTGACCTCGGTCGACGAGGTCGGCGAGCGCGCGCTGGTCTTCATTGACGGCGCCTTCAGTCACGCCATGACCAAGGCGGCGATGCTCAACGTCGACGAGGCGCAGCGCACGTTCTCCTACCGCCTCGGTCGGGTGTCGCTCGCGCGCGCCGAGCCCGACGCCCTGGCCCTGGCCCGCGCGGTCCTGGCCGACCAGCCGGCGGACCTGCTCTACGCGCGCGTCGACGTCGTGCGCGATGCTCGGGGCTGGGTCGTGATGGAGCTCGAGTTGGTCGAGCCCTCGCTCTTCCTGGCCGGCGCGGCCGGCGCGGCCGCCGCCCTGGCGCGCGCGGTGGCGCGCCGCGTCGCCTAGTCGCGGTGGATCGACACGCTCTCGCGCGCGGCCGCCAGGACCTCCTCGGGGATGACGGTGCCGGGGCGATTGGCCGGGTCGTGGGTCAGGAAGCGCCCCAGCACCGGCAGCTCGGTGATCGACTCGGCGCGCAACGTGGCCGCGACCACCGGCACGAAGCTCTCGGCGGCCGGGTAGACGAGGTAGCGCGGCAGCCAGGCCGGGTGGTACTTGGCGTTGAAGGTCCACAGTGACTCGATCGGCAGGATCCCGGAGAGCCGCTTGATCGCCCAGCGCTCGACCCGCGTGAAGGTGCCCTCGCCGGTCTCGCCCTCGAGCACCGTGCGGAACGCCGCGAAGTTGAGGCTGATGCCGCGCCCGCCAGCGGCGCGCACGTGCTCGATCGTCGAGCACAGCGCGTAGTCGATGAGCCCGTTGGGGTGTTCGCCCGGGTCGCGGCGCATCAGGTCGAGCGAGTAGCCGCGCAGCGCGGGGGAGGGCACGAACTGGCAGACCGCCGCGGGCCGTCCGTCCGGACCGTGAACCACCGTGAGCAGCAGGCCCTTGTCCTTGGGGTCGAAGAGGCGCCCGAGCATCATCGAGAATCCGCGCTCGCCCTCGCCGCGGCGCAGCATCGAGATGAGTTCGACGATCTGGGGCACGCGGGCCGGGTTGATCACGGCGGGGTCGAGGAACTCCACCGTGTAGCCGTGGCGGGCCAGGCGGGTGCAGGCCTGGCGCAGGCCCTTCATCTTGCCGCCCTCCAGGGAGAAGCGCGGGCAGTCGACGATGGCCTCGTCGCCCAGGTAGATCGAGTGCAGCCCGGCGCCGTGGTAGATCGGCAGCCACTCGGCGCCGGCGGCCATCACCCCGATGGTCCAACCGCGGGCCTCGGCGAAGGACCGGAAGGCGCTGAAGGCCTCGGCGCGCTCGGCCTCGGGCCCGATCGGGTCGGGCGAGATCAGCGCGACGCCGCCGTAGACGGCGTAGGCCACCAGCGAGTCGCGGAAGAAGTAGAACTGCTTGTCGTCGCGCAGCGCGAAGTAGTCCAGCGTGCCCAGGCCGTGGCGGCGCACGATCTCTCGGGCCCGGAACTCGGCCAGGCGGCGCTCGGCGCTGGTGCCCTTCTCCGACAACCGCCGGTCGACGACCGGACGGGTCACCAGGTAGAGCACCGAGACGACCAGTGAGATGCCCACGGCGAAGAGCGAGGGATTGAGGAAGTCCCCGACCCGGTCGGGCATCGTGGGCAGGCCGATCGCCGTCACCCCAGCCAGGCGTTCGACGCAGGCCACGGCCACTACGGCGAAGGACGGCAGGTGCCGGTGCACCCCCGAGGCCTCCACGCCCGCCGATCCGGCCAGCACCGCCACCGCCGCGACGAGCATGAGGCGTGGCGCGGCCGCGGCCAGGCTGGCGCGATCGGTCGTGGCCTGGAAGTGGTCGCGGGCCACGACCAGCAGGGCCAGGATCCCCAGGGCGACGACCGAGCCGACCAGGCTCCCGCCGCGCGCCAGGTGGGCCACGATGGTGAAGCTCAGGGCCACCGTGGTCAGGAACCAGGCGCGGCGCTGCCCGCGGCGGATACCGCGGGCCATCATGATCATCGCCACCCCGGCCACCGCGGTCAGGGCCGCCGAGAACTGGGCCACGCTGAGCGGCAGGACGTTGAGCACGGTGTGCAGGCGGCTGCGCAGGGGCGGCGAGACCGTGACGGCCACGTTGACCAACCCGTCCAGGAAGATCAGGCCGGCCGCCCAGCGGCGCACGGAGCGCCGACGACGCTGGGCGCTCAGGCGGTCGAGGCTCACCGGGAACGGGTTGCCGTGCGGCCACGAGCCGATGGTCAGCGTGGCCGCGTCCGGCTCGGGCTGGCGGGCCGCTCCGCCGACCAGGCGCTCGAGGCGCCGGCCCCGGCCCCGCACGCTCTGGCCGGCGTAGAGGCGGACCTGGATGGTCGAGGCCGCCTCGATCTCCACCACGCCGACGCGCTCTACGGCGGAGAAGACCGGCGGCAGGCCCAGGCGCCCGCGGCGTTCGACGATCACCGCGCGCGACGGGCCCGGGGCCGCGCACATCCCGCGGTCGAGGAAGGCCAGGGCCGGCCGGGGCGCGCCGCCGACGACCGCGCCGGCGCCGCCGCGCTCAGCGACGCGGCGCGCGAACTCCAGGGCGTCGACGTCGTCGACCAGCGTGAGTCCCAGCGGCTCGGCCGGCCCCAGCGCCTGACCCTCCCGCGCGCCGCGCTGGAATCGCCGGCGCACGATGAGGCCGGCGGCCGTGACCACCGCGGCCTCGACGAGCACGATGATGATCAGATTGGCGGTCAGGTTGCCCCAGAAGCTGGGCGTGTGCGGCGCGTGAACGCGGATCTCGTGGTGGGTGAGGTGGCTGAGGACCTCGACGGCCGTGTTGAGCAGGTCGAAGGCGGCCATCGCGACCACCGGGAACCAGACCCACGGGCCCAGGCGCCGGTAGAGGACGCGGCTGGCCACGAAGCGCGCCAGCGCCGGGGGGTCCTCCAGGCGCTGCGCGTCGGCGCGGTCGGCGTCGTCGGCGCGCTGGGCGTCGACGTGGCAGCGGCCCGCGGCGACCGCGAGGTCGCGCACGCCGTCGGCCGTGGCGACCTGGAGAATAAGGTCACTGGCCACGATCACCCCGAGCGCGCAGAGCGTCGCGCGCGCCGCCTCGTCCCCGAGACCCGCGTCGTCGCGGCCCGGCAGCACGATGAGGCGGTGCTCGGGGTTCGCGGTGAACGCCCGCATCGCCGCGCCCAGCGCGGGCAGCGCGGCCAGCGTGGCGGCCAGGGCGTCGGTGGCGGCGCCGTCCGGGGCCAGGAGGTTGCCGGCGACGACGACCACCGCCGGGTCGTCGAGGTCGCCAAGCAGGTCGGCGAACTCGGTCACCGCCCGGCCGGCCGGGTCGCTGGCGCCCGAGAGACCGAGGTCGCTCACGACGTAGACGTGGTGCCCGTAGGGGATGGGCAACGTCAGCCGCTCGGTGGTACCCACGCGTCTAGTCTCGCAGAGTCGCCGCCGGCGGGTTTCGGGGCGAACTACCCATGGACGAGGACTACCGGCAAGAGAACTGGCGATGGCGAGCCGCGCCGATCGAGCCTGGTCCGGCCGTCGTCTTCGACATCGACGGGGTCCTGGCCGACGCCGCGGGCCGCCAGCACTTCCTCGACTGGGGCGACTGGAAGCGCTTCTTCGAGGCCTGCGGGGACGACCCGGTGATCGAGGAGATCGAGCGGCTCCTCGAGCTGCTCGACGCCTCGCTGACCGTCGTGCTGCTCACCGGACGCCCCCGACGGATCCAGCCCCACACGCTGGCCTGGCTGGGGCGCTACGGGCTGCGCTGGGACCTGCTCATCATGCGCGAGTACGGCGACTACGCCGGCGTCGACGTGTTCAAGCGCGGCGCGGTACGCGACCTCAAGTCCCGGGGCTTCGACCTGCGCCTGGCGCTCGACGACGACCCCAAGAACCACGCGATGTATCTCTCCGAGGGCGTCCCGTGCATCTACATCCACTCCGGCTACTACCTCTGAGCGGATCGCGGCGAGTCCAGCGTGGCGAGCGCCTGGCGCCCGGCGCGCCGCCCCGAGCCGATCGACGCCGGCACGCCCACGCCGTCGTACGCGCTGCCGCACAGCGCCACCGCGAGGGGGGTCGCGGCGGCCCGCGCGGCGTCGACGAGCTGGCCGTGGCCCCGGCGGTACTGGGGCAGTCCCTGGGGCCAGCGCTGGACCAGCGTGGCGCGCGGGGCGCCGGCGCGCGCCAGCACGACGGCCAGCTCGCTCGCCACCCGGGCCACGAGCTCCTCGTCGCTCAGGCGCGTCCAGCGGTGGTCGTCGCTGCGTCCGACGTGGGCGCGCACTAGCACGTCGTCGTCGCGGCGCAGGTGGGGCCACTTACGGTCGAGGAACGTCACCGCGGTGACCAGCAGCGATCCCTCGCCGCGCCACGTCGTGCCCAGCGGCACCAGGACGCCGGAGCCGTGCGTCGGCAGGGTCACGTCGTCGCGCGAGTACGACAGGGTCACCAGGGCCGCGCCGGCGCTGGTGACCTCGCGCAGCGCGCCCAGCGCCGGGTCCAGCTCGCCGAGCAGGTGGCCGGCCACCGGGGCGGGCACCGCCAGGACGATCGCGTCGGCCGGCGTGGTGGTGGACGCGGTGTCGACCTCCCACGGGTAGTCGCCGGCTCCGCTGCGCCGCAGCGCGGTCACCGCGACGCCGGTGCGCACCACGACGCCGCGCTCTTCGAGCCGACGGGCCAGCTCGACCGGCAGGGATCCGACGCCCCCGACCAGCGTCGAGAACATCGGTCCGTCGCCCGCGACCGGGGCCGCCGGTCCCGGCGAGACCGCTCCGGCGGGCCGCAGCGCCCGCATAAGCGAGCCGCCGCGCCGCGCCGCGTCGTAGAGGGCGGGGAAGACCGACCTCGCGGAGAGCTCGTCGATGCGTCCCGCCTGGATGCCCCCGACCATCGGCTCCACGAACTGGTACGCGATCTCGTCGCCGAGCTTGGTGCGCACGATCTCGCCGATCGTGGCGTCCTCGCCCACCGTCAGCGACCGGGGCCAGTGCTCGTCGCGCCAGGCCGCCCAGCGCGCGCGCCGGCTGAGTCCCGCGACGGCGCGCACCGCGTCGCGAGACGTGGGCACGCCCAGCGCGAGCCCCGTGGGGATCTCGTAGAGCGCCCCGCGCAGCCGGAGACTGGCCCCGCTCTCGGCGACCGCCTCCAGGCGCTCGGCCAGGCCGAGCTCGGTGACCAGCGCGGTCGCCTCGGGACGCCGGGCGAGGAAGCCGTCGGCCCCCAAGTCGATGACGCGGCCGGCGAAGGTGGTCGTGGCCAGCGACCCGCCCACCCGCTCGGCCGACTCGATCACCTCGACGCGCGGCGCCTCGGGGCCCTGGCTCAGTTCCCACGCCGCAGCCAGGCCGGCGACGCCCGCGCCGACGACGACGACCGACGCCCGGGCCATCTACGCCGCGCCCGCCACGATGTCGGCCAGCACGGCGACGAAGTCGGGGTCGTCGTTCAGCGAGGCCGTGCGCACGAGGGTGATCCCGACCTCGGCGGCGACGCGCCGGGCTTCGACGTCGATGTCGTAGAGGACCTCCAGGTGGTCGGCGACGAACCCGATGGGACACGACACCACGTCGGTCACGCCCGCGGCGGCCTTGGCGCGCAGGACCTCGAGGATGTCCGGACCCAGCCAGGTGTCGCCGGTGCGCCCGGCCGACTGCCAGGCGACGTCGAAGCGCGTCACGCCGGCCAGCGCCGCGGCGCGTTGCGCGCTGGCGCGCAGTTGGTCGGGGTAGGTGTCCCCCTGGGCCACGACGCGCTCCGGCAGAGAGTGGGCCGAGAAGAGGACCTCCGTCGTCGTGCGCCGCTCGGCGGGCACGGTGGCGAGCGCGTCGCGGACCCGCTCGGCGATGATCTCGAGGAATCCGGGGGCGTGCCACCACGCGCCGACCGGTCGGAAGTCGACGCCGTCGCCCAGCGCCGCGCGGGCCCGCGCCATGTACTGGTCCGTCGACATCGTGGAGGAGTGGGGCGCCAGGGCGAGGCCGATCACCGTGGTGAAGCCCTGCGCGGTGAACGTGGCGGCGGTCTCTTCGATCAGCGGCGGTTCGTACTTGGAGCCGTAGCGCACGTCGAAGCTCCCCGGGTCGCGCGCCTCCAACGCTCTCGCCAGGGCCGCGACCTGGTCGAGAGTGCGTCCGGTGAGCGGCGAGATCCCGCCGATCGCCTCGTAGCGTCGCACCAGGTCGGCCAGCTGCGCCTCGGAGGGCGGGTGCCCGCGGCGGATCCGCGTGTAGTAGGCGGCGACGCCCTCGCGCGCGCCGGGCGTGCCGTAGGCCATGACCAGGACGCCCGTCCTCACGCGACGCCCGCCCGGCCCTCGTCGTGGACGACCCGCACGACCGCCTCGAGCACCGCCGGGTCGGTCGAGGGCAGGACGCCGTGGCCGGGATTGAACACGTGACCCGGCGACGAGCCGGCGCGGACCAGCACCTCGCGGGCCGCGGCCACCGCGAGGTCGACGCCGCCCAGGCAGCGCGCCGGGTCGAGGTTGCCCTGGACCGGACGCCCGCCGACACGCCGGCGGCCCTGATCGAGGTCGACGCGCCAGTCGATCCCCACCACGTCCGCGCCGCTGGTGGCCATGAGGTCGAGCAGCTCACCGGTGCCCACGCCGAAGAGGATCGTCGGCACGCCGAGGTCGGCCACCCCCTCGAGGACCCGGGCCGTCGCGGGCAGGGCGAAGCGTCGGTACTCGTCGCGCGTCAGCGCCCCGGCCCACGAGTCGAAGAGCTGCAGGGCGCGCGCGCCGTGGGCGGCCTGGAGGCGCAGGAACGTGACGGTGATGGCGACCAGGCGATCGCTCAGGCGCTCGAAGAGGTCGGGGTCGGCGTGCATCAAGCCCTTGATGACGGCGAAGTCGCGCGTCGGGGCACCCTCGACCAGGTAGCTGGCCACCGTGAAGGGCGCGCCGGCGAAGCCGATCAGGGGGGTCGCAGGACCGAGCGCGGCCACCACCCGATCCACGGTGCCCGCGACGTAGTCGACGTCGGCGGCGTCGAGGTCGCGCAGACGCTCGAGGTCGGCGGCGGTGGCGAAGGGCCGCGCCACGACGGGGCCGCGACCAGGCACGACGTCCACGCCGAAGCCGAGCGCGTGGTAGGGCACGACGATGTCCGAGAAGAGTATGGCGGCGTCGACCCCGTAGCGGCGCACCGGCTGGAGCGTGATTTCGGCGGCCAGCACCGGGTCGGCGACCGCGGCCAGGATCGACCCGGTGCCGCGCAGGGCCCGGTACTCCGGGAGCGAGCGACCGGCCTGACGCATGAACCAGACCGGGACGTGATCGACGGGCTCGCCCCGGCAGGCCCGTAGGAAGACTGGCTCCACGTCGCTCCTTCGCTGGTGACCAATCTAGGGGGGCCGCCGCGTCGCTCGAGGGGGCCGCGGAGTTGACCTAGACTTGTCAGACCCCAATCGCGAGTCGTGAAGGTAGGTCGCAGTGGCGCACGAGCGTGAGATCGCCGAGGAGCAGAAGTTCCTCGACGTCGCCCTCAGCGCCCTGGACCACATGCGTGACGAAGCGCGCTCGATGCGCGACAGCGCGGCGGTGGCCACCATGCGCGGCGCCGGCGACCTCGTCGAACGCGACGTGGTGATGGGCACGGCGCTGCACCGCCTCGACCAGCTGGCCATCGGCGATCAGCCGCTCTTCTTCGGTCGGCTCGACTACGCGCCCGACGAGCGCGGCCGCGCCGACCGTTACCGGGTGGGTCGCCTGGCGGTGACCGACGAGCACCTGAACGCCTTGGTGGTGGACTGGCGCGCCCCGGTGGCCGAGCCCTTCTACCGGGCCACCGGGGTCGAGTCGCTCGGGCTGGCCCGGCGCCGCCACGTGGCGATCCACGGCCACGAGGTCGTGGGCGTCGAGGACGAGTACTTCGCCGACGCCAACGGTGAGCTCGCCCTGCCCGCCGACGAGGCCCGCGACGCGACGCCCGAGGGGCTGGTCGACGGGGGGCTCGCGCTGGGCGGACCGGGGTCGTTGCTCGCGGCGCTCGGCCGCGCGCGCACCGGTCGCATGGGTGACATCATCGCGACGATCCAGGGCGAGCAGGACCGCATCATCCGCACCCCGCTGGCCGGGGTCCTGCTCGTCCAGGGCGGGCCCGGCACCGGCAAGACCGCCGTCGCGCTCCACCGCGCGGCGTATCTGCTCTACACGCACCGCGCGACCCTCGAGCGCCAGGGCGTGCTCGTGGTGGGCCCGAACCCGCTCTTCCTGAACTACATCGAGAACGTGCTGCCGTCCCTCGGCGAGTCGGGGGTCACGCTGTCGACGATCTCGGGGCTGGTCACCAACGTCGAGGTCCGGGGTCGAGACGAGGACCACGTCGACCGCCTGAAGGGCGATCTGCGGATGGTGACCTTCCTGGCCCGCGCCCTGGCGACGCGCCAGCGGTCCCTGCGCGAGGACGTGGAGATCCCCGTGGGTCGCGCCATCGTCGCGCTGCGCGCGCGCGACACCAAGGAGGTCGTGGATCGGGCCCGCCGGCGCCCGGGCAACCACAATCAGCGCCGCTCCGCGGTGGGCCGCGAGCTCGCCCACCGCCTGGCCGTCCAGTACCGCAGCCGGTTCGCCCACGACCACGCCGACGTCGACGACGCGCTGAGCGAGCTGGCCGACACCATCCGCGCGGCGCCCGAATTCAAGGAGGCCCTCCAGCGCATCTGGCCGCGCCTCAGCGGACCCGAGCTGCTCCATGACCTCTTCGGGGCCAAGGCCCTGATTCGCGCGGCCGGCGACGGGCTGCTCAGCGACGAGGAACAGACCGAGCTCTTCCGGCCGCGCGCCGACTCCCTGGAGCAGATCGCCTGGACCACGGCCGACGCCGCCCTCATCGACGAGGCCCGCGTCCTGCTCGGACCACGCCGGCGGCCGCGCCCGGTGACGCGCCCGGGCGACGTCCTGGAGGGCCTCGACCTGGACGCCTACCAGGGCGACGTGCGCGCCGCGGCCCTGCGCGAGGCGACGCGACTGGCGCCGACGACGGTGATCGAGCTGGACGAGGCCGAGTTCGTCACGTACGGCCACATCGTCGTGGACGAGGCGCAGGACCTTTCGCCGATGGAGTGGCGGGTGCTGCGCCGCCGCGACCTCACCGGGTCGATGACCGTCGTGGGTGACATGGGCCAGGCGACCACGGCGTCCTCGCCGGCCTCGTGGGACACCGTGCTCCAGGTACTGTCGCCGCGGCGGGCCCCGGCGCGCGTCGACCTCACGGTCAGTTATCGCACGCCCGAGGAGGTGCTGGACTACGCCGCCCCGACGCTGGCGGCCGCCGCGGTGGATCTCGTGCCGCCGCGCCCGGTGCGTCGCGCCGGCAGCCAGCCGGTCGTCGAGGTGGTGGCGCCCGAGGAACTCACCAGCCGCCTGGTCCGGGCCGTCGAGCGCGAGTGCGCGGCGGTGGCGCCGGGCCGGGTCGCGGTCATCGTCGCCGAGTCCTGCGTGTCCGATACCGTGGCGCACCTGCGCCGTGAGGGCGTGGACGCCGTGGACCCGCTAGTGGCCGAGTCGCGGGGGCTGAGCGCCGACCTGGTGGTCCTGGCCGCCGAGGGTGTTCACGGGCTCGAGTTCGACGCCGTCGTGGTCGTCAACCCCGCGCGGATTGCGCGGCGCGAGTCGCGCGACGGCGCGCCGACGGCGCGCGGACTGCGGACCCTCTACGTCGCGATGACGCGCCCGACGCGTCGCCTGGCGATCCTGTCGAGCGAGCCCTTGCCGGCGTCCTTGGCGGTCTCGGCGGACCCTCGGTCGTAGCGGAGAGACCGTGGCATCTACTAGAAATGTAGGAGTGAGTCAGGCGATTCCCCTCAATAGCCTGGCGAAGCCGGAGAAGATAGTTCACGATCGGCCGCCGATGCTCGCCATCGGCGTGATGATCTGGCTCGGCAGCGAGCTGATGTTCTTCTCGGGCCTCTTCGCCGCCCTGTTCACGATTCGCGCGCACCTCGCGGCCTGGCCGCCCAAGGGCACCCACCTGGACGTCCTGCAGGCGGGGATCTTCACGCTGATCCTGGTGGCGTCGTCGTTCACCATGCAGTGGGCGGTCTGGCTGATCGAGCACCGCCGGCGCGCCGAGGCGCGCGCCTGGGTGATCAGCACGATCATCCTGGGCGCGCTCTTCATCGGCAACCAGGCCTACGAGTGGACCCACGTCGCGACGCGGTGGTACACGAACTCGTACGGCTCGGTGTTCTTCATCACCACGGGCCTGCACGGGCTGCACGTCTTCCTCGGGCTGGTGGCCATGGCCTTCCTGCTCTTTCGCATGCGCGGCAGCCAGGGCGACCCCGGCGAGCTCTCGACCTTCCAGGGGGTCAGCTACTACTGGCACTTCGTCGACGTGGTGTGGATCGGCCTCTACTCGTCCCTGTTCCTCCTCAAGTAGCGATGACCCGAACCGCGATCACTCGACTCGCGGCGACGGCGTTCGTGGCCCTGCTGATCGGCGCGCCGGGTCTCGTGCTGGCTGGCGCCGCGCACGCCCAGGGCAAGCCGCCGTACCAGACCACACGCCGGAACGCCGGCACGTCCAACTCGAGCCAGGTGGTCAAGGACTCCTCGGGCGCGGTTATCAGCTACGGCAACTCGGCCATCACCTATACCAACCCCTCGCCGGCCCTGGCCCAGCTCGGCGAGGCGCTCTACTTGGAGAACTGCGCCACCTGTCACGGCGCGGAGGCCAACGGCCTGCCGGCCGCCGGCACGTCCGGCGCGTACCCCAACCTGGTCGGGTTGGGCACCGCGACCATCGACTTCTGGGTCGAGTCGGGCCGGATGCCCGCCGCCAACCCGCGCACGGTGGAGGCGGTGCGTCGCACGCCGCGACTCACCCACGATCAGGCCCTGGCGATCGCCGCGTGGGTCAATTCGCTCTCGCCGGCCTACCCGGCGATCCCGGCGGTGAACCTCGCTGGCGCCAATGCGGCCGACGGCGCGGCGCTCTTCGCGCTCAACTGCGCGGCGTGCCACACCATCGAAGGCATCGGTGACGCGCTGGCCTTCAGCACCTTCGCGCCCTCGCTGCGCCACATCCCGGCGACCCAGGTCGCCGAGGCAATTCGCACCGGTCCGGGCAACATGCCGCGCTTCACCGGCAACCTGAGCGACTACCAGGTGCGCGACATCGTGCAGTTCGTCACCACGGAGATCGAGCACCCGCGCAACCCCGGCGGATTCGGGCTCGGCGGTCTGGGACCGGTGGCCGAGGGTTTCGTCGGTCTGGCCCTCGGCGTGGGGCTGCTGGCCCTGGCCGGCTACTGGGTGGGGGAGCGCCAGTGAGCCCCGACGACCAGCGCACCCCGGTCTCCCTGAGCGGCCTCGCCGCGGACGATCCGCACCTCGCGCCGGCCTCTCCTCACCCCGAGCGCGCCGAGCGGGTCATCGCGCTGACGCTCCTGCTCGGCGTCCTGCTCACCGCCGGCTTCGGCGCGTGCTACTGGATCAACGCCGCGCCGTGGACCCTCGGCGCGACGCTCGGCGGCGGGTTGACGTTCCTGGGGTTGGGCATGGCGGCGTGGGGCAAGTACCTCATGCCGCGCGGACCCTTCGTCGAAGAGCGCCACCCGCTGGCCGCCCCCGCGTCGGAGCGCGACGGGTTGGCCGGCGCGATCGTCCAGCGCGGCGGCGGCCTCCTGCAGCGGCGCAAGCTCCTGGGCGGCCTGCTGGGCGGCGGGCTGGGCATCTTCTCGGTGGTGGCGATCTTCCCGTTGCTGCGCAGTCTCGGGCCGATGCCCAAGGGCACGCTCTTCGGCACCGATTGGCGCACCGGCTCGTACCTGGTGGACCAGACCGGACGGCGCGTCTCGGTCGGTGACCTCGCTGTGGGCTCGGTCATGACGGTCTTTCCCGAGGGCACCCAGGACACCGACCGCGGCCAGGCCGTCGACGCCACGGTCCTCATCCGACTCTCCAACGAGAACTTCACGACCCAGAAGGGCCGCGAGACCTGGGCGCCGCACGGTTACGTCGCCTACTCCAAGATCTGCACCCACCTGGGCTGCCCGGTCGGCCTGTACGAGCAGCAGCTCCAGCTGCTGGTCTGCCCCTGCCACCAGTCGATGTTCAACGTGACCAACGGGGCGATTCCGCAGTTCGGGCCGGCCCCGCGGCCGCTGCCCCAGCTGCCGATGTACGTCGACGCGGCGGGCTTCCTGCGCAGCCAGCGCGGCTACAACCAGCCGGTTGGGCCGGGCTTCTGGGAGCGCTCGTGAGCGACGTCGCGATCACCAAGCGCTCGCGGCGGAGGGCCCTCGGCCCCTACGGCCAGGTCGGCAAGGCGATCAACGAGCTCGACGATCGCCTGGGCGTCGCCCGGGGCGGCCGGGCCTTCCTCGACAAGGTCTACCCCGACCACTGGTCGTTCCTGCTCGGGGAGATCGCCCTGTACTCCTTCGTCCTCATCCTGGCGACCGGCGTGTTCCTGACCTTCTACTACATCCCCAGCCAGGCGCTGGTCACCTACCACGGCAGCTACCTGCCCCTCGACGGCCAGCGCGTCACCGAGGCCTACGCCTCCAGCGTCAACCTCTCCTTCGCGGTGCGCGCCGGACTGCTGATGCGCCAGATGCACCACTGGGGCTGCGACATCTTCGTGGGCTCGATCGTGGTCCACATGGCGCGCATCTTCTTCACCGGCGCCTTTCGCAAGCCGCGCGAGCTCAACTGGACGATCGGCATCACCCTGCTGATCCTGGCGATCGTCAACGGGTTCCTCGGCTACTCGCTGCCCGACGACCTGGTCTCGGGCACCGGCATCCGCATCGCGTACTCGATCATCGAGTCGATACCCCTGGTGGGCTCCTACCTGTCCTTCTGGATCTTTGGCGGCAACTTCCCGGGCAACGGGATCCTCGAGCGCTTCTACATCGCCCACGTGCTGCTCGTGCCGCTGATCATGATCGGGTTGGTCAGCGCGCACATGTTCTTGATGTTCCGCCAAAAGCACACCCAGTTCGACGGCGGGGGTCGCACCGAGACGAACGTCGTGGGCAAGCCGTTCTTCCCGGTCTTCATGGCCAAGACCACCGGCTTCCTGTTGATCATCGCCGGTGTCACCGCCCTCCTGGGCGCCTTCGCCCAGGTCAACCCGATCTGGCAGTTCGGCCCCTACGAAGCCGCGCGCATCTCCTACGCCGTCCAGCCGGACTGGTACATGGGCTTCCTGGACGGTGCGCTGCGCATCTGGCCGTCCTGGTCCTTCCACAGCTTCGGCTACACCATCCCGTTCGAAGTCTTCATTCCGGCGGTGATCCTGCCCGGCCTGGTCTTCAACCTGGCCTTCGCCTGGCCCTCCCTGGAGCGCTGGTACACCAAGGACCACGAGTTCCACAACCTGCTGGACCGCCCGAGCAACCGCCCCAAGCGCACCGCGGCCGGCGTGGCGGTGCTGTGGCTGCTGGTGATGATGTTCATCGCCAGCTCGACCGACGTGCTGGCCAACTTCTTCCACGTGTCGCTCAACACCGTGCTCCTCGCGATGCGCGTGCTGGTCGTGGTCACGCCCTTCCTCGCCTACTGGATCACCTACAAGATCTGCCAGGAGCTCCAGGCGGTCAAGGGCGCGGGTCGGCGCAAGACGGCCAACATCGTCACCCGCACCTCGGAGGGCGAGTACCGGGTCGCGGCGGCGCCCGTCTACCCCGACGACCACCACGACAAGCTCGAGCCCACGCCCGTGCCCGACTTCATCAGCACCGACGAGCCTGAGGTGGCCGAGTCGGGCGTGCGCACCGTCGACCGCTAGGGCTCGTGACGCGCCGGGACGACGGCGTCGCCCGTCCGTTCGTCGCGCTGATTCTGGGGGTGGCCGTGCTGGTCGGCTCGCTGACCGCCGGCGTGGTGTTGGCCGACAACCCGACGACCACGTCATCGCCGACGTCGACCACGACCACCACGACGGTGCCGCGGGAGCGACCCCAGGCCGGATGGGCGGTGGCCGCCGACTCCGGTCGCGGCGTCATGGTCGACGTCACGACCGTCCGCGTCGGCGCGGCCAGCTTTCGGGTCGCGCGCTTTCGGGCGCGCGCCACGCTGCTGCGCTGGCACGTGGGGCTCGGCGACCCGGCGGCGTGGTCGCGGGCGCCGGCCGACGCCGCCCCGTCGATCGACTGGACGGTCGAGGGACCGCCCGGCGTCCTGGCGGTCTTCAACGGCGGGTTCAAGCAGCACGACAGCCCCGGCGGCGCGATGGCCGACGGCCTCACCCTCGAGGCGCCGGTGCGCGGACGCATGACCATCGCCGTAGACGCCGCGGGTCACTGGGCGATGGGCGTGTGGGGCGCGGCGGGCTTCCCGCCGGCCCACTTCCGCCCGGTGAGCTACCGCCAGAACTTGGGCCCGCTGGTGGCCGGCGGGGCGCCGACGCCCGCCGCGTCGGCGCCGGTCACGACGTGGGGCTCGCCGCTCGGCGGCGTCCCGGCCGAGCCGCGCACCGGGCTCGGGGTCGACCGCAACGGCAACCTGCTCTTCGTGGCCACGATGAGCGCCGTCCTGCCCATCCAGCTGGCGCGCGCCCTGTTGAGGGCGGGCGCGGTGAGCGCGATGGAGTTGGACATCAATCCCTACTGGCCGATCCTGGGCGTCGCGCTGCGCGCCCGCCACCACCCCGCGGGCGGCTATGCCATCGGCCTGGCCGGCTCTCAGCACAGCCCCACCGTCTACGACACCGGATGGATCCGTGACTTCTTCGTCGTGCTGGCCGAGCCCTCGACCTGGGGCTGCGAGTGGACGGGCCCGGGACTGCACGCCGGGGCCGTGCCCCAGCCCCAGCCCCTGCGCCCGGTGGGCCGCTGCGCCGGGGTGGGGTCCGCGGTGGCGGGAACCCGCGCGACCACTACCGCCGGACCGGGGCGGTGACGGAGCCCGTGCGTAGCATGGGCCACGTGACCACGGCGCCGGACCCGCACTGGCCCTCGGCGGCGTCGCTGCTCGGGCCGGCGCCCCGGGCCGGGCGCCGCAACGTCGGCCTGCTCGGCGTCTCGACCTATCTCACGTCGGTCACGCCGCGCTCGTGGAAGTCCACCCCCGAGGCGGTGCGGGAGGCGCTGGGCCGCTACTCCACCTGGTCAGAGGAGGCCCGCGTCGACCTGGCGGACCACGTCGGCGTGGTCGACTACGGCGACGTATTCGACCCCGACGGCGAGAGCGGGACCGCCCGCGTGACCGCCCACCTGGCCCGGCGCGACCCGGACCTGGACCTGCTCGTCGTGCTCGGCGGCGACAACGCCACCACCTACCACACGTTCACCGGCCTGACCGGCGGCGACCCCGCGTCCTTCGGCCTGGTCACGCTGGACGCCCACCACGACCTGCGCGAGGGCGTGTCCAACGGCTCGCCGGTGCGTCAGCTGCTCGACGCCGGGCTGCCGGCCAGCCAGGTGGTCCAGGTGGGGATCGCCGACTTCGCCAACTCGCCCCACTACGCCGCGGTGGCGCGCGACGCGGGCGTCACGGTCATCAGCCGCGCTGACCTGCGTCGCCGCGAGATCGAGGAGGCCGCCACGGCCGCGCTCGCCGTGGCCGGCGACGGCGGGCGCGCGGTCTACGTCGACGTCGACCTCGACGTCGCCGACCGCGCCGCCGTCCCGGGCTGCCCCGCGGCGGTGCCGGGCGGGCTCAGCGCCGACGAGGTGCGCCGCTTCGTGCGCTGCGCCGCCACCGACCCCCGGGTCCGGGCGATCGACCTCACCGAGGTGGACGTGGGACGCGACAGCGACGACCAGCGCACGGTGCGGCTCGTGGCGCTGTGCGTCCTCGAGGCCCTGGTGGGCGTGGCGCGGCGCGCGCCGTGACCGTCGTCCTCGGGCTCTCGCCGCTGACGCGGGCCGAGCTGGTGGCCGTGGCGCGCCGCGACGAGCCCCTGGAGCTGAGCGCCGAGGTGCTGGAGCGCCTGACGCGCCAGCGCGCGGCCATCGACGCGATGGTCGAGAGCGGCGAACCGGTCTACGGCCTCTCGACGGGTCTTGGCGCGTTGGCCACCACCTTCATCGCGCCCGAGCAGCGCCGCGACCTGCAGCGATCCCTCATCCGCAGCCACGCGGCCGGCGTGGGCGACGAGGTCGAGAAGGAGGTCGTGCGCGCGATGATGGTCTCGCGCCTGGGGAACCTCTGCTCGGGCGTGTCGGGCGTTCGGCCCACGACCGCCCAGGCCTACGCCGGGCTGATCAACGCGCACGTCACCCCGGTGGTGCACGAGTTCGGATCGCTGGGTTGCTCGGGCGACCTGGCGCCGCTGGCCCACGTGGCGCTCGTGCTGATGGGCGAGGGCGACGCGCGCGACGCGGGGGGCCAGCGCCGCCGCGCGGCCGACGTCTTGGCCGACGCCGGTCTCGCGCCGGTGACGCTGGCCGAGAAGGAGGGACTGGCCCTCATCAACGGCACCGACGGCATGCTGGGCCAGCTGGTCCTGGCGGTCGAGGACCTCGGGCGCCTGCTGAGCCTGGCCGACCTCGCCGCCGCGCTCTCGATCCAGGCGCTGCGCGGGACCGACCGGGTCTTCGCCGAAGAGATCCACGCCCTGCGCCCGCACCCCGGCCAGCGCGCCAGCGCGGCGAACCTGGCGGCGCTGCTGGCCGACTCGCCGATCGTCAGCTCGCACCTCGCGGATCCCACGCAGGTCCAGGACGCCTACTCGCTGCGCTGCGCCCCCCAGGTCCACGGCGCGGCCCGCGACACGTTGTCCCACGCCACGCGCGTGGCCGACGTCGAGCTGGCCTCGGCGATCGACAACCCGTCGGTGCTGGCCGACGGTTCACTGGTCTCCAACGGGAACTTCCACGGGGCGCCGGTCGGCTACGTGCTCGACTTCCTGGCCATCGCGGTCGCCGACGTCGCCTCGATGTCCGAGCGGCGCACCGACCGCCTGCTCGACGTCCACCGCAGCTTCGGGCTGCCGCCGTTCCTGGCCCACCACGCCGGCGTCGACTCGGGACTGATGATCGCTCAGTACTCCCAGGCCGGCCTAGTCGCCGAGATGAAGCGGTGGGCGACGCCGGCCAGCGTCGACTCGATCCCCTCGTCGGGGATGCAGGAGGACCACGTCTCGATGGGTTGGCACGCCGCGCGCAAGCTGCGCCGCTCCCTCGACGCCTTCGCCGACGTCCTGGCGATCGAGTTCCTGGCCAGCGCCCGGGCGCTGGCCCTGCGCGCGCCGCTGGAGGGTTCGCCGGTCACCGGGGCCGTGGCCGAACTGGTCAACCGCGTCTCGGGGGGACCGGGCCACGACCGCTGGCTGGCCCCGGAGATCGCCGCGGTCGGTGAGCTCGTGCGCTCGGGGGCGCTGCTCGACGCGACGCGCCGCTTCGTCGCGCTGACCTGAGGAGGAGCATGGAGGGAGCCCGACCGGTGCGCGCCGCGCGCGGCGCCGCGATCAGCGCGGTGGGCTGGCCCCAGGAGGCCGCCCTGCGAATGCTCCAGAACAACCTCGACCCGGAGGTCGCCGAGCGGCCTGACGACCTGGTGGTCTACGGCGGCACCGGGCGCGCGGCGCGCGACTGGCGCAGCTTCGACGCGCTGGTGCGCACGCTAACCACGCTGCGCGGCGACGAGACGCTGCTGGTGCAGTCGGGCCGGCCGGTCGGGGTCTTCACGACCCACGAGTGGGCCCCGCGCGTGCTGATCGCCAACGCCAACCTGGTCCCGGACTGGGCGACGTGGCCGGAGTTCCGCCGCCTGGAGGCGCTGGGTCTCACCATGTACGGCCAGATGACGGCCGGCTCGTGGATCTACATCGGCACCCAGGGCATCCTGCAGGGCACCTACGAGACCTTCGCCGCGGTGGCGGCCAAGCGCTTCGGGGGCACGCTGGCTGGCACACTCACCCTCACCGGCGGGGCCGGCGGCATGGGCGGGGCCCAGCCGCTGGCGGTGACCATGAACGACGGGGTGTGCCTGGTGGTGGACGTCGACCCGACGCGCCTGCAGCGCCGGGTCGACCAGCGCTACCTCGACGAGTGGACCGGCGACCTGGACGACGCGCTCGCGCGGGTCGCCGAAGCGAAGGCGCGCCGCTCGCCGCTCAGCGTCGGGCTGTGCGCCAACGCCGCCTGGGCCTTCGCCGAGATCCTGGCCCGCGGCGTCGAGGTCGACATCGTGACCGACCAGACGTCGGCCCACGACCCGCTGAGCTACCTGCCCGAGGGCGTCGAGCTGGGCGACTGGCACGACTTCGCGGAGAAGAAGCCCGACGAGTTCACCGACCGCGCGCGCCTGTCGATGGCCAAGCAGGTGGAGGCCATGGTGGGGTTCCTCGACGGGGGCGCCGAGGTCTTCGACTACGGCAACTCGATCCGCGGCGAGGCCGCCGCGGGGGGCTTCGCCCGGGCCTTCGCGTTCCCGGGCTTCGTGCCGGCCTACATCCGCCCGCTCTTCTGCGAGGGCCGGGGGCCGTTTCGGTGGGCCGCGCTGTCGGGCGACCCGGCCGACATCGCCGCCACCGACGCCGCGGTGCTGCGCCTCTTCCCGGAGAACGAGGCGCTGGCGCGCTGGATCACCAGGGCCCAGGAGCGCGTCGCCTTCCAGGGCCTGCCGGCGCGGATCTGCTGGCTGGGCTACGGCGAGCGCGACGCCGCCGGCGTGGCCTTCAACGACCTGGTGGCCCGCGGGCGCGTCGCCGCGCCGATCGTCATCGGGCGCGACCACCTGGACAGCGGCTCGGTGGCCTCGCCCTACCGCGAGACCGAGTCGATGCTCGACGGCTCGGACGCCATCGCCGACTGGCCGCTGCTCAACGCACTGCTCAACACGGCCTCGGGCGCCACGTGGGTCTCGATCCACCACGGGGGCGGGGTGGGCATCGGCCGCTCGATCCACGCCGGCCAGGTCTGCGTGGCCGACGGCACCGCGCTGGCCGAGCAGAAGCTGCGACGCGTGCTGACCAACGACCCGGGCACCGGCGTGATTCGCCACGTCGACGCCGGCTACGAGCTGGCCGAGCTGACGGCCGAGCAGCGCGGGGTGCGCGTGCCGATGCGCGAGGGGTGATGCCCTCCCGGCTCTTCGCGCGCATCGGCGAGCTCACGACCAACGACCCGAGCCTGGGCGACGGCTCGCCGATGGGTCGGCTGCGCGACGCCGCGCTGGTCGTCGAGGACGGGCGCGTCGCCTGGGTCGGACGCAACGACGACGCGCCGATGGCGGACGAGCGGGTCGACGTAGCCGGCGCGGCCGTGGTGCCCGGCTTCGTCGACGCCCACACCCACCTGGTCTTCGCGGGGGAGCGCTCCGCGGAGTTCGAGGCGCGCGTGGCCGGCGCGCGCTACGACGGCGGGGGCATCGCGAGCACCGTGGCGGCGACGCGCGCGGCCACCACGGCGCAGCTGCGCCACGACGCGACGGCGCGCTTCCTCGCCCTGCGCGACACCGGCACGACGACGGTGGAGGTGAAGTCGGGCTACGAGCTGACCGTCGAGGGCGAGGTGCGCCTGCTGGAGGTCGCGCGCGCCTACTCCGAGGAGAGGACGTTCCTGGGCGCCCACGCGCTGCCCGCGGAGTTCGCGGGCGACCGCGACGGCTACGTGGCCCTGGTGGCTGGGGCGATGCTGGAGGCCTGCGCGCCGCGCGCGCGCTGGGTCGACGTCTTCTGCGAGCGCGGCGCCTTCAGCGTCGACGAGGCGCGCCACGTCCTGGTCGCCGGACGTCGGGCCGGATTGGGACTTCGCGTCCACGGCAACCAGCTCGGCGAGAGCGGGGGCGTGGCGCTGGCCGTCGAGCTGGGCGCGGCCAGCGTGGACCACTGCACGTTCCTGAGCGACGGGGACGTCGCCGCCCTGGCCGGGTCGTCGACCGTGGCCACGCTGCTGCCCGGCGCGGAGTTCTCCACCCGCGCGGCCTACCCCTCGGCCCGGCGCCTGCTCGACGCCGGGGCCACCGTGGCCCTGGCCACCGACTGCAACCCGGGCACCTCGTACGTGACCTCGATGCCCTTCGTGATCGCCCTGGCGGTGCGCGAGATGGGCGTGACCTGCGACGAGGCGTTGCGGGCGGCCACGGCCGGCGGGGCGGCCGCCCTGGGGCGCTCCGACATCGGGTGGCTGGCCCTGGGCGCGCGCGGCGACCTCGCGGTGCTGGACGCGCCGCGCGCCGCCCACCTGGCCTATCGGCCCGGCGGGTGCGTGGTGGCGCGCGCCTGGGGACCCTCGCTCGAGGGCCGCCCGAGCCGGGACTAGGGGGTCCGGCCCGTAAAGTACGGGTATGTCCACCCCCCGCGTGCCCCCCGATCTGCCCACGACCCTGGGCACCCTGCGCGCCAGCGGCTACGCCTCGGTGCCGGTGCGCGACGAGATGCGCGCCAACCTCGAGACCCGCCTGGCCGAGGGCCGCCCGCTGGTCACCGGGGTGCTGGGCTACGACGACTCGGTGCTGCCCCAGCTCGAGACGGCCCTGCTGGCCGGCCACGACATCATCCTGCTGGGCGAGCGCGGCCAGGCCAAGACCCGCCTCATCCGCTGCCTGGTCGAGCTGCTCGACGAGTGGCTGCCGATCGTCGAGGGCTCCGAGGTGCGCGACGACCCCTACTCGCCGATCTCGGCCCACGCCATCGACCTGGTCGCCGCGCGGGGCGACGACACGCCGGTGGCCTGGGTCCACCGCAGCCAGCGCTTCGCCGAGAAGCTGGCCTCGCCCGACACCTCGATGGCCGACCTCATCGGCGAGGTCGACCCGATCAAGGTGGCCGGCGGTCTCTACCTCGACGACCCCCGGGCACTCTCCTACGGCCTCGTGCCCAAGTCCAACCGGGGCATCTTCTCGATGAACGAGCTGCCCGACCTGGCCGAGCGAATCCAGGTGGGCCTGCTCAACGTGCTCGAGGAGCGCGACGTGCAGATCCGCGGGCACCTGGTGCGCCTGGAGCTGGACGTCGTCGTGGTGGCCACGGCCAACCCCGAGGACTACACCAACCGGGGGCGCCTGATCACGCCGCTGAAGGACCGCTTCGGGTCCCAGATCCGCACGCACTACCCCGACGACGTCGAGACCGAAGTCGCGATCGTGCACCAGGAGGCGCGCCTGCCCGCGTCGCCCAAGCCAATCGTCGTGCCGTGGTTCATCGACGACGTGGTGGCGCGCGTGAGCCACGTGGCGCGCCGCAGCCACGTGATCTCGCAGCGCTCGGGGGTCTCGGTGCGACTGTCGATCGCCAACTACGAGACGGTGGTGGCCAGCGCCCTGCGGCGCACGCTGCGCACGGGTGATGACGCGGTGGTGCCGCGCGTGAGCGACCTGGCGGCCATCGTCCAGTCGACCCAGGGCAAGATCGAGCTCGACACGATGGAAGAGGACGACCTCGACCAGGTCATCGCCGCCCTGGTGGGCCTGGCGCTGCGCCAGTGCTTCGCCGAGCACGTCGTGCTGGAGGAGGCCGCCGAGATCGTCGAGGCCTTCCAGGGCGAGGTGCTGGTGCACACCGGCGACGACCTGCCCGACCACGACTACCTCGACGTCCTGGCCGCGCTGCCCGCGCTGGCGGCGCCGGTGCACCGCGTGGCCGGGGCCGGCGCCACGCCGGGCGAGCTAGCCGCGGCCACCGAGTTTGTCCTCGAGGGCCTCTACCTCACCAAGCGCCTGGCCAAGGACGCGTCGGGGCCGCGCGCGCTCTACCGCGCCCGCACCCGCTAGTGCCCGTCCGCTACGGGTTCCGCCGCTTCGGCGAGGGCGACGACTTCGCGGACCTCGACGTCGACGAGCTGCTCAGCCTGCTGGCCGACGACTTCATGGAGAGCGGCGACCTCGACGAGGCGATGGACCGCCTCCTGCGCGAGGGCTACACGACGCGCGACGGGCAGCGCGTCGAGGGGCTGCGCGAGCTGCTCGAGCGCGCGCGGAGCCGACGCCGCGAGCTCGAGAGCCGGGCCGACCCCGACGGGGAGCTGGCCCGGTACCGCGAGCGCCTCGAGGCGATCGAGGAGCTGGAGTCCGGTGAGCTCGACGCGCTGCTGGGTGACGCCGAGGCCTCGGGCGACGAGCGGCGCGCCGAGGTCACGCGCGACGTGGTCGATCAGAAGCGCCTGCAGCGCGAGCTGATGAGCGACCGGCTGGCCGAGCGCCTGCGCGACTACCAGGGGTACGAGTTCGTCTCCTCCGAGGCCCGCGAGCGGTTCGAGGAGATGATGGACGAGCTGCGCCGCGACGCGCTCAACACATACTTCGAGCAGTCCAGGGAGTTCCTCGGGCGCCCCGACCCCGAGGAGCTCGCGCGACTGCGCGAGATGATGGACGCGCTGTCGACGATGATCGAACAGGATCGCCGCGGCGAGCCTCTCGACCCGTCCTTCGCGGAGTTCATGGAGCGCTTCGGCGACTACTTCCCGGGTGCCGAGAGCCTCGAGGACGTGGTGCGGATGATGGCCGAGCGGGCCGCGGCCGCCGAGGCCATGTTCAACTCGCTGACCAGCGACCAGCAGTCCGAGCTGCGCAGCCTCTTCGACCAGCTGATGGGCGACATGGCGCTCGACCTGTCCCTGTCGCGCCTGGTGTCGAACCTGCGCCAGGCGACGCCCGACATCGACTGGAGCCGCGCGCACCGGATGCGCGGGGGCACGCCGTCCTCCTTCGCGGACGCCACCGGTGTCGCCGCGCAGCTCGGTGAGCTGCGCGGGCTCGAGGAGTACCTCGGCTCCACGCGCGCCGCTCAGCAGCTACCCGAGGTCGACGTCGAGGCCGTCCGGCGCAACCTGGGCGATGACGCGGCGCGCCACGTCGAGCGCCTCCAGCGCGCGGTCCAAGGCCTGCGCGACCAGGGCTTCGTCGACCGCTCGGGTGGTCGCCTGACGTTGAGTCCCAAGGGCGTGCGCCAGATCGGCCTCGGCGCGCTGCGCGACCTCTTCGCCCAGCTCCACGACTCGCCGGCCCTGGGCGGACACCGCGAGGCCGGCGTGGATCGCGGGGGCGACCGCGAGGAGACCTCCCGGCCCTGGGCGCCCGGCGAGCCCTTCAGCCTGCACCTGTCGCGCACCCTGCGCAACGCCGTCCTGCGCCAGGGGCCGGGTACGCCGGTGCGCCTGCACCCCGACGACTTCGAAGTGGAGGAGTACGAAGCGACGCGCCACTCGGCGACGGTCTTCGCCATCGACCTCTCGCTCTCGATGGCGATGCGCTCGAACTTGGTGCCCGCCAAGAAGATGGTGCTGGCGCTGACCCAGCTGATCCGCGCCAAGTTCCCGCGCGACTTCGTCGCGGTCGTCGGCTTTGGCGAGACCGCGCGCGAGCTGCGCGTCGAGGACGTGCCCGCCCTGGCCATCGACTACAACTACGGGACCAACCTCCAGCACGCGCTGGCCCTGTCGCGCCACCTCATGCGCCACGAGCGCGGCGAGCGCCAGATCGTGGTGGTGACTGACGGCGAGCCGACCGCGCACCTGACCGCGGCGGGGGAGCCCTTCTTCGCCTGGCCCCCGGTGCGCGAGACGCTCGAGCGCACGATGGCCGAGGTCCTGCGCTGCACCAAGGCGGGGATCCAGATCAACACCTTCGCCCTGGACATCGAGCGCAGCCAGTTCCCCTTCGTCGAGCAGATCGCCAAGGTCAACGGGGGGCGCACGTTCTACACCTCGGTCGACGAGCTCGGCCGCTACGCCCTGGACGACTTCGTCAAGCACCGCCGGGCCGGCTGAGGCTGGCGAAGACCCCTGATAATGGGGTCTTTTGGCATTTCCATTTGCAATTCCGCCCGTTTCCAGTCACAATGACACCGTTGTAATTACAACCGTGGCGGGGGCCGCGAACGGGGAGGACCACCGGATGGACATCATCGAGTTGTTGAGCGGCATGGAGGACCGGGGCTGGCAGGCCCGGTCCAACTGCATGGGCGTGGACCCCGACCTCTTCTTCCCCGAGCGCGGCGCCTCGACCCGGGAGGCCAAGGAGGTCTGCCGGGGCTGCGTGGTGCGCGAGGAGTGCCTGGAGTTCGCCCTCGACAACGGCGAGAAGTTCGGCATCTGGGGCGGGATGAGCGAGCGGGAGCGGCGTCGGCTGCGCCGCGCCCGGGCCCTGGAGCGCCGCGCCCAGGCCAGCTAGGGCCTAGCCGCCCACCCGCGCTTCGATGGTGCGGTCGGGGCTGAGGCCCAACTCCTCCCAGCGGCTCGGCTGCTCGGCCGCCAGCAGGCTGGCCGGGGCCAGGCCCACCAGCTCGGCCCGCTCGATCGCCCCGTCGGGGCCCAGTCGGGCGCTGACTAGGTCGTAGATGGCCGACGGGCGCGCCACGCTCAGGTCGACCAGGTTGCAGCTCACCTGGACGTCATCACCCACCTCGAAGGCCAGCGCGCGCACCGCCGGGGACCGCACCGCGGTCGCCAGTTCGGTGGCCTGAGCCAAGGTGACCCCGTGGAGCCAGAGGTTCCAGGCCACCAGGACCGGACGACACCCCACGGCCACCGCCCCGCGCGTCGGCGACGGGTTCCGGGGTCCGAGGTCGGGGGCCAGATCGCCGAACGCCCCTCGGCGCACCTCGGGCAGGGACCGCGTGGTGCCGTCGGCCAGCGGCCCGTAGAGGAAGACCGGCACCGACTGGGTGTCGGCGAACCACGCGGCGGTCTCGTCGCGCAGCGCGCGGGCCCCGGCCGGGTCCTCGGGGTCGAGGGCGACGAAGGGCACCACGTCGACCACGCCGAAGCGCGGGTGCACGCCCTGGTGGCGGCGCAGGTCGACCCTCTGGTACGCCGTGCTGGCCAGGGCGTGCAGGTCCTCGAGCAGCGGCTCCGCGGCGTTGATCAGGGTGAAGACACTGCGGTGGTGGTGCCGGTCGCGGTGCCGGTCGCGCAGGCTGGCCCCGGCGGCGCGCGACAGCTGCTCGAGGACGGCGACGTCGCGGCCCTCGGAGACGTTGACCACGCACTCGAACACGCGGCGAGATTAGTGGACGGCGCGGGGAGAGCCGGGTCTAGTGGTCGGAGATGATGGGGTTGCGGCGGCGCAGGCGCGCGATGCGGCGACGCTCGCGCTCGGACTTGCCACCCCACACGCCGTGGTCGACGTGGTTGGCGATGGCGTACTCCAGGCACTGGTCGGCCACCGGGCAGGTGGCGCAGATGCGCTGGGCCTTGATGACGCCGAGACCGTCACGGGGGAAGAAGACGCCGGCCGGGTGCTCCCGGCACTTGCCGTCGGCCATCCACTCGGTGTTCACGTCGTCCCCCCGGGGCTCATAGCGTCAGCGTACCCAGCCAGTCTGAGAAACGTCTGGGCGCGATGTTTGCGTTTCCGTTACGTTTCGCACCCGCCGGAGCCCGCTCCGGGGAAGGCCCCGGGGGACGAACGGTAGAATGGCCCCGCGACCAGCGAAGGAGTGCCGTGAGTCAGGTCCCGACCAGTGAATCGACCGAGGTCACCGACCCGGTCGGTCACGTCCAGGTGGTCTACCTCGGTCCGGTGGCCCCCCACTGGGAGTGCCGCATGGTCTTCGGCGACGAGGAGCAGATCCAGTCGTTCGTGGACCGCATCGACGCCCGGCTGCGCTTTCTGCCGCCCCACGACCCCCAGTTCCGGCGCAACCGCGAGCGGGTCAACCGCGACGCCGAGCGCGAGAACCTGCTGGTGGAGTGGAACCTCGGCTACGACGAGGAGACCTAGGCCAGCGGGGAGGTCGACACCCGTCGGTACCACCGGTCGGGGTCGCGGAGCTCCACGTCGCTGGGCAGCCCGTCGACTCGCAGGAGCGCGTCGAACACCTTGAGCGTGTGGGCCTCGGCCAGCGCGGCGACGAACGTCGCGGCGGCGTCGTGGTGCGCCCCCTGGGTCGAGATCCCGAACAGCGCCGCCGCGGCGTCCTCGCCGCGCGCGTCGCTGCGTCGGTGGCGCCGGTAGGCCTCCACCAGCGCGGGGCGCGGCCCGAGCAGCGTGGACGTGACCTGGTGGGCGGCGGCATCGAAGAAGGCCAGCAGCACGCTGGTCGCGGCGTTGAGCGCCCGGGTCGCCGCCGACTCTTCGGGCGCGGTGATGCCCGCCAGCAGGGCTTCGGGGTTCTGCATGAGTGAGGAGAGGTCCTCCGGGTCGACCATCGAGGAGAGCCGGTCGAGCAGGTCGCCCTGGGCCGCCGCGGCCTCGCGCACGCCGTCCAGGAGCAGCGCGCGCAGCGCGTCCCCGGTGCCCGGTTGGGACAGCACCAGCGACGCCACGAACTCCTGGGCCAGGGCGAAGACGTAGACCTCGTCGGGCTCGAGCGACCACGACTCGGCGAAGGCGGCCAGGTTGTTGACCGCCAGGAGCCGCTCGTCGTTGTCACGCGGCAGGGCCAGCGCGGCCAGCGACCACGCGCGTTCGGTGAAGTGCCCGGCCACCGAGCCCATCTGAAAGCCGGTGAAGAGCGGGCCCAGGGCCGCGACCATCTGGGCCAGCACCGGACCCTCGGCGTTGTCGAGGTCCTCGGGCAGGGCGAGCGTGCGCGTGAGGATCGGCTCGATCAGGGGCCGCCACTGGGCGAGCGCGGCCGTGGCCAGGCCCGACCGGTTGACCGCGGTCACCCGCGGCTCGCGGGCCACCGAAAGGAGGGCGTCGACGTGGCGGCCCACCAAGGGCGCCCACTCCTCGAGGCGCTGGCGTTCCACCGGCTGGGGGTTGGGATCGCCGTCCTCGCCCCGCGCGATGGACAGCGCGAGCTGGGTCGCGGTGTCAAACCAGGCGTTGGGTCCCTGCTGGCCGAGCAGGTTGAAGATGTCGCCGAAGAAGCCGCCGAAGGGGTTGTCGGTCACGTCCCCAACCTAGAGGGCGCACGCCAGGATGACCTCGGTGTGGTGGGTCGCGGTGCCGCGCACGTAGCTGACGTCAATCAGGGAGCCGGCGCGCGTCAGGTACAGCACGGTGAGCAGCGCGTTCCAGTTCTCGATGTTGTGGCCGGCGACCTCGATGACGACGTCGCCGGCGCGCAGGCGCCGCGCGGCGGAACCCCGGTGGTGCACCGCGGTGACCAGGACCCCGCCGCCCTGGGCGCTGGTGCCGCTGATGCCCAGGCTCGAGTGGCAGCCGTTGCCCGTCGCGACGATGTCGGCCACGCGCGCGACGAACTGGGCCGAGTACCACAGGTGGTTGCCCGAGAGCACGGCGACGACCGTGCCCTTGGCGTTGACCGCGATCGCGTCGGTGAGCCCGTGGAGGTTGCGGTGGGGCCGGGTCGCCAGGTAGCTCACCACCCCGTTGGCGGTGAGCGACGGGTCGCCCAGCGTCGTGGTGGCCCACACGAAGCGCAGCGGCGCGTGCGCGCCGGTCACGATCGGCGCGACCGCGGTCACCGACGCCGTGGCCGGCAGGGGGCCGAAGTGCAGCGCCGGCACCGGCGCCCCGAGCTGGACAATGGTGAAGCCCATCGTGGTGTCGCGCCCGATCCAGGTGACCGGGACGTGGGCGCGCGTCGCGCTCGAGGCGCTCAGCAGTGCCCCGGTCGGGATGGGCGTCGTGGTGACCGCGAGGTGGTCGGCCAGCACCATCGCGGCCACCGTGGAGACGTGGCCGGGCACCGTGATAGTCAGGACGACGGTGCGCGCGGCGGCCGGACGGGCCACCGCCGGGAGGCGGGCCCAGGTCACCGCGTCGTGGGCGAGCATGTTGGTGTTGGGCGGGGTCACCCCGCGCTCGATGGCGAGACTGGTCCCGCCGACCAGCAGGGCGAGCACCATCACCGAGACCAGGCCCGCGGCGACGCGCGAGCGCAGGCGCTTGCTGGCCTCGGACAGCGACGAGAAATTGGGCAACTCGCTCGGGTGGAGCCACGCCCGCTCGCTGGGCGGCGGCGGTGCCCCGTGGCGCCGCCCCGGCAGCCACGCAAACGTTCTAGCGACCCAACCCATGTCTTTCCAGGCTAGTTAGCGACCTGTGGGCGAAACTGGTCGCTCTAGCATGGGCTGCCGTGGCCACCGACGTTGCTCTCGACGTGGGCACGGGGTGGACGCGGCTGGCCACGGCCGACGAAGGCCTGGTGTTCAACGAGCCCACGATCGTGGCCATCGACACGCGCTCCGGCGAGGTCGTCGAGCTCGGACTGGGCGCGCTCGATCTGGTCGCGCGCACGTCGCGCCACGTGGTGGCCTTTCGTCCGCTGTCCCAGGGGGCCACCGTCGACTTCGACGTGACGGCGCGGCTGCTCTCCGGGCTGTTCGAGCGCGCTGGCATCTCCAAGATCAGCCGGGTCCGGGCGGTGATGAGCGTGCCGTCGCTGGCCACGCCGATCGAGCGCCGCGCGCTGCGCCAGGCCGCGGTGCAGGCCGGCGCTCGCGAGGTCAGCCTGCTCGAGGCGCCGCTGGCCGCCGCGATCGGCCTGGGACTGCCGGTCCAGGACCCGGTGGGCTCGGCCGTGACGGTGCTCGGCGCGGGGGCCTCGGAGGCGGCGCTGCTCTCGTTAGGGGGCATCGTCACCTCGTCGACGCGCCGACACGGCGGCGCCGACCTCGACGCGTCCATCGCGGCGCTGCTGCGCCAGCGACACGGCGTCGTGGTCTCGCCCGCGGTCACCGAGGCCCTGAAGATCAACCTCGGCTCGGCCCGCGGACTCACCCGGGGACTCACCGAGGAGGTTGTCGCGCGCACCGTCGGGCGCGGCGAGCCGGTGCGCCTGACCGTGGGGGCCGACCTGGTCAACGCCGCGCTTCACGATGTCGTGGCCTCGACGGTGAAGATGGTCCAGGACTCGCTCGCCGACGCGCCGCCCGACCTCTCCCAGGACGTCAGCGCCCGGGGATTGACCTTGGTGGGCGGACTGGCGCGCCTGAGCGACCTGCCCGAGCTGCTCGCGGTGAACACCGGCGTGGACATCCGGGTCGCCGACGACCCCGAGCTCGTCGTCATCCGGGGCCTGCAGCTCTGCCTGGACGAGATGTCCTCGCTGCACCCGCTGTTCCGCGACGCCGACCTCTAATCGTCGTCGTCGCCGAGCTGGACGGCCGCGGCGCGCACCTGCCAGTCGCGGTCCTCGCGCGCGCGGGCCAGCGCGGCGTCGACGTCGGGACCCTCGTAGTTGGCCAGGGCCACGACCGCCCGGCGCCGCACCGGCGGCCGGTCCTCCAGCGCCGCCAACACGGCCGCGCGGCCCCGCTCGTCGCCGAGCATTCCCAGGGCGGCCACCGCGGCCTCTCGACACCGCGCGTCGGCGTGGTGAGCGGCCACGGCGACGAGGGGTTCGACCGCGTCGGCGAACTGGTGCTCACCGAGTGCGAACGCCGCCGCGTCGACGACCAGCGCGTCGGGGTCCCCGAGCGCGCGCACCACCGTCGCGAGGACGGTGTCGTCGCCGGGCGTGTGGTGGGCGTAGAGGGCCAGCGCCTCTCGGCGCACCACGGGCGTCGCGTCGGTGATCGCGCGGGTCCAGGACCCGGCGTCGAGACGACGCCGCCGCGCCGCCGCGCGCAGCGCCAGGACCCGCGCCCGCGGCACCGGAGAGTCCAGCTGCTCGTCGACCATCGCGCCCGACGCGTCGTCGTCGCCGAAGCCGGCGCGCACGAGGGCGGCGCGCAGGGACTCCGGTAGCGTGGGCTCATCACCGGTCACGACGCCATTCCACCACGCCGTCCCGGGCGTCCCTGGCTCGTCGGGGTTCTGGCCACCCTGGGGGCGATGCTGCTGGTCATCATCGTTCTCCAGCACTGGAACACCAACGAGTACGCGCTGACGCCGGGCGACGCGACGCCGGTGGCGCCCCTGGTGAAGGTCGAGGGTCTCTCGACCAACGCCCACCCCGACCGGATACTCCTGACCGACGTCTACCTCTCCACGGTGACGGCGTGGCAGTGGATCGTGCTGCACTTCCAGTCCCACGTCGAGTTCGTCCCCGCGGCGGATCTGGTCAGCCCCGGGATCCCGACGGCCGAGCTCAGCGCCCAGGGGTTCCTCGAGATGAGCGACTCGCAGCAGGCGGCCGAGGTGGCGGCGCTGCGGGCCCTGGGCTGGCGCGTGCCGGCGATCCCCGACGGCGCCATCGTGACCGCGGTGGCGGTGCCATCGCCCGCCTGGCGCGCGGGGGTCAGCGTCGCGGACCGCCTGGTGGGCGTCGACGGCCGGCGCGTGACGACGTCGTGCGGAGTCGTCTCGGCGGTGCACGGATTCGCGCCCGGCACCGCCGTTCGCCTGAGCGTGGAGCGTTCCCGCATCTCGGCGTCGGGTGTCATCACGTGGTCCGCGCCGCGCAACGTGTCCGTCACCACGGCGACACCGCACGCGCAGGGTCCCTCGGCCTGCCCGGGCGCCGCGGGCCGGGACCACTCGTGGCTGGGGCTGTCGCTCGAGGGCGGCGTGAACTTCGTCCTGCCCGGCGCGATCACCATCAACACGGCCAACATCGGGGGACCGTCGGCCGGACTGGCCATGACGCTCACCCTCATCAACAAGCTCAGCGCCGGGTCCCTGACGGGACACCGGATCGTCGCGGCGACCGGCACCATCGACGCCGCGGGCCAGGTCGGCGACGTCGGGGGAGTCGCCGAGAAGACGGTCGCCGTCCAGCGGGCCGGGGCGCGCGTCTTCCTGGTTCCCTCCGTCGAGGTGGCCACCGCGCGCGCGGCGGCGCGGCCGGGTCTCACGATCATCGGGGTGACCACGCTGCGCGGCGCCCTGCGCGCGCTGCGCGCCCTGGGCGGGGCGACGCCGGTGCCCCTGACCCGTCCCCACTAAGCCCAGTCCCCGCCGAGACACGCCGTAGTCTGGGGAAATGGACGAACGGCGAATCCTCTCTTCGACGCGCCTGACGTCACCGGAGGTGGCCCGAGCCAGTTTCACCACGGTCCGCAAGGGGGGCCTAGATCCCCAGGAGGTTCGCGCCCATCTGGAGTCGGTGGCCCGCGAGATGGCCCATCTCGAGACCCGGGTCCGCGAGCTCCAGGGCCAGTTGGCCGAGGCCCTCCAGCGCGCCGAGCATCCGACGATCGACGAGGCGACCCTGGCGAGCGCGCTGGGGTCCCAGAGCGCGGCCATCCTGCGATCGGCCCACGAGGAGGCCGGACGCGTCACCGCGGAGGCCCAGGAGCGCAGCACCCAGCTCTTCACCGAGAGCCAGCAGCGCAGCGCCGGTCACCTGATCGAGGCCCAGGAGCGCGCCGCCGCCATCATCTCGGACGCCGAGAGCGCGGCCAATCAAGTCGACCACGACGCGCGCCTGACCGCGGAACGGCTCATCGATTCGGCGAAGGTCAACGGTGAGGCGCTGGTGGAGCGCGGCCGCGAGCAGGGTCGCGCCATCGTCGATCAGGCCAACGAGGCGCGCAAGACCGTCCTCAACGACCTCGCGGTCAAGCGCCGGGCCCTGCACCTGCAGATCGAGCAGCTTCGCGCGGCGCGTGACTCGCTGAGCGCCTTCGTCGCCTCGGTGCGCGACCAGGTCGAGGCGGTCATCTCCGGTCTGGGGGCCTCCGACGAGGCGGCGCGCGCCGCGGCGCTCGAAGCACTGCGGCTGCGCCCGCCCGCGCCGGAGCCCACCGAGGAGGAGCTGCTCGCCGGGACGCCGCTGCGCCAGGTGCCCGAGGTCGTGCCGGTGCCGGCGGCCGGGCCCGTCGCCGAGCCCGGAGCGGCGCGCTCGCGGGTCCGGCGCGCGCCGAAGGCGGAGGCGCCGTCCCCGGCGCCCGACGCGCGCGAGGAGGATGGCTCGGGCACCGACGTGGTCAACGAGATCTTCGCGCGCTTGCGCAAGGCGTCCCTCGAGGAGCGCGGCGCCGTCGCCACGGCGCCCAAGCGGGCCCCGGTCAAGGACGAGACGCCGGTGGGCGAGCTCTTCGCGCGGCGCGACGGCGCCCTGGAGGAGTCGCTGGCGGTGCTCACGCGACGCGTGAAGCGGGTCCTCCAGGACGACCAGAACGAGACCCTCGAGCGGCTCCGCGACGTGAAGGGGATGATCACCACGGAGCTCGAAGACGAGCTCGCCCAGCGCGCGCGCTACGCCGAGGCGGCCCACGACGCCCTGGCCGACGCCGCGGCCGCCGGTGGGCGCTTCGCCTTCGACGAAGCCGGCGTCACGGGGAGCCCGGCCAGTGCGGCCGCTCTCCAGGACTGCGCGGCCGACCTCGCGGTGACCATCGTGCTGGCGCTGCGCAAGCGCATCCTGGCCGACGGCAGCGGCAGCGCGGTCGAGCGGGCCAACACGGCCTACAAGGAGTGGCGCGGCGCGCGCGTCGAGCGCCTGTGCACCGACGCCGCGCGGCGGGCCTTCCACCTGGGCGTGCTCGCCGCGGCGCAGGGCCACGCGGTGCGCTTCGTGGTGGCGCCCAACGACGCACCGTGCGACGCGTGCGCGCTGGACGCGCGCGCCGGCGAACGGCCGGCCGGGGTGGGCTTCCCCAGCGGGTCGGCTCAGCCGCCCCTGCACGCCGGATGCGCGTGCGCCGTCGTTCCCGCCTGAGATTGGCCCTAGGCTCGGCCCGTGCGTAGCCCCGCCGACGTCCCGCGCCGTCCGCCCCGGCTGGGCCGACTCTCCCGGCGCTTCTGGATCGGGCTGGTCGTCGTCGTCCTGCTGGTCGGCTTCCTGTCCCTGCGCAGCCTGGCCGTCCTGTGGACCGACCAGATGTGGTTCCACTCGGCCGGCCTGGGCGGCGTCTTCACCACGCTGTTCCTGGTCAAGGTGGGCCTCGGGCTGACCTTCGGCGCGATCTTCTTCCTGCTGTTGTGGGTGAACCTGCTGCTCACCGACCGCTTCGGGGCCCGCGACCTCTCCTTCGAGCCCGAGGACGAGGTCGTGCGGCGCTTCCAGAACGTGGTGCGGCCCTACGCCGGGCGAATCTACGCGGTGATCGCCTTCCTCTTCGCCCTGGTGGCCGGGCTCAACGCCACCGGGGAGTGGCAGCGGTACCTGCTGTTCGCCCACAGCCAGTCCTTCCACGTGAAGGACCCGCTCTTCCACAAGGACGTCGGCTTCTACGTCTTCACCCTGCCCTTCGTGTCCTTCGTGGTGACCTTCCTGCTGGTCACCCTCTTCATCGTCCTGATCGTGACGACGATCTTCCACTACCTCAACGGCGGCATCCGCGCCACCAAGGCGCGTCCGCGCGTGTCGCCGCGGGTCAAGGCGCACCTGTCGGTCATTGGCGCGGGCATCGCGCTGCTGAAGGCGGCGGGCTACCTGATCGCCAAGTGGGAGCTGGTCAACTCGACCAACGGCTACGTCCAGGGCGCGGGCTACACCGACGTTCACGCGCGCATGCCGGCCCAGACGATCCTCTTCTACCTGTCGCTGGCCGCGGCGGCCATCCTGCTGGCTAACGTGCGCTCGCGCGGCTGGTCGCTGCCCGCGGTGGCGGTGGGCCTGTGGCTCTTCGTGGCGCTGGTCATCGGCGTGCTGTACCCGACGATCCTCCAGGCGCTCAAGGTCAGCCCGGCTCAGGCGACGCTGGAGCGCCCCTACATCCAGCGCAACATCACCGCGACCCGCGCCGCCTTCAAATTGGACCAGGTCGACTACCGCAGCTTCGCCGGGCTGCAGTCGATCACGGCCTCCCAGGCCAAGGCGGACGCCCCGACGCTGTCCAACATCCGGCTGTGGGATCCGGCCAACAACATCTCGCTGGAGACCGTGACGCGACGCCAGTCGATCCGCTCCTACTACACCTTTTCCAACGTCTCGGTCGACCGCTACTACATCGGCGGCAAGCTGACCCCCGTGCTGATCGGGACGCGCCAGCTCAACGCCAACAGCCTGCCCTCGCCGAGCTGGGTCAACACCCACCTCGTGTTCACTCACGGCATCGGCGCGGCGGTGGTGGCGGCCAACACCGTCGACTCCTCCACCGGCAACCCGATCTTCGTGGTCGCGAACATCCCGCCCGAGTCGAACAGCGGGATGCCGGTCCTGACCCAGCCCGCCGTCTACTTCGGCATCAACGATCCGGGCTGGATCGTGGCCAACACCCACCAGGCCGAGCTCGACTACCAGGTCAACACCGGGGCGCGCGCGGGCCAGCCGGTCGAGACGCACTACGGCGCCCAGGGCGGGGTCCCCGTGGGGGGTTTCTTCACCCGCCTGGCGCTGGCGCTGCGACTGGGTGACTTCAACTTCCTGATCTCCAACCAGATCGACGCCCAGAGCCGGGTCCTCTTCGTGCGCGACGTGATGTCGATGGCCAAGAAGGCGGCGCCGTTCCTCTCCTTCGACTCCCAGCCCTACGCGGTCATCGCCAACGGCTCGGTGAACTACGTGCTCGACGGCTACACCACCACCGACCAGTACCCCTACGCCCAGAACGCCGACAACCTCAACGTCAACGCGGGGGGCCTGCCGAGCAGCTTCAACTACGCGCGCAACGCGGTCAAGGTGGTCGTCAACGCCTACACCGGGACGATGCGCTTCTACGTGATCGACCCGTCGGACCCGATGATCCAGGCCTACCGCGCGGCCTTCCCCTCGATGTTCCTGCCGATGAGCTCGATGCCCACGGCGATCCTCGACCACCTGCGCTACCCGGCCGACATCTTCTCGGTCCAGGCGGCCACGCTGGGCCGCTACCACATCACCTCGGCGTCGGCCTTCTACACCGCCTCGGACTCGTGGCACATCTCCCCGTCGACCGGCGCCGGCACCCCGAGCCAGTCCCTGGCCCAGACGACCGTCACCGACGCCGCGGGCAACGTCATCTCCACGTCGCTGGCGCCGATGAGCCCGATCTTCCAGGTCGGCTCGCTGCCCCTGGCCGACCACCAGCAGCTGCTCGAGGAGCTGGCCTACGTGCCGGCCGGCAACTCGGCCACCGTCCAGAACCTGACGGCCTTCATTATCGCCACCAGCGACCCCACCGACTACGGCCAGATCCGGGTGTACGAGACGCCGCGCGGATCCCAGATCAACGGACCGGTCCAGGCCGACTCGGAGATCCAGCAGAACGCCTCGGTGAGCTCGACCATCACCCTGCTGGACCAGCACGGGTCCAAGGTGCTGCTGGGCAACAACCTCATGGTGCCGCTCGACCAGAGCGTGCTCTACGTGCGTCCGCTCTACGTCACCAGCTCGTCGAACCCGATGCCCCAGCTGCGCTACGTGATCGCCGTATTCAACCAGGACGTGGCCATCCAGCCGACCGCCGCGGCGGCCCTAAGCGCGGTGCTCGGCGCCAACATCTCGGGCGGCACGACCCCGCCGCCGGGCGGCGGCACCGGCAAGGGCCATACCGCGACCTACTACCTGAATCAGGCGGCCACGCAGTACACCGCCGCGCAGCAGGCCCTGAAGGCCGGGGACCTGGGTGCGTACCAGACGGCGGTCAACGCCATGGAGAAGGACCTGCAGCTCGCCCAGGGCGCGCTCAAGGCCGGGTGAGGGACTAGAAGCGCACCCGGATCACCGACGCGCACATCAGCGAGCCGTCCTTGGCCGAGCGCAGGTAGAGCGTGAGGTCGCCGTAGCCCGACCGGGGCGTCGCGAACATGAGGTTCGCCCCGAAGGGACCCATCACGCCGTTCGAGCCGCCCATCATGGTCGTGGCGGCGAGCGGCGTCGCGGACACGTCATCACGCAACGAGACGTTGACCACGCCCTCGAAGGCGGTGCTGCGCCCGCGCAGAGCCACCGGCGAGGCGACGACGCTGAGCGTCGCGGGTGAGGTGATGACGACGTCGGGGGTCGTCGCGCCAATGACCGACCAACTGGAGTCGGTCCCCAGCTGGCGAACGAGGGCCGTTGTCGTGGGTCCCCGTGAAGTGCTCTGAATGTCGACCTCCCCGGACCGCGAGTCGCCCTGGCGGAAGACGCCGACCACGGGCGACTTCATGCCGAGGAACTCGGTGGCGAATCCCCGGGCCGCGGTCGAGGGAGTGGCATACGTGACGCCGGAGAACGGCGTCGGCCAGACCGACTGTATTGCGGCGGCGGACACCGTGGTGGACGTCGCGGTGGTCGTCGTGGTCGGCGTCGTCGAGCGCAACCCGAACCACAGTGACAACCCCACCGCGACCGTGACCACCAGCGCTACCGGAGCCCAACCCTTCTTCATAATCCGAGGTTAGGTACGCCGGCCGAGAGTGACCCCGGGCCCTAAGTCAGAACTTGGCACCGCCGACTTGCGTGTGGTGGGTGCGCCGTCCGATGAGGGGACGGAGACGCGGGCCGACGGCGCTCGGGTAAGTCTCCGTGTAGAGTGGTGATCCCAGCGCGGGGTGGAGCAGTTTGGTAGCTCGTCGGGCTCATAACCCGAAGGTCGCAGGTTCAAATCCTGCCCCCGCCACGAAAGCGTGCGCGCGTACGCGCTCACCGCAAAGAACGTAAGTCCCGGTGTAGTGTCCCCGCGCCGGGGCTTCGGCTCGACGGGACCCCCCGGGCACCAATTGATGGCTCCATTACGTCAGCAAGCCGCGCTTCGGGTCGGCGTTTGCCGCAAGGACGTGATGGGCTGCGTCGCGCCTGAGATGGGGACTGCAAACCTCCTGGCGGACCGGGAGCGCCGAACTTCGTCCGTCGGCCGGTTCAACCGTTGGGAGTGGCTGGCGGCGGTTCCGGTGCTCCGGTGCCCTTCGCTCCGTTATCGAGCGCTGGCTTCCTGCCCAGGGTGATCGTGGCTGGCCCCGCGGGCATCCCCTCGGGCACCGCGCCCGGCGCGAGGAAGCGCTCCGGATCATCGTCGAATCGTGCCGCGCACCCCTCACCGCAGAACCAGACCTCCCGGCCCTCGTGGGTCCGGTGCGCCGCCGCGCTCGCGGGGTCCACGCTCATCCCGCACACCGGGTCGACGGCCAGGGTCGCGCCGTCCGACTTCGCCACCGGATCAGACTTCGCGGTCCCACCCGCGTGGCGCCCCGGGTCCGCCTCAAACTTGGTCCGACAACGGCCGGAGCAGAAGTGGTACACCTTCCCGGCGTGCTCGGCTCGCTCCGGTGCGCTGGCGATGCTCACCTGCATGCCGCACACCGGGTCGATGGCGTAGCCCAGTCCGCCCCCGAAGCGCTGGCGGTGCCGCGCCAGCCACCACACGCTCGCCGCCACGCCAATGAAGACGATATTGACGTAGGTGGTGTAGTTCCACTCGAAGTGGGCCGCCGGCACGTGAAACGAGCGTCGCGTCGGCACCGCCCCGATGCCACTGAAGATCAACTGGGTGACCAGACCCGCCAGGGCCATGATGACGTAGAAGAGCCCCACCATTCGCCACGTCAGCCTCGCGCCGTAGAGCTTGCGGTAGACGAGGATCAAGGGCATCGCGATCAGGTCCGCGAAGATGAAGGCGATGACCCCGCCGAAGGAGATGCCCCCCGACCACAGCGCCGCGGCCAGCGGCACGTTTCCGATCGAGCACACCCAACTCATCACCGCAATCAGCGGCCCCACGAGCGCGTTCTCGACGCTCGTCAAGGATCCGTGCCCGTGCGCGAACAGGCCGTTCCACACTCCCGTGGGCACGTTGACGGCCAGCAGGCCAGCCACGACGTAGCCGATCACGAGCTCTCGGCGCAGCATCGTGAGGTCCGCCACCGCGTAGCTCGACGCGTCCGACCACGCCGCCAAGGATCGAAGCGGCGCCCCCCCCTCGTGCTCGCCAGGCTCCACTATCTGGTGGTGGTCGTGCCCCGAGTCGTCGTGTCCCGACCGGTCCTGGCCGCGGACCCGCGCCAGCGCGTCGCGCAGTACCGGGCCGGTAAACACCAGGCCCCCACTGAGGGCGAGCAGGATGATCATGATCGGCCCACCGACGAACTCGGCTGCGGCGAACTGCCAGCCCAACAGCACCAGCATCACCACCCCGAGTTCCACGACCAGGTTGGTCGAGGCGAACATGAACACCATCGCCGACGTGAAATCCGCGCCCTTGGCGAACAGCGATTTCGCCATCGCCGACGCGGCATACGAGCAGCTCGAGGACACCATCCCGTAGCCCGAGGCTCGCACCACCGCCCCGGGCCGGTGCGTTCCCAGCTGGGCGCGCATCTGGTCCTTGGAGACGAACGCCTGGACCGCGCCCGAGAGCGTGAAACCGACCACCAGCGCCCAGAGCGTCTCCCAGAACATGAAGAAACCCTCCCGCAGTCCCCGCAGGACGTCGAGGGAGATTGTCGCGACGCTGACGATCACGACCTGACCAGTCTCGCAATCGCCTCGGAGGCCTCGCGCAGCTTGGCTTCCTTCTGCTGCCCGCCGGCCTTCACGGCGTTCGCGACGCAGTGACCCATGTGCTCATCGAGCAGGTGCAGCGCCACACCCTGCAGAGCTCGCGTCACCGCCGAGATCTGCTGGAGGACGTCGATGCAGTAGCGCTCGTCCTCGACCATGCGCTCGAGGCCCCTCACCTGCCCCTCGATCCTCCTGAGTCGCGCCAGCACCGTGGCCTTGTCCTCGGAGTACCCCGGTATCGCCGTCGTGGCATCCTTCGTGGTTCGAGCCATCTCTGTCCTCCTACCGAACCCTGAACCCGACGATCAGGTTGGCCCAGCGGGCCGCCGGGGCGATGATCCTGGGGGCCCACCAGCCGCCGACCAGGCCGTGGCGGTGCCAGTGGTACGTCATCGCCGGGCTCCTTCCGCGTCGGAGATCGGGTACTCCCCCGGAGTATATAACCGTCGGGCGCGTGGCCGCTCGTGCTCTCGGCGACGAAGCGCACCACGAGAGTGGGGCCAGTCATTGAACTAGTAGTCGGTCGACATCGTGTTCGACGTCGATGCCCCTAGCGGCGAGACCCCAGCCACCCCCGGCTCACCCGACGCTCGTGCACACCCCTCTACGAGCCGCCCACCCGCGTGCACACCCACCTCCAAGGACCCGCCGCCGTCTGGGTCCTCGGCGAGCGATCAGCGAGATGGGATCCCACCGAGACCACTGGCTTGGGAGCGCGAATGCTCGTCCCCTGGTTCCTCCGACTGTGGGGGGACGGGAAATCGCTCGTCGGGGGAACCACTGACGCCATGCGAAACTCTGCGGCTCGTGCGGACAGTAAGAAGTGTTCCTAGGAGGTTCACGTGCGCCCGCGAAGCCGCTTCCTCGCCGTATCTTTCGTCCTGGCCGCCTTACCGGGAGTGTCTCGCTCGCTTCCTGCCGCCGCGTCCAGTGCGCAGCCCCCCACGTGCGCTCCCGGCGACGTCGCGTTGTCGGCCACGCCCGACCGGTCGCACTACGCGCCGGGCACGCTCGTGCACGTCACGATCGTCCTGCGCAACCACTCCCCGGCGGCCTGTTCCTTCGCCACCGGCACCTTCTCGCCCGCGTACAGCCTCGTCAACCCCGCCGGTGTGACGGTCTGGGGGGCGTGCTGGTTCAACGGCGGCCCCGCGCCGTGCGCGTACGTCCTAGTGCACCGCGTCCTGGCCCCCGGTGCCACCTACGCCGTCCGACTCACGTGGGACCAGCGTTCCGGCCACCCCGACCAGCTCGTACCAGCTGGTCGCTACCGCTTCACCGCCAGCTTCGCGGGCCTGCGGCTGATCGCGAGGACCGCGTTCACCCTGTCACGGCCGCGCGACGTCGCGCTGTCCTCAACCGACTCGGGCCGCCACGTCACGCTCGCCGTCGGCGACCAGGTGGAGGTCAACTTGCCCTCCTCCGGCATCTACGTTTGGACGACCCCCCGCACGTCGAACTCCCACGTGCTGTCCCCGGTCGCCGGTGGGCACGGACCACCCGGTGTCACCCTCTTTCGCGCCCGGGCCGTCGGTTCGGCCACGCTGAACGCGACCGCCAACCCGTCGTGCTACCCCGAGTGCCTGGCCCCCAGCCGGCTCTGGCGCGTCACGGTCACGGTCCGCGCAACCTGACACCGCCGTCCGACGAGCGAGGCCTGGGCGCGCCCGCCCAACCGGGATCGTTGGCGTGGCGGACTGTCGATGGGCGGCCGGCGCCGGGCGGAGCCCGTTTGCTCCGGGCTGTCGTCTCGAGTTCGGGCCGCTCGGTCGCGCGACCCCAGTCGCCGTGGGTCCTCCGGACCTACGAGCACACCCCACTAGCCAGCGCCCACGTCCGATTCACTGGGCAGCGATAGGTAGCTTTCGTCCTCCTGGGTCGTGTGCAGTTGGAGCACGGCACCCAGCCCGTAGAGCAGCTGACGCAGCTCCGCGACGTCGTCGACATCGGGCCCGGAAGGCCCGATGTCGTCCAGGAGCTGACCCAAGCGCTTTATCTGGTGGGTGATCTCCACGTGAGCCCGACTCATCGGTCCGGTGGGGTCGCTCCCGCCGAGGAACCGGTTGAGAGCGGGGTAGAGGATCTCCTCCTCGGCCTCTTCGTGGGGTTCGACGTCGTCCACGAGGAGCCGGTGCACCTGGCGGAGCTGGGTCATCGCCGCCGCCGAGTCGACGGTTCCGAGGCAGTCCGCCGCCAGCCCGATCCGGTCGATGGCCGCTCGGATCATCACGTGCTCGATCCGGAAGCGCTTCGTGAGCGCGGTGTCCTCGTCGGCCAGACGCATCTCGGTGGGGGCCGGTCGGAGGGCTCGGAGGGCGTTGAGGATGACCACGACGTCGATCCCCTCCTGGAGGATCGCCCCCCAGACCGCCGGCAGCCAGCCGAGCGCGGCCGGAACCATGGCGCCCAGCGACATCGCCATCCCGGCGAGCACACTTTCGAGAGCGACCGCGCGAGAACGGTGCGCCGTGGTTCGGGCCTCGCCAATCCGATCGAGCCGGTCGACGGTGAGGACGATGTCGGCGGCCTCGGACGAGGCGGTGGCGCCGCGTGCACCCATCGCCACCCCGACGTCCGCCAGCGCGAGAGCGGGCGCGTTGTTGATGCCGTCTCCCACCATGATCGTCGGGGCGCGACGGCGTTCGGCCCTCACCGCGTCGAGCTTCTCGGACGGAGAGCGCTCGGCGAGCACCTCGTCGACTCCGATCACTGCACCGACCGTCTCGGCGACCTCCAGGCGGTCGCCGGTGACCATCACGATCCGCTCGATCCCGCTCCGGCGCAGGGAGCGGATGGTCTTCGCCGCGTCCGGTCGGACGGGGTCGTCGAGGACGAGGGCTCCCGCGGCCTGGCCGTCGACGGACACGAACACCGTCAGCGACCCGTCGAGGCGGGCCCGCCGGCGGGCCGCCCGGGCCCAGGCCGGTGTCCCAGAGATTCCGGCCCACGACGCCTTGCCGAGGGCCACCCGATGGCCGTCCACGAGGCCCCGGATACCGCGCCCCACGATCTCTTCGACCTCGTCGGGCAACACCAGTTGGCACCGATGATCGGTGGCCGCCTGGACGATCGCGTGGGCGAGCACGTGTGCCGAGACCTGGTCCAGCGACCCGGCCATCGAGAGGATCTCGTCCGGGGCCATCGTCGCGGCGGGGACGACGGCGGTCAGGGTCGGTCGGCCGCTCGTGAGCGTGCCGGTCTTGTCGATCAGGAGAGTGGTGCAGCCCGCCAGCCGTTCGAGGACGCCACCGCCCTTGATGACCACGCCGCGCCGGGCGGCTCGAGACAGCCCGGCCACCAGCGCGACCGGGGCGGCCAGGATCAGCGGGCACGGGGTCGCCACCACGAGAACCGCGACCGCGCGCGATGCGCCACCGGCCGCCCACGCCGCCGCCGCCGCGCCGAGGGCGACGGCGAGGAACCAGAGCGCGTACCTGTCGGCGAGGCGCACGAACGGAGCTTGCGACGACTCCGCCTGCGAGACGAGGCGGACGATCCCGGCGTACGTGCTCTCCGACGCGGTGGACGTCGCGCGCAGATCGAACGGTGCACCCCCGTTCACGACACCGCTCCGCACCGGCTCGCCGGCGCCTCGTTCGACGGGGATCGGCTCTCCGGTCAGCGCCGACTCGTCGAGTACGGCGTCGTCCAGGAGTGCGCCGTCGACGGGCACGAGCTCCCCCGATGCCACCCGGAGCCGGTCCCCGACGACGACGTCCGCGGCGTCGACGACCAGGAGCGTCTCGCCGTCGTACCGGCGTGCGGTGCGAGGAGCTCGCCGCAAGAGGGCCTGCAGTCGTGCCGGGCCCGTCCCGCCGCCCATCCCTCCAGCGTTTGGCCGCTCGCGACCATGAGGCTGATCACCGCTCCCGCCAGGTACTCGCGCACGGCCAACGCGCCAACCAGCGCGAGCAGCGCGATGACGTCGACCCCGAGGCGGCCCCGCCTCAGCGCGTCGAGCATCGTCCACAGCGAATACGCGGCGCCCGCCGCGCCTCCCGCGATCCATACCGCGTTGCCCCCGTCGCCCTGACCGACGACGTGCAGGAGTCCGCCGACGCCCAGGCACGCCGCGGTGAGCGTCAGGAGGGTGGGGGCCACCGGGATCGAATCGTGGATCCGTCGGGCGGGAAGTTCGGTGGCCACCTTCGCAATACTGCGCCGACCGGCCGGGCGGGGGCCAGGGCCGAACGTCCCCGGGTCCGCGGAGGGGAGTGACCATCGATCAGATCGCCGCGTTGATCGGTCCTCACTTCGACCACCCCGGTCTCCCGTCAACCGCGTCATGGCGCGAGCGGCGTATCAGGTTCGAGTTGGCGGGACGGAGGAGGACGACTCTTAGGTGTTCACTGTCGTGTCCGGCGCCCCGAGGCGGGCGAGTGAACTCGGCGTCCCGGCCTACTGCACGCGGTCGGTCGCCAGTCGCGGGTCTTCGCCGAGGAACTCCACCCACGCCTTCTTCGCGCACGGGTAGTGGACCGACGCCTCGACCAGGTCCATGAACGCGGTGATGGTGTGGTCGAAGCGCCGGTGGAGCTCCTCGTTGGCGAACCGGCCCTGATCGTCGAACGCCCGATCCGCGGTGGCCAGGGAGAACATGTCGGGGAAGATGCGCGCGCCGAGGTGCTCGAAGGGCACTCGTAGTGTCCAGAGCCCCCGGTTGCCGCCGATCATCGAGGGCGACGCCGACATGAGCAGGCCGTGTCGCTCGTTGAACGGTTGCGGGTTGAAGCGCGAGACCCAGTCGACGGCGTTCTTCAGGTGTCCCGGTATGGAGGCGTTGTACTCCGGCGAGGAGATGACGAAGGCGTCGCAGAGTTCGAGTTGGCGACGGAACTCCTGGGCGCCCGCCGGGAAGCCGAGGCGGTCCTGCTCATCGGCGCTGAAGGACGGGGCGTCGAAGTCGCGCATCGAGGCGCGGTGCACGTGGCCACCGTGGGACTCGAGGACCTCGGCCGCCAGGTGGGCCAGACGCGCGTTGAGTGACGCCTCGCGCAGGGACGCGGAGAAGACGAGAAACCTTACCTGGGCGCCGTCTCGGCTCTCGGTCATCGCGATGAACCTCCTGCTTAGGGTCAGCGTCCGAACTGTAGGGGTCTCGGCGCTACCTCCGAGCGCGCGGCGGGCTCCGGGACGGCCCGGAGCGGGTCGGGCGCACGAGCCCGAACCATGAGTTGCCGCTCGCTCGGCCCTCCCGAGTTGTTAAGGTTCCGGGAGTTGTTCATTCGTTGACCATTCGGGGGGCACCTGCGCCCGCCCGACTAGCGGGGGAGTCGGAGTGCGAGGGCACGGTCGTTCGACGACGGATGGCGGGGCCTTGACCAGCCCGACCGCCTCCGGCCGCCGCGGCGAGCGCGCGCGCGTCGGGGGGAACCGAGTGCTCACGGCGATTGTCGCCACGCTGGTCACCGTCGTGCCGCTGGCCGTGGTGTCGACCACGAGCTCGGCGTCGGACGAATCGTCGTTCCTCGTCTTTGGGCCACCGGCGGTGGGCTCGAACGGGGTCTACACCGACAGCGTGACCTCCCCGTCGACCTACTCGGTCCCGGCCGTCACCAATGACGGTCAGCGCGCGGACGCGACCTTCTCGGTCATCGGCGACAACACGGCTGGCTGCTCGGTCGCCGCCAACGGATCGGACTTCACGTACGCCCGAGCGGGCGAGTGTGTGATCTCGGCGGTCGCCTCCACCGACCCCGACGAGGGGAGCTCCGGCGCGCTGCAGAGTCACGACGAGGACGGCACGGCGTCGGCCACGCTGACCCTGACGGTGCGCAGTGGCGTCCAGACCATCGCGGTGACGCCGGCCACCGGACCGGCGCTCAAGCCGCTGACCCTGGTCGCCACCGGCTTCTCCGGCACGGGGGCGATCACCTTCGCGGTCGTGGCCGGGGGCACCGCGAAGGGGTGCGCCGTGAGCGCGGCCCAGCTCACGGCGACCTCCGGGGGCACGTGCAAGGTGACCGCCACGATCGCCGCGGGCGGCGGGTACGGCGCGGCCACCTCGGATCCGGCCACCATCACGTTCTCACTGCTCGGCCAGAGCATCGCGGTGACCCCCCAGAGCGGCACGGTCGGCACCAACCTGACTCTGACCGCCACGGGCTACACCGGCACGGGGGCCATCACCTTCGCCGTGGCGTCCGGCGGGACCGCCCCGGGCTGCGCCATCAGCGCCGGCAGCTTTGCGGTCGCGAGCGGCGCCGGCACCTGTCTGGTAACGGCCAGCATCGCGGCCGATTCGACGTATCTCTCGGCCACGTCGCTTCCGGCAACGATGAACTTCTACGTCCTTCCGCCGGTGGGAGCGCTGGAGGTCACCGCATCGAGCGAAACCGTGGCCGCCGGATCGCCGGTGAACGAGTCCAGCGTGGTCTCGGGGGTGCTCAGTGGCGACAGCGCCCACCTGGACAGCGTCTCGTACACCTTCACGGGCACCGGTTCGACCTCCTACGGGCCATCGTCCTCGGTGCCCGGTGGCGCGGGAACTTACACCGTGATGCCCTTCGGCGCCACGATCACGATCTCGCCGAGTGCCCACCAGACCCACTACCTGTCGACCATCACCTACCACCCGGGCAACCTGACCATCACCGGGACGCATCTCACCATCACCGCCTCGAGCGAAAGCCTGACCGCCGGCACGTCGTATCAGGAAACCGCCTCGGTCTCAGGTGAACTGAGTGGGGACGGCGCCGCGGTGTCCGCGGTGACCTTCACGTACACCGGCGCGGGCGCCACCACCTACGGCCCGACGTCGAGCGCCCCGAGCGCGGCCGGCGCCTATACGGTGACGCCCTCGGGCGCCACGGTGGCCGTCACGCCGGCCGGCCATCAGTCCTACTATCCGGTGCCCTTCACCTACGTCGCGGGGTCCCTGGTGTTGACGCCCGCTCCGCTCGTCATCCC
>JBIOFE010000005.1:0-114013 GCA_044446745.1 Acidimicrobiales bacterium
GCAGGCGTCGGCCAAGAGGGGTCAAACGTGCATTACGGTGCGACATGAAAGCCTCCGGTTTGTGATTGTTGTCAAACACCACAATCTCGGAGGCTTTCGCCTAAGTCAATGTCACCAACGTGTTGGCCGGGTACACCTAGGTGCCGGGCTGAGCCGGCGCGATGAGACGTCACCCGCCCGGTGGACGCCAGTGGATCCGCGCGACCCGCGCCGCCGACACGTACCCGCGCTCGACGAACCATCGCGCCGAGTCGTACAGCGCGTGCTCGGCGGGGCGCGACGAGTAGCCGAGCTCGCGGCGGGCTCGCGCGTCGTCGAAGGTCATGGTGGTCGCCGCCATCTGGGCGGCCTCCAGAGGCACCCGCGGCTCGCGTCCGAGCAGCGTGCCCTCGATGAACTGCGAGGCGCGTCCGGCCAGCATCGGCAGCCCCGAGGGGAACCGCCGCGCCGCGGCGGGCAGGCCCGTCACGCTCGACAGCATCTCCAGCAGTCGGGCCATCGTCACGTTGTCGCCCCCGCAGATGTAGCTGCGACCCTGCGCCCCGCGCTCGAGCGCGAGCAGGTGACCCTCGGCGAGGTCGTCGACGTGCGCGACGTTCATGGCGGTGTCGACGAAGCCCGGCATGCGACCGTTGAGGTAGTCGAGGACGACCTTGCCCGAGGGGGTGGGCCGATGGTCGTAGGGCCCGTGGGGCATCGTCGGCAGCACCAGCACGACCGGGGCGCCCTGGGCGGCCAGGCGCAGCACCTCGTGCTCCGCCACGTACTTGGTCTGCTTGTAGTTCCCGTAGAGGTGCGAGAGGTCGCACACGTCGTCCTCGGTGGAGGGTCGCCCGGCCTTGGTCTGCCAGAGGCCGAGGGTGGCGACCGTCGAGGTGTAGACAATGCGCTCCACGCCGGCGCGCGACGCGGCGTCCACCACGTTGCGGCTGCCCTGCACGTTGACCGAGTAGAACCGGGTCGAATCCTTGGGCCAGAAGCCGAAGAGGGCGGCCAGGTGAAAGCAGAAGCGCGCTCCCACGAACGCGTCGCGCACCCGGTCGGCCGCGGTGACGTCGACCGGACGGCGCTCCAGGGCCAGGCCGTCCAGGTTGGAGGCCGGAGCGCCGGGTTCGACGAGCGCCACGACGTCGACGCCGCGGCGCAACAGCGCCCGCGTGACCGCCGACCCGATGAAGCCGGCGGCCCCCGTCACGACGACGCGGTCCCCGCGCTCGAGTTGGTAGCTCACGACGTCTCTTTCGACGCGCCCTCCGCTGATCGGGTTCGCTTCAGCGCACCCTTGGCCATGGTGACCCCGAATTCCACCAACCAGCCGCTGGAGCGCTCGGCGTCGCTCAGCAGCTCGTCGAGCGCGTTCGTGAAGAGATCGATCTCGGCCTCGCCCGCGATGAGCGGCGGCAGGAGCTTGATGATGTTGACGTTGTCGGCCGCCACCTGAGTGAGGATGCCGTAGCGGTGGAAGAGCGGCACCACCAGGGTCTGGGAGAACATGGCCGGTCGGGCGGCTTCGACCATCCTCCAGCGGCGCCGAGCCCCCGAGGACTCCGGCCGTCCGAACTCGAGGCCGATCATCTGGCCCTCCCCCCGCACGTCGTGGAGGAACTCGTGACGGGCGGCCAGTTCGCCCAGCTTGCGCTTCCACAGCGCCCCCATCGCGGCAGCGTGCTCGATGACGTGGTCCTCGTCGAAGACCGACAGCGTGGCGAGCCCCGCCACCATGGCCAGCTGGTTGCCCTTGAAGGTCGTCGAGTGAACCATCGCCCGGTCCATGGAGCTGTACACGCTGCGCGCGATCTTGTCGCTCGTGAGCATGGCCCCCACGGGCACGAAGCCGCCGGAGAGGGCCTTGGACACCGTGATGATGTCCGGGGACAGCCCGTAGTGCTCGAAGGCGTAGAACCTCCCGGTGCGGCCCACGCCGGTCTGCACCTCGTCACAGATCAGCAGCGCCCCGGCGTCGTGCACCAACGCCTCCATCTCGCGCCATCGCTCCGCGTCGAGCATGTAGACGCCCTTGCCCTGGATAGGTTCGACGATGAACGCCGCGACGTCCCCGGCGCGCAGCTCCGCGCGCAGACGATCGACGTCACCGAAGGGGATCTGCGTCGCGCCCGGCACCAGGGGACCGAATCCGCTCTTGAACTCCTCGGAGCCGTTGAGCGAGAGCGCGCCCATCGTCAGGCCGTGGTACGCGTGGGCGTGGTAGCAGATCCGGCCGCGGCCGGTGCTGGCCCGGGCGAACTTGATCGCGGCCTCGACGGCCTCGGCCCCCGAGTTGCCGAAGACCACGCGCTCGATACCCGCGGGGCTGCGATTCACCAGCTCCTCGGCCAGCAGACCCGGCAGCAGCGCGCAGTCCATCTGGACCATGTTGGGCAGGTCGGCGTCGATCGCCTGGCGCAGGGCGTCCTTGATGACCGGGTGGGCGCGGCCCAGCGCGAACACCCCGAAGCCGCTGAGCAGATCGAGGTACCGTTTCCCCTCGTCATCGGTCAGGTAGCAGCCCTCGCCGCTGGCGTAGAAGCGGTCAAAGCCGAGGGTCTTGATCACCTTGGTCAGCTGGGGATTGAGGTACTTCGCGTGCAGCTGGAAGTTCTCGCCGTGGCGCCGGCTCAGGAGTTCACCGAGGTCAAAGGTCATGGCCCTCCTCCACGCTCGGCATCAATCTACGCGGCGGCTCGAAACGGCGCGGGCGCGTCACTCACCGGTCGCCCCGGAGCGGACCGTAGGCTCGGTCGGTGGTCGCCTGCTTCGCCCTGCTCGCCGCCCTCGCCAACGCCGTGGCCAGCATCTGCCAACGCCTGGGCGTCGAGGACGCGCCCATGACGGCCGGCCCGTCGATGAGTCTCGTGCGCCACATGGTCCGGCGCCCCATCTGGCTCCTCGGCTTCGTCATCATGGCCGCGGGCTTCGCGTCCCAGGCGGTCGCCCTGCACCTCGGGGCCCTCAACGTCGTCCAGCCGCTCATGGTGACCGAGCTCGTCACCCTGGTGCTGGTGCTCTGGCTCTGGTACGCGACGCCGCTGGTGGCGCGCGACCTGGTGGCGGCCGTCGCGACCGCCGGCGGCCTCGGGATGTTCCTCTTCCTGGCCGCGCCCCAGGTGGGGGCCAGGATCCCGAGCGACGCGCAGTGGCTGGAGACCGGACTCAGCGTGGTGGTGGTCGCCGCGGCGCTGACCGTGCTCGGCTCGAGGGGCCCCGGGCGACGCCGCGCGCTGCTCCTGGGCGCCGCGGCGTCGGTGGGGTTCGCGCTGCTGGCGGCGGTCACCAAGTCGATGACCGATGTGCTCGCGAGGGGCTGGGGCGCCGTCGTCACCTCGTGGCAGCTCTACGCGCTCTGCGTCATTGGCCTCACCTCGTTCCTCATCATGCAGAGCGCCTTCCAGGTGGGGCCTTTCGCCGCGTCGCAGTCCTCGTTGATCCTGGTGAACCCCTTCGTCTCGATCGCCGTGGGCCACGTGCTATTCGGCGAGACGCTGCGGGGCGGCCCCCTCTTCGCGCCGCTGGAGGTGCTGGCGCTGATCACGATGATCGTCGGGGCGCTGGGCCTGTCCACGTCGTCACTGGTCGCCCAGGTGCACGACGAGTCGGCGCACAGTCACCTGTTGCGGGGACGAGGGCGCTACGCGCGCTGGCGTCACGAGGCGTCGCGCCGCTAGACCAAGCGACCGCGGCCCGCCGCCGTCGGCGGCCACGGGCGCGTGACGACGCGCACCGCGCGCCTCCGCGACCGCGTGGGGTCGACCACTACCATGGGGCGTGCCCGAGAGTGCGTCGACGACAGGGTTTTCGCCGGTCGAGCCGCCCGTGCGGGTCGCGATCGTCGGGCTGGGCCGCATCTACGACCTCAACGTGCGCGCCTACGTCGACAACCCCGCCGTTCAGGTGGTCGCGCTGGTGGACCCCAGCGAGGAGCGTCGCAACCGGCGGTCATCGGACTGGCCCGACGCGCGAGCCCTCAACTCCATCGACGAGCTCGCCGCGAGCGGCCTCGGCGTGGACGCCGTCGAGATGCTGCTGCCCATCGTGCTGCACGAGGAGGGGGTCGTCCAGTGCCTGGGCCACGGGTGGCACGTCAACCTGCAGAAGCCGATGGCCAACGACCTGGACAGCGCCCAACGAATGATCGCCGCGGCGCGGGCCCGCGGCCGCCAGCTGCGCGTCATGGAGAACTACCTCTTCTACGAGCCCCTCCGTCGGTTGAAGGGAGTCGTGGACGAGGGCGCGCTGGGGCCCGTCAGCGGCTACCACATGAAGATGGTCGCCAGCGGCCGGGGCGGCTGGGAGGTGCCCGGCGACACCTACGAGTGGCAGTTCGACCAGGCCCGACGGGGGCGGGGCATCCTGCTCTTCGACGACGGGTGGCACAAGCTGTCGACGGCCCTCTGGCTCTTTGGTCCCGTGCGCGAGGTGCGCGCCTGGATCGGGTCGACCGAGATCATCCCGGGCTTCGCGATCGACGCGCCGACGACCCTGGCCTTCGAGCACGAGAGCGGAGTCCGCGGGGTCTGGGACATCACGCTGGCGATCGACATGTACCTGCGCTCGGACTACTACACCAACGACGAGCGGTGGGAGGTGACGGGTCGGCGGGGCTTCGCGAGGGTCAACCGCTGCACCGGCCGCGGCATCCAGGAGCCGAGCTTCCAGTACTACCTCGACGGGGAGATGCGCAGCTACCACGCGCTCGACGACGACTGGGCCAGCAGCTTTCGCGACTCCGGGCGCCACTGGATCGACTGGCTCCAGAGCGGTGCGGGACCGCTCTGGTGGAGCAGCGACCAGGCCCTGGAAGTCCTGCGCGTGGCGCTGGCCGCCTACGAGAGCCACACCCGGGGCGGGGTGGGCGTCGATCCCCGCTCGCTTCGATGAGTCCACGACGCGGGGAGGCACGATGACCAACGGCTCGAAGAAACGGGGACCGAGGTGGCGCGACATGAGCCGGGTCCGTCGCGCGCTCACCGTCGCGGCGAGCGTGGTGCAGCTGACGCTGGCGATCGTCGCGGGCGTCGACCTCGCGCGCCGGCCGGCGTCCCAGGTGAGGGGCCGCAAGGCCGCGTGGGCGCCGATCCTCGGCGTCAACTTCATCGGTCCCCTGGCCTACCTCTGCTGGGGCCGGGTGCGAACCGACAGCGCCGTGGCGGAGTCGGCGCCCGTCGAGGGAGTCGGTGACCCGCGCCGCGACGCGTAACCGATCCGCCCGCGGTGGGCGGATCGACGACCTCAATCCACCGCGATGGCCTCCAGGACGTTGAGTCGGGCCGCTCGTCGTGCGGGCCACGAGGCGGCGACCAGTCCCAGCAGCGCGGCCAGGATGAGGAACACGAACAGGTTCGAGATCGGCGCCACGACCTGCGTGACGCCCTGCTGCTGGAGCGACTCGACCAACGCGAGTCCCAGCGCGGTGCCGGTGATGATCCCGATGACCGCCCCGAAGACGGACAGGATGACCGCCTCCGCGCGGATCATCGTCTTGACCTGCCGGCGCTTCATGCCCACCGCGCGCAGCAGGCCGATCTCGTGGGTTCGCTCGAACACCGACAGCATCAGGGTGTTCACGATCCCGATCAGGGCGATCAGGATCGCCAGCGCCAGCAGGGCGTAGACCAGGCCGAGCAACTGGTTGACCTGGGCCTGGTTGAACTTGATGAACTCGGCCCGCGTCTGGATCTTGAGGTCCGGGAAGCCCCGGAGACCGGCCTTCAGCGCGGCGGTGGTGGCCGCGGTGGCGCCACCGGCCGTGCGCAGCAGCAACACAACCGGCAACTGGCTCGCCGCGAAGTGGGCGTGAAAGAACCCGTCGCCGACGACGAACGATCCGAGCACGGCGTTGGGCTCGTAGATGGCGCCGACTCGCATCGTCCCGGGCCCGGTCGCGGCGAACGTCACGCGCACCAGCGACCCCACCGTGAGGTGCTTCTTGTGGGCGATCGTGGTGTCGATGAGCAGCCCGCCACCCGACAGCGCCGCCGGGCCCGATCCGGACACGGTGCGCAGCAGGACGTTGCGCGACAGGTCACCCGGCGAGATGGCGATGACCGTCGAGACCGATCGTTGGAACTCGAACTGCCCGCCGTAGATGCTCGACGCCGTGGTGACTCCGGCGACGCGGGCCGCGGCGCCCACCGCGGCGTTGGAGAACCCCGCCTGCGATCCTCCGGGCGACGACGGCGTGATGATGTAGTCGGACGCGACGGCGTTGATGATGCTGCTGGTGGCGGACTTCGAGATGGAGGCCCCGAAGACGGCCATGGTCGAGACGAGCGCGAGACCGACCATCAACGCCGCCGCCGTCTGGGCCGTTCGGCGCGGGCTGCGCATCGAGTTCTCGCGGCCGAGCCGCCCGGCGACGCCGAGGAACATCGCCAGCGGGCGACCGATCACCCGGGACATCGGCTTGGCCACGAGGGGCGCGAGCATGCCCAGTCCGATGAAGATCCCGACCGCGCCCAGGCCGACCAGCTGTATCGCTGGTTGGGCCAGCCCGACGCCGAGCGCGACGACTCCCAGGACCCCCACCACCGCTCCGGCGATGGTGCGCCGGCGCGCCAGCGGCCCGCTGGACCCCTGATAGGTCGCGATCACCGCGATCGGGGGGATCCGCACCGCGCGCCGGGCCGGACCGATCGAGGACAGGACGGTGACGCCGACACCGACCAGCAGGGCGACGATGACCGTGCGCGTCGAGAACACCAGCGAACCTTGGGGCAGCGATATGCCGAACGCCTTCAGCAGGGCCGTCAGCCCCACGGCAGTCAGGACGCCCAGTCCCAGGCCCACCAGGGAGGCGACCAGACCCAGCAGGAACGCCTCGAGGAGGACGGAGCGGAAGATCTGACGACGGCTGGCGCCCACGATCCTCAGCAGGGCGAGCTCCCGGGTGCGCTGGCCCACCAGGATCGAGAGGGTGTTGAAGATGGTGAAGGCGCCGACGAACAGGGCGATGAACGCGAACACGAGCAGCGCGGTGGAGAAGAATCCCAGGGCCTGGTCGACCGAGCTGGTCGCCTCGTTGGCCACGGTCTGACCGGTCACGACCTCGATCCCCTTGGGCAGCACCTGGGCCACCGCCTGTCGGACCGCCGCGATGTTGGTGCCCGGCGCCACGATGATGTCGATCACGTCGAGGCGACCCACCTCGTCGAACAGCCGCTGGGCCGTCACCAGGTCGAAGCCGGCGATGGTGGCGCCGGCGAGGTTGTTGGCCGTGCCGAAGCGGATGATGCCCGAGACGGTGAATGTCCGGGGCGTTCCCGGGAGCAGGATCCGAACCCGGTTGCCCACGTGGAAGCCGTACTTGTTCGCCGTCCCCTCGTCCATCACGACCTGCGACGACGTGAGCGGAGCGGCTCCCGCCACCAGGCGCATCGACGAAAGCCGGCGGTCCGGGGAGAACGAGGCGCCGATCGTCGGTGCGCCGCCGGTGACGACGGCCTTGCCCTTCTTGTCCACGAACTGGGCGTACCCGCCGACTCCGCCGTCGGCGATCTGGACGCCGGGCACGCCGCGCACCGTGGCGAGCACCGATTCGGCGAACGGGTTGCGCACGGCTCCGACTCCGGTGCCGCCGGAGAATATCGCCTTGCCCCGGACCTCGAGGTCGACGTGTTGGTACACCTGGGTGAATAGCGTGCTGAACGTGTTGTGCAGCGTGTCGGTTAACACCAGGGTCCCCGACACGAAGGTGACGCCCAGGACGATGGCCAACCCGGTCAGCGCCAGACGCAGCTTGTGCGCGAGCAATCCCTTGATCGTCACTCGCCACATCTCAACGACCCAGGTTCTTCATCCGTTCGAGCACGGCGTCCGCCGTGGGGGCCAGCAGCTCGCCCACCAACTGGCCGTCGGCCAGGAAGACGACGCGGTCGGCGTACGCCGCGCCGCGTGGATCGTGGGTGACCATGACGATCGACTGGCCGAACTCGGTCACAGAGCGACGCAGGAAGGCCAGCATCTCGGACGAGGAGTTCGAATCCAGATTGCCCGTGGGCTCGTCGGCGAAGAGCAGCTCCGGCCGGCGTATCAGCGCGCGGGCGAACGCCGTGCGCTGTTGCTGGCCCCCCGACAGCTCGGACGGTCGGTGCGTGAGGCGGTCCCCCAGGTTCAGCTCGGTGACCAGGAAGGCGAGCCAGTCCGGGTCGGCCTTGCCCCCGGCGAGGTCGACGGGCAGCGTGATATTTTCCCCGGCGGTCAGCGTGGGGACGAGGTTGAAGGACTGGAAGATGAACCCGACGTGGTCTCGACGCAGCTCGGTCAGCGCGGCGTCGTTCATGCCCGCGACGTCCTGATCGCCGATGAAGGTTTGACCCGACGTCGGCACGTCCAAGCCGGCCATGCAGTGCATCAGCGTCGACTTGCCCGAGCCCGACGGGCCCATCACCGCCGTGAAGCGGCCGCGGCCGAACTCGACGTTGATCCCGTTCAGGGCCTTGACCTCGGCCTCTCCCGAGCCGTAGCTCTTGCGCAGGTCCACGGCGCGTGCGGCGATGCCCGCCGGGGCGGGAGACGCGGGCGCGGCCGAGTCACGGAGAGTGGTCACGTTGCCCGCCCCTTTCGCTCGAGGGACGCGGGGATGTGGAGCCGGACGCAACCGCGGTGACATCGGTTCGCGGGGCGCCCCTGGCGCGCGTGAGGTTCCATCGGTCTGCTCGATCTGCGCATGGTCGTCCTTCGCCGCCGGATCCCCCTGCCGACGTTACTCACGTGGCGCAAGGCATTCAAAACACGCTGGGGCGCGAGAGGACCTGTCGGTCGCCTTGATCATCCGGTCGTCACGGTTTCGTCACAAAGAGGAGGTCCGCCGCCCCGACCGCGAGGCGAGTCAGCCCAAGAACGGGTACTGCGCCGCCCTGGTCGTCCAGGTGCTCGCGTCGCGGCCCGTCGTCTCCACCAACGCGAGGAACGATAGGGTGATCGGCGCGCTCAACTGCTCCTCGGCCCATCCGACAATCTCCCGGCGAGTGACCACGTCGAGCTCCCCGTACACCACGCTGACGTGGGGGCGCCACGGGCGGGTTCTGGGGATCGCCAACGAGGCCGCCAGCGCCTCGTGCAGGTGCGCCAGCTCGGCGCAGCCCCAGTCGCACTCCAGCACCACCGCCCGGAACTGGCGCGCCGAGTGCGTCACCGACGTGAGCCCGACCGTGACCGGCGCCCGGGCCCGCGCGATGGAGGCCATCTTCGCCCCGATGTCCGTGCTCGAGCACCCGGCGTCCCCCACGAGGGTGACGTGGGGCCGAAAGGTCGGGGTGCCGTACCGTGCAGCGATCGTCGCGATCAGGGTGGCCAGCCGCTCCTCGTCCGCCGGCGCCAGCCCGCCCCACACCGAGAGCCTCGGGTCGGCGGCCTCCGCGGTTGGCGTCACGCCAGTCCTGCTCGACGAAGGGTGAGGCGGGCCCCGACCCGGTCGCGACGTGATTCCCCCACGCGCCGACGATGCCACAGATGCGCCGATCGGGTCGCCGCGCGCCGTCGAGGCGACCAGGGACCGGAGCGCGGGGCGGATCTCTTAGGGCACGAGGATGCGCCGGAACCGCCGGGCGGCGAACCAGAGACCCGCGCCGGCCAGCGCCACCAAGTACCCCACGCGCATCGTCATGATCCAGTGGAACTGCCCGAGGGCCAGTCCGCGCAGGAGGGCCGCGGACTGGTAGAGCGGCGAGAAGGCGACGATTGCGCCCAGCCACCGCGGGTACAGCGAGATCGGGAAGAACGTCGCCGAGAAGAGGAAGAGGGGCAGCTGGACCAGGGCCACCAGGTCGAAGTCCTGCCACGAGCGGATGAAGGTGCAGGCGGCGAGCCCCAGGCAGCTGAAGGCGAAGCTGGTGACGATGGCCGCCGGCCAGCACAGCACCACCCAGGCGCTGCCGGCGTCGCCGAGGACGGCCATGCAGATGATGAACGACGCGGCGTAGATGGCGGCGCGCGCCAGCGCCCACCACACCTCGCCCAGGGCGACGTCCGTGACGTCCAGGGGGGTCGAGAGGATGGCGTCGTAGGCCCGCGAGATCTTGAGCCGGAAGAAGGTGTTGAAGATCGAGTCGATCACGGCACCGTTCATCGCCGAGGTCGCCAGCATGCCCGGGGCGACGAAGGTGGCGTAGCTGACCACCCGTCCGCCCACCGGCAGGTTCCCCACGAGGTGGTTGAGGCCGATGCCGATGCTGAGCAGGTAGAAGAGCGGCTCGAAGAAGCCCGAGACCAGCATCAGCCACTGAGAGCGGTACACCATGAAGTTGCGCTCGAAGATGCGCACCGATCGGCGCGAACCGAAGCGCGGCAGCGACCGGGTCAGCATCAGTCCACCAGCCGACGCCGCATCGAGCGCCGGCCCCACACCACGCCGAGCTCCGCCATCGCCGCCAGCACGCCGACGTGCGCCGCGACCGCGGCGAACGATCCCTCGCCGAAGGCGGCCGCGCGCGCCAGGGCGACGCCGTGGTAGAGCGGGACCAGCTGCACGACGGGCCGCAGGTACCCCGGGTAGGCCGACACCGGATAGAAGGTCGCCGAGAAGAGGAACATCGGCACGAAGGCGAAGCGGTAGATCGTGGTGAAGGATGCGTCGGTCTGGACGCCTGCGGCGTAGGCGACCAGCGGCGCGGAGAAGGCCAGCGTGATCAGGGCGCCGATGAAGGGGAGGGTCAGGCTCCACCACGACTGCAGGGCGCCGAAGAGACCGATGATGATCGTGTAGACGACGCCCGTCGCGAAGGCCCGGGTGACGACCCAGGTGAGCTTGCCGATCAGGATGTCCTCGGGCTCGAGGGGCGTGGCGGCGGCCGCGTGGTAGGTGCGGATCCACTTCACCGAGGCCAGGACGGGCCAGAGCGACTCGCCCTCGCCCAGCTGCATGGTCGACGTCGCCAGCAGGCTCGGGGCGATGAAGTGCAGGTAGGTCTGCCCGGCGACCAGGCCCGTGTGGTGGGCGACCAGGTGGCCCACCCCCACGCCCAGCGACGCCAGGAAGAAGAGCGGGAAGAGCACCGTGCTCGCCACCGACCCGCGCCACGTCTGGGCGTAGAAGGTCGCGTGGTACCACCAGCTGCGCCGCCACCGCGGCCAGCCCAACTCGGTGTCGATCGTCGACACGGTCAGTCCACCAGCGTCCGGCCGGTCAGACGCAAGAAGACGTCCTCGAGCGAACTGCGGCGCACCAGGGCGCTGGAGGGCACGATCCCCGCCGCGTGGATCTCCAGGAGCACGTCGTCGCCCTGGTCGACGTAGAGCAGGATCCGGTCCGGCAGCACTTCGATCCGCTGGGCGAACGGCGCCAGGCGGCCGTGGAGCTCCTCGTGCGAGTCGGTGCCGAAGCGCAGCTCGACGACCTCGCGGGTGGAGTGGCGCGCGATGAGGTCCCGCGGAGTCCCCGCGGCCACGATGGACCCGCGGTCCATCACGACCAGCCGGTCGCACAGCTGTTCGGCCTCGTCCATGTAGTGGGTCGTGATGACGAGCGTGACCCCCTCTCGCTTGAGCCGGTAGAGGCGCTCCCAGAGCAGGTGCCGGGCCTGGGGGTCGAGGCCGGTCGTGGGCTCGTCCAGGATCAGCAGCTCCGGACGGTTGATCAAGCCGCGAGCGATGGTGAGTCGACGCTTCAGGCCGCCCGAGAGGTCGTCCACCCGGTCGTTGGCCCGGTCGGACAGCTGGGCGAACTCCAGGAGCTCGGCCGCGCGCTCGCGCAGGACACGGCGCGGGAGGTCGAAGTACCGGCCGAACATCTCGAGGTTCTGGCGGACGGACAGCTCCAGCTCCAGGGTGTCCTCCTGGGGCACCACGCCCAGCCGGGCTCGGATCTGGGGTCCGTGCGTGCGCGGGTCCAGACCGAAGATAGTGATCGTGCCCGACGAGGGCTGCGAAACCGCCGACATCATGCGCATCGTGCTGGTCTTGCCCGCACCGTTGGGACCCAGGAAACCGAAACTCTCTCCCCGGTCTATGGCGAAGTCGATCCCCTTGACCGCTTCGAAGTCATTGAAGCGCTTGACGAGCTCGTGCGCCTCGAGGATGTGGTCGGAGGTCACGTCGCGACCCGGCGACCAGGCCCGCCGTGGGGCCGAACCGCCCTGGTCTCTCTCACTGGACCCTCCCCCGTCTTTCGTCGTCGTCGACCAACGCGATCACCGCCGCGGCTCGACCGTCGCGCCCACGCTGACACCCTCGCCAACCGGTCGGCGCCCGTCCCGACGTGCGCACGAGACCCCGCTCGGACCAACCGCTCGTCGCCGACAGCCCTACGACATTAGGCGAAGACCGTGACGTCGAGGTCGCGCGCCGCACGAGGTACGACGACCCATCCCCCATTCGAGCTGGGTGGCGCGCAGGCTCAGTTTCCCTCGTCGTCGGGGCGGCCGGCGGACCGGTGCCGGCGCCAGACGGCGCGCGACGCGACGATCAGCACGGCGCCCACGACGATCAGCTGCCGCGCGATGCGGCGCGCGACGGACGCTCCGGCCAGGGCGCCCAGGTCCACCGGGGCCGCCGACGCCGACTCGATCCGGCGAGCCCCGCTGGGTGACTCTGCGTCGCTCTCCGCGGTCCCGCTCGCCGCCGCCGGCCCGCCGGGGTCCGCGGCGTCGGTGCTCTCGGGGGGACTCGAGTCCGGCGAGGGCGGTGACGGTTCGAGCACCGTCGACTCGAGGTTCGCGACGAACGTGTCGAGCAGCTTCGTCGAGACGTCCGCCAGCACCCCCCGGCCGAACTGGGCCACCTTGCCGGTGATGGACAGGTCGGTGACGACGCTCACCCGGGTCCCGGTGTCCGTGGCCGACATCGTGGCGGTGATCACCGCGCTGGCGTTGCCTTGGCCCCGCGACTCGCGTCCCTCAGCCCGGAGCACCGCTCGATGAGCGGACTCGTCGAGTTCGATGAAGCGGGCCACCCCCTGGTAGGAGGTCGTGATTGGGCCGACCTTCACCTTCACCACACCGCGGTACTCGTCGCCCTCGACCTCGCGCAGCTCCGCCCCCGGCAGGCACGGCGCGATCCGCTCCACGTCCGTCAGGACTGCCCAGGCCGCCTCGACGGGAACGGCGACGTCAAATTCGTTGGTCAGTTCCACGGTCTCACGTCCATCGTCTCAGGTCTTCGGGCGTGTCGACGTCCGCCGCCTCGCCCGCGCAGGCTACTTCGTGGACCAGTTCGGGGTGCTCGCGCGCCAGGACCCGCGCCCCTTCCTCGCCGGTCGCCGGGAGCAGCGGCCACACCTCGGCGTCGAGGCGTACCGGGTGGCCCCGGCGCCCGGCGTACGTCGCGAAGACCACCGGACCCGCCGGGGCCGTGCGCACCGCGCGCCACGCTGCGGCCGTCAGGCCGGGGAGGTCCCCGAGGCCGATCACGGCCCGGGTGTGGCCCCGTTGCTCGCACCAGTCCAGGCCCACCCGAAGCGAGCTCGCCTGGCCCCGACGCCAGTCCCCGTTGCGCACCACGGTCACCGACTCGGGCACGACCCCGCGCAGGTCGGCCGCCCCGTCGACGACCACGACCTCGTCGAATCCGGCCTCCAGGGCCGGGGCGAGGGCCCACGCGACCAGCGGCCGGCCCCTCACCACAACGAGGAGCTTGGCCCCGGGGAGCGCGTCGGGATTGGCGGCGTTGAAGCGATCGCCGCCGCCCGCGGCGAGGATCACGGCGGCCGCGGGCATCGGCCGAGCCTACCGGCGACTGGTGAAGGGACCCCGGGGCCGGCGCGCCGGGTCTCGCTCACCGCGAGATCACGCCCGCCAACTCCTCGAGCGCCGCGAGCGAGTGGCCCGAGACGAACTCGTCGACGTAGGGCAGGGCCGCCGCCATGCCGCGCACGAGGGGCTCGTACCCGTCCGAGGCCTTGAGCGGGTTGACCCAGACCACGCGGTGGGCCACGCGCGCCAGTCGGGCCATCTCGCCCGCCAGCACCGCGGGGTCTCCCCGGTCCCACCCGTCGGAGCTGAGCACGACGATCGCGCCGCGCGCCACCCCGCCCAGGCCCCACGATTCGTTGAACTCGCGCAGGCCCTCGCCGAGGCGGGTGCCGCCCTCCAGGTCGGGCGCCGCCGTCGCGACGCGTCGCAGCGCCGCGTCGGGGTCGCGCCAGGCCAGCTGGCGGGTGACCCGGGTGCAGCGGGTCCCGATCGTGAAGGCCTCCACCATGCGGTGCGCGACAATCGTGGCGTGGGCGAAGCGCAGCAGGGCACGCGCGTACGGCTGCATGGAGCCCGACACGTCGAGCAGCAGCACGACCCGACGCGCCCGCGGGCCGCGCACGCGCCGGACCAGCCGGGCCGGATCGCCCCCGCGCGCCAGCGCGTGGCGCAATGTGCGCCGCACGTCGAGCGTGCCGCGTCCCGGGGAGCGCGACGGCTCGCGACGCCGGCCCGGGCGCGTCGGGATCCGTCGGCGCAGGTGGCCCATCAGGCGCTCGGCCTCGGCCAGTTCGGCCTCGGAGCACGCGGCGAAGTCCTTGTGGCGCAGCGTCTCGGTCGCGCTGTAGGCGACGGGAAGGGGCTCCTCGCGCCCGGCGTCCTCACTCTCGGACGCGGCGTCGTCGGGCCCCGGCGCGCCGCTCGCCACGACCGGCGCGGGTCGCCGCACCGGCGTCGGCGGGACCGTGGTGAGCCGCCCGCCGGGGATGGCGGGAAGGGAGCGGCCGAAGAAGGCGCTAAAGGTCTCGGCGTAGGGACCCGCGTCCTCGGCGCAGCGGCAGAAGCACGCGCGACCCGCCCAGAACACCGACTCGGCCCGGGCGGTGCCGAGCACGCTCAGCGCCTCGGCGAAGTCGATCGTGGCGCTCGGCGGGGCGTCGAGCCCCGCGCGGCGCAGCGAGCGCGAGAATCCGGTGGCCAGGGCGGCGAGGTCGGTCGCGGCGCTCACGCGCGCGACGCCGCGGCCACCGCGGCGAGGTCGGCCAGCCCCGCGGCGCGCACCCGCTCGGCGTCCTCGCGGTACTTGATGACGGTGCTCAGCGTTCGTTCGACGGTGCGCTCGTCGAGGTGACGGGACCCCAGCACGGTGAGGGCTTGGGCCCAGTCGATGGTCTCGGCCACGCCGGGCGGCTTGTAGAGGCCGCGCGTGCGCAACTCGGCGGCCACCGCCGCCACCTCGCGGGCCAGGGGTTCGGTGGCCCCGGGCACCCGCAGGCGCACGATGGCCACCTCGCGTTCGAAGTCCGGGTGGTCCACCCAGTGGTAGAGGCAGCGCCGCTTCAGCGCGTCGTGGACGTCACGGGTGCGATTCGACGTCACGATCACCACCGGCGGGCGCGCGGCGCGGAAGGTCCCGAGCTCAGGGATGGTCACGGTGAAGTCCGAGAGGATCTCCAGCAGGTACGCCTCGAACTCGTCGTCGGCGCGGTCGATCTCGTCGATGAGCAGGATCGGCACGGGTCCCTCGCCCGCGGTCCCGGCGATGGCCCGCAGCAGCGGACGGCGCACCAGGTACTCCTCGGAGTAGACGGAGTGTTCGAGCTCGGCCGGGCGTTCGGTTCCCACGCCGGTCGTCTCGGCCGCCCGCAGGTGGATCAGCTGTCGGGCGTAGTCCCACTCGTACACGGCCTGGGAGACGTCGATCCCGTCGTAGCACTGCAGGCGCACGAGCTCGCCGCCGGTCCAGCGCGCCAGCACGTGGGCCACCTCGGTCTTGCCCGCCCCGGCCTCCCCCTCGAGAAACAGTGGCCGGCCCATGCGCAGCGACAGGAACAGCGCCGTGGCCAGGGCGTCGTCGGCCAGGTAGCCGTGCTCGGCCAGCACGCCAATCAACTGCTCGGGTGAGGCGACGTCGAGGGGCACGGTGCCGGTCAGACGCCGGCCCTCTCGAGCGCGCGGCGCACCAGCACGCGGGCCACGTGCTGGCGGTAGGCCACCGACCCGTTGAAGTCGGCGGCGGGATCGGTGCCCTCGGCGGCGAGCTCGGCGGCCCGCGCCGCGCTCGCCCCCGCGGCGACCGCCGCCTCCACCGCGCTCGCGCGCAGGGGCACCGGGCCCATGTTGATCAGGGCGACGCCGACGCCGCTGCCCGACCGGGCCGCCACCGCGCCGACAATGGCCCAGTCCTGGGCCCGCTTGGTCAGCTTCTCGAATCCCCACTGACCGTCCGGCGCGCGCGGTATCCGCGCCTCGACCAGGACCTCGTCGGGCGCCAGGGCCACCTCGAAGACGCTGAGGTGGAAGTCCGAGGCCGCAATCTCGCGCCGTCCCCGCGGACCCTGAGCGATCAGGCTCCCGCCCAGGGCCAGCACCGCCGCCGGGAGGTCCGAGGCCGGGTCGCCGTGGGCCAGCGAGCCCCCGATCGTGCCCCGGTGTCGCACCTGCGGGTCGCCGATCTGGCCGGCCACGTGGGCGATTACCGGAACGCCGGCGAGCGCGACCGGGCTGGTGGCGACGTCGTGGTGGCGCGTGAGGGCGCCGATGGCCACGTGCCCGTTCTCCTCGCGCACGTAGTCGAGCTCGCGGAGCCGCCCGATGTCGACCAACAGGGCCGGCGTGGCCAGCCGGAACCTCATCAACGGGAGCAGCGAGTGCCCGCCGGCCAGGAGTTTGGCCTCGTCGCCGTGTTCGCCCAGCAGCGCCACCGCCTCCTCCACCGAGCGGGCGCGCACGTACTCGAAGGTCGCCGGAATCATCGCGCGGCCCCCGTCGACCGGCTGGCGGCCAGGGCCGCCTCGACGATGTTGTGGTACCCGGTGCACCGACACAGGTTTCCCTCGAGGCCGAGTCGGAGGTCCTCTTCGGTCGGTTCGGGCACCTCGGCCAGCAGTGAGGTGATGGCCATCACCATGCCGGGGGTGCAGTAGCCGCACTGCAGGCCGTGGTGGTCCTGGAAGGCCTGCTGAACCGGGTTGAGCCGGCCGTCGGGCAGGGCCAGCCCCTCGATCGTCGTCACCTCGGACCCGTCGGCCTGAGCCGCCAGCACGGTGCAGGACTTCACCGATTGGCCGTCCATCAAGACGGTGCACGCCCCGCACGAGGTCGTGTCACAGCCGACGTTGGTCCCGGTCAGACCGGCCGCGTCGCGCAGGAAGTGCACGAGCAGCGTGCGCGCCTCGACGTCGTGGGACTCGGCGGTTCCGTTCACGTTGATGGTGATCTGCATCTCAGGACCCTCCCGTCGCGGCACCGGCGAGCGCACCGGTCTCGTGAATCGCCGCCCAGACCCGCGCCGGCGTCGTGGGCATGTCGATGTGGCGAACCCCGAGGTGGGCCACCGCGTCGCAGACCGCGTTGTGCACCGCCGGCGTCGAGCCAATCGTTCCCGACTCGCCGATTCCCTTGGCACCCAGCGGGTTCACCGGCGTGGGGGTCTCGGTGAATCGCGTCTCGAAACTCGGCAGCTCCGCGGCCGAGATGAACGAGTAGTCCGCCAGGGTCGAGGTCAGGGGATTCCCGTCGACGTCGTAGACGACCTCTTCGAGCAGGGCCTGGGCCGCTCCCTGGGCGATGCCGCCGTGAACTTGGCCCTCGGCCAGCAGCGGGTTGACGATCCGGCCGGCGTCGTCCACGGCGACGTGGCGCAGGAGGGTCACCTTGCCGGTCTCGACGTCGACCTCGACCACCGACAGGTGCGTGCCGAAGGGGAAGGTCGGGCCGCCCGAGGCCAGGTCGACCTCGGCGTAGAGCGGGTTGCCGTTCTTCGCGACCGACGCCCCGGCCAGCTCGGCCCAGCTACGCGCGACCGCCGGTGTGCCCACGACGTGGAAGCGACCGTTCGACTTGTCCAGCACGACGTCCTCGCGGGCGGCCTCCAGCAGGTCGGCGGCCAGGTCCTTGGCCTTCTCGACGACGTCGACGGCGGCCTGGCTGACGGCGGCGCCGCCGGTCTGCAGCGAACGCGACCCCATCGTCCCGGCCCCCCGGGGAACGACGTCGGTGTCCCCGTGGATCACCTCGATGCTCTCGAGGGGCACGCCGAGCTGGTCGGCCACGATCATCGACCACGCCGTGACGTGCCCCTGGCCGTGGGGCGAGGTGCCGGTGCGCACGATCACCTTGCCGTCCGGGCGCACCTCGACGGCCCCGAACTCGCCGTCGGGCAGGCCGTTGGTGATCTCCACGTAGCACGACAGGCCGATTCCGATCTGACGCGCGTCGCCCGAGGCGCGCCGGCGCCCCTGTTCGGCGCGCAACTCGGCGTAGCCCGCCATCTCCAGGGCCAGGTCGAGGGTGCGCTCGTAGTTGCCGGTGTCGTAGACGGTCGCCACGGGTGTCGTGTAGGGGAAGGCGTCCGGAGCGATCAGGTTGCGGCGACGCAGCTCGGCGGGGTCCATGCCGATCTCTCGGGCGAAGAGATCCATCGCCCGCTCGATCGCCGCGGTGGCCTCGGGCCGGCCCGCCCCGCGATAGGCGGTCGTCGGCGTCGAGTTGGTGACGACCGAGACGCTGGAGCACTCGGCCTTGGGAATGGTGTACACGCCCGAGGCCATCATCCTCGTCATGAACGGGAGCACCGCCCCGAAGTCGGGGTAGGCGCCGGCGTCCTGGAGCACCTCATTGCGGAACGCGGTCACCCGGCCGTCGCGCGTCCCGCCGATCTTCACCCGCTGCACCTGCGCCCGGCCGTGGCCGAGGCCGACCATGCTCTCCGAGCGGGTCTCGGTCCAGCGCACCGGTCGCCCGAGGCGCTGCGCGCACCAGCCCACCACGATCTCCTCGTTGTAGACCGAGGCCTTGGCGCCGAATCCCCCGCCGACGTCCGGGGCCATCACGTGCACGCGATCCGGCTCGAGGCCGAGGGTCGCGGCCAGTGTGTCGCGGACCCCGTGGGGCGCCTGGGTCGCGGAGCGGAACTCCAAGCGACCGTCGTCAGTCATACGTCCGGCGGCCGATCGGCCCTCCAGGGGGCACGGCGCGACCCGCTGGTTGACAATGGTCTGCTCGACCACCACCTCGCAGTCGTCGAACATCGTCTCGTCGCCGCCGAAGTTCAGCACGAAGGCGACATTGGTGCCCGCCTCGGGGAACAGCAGGTTCTCGTCAGTGCGCGACGCTGCGGGGTCGATGACGACCGGGAGTGGCGCGTACTCCACGACGACCAGCTCGGTGGCGTCCGCGGCGATCTCCCGGGTCTCCGCGACGATGGCGACGATCGGTTCGCCAACGAAGCGCACGGTTCCGGACGCCAGTATCGGCGCCGTCATGGCCGCGTTGGTCATGCCCATGACGGTCGGTCGATTGGCCAGGCCCAGGTCATCGTTGGTGTACACACCGAGCACCCCGGGCGCGGTCTTCGCGGCCGATGTGTCAATCGAGACAATGGTGGCGTGGGCCATGCTCGACCGGACGAAGGTGAGGTGCACCGAACCGGGTAGGTCGAGGTCGGCGACGTAGGTGCCCCCGACCGTCAGGAACTTCGGATCCTCGCGCCGAAGAACGCGATTCCCAAGAATGCTCATTGGCGAGACCCCCCAGTGGTCGTCACGCTCCGGTGCCCCGAACGACTCAGACGGGCGGTGCTGTGAGGCACGCTATCAGCGAGCTACCTCCATCGCGCGGGCTGGGGGGAACTCCGACCCGTTAATGAGCCGACCGCTCCACGATGGCGACCAGAACACCGAGGGCGACGAGGGTGCCCTCGCCGAGCGTGGCCCAGTCGGCCGCCGACGCTCGAGGGACGGGTGCGCAGCGATGAACCGCCTGCCCCCGCGCCCAGGGAGACAGCCCCGAGCGCCGCCAGCGAGGGGATGTTCAAGCCGTCGCTCGCGCCGGCGATCGCGCACCTGAGCAGGACGACGTGGCCGGTCACTCGGGCGACGATGACGTGCCCGAGAACCGGATAGATGATCCCACCAGCCAATCCCGCCACCTTGGTCGGGAGAACCAGCCGGGGTCGTGTGACCCTGGTCTGACGTTGTGCCCCGGCCGCAGCTCGTGACACGGGGCGAAGAAGAACGCGGTCGAGGACCAAGTACACTTCGTCTCCATGTTCGAGGCGACCACCGCGGGCCTCCGCTGATGACGGAGGCGGATTGGGCTAAGGTCACGCGGTCGTTGTCGCCGGTGGCGGAAGGCCGCGGCCGCGTTCCCGTCGTTGTCGGCCCAATGATTGGCCTACCGAGGAGAAGGCGATGAGTACACGTAGTCCTAGCGCGGTGCGCCGTGAGGCACCATGCGCGATTCCACCGTCTCGTCCGATGGGCCGCTTCGTTGGTTTGCTTCTGGTGGTGAGTGGATGCGTGGCGTCACTTGGCCTGTACCCAACGTGGGCCCAGGCCGCACACGTGAGCCCGGTAATCTCATCTTGGGAACCGGCGATTCACGGCGGCCCACGACTCTCGGCCCGCTCGGCCGCCTCGACCTTCTGTGGAAAGCTCCCGGTCACGAAGGTCTCCGCGATACTCCAGACCCCGTTCAGGTTCTTCGAGGCCACCGAGGTGAAATCCACGCTCGAGTGCATCTACTTCGGCAAGGTGGCCACCTCGACCCGTGGTACGGAGGTCGTCATCTCCAAGCAACTGCGGATGCCGGCGTCACAAGTGGCCACCCTGAGGGCGGCCGAAAAGCGTTTGGCGTCTGAGTCGCCCCGGGACGTCAAACTCGTCTTCACGGCGCTGCCGGCCGTTGGAAGGACGGCGTTCAGCTGGAGCTACCAGAAGCCGATTCACGGTGGCCAGGGCCTCGGCGTCGCAAACTACAAGGGAACCACTGGATACGGTGTGTTCATTGGCGGTCAGGTCAGGTATTTCGGCGCCCCGTCGAGGCACGTGGGCGCCGCCGAGAGCCTCCTAATCTTGGACATGGCGACGTAGCAACGTCGTCCGGAGCGGTTGCTGGGTCTCGATTGCAGGTCAATCAGCTGCGCGATGGATCAGTTTCCTCGTCACCTGGGGATTGTTCCTTGCGCCACCTTCGCGGGGTGCCACCCAGACCGGCGACCGGCGAGCCCAACGAATCCGCAACGCCTCGCACGGCCCCATCCGCAGTCCTTCGAGGCCACGGATCACCTTGCTCGGCGGCAGCGCCCAGGGTAGGTTCGATCCGTCCACCGACCCTGAGAGGAGTGGCCATGCCACCAGCTGGAATGTCCTATCGGAGCGCTCGTGGAGTTCAAGAGCATGTGCGCTCAGTCCTCGTCATCGGGATGTGCACCGCGGCCGTGCTGTTGGCGACGGCCATGCCGGCCGATGCGCTGCCGCCGACGCTGGGCAACATCGCCGGCTATTCGACCGCGTTCGGGAGCTCCGTTCCCACCACCACACAGGTCGGCGCCACATTCGTTGTTCCGTCAGTCGTGTGCACCGGTTCGACGGCGGGGGTCCTCTTCGGCACGTCGGTCTGGGACCATGGCGGCAATGACGTGGGAGCGGCCGTGCGGGTCACGTGTGGCAGCGGCTCCTCGGCGCCCTCCTACAGTGCGGTGGGCTTCTACTACAGCACGCAGACGCTCAAGTCGACGGTGACCCCGGTGATGCAACTCGTCGCTGGACAGGTGATTCGCGCGACGTCGATCGCCGGAAGCATCAAGTCGACGGCAGTCATCCACAATGTGACGACGGGTGCGTCGAAGACCGTCACCTTCGGCCCCACCGGAGCGGGCTCGTCTCTGGTTGGCGCCTTCTGCACCCACCACTGGAACGTGGCGGGTCCCTGTGCCAGATCGCCCAAGTTCAATACAGTCACCTTCACCAACGTGTTGGTTGACGGTGCGGCTCTCTCAAGTTTTGCGCCAACCGCTACGAAGATGGCCGGAACGAGTTACGTCGTCACCCCTTCGGGCTTGGGCCCGGCCGGGAAAGCCTTTGTTGACAAGTACCTCTGACAGTCGAAACGCCCATTCCGGCGGCCCGCCAGGAGTCGTGCGGTGGCGTCACATGAGCCTCTGGTCGTGGCGGCGATGAGGACATCGGGGACGCGTCCGCTTCTTGCCTTGGGACGTTCTGGAGTCACTGTCGAGTGAGTTCATCCTGGCTCGTCCAACGGGTCACTTCAGCCGATGCTTGGCGATGACCGCCCGCAGGACCTGGTCGGTCTCTTCGTAGATCCGGATGATGACTATCAAGATGGACCAACTCGGCTCGCAGCGATGACCGTGGTCCCGAAGACGACTCGATACTTGCGAGCGCCCACGTCACTCTGATCCTGATCGATCGATCAACGACTGGATGTTCGATCGCACGATCGACATATGGGTTCAGGTCGGGCCACCAAGCGAATTGGTCAATCGCGACATCTATACCGTCATTATCATCAGGTTCGATGACCCCAAGGCGCGAAGACTCGGAAGGTATTCGAGGAAGGTCCAGGGTGCTCTTCGAGCAATACCAAGATGCGGAACGCATCGTCCATATTCGTCTAGAAGAACTCACCGAACGATTCAACGCTGCACTAAGAACCTGGCAGACTCCCACGAGGAATCTCAAGAATCGGTAATGAGACTCAAAAATCTCATGAGGCCAATGCTCGAGCTAATGAAAGAGCACGCTCAGATGTCGAAGGACTGGATTGAGGCAACGGACAATGTGATGCCTGGTCGCTTCATTCTGAAAAGCATCTTCTTGCCGCCCTCGAGGGAGGAAAAGCGGGACTTGGAGAATAGATGGAACGACTTACTACGACAAAGGATCGCAACGGGACTGCCTGAGCAAAACGCGATTCTCGACAAGTATGAAAGGGCATTGATCGAATTCGAGGAGCTGACGGCTAGAGAGATCCCGCACTAGCGTCCGACGTGTACCGCCGACGGTCCGCAGTTGCAAGTGCCGACCTACCATTCAGCAAGTCGCCAGTCGGAGATTGTTGAAGTCGGCCCACCGATTGACCTCAGATCGAATCAGCTGGAGGCGATAGCAGCAACTCAGTCTTCTGTCACCACGGCCACCGATCTAACGCCCATTTCATTCAGGCGTAGCATCAACGGCATCGTGCCCCTTCAGGGTTCCTGACCAACGAACTAAGGAGCTTCATGACCAAGTTCCAATGCCTCCACGCTCGCAGCATGCGAGTTACGTTAGTAGCCACCTCACTGCTAGTAGCGTCCAGCGTCGCCGTGGCCACAACGGCGGTGGCATCACCCACACTTCGCGCGCAGATTGATGCTGCCGTCGCTGCCGGCGACGCGCAGCACTACGTGAAAATCGTCTCATTTAATACGGCACCCGGCCAGTCACAAACGATCACTTCATTGGCTGGTCCGGGGATGGGGACTCAATTCTTATCGACCGGCGTATCGGGTGGTTCCAACCATATGACAGTTGAATACGTCAATCACGCCCTCTACGTCAAGGCCAGCTTGGGTTTTCTAGAAGGTACCTTTGGTCTCTCGCCAGGAGTGGCGACCTCCGTAATCGATAAGTGGGTTCTGGTTCCGACAAGCAGCTCCGCGTTCCGCAATGTCTTTGCCGCTGTCACTATCACGTCGGCCATGTCGTTCGTTGCTACTGCCGGTCCGGTGACGTCGGGTCGGTCGACGACTCTCGCCGGCGTCAAAGTGAAAGTGTTTCGTGTTGCTATGGTCAAGAGTTCTGCGTCGCCGGCTGGAACTGAGACATTGTATGTCGCTCTCGCTGGACCACCATTGCCGGTAGAAGTTGATTTCGTAGGAGGTGGTTACACGTCGAAGATGCGGTTCTCTCAATGGGGCAAGCGATTCACGTTGCACCCTCCAGCGACCTCGCTAACCATGCCCTAAGCTCAAACGTCTGAGTCGTTCTGGCCGATTCGGCTGAATGTGTGCGCCGATTCAACGAATCCATCCGTCCAGCCGCCAGTCGGAGATTGTGCAACTCGGACCTCCGACACCAGTCGGACTCTCATCGAGTCCGGCGGCGAAGATCTTCTGGCATTCGTGGAGCGTCGGCGCATCCACCAGACGCCAACTCCGGCCAACTGCGCACCGAGGGCCACAAAGACCGCCGCGACAGCTGAAACGGGGTGTCGTCGAAAGCAGCGCGCTCGGGAGGTCGCGCCTACGTGTCCTGCGAGAACGGTGCAGGGCACAAGGGTTTCGAGACCGCACTAACGGCGGCCGCGGCGGCGTGCTCGGCTGCCAGTTTGGCGTCCTTGGCGATGCGGGCTAGAGCTGGCAAGCGACCCGGGTGCTTCACGAAGAAGGCGCCGATCATCTTGACGTTGAAGGAACCGTCCCGGTTGATTAGCTGGAACACCTCATCATCAAGGCTGGCCTCGGTCGCCCGGTCGCTGATCGCTCGAAAGACCGACCAGGGGATGTTACGGCGTTGACAGATTTCAGCGATGGCGGCCGTCTCCATGTCCAATGAGATCACTCCGTTCGCCCGCAAGCGAGCAATCACGTCGAGGTCCGTGATGAGCTCGTCGGACGTCCACATCTTGCCCCTCGGATTGCCCTCGCCGAGCCGATCGGGCCGGTACTCGGCGCCGGTGGCGCCGTTGACGACCACCTCCGGCAGAACGAGTGTGCCGATCGGCGTTTCGTTGTCAACGGCCCCGGTGATGCCGACCACGACGACTCGCTCGATGTCGATCGCCTCGACAAGGCGCTCGACCCCTTCGGCAGCGAGCACGCTGCCGATACCCGTGACGATTGCCACGACCGGGCGATCGCCGAGCGAGCCGGCGTAGACCTCGAGCGATCCGATAACGGTCTTTTCGAGGGAGAGCCTCCGCTTGAGAGGGTTGAGCTCCATCGGCATTGCGCAGACGAAGGCGACGCCTTTCAGCACCGGAGACCGGTCATTATCCCCAACCATGCTGAGCTGCTCGCTTCCCACGAAGCGCCGGGAATCGCCGTATGAACTCGTGTCTGGCCAAGTTTCGTTTCCCCCATGCAGGTCGGTCCGACGAGAGTGTGCTTCTCCAGTCGGACATTGTGCACGTCGGCCCTCCGACACAAGCTATCTCAATGTCCCCTGAGGTGGTCCGTCGCAAAGCTCCTGGTCTCGTCACATTCCGGGCGAAGGAGCCATCGTTAGCCCGGGCAGGAGTGAGGGAACAAAGGGAACGAGTCCAGCGACGACGAGCAGGGCCACGCCGACCCCTCGTGAAAACACTCGGCCGTACTGCCAGACTTTCTCAATCAGGATGACCCCCGCGAGTGCCACCATCACCGGGACGTTCATCGCACCGACGGCGATCAGCACGATCATGAGGCTCCAACAGCAGCCGATGCAGTAGAGCCCATGGTGCGTGCCGACTCGAAAATCGCGCCCGAGGCCTCTGTAACTCGCGTAGTGGAAGAGCGACCCCAACGGCGTCCGGCAATGGCGGAGACAAGCACTCTTCAACGGCGTCAACTGGTAGACACCGGCGAGGACGAAGATCGCACCCCCGGCCCATCGTGCGGCGTCGGGTGAATCGTGGGCAAGCCTGCCTGCGCCAAGTAACACGGCGTACACGGCGGCACCAAATGCCGTCCACGCGAAGAGGTAACCGGCCAGGAACGAGGAGATACCGGTGATCCGTCCTCGCCTGTTCGGACGAGCCCCCACGGAACGGATCCAAACGATCGCCATCGGCGCGACTGAAGGGAACATCATCGCGGCCATCATGATCGCCCAAACGACCAAAAAGGCCCCGAAGGGTAGTCCCATCGTGCCCGCACCGACACCCATCGAACCGGCCCACGTGATGGTCACGGTCCACGCGAGTACAGCCACCAAGCAAAGCGCGATCCAACCGGGGAGAAGTTGGCGAAGTGACAACCCGAGCCGCGGGTCAGCGTGTTCGAGAGCCTCAGCCCTCATACGCGAAGTCAGTCACAAAGCTGTTTGTGCCTGAGAACTCCGCGTCCCAGTGGTCGTGGTAGCGGATCGCGCCAGCCTTGGCCTGCGTTAGGGGCTGTGCCACGGCACCCAGGAGGGGATTCGAGATCACCGGAGCGTGCGAGCCATCCATTCCGACCACTTCCTTCGACTCCATCGAGAGTATGTCGCCCACCGTTGCCTTGAGCGAATCGCCATCGTGCTCGAACGAGATCCTGGCCGGAACGACTCCCGCGACCTCCGCGATTAGCGGGCCGAGGCCAGCGAGGTGCCCACCGGCGCTGCCCGAAAAGACCGCGCCCAGTGCCTCGGACTGCTCGGGCGTCGCGCGGTCGTCGAGATAAAGTGCGACCTTCCAATTGCCGTCCGTCATCTGCTTGAGGGTGTGCACCGCCATCACCGCGTTCAGGCCAGACAGGTCGACGCCATCCCTCTGACCCTCCGCAACGTGCCACGCCAGAAGTACGTCACAGGCGTCATTGGTCGCCGGCGCCATCCAGATGCAAGGGCAACTCACGTCGCAGTTGCACGTCTCGAAATACTTGCCCTTGACCGAGAATCCCATGGCTTCCACCCCCCGGCTCACGCCCGGGTTTCCAAGTAGGAACCAAAGCGCCAACTTGAACGAAATGTACCACCAGGGCAGGCGCAGCAAGCAGAAGACGGCACGCTATGGGAGCGAATCGGCCCTTACTGTCAGGTAACGAGTGGTCCCTTGGATTGATTGCCATCGGTCTATTGAGTGCACCGAAGAAGTTCACCGCTTCCTTCGATCCAATTCTGATTGAATGGCGGGCGCTGCCTAACCATTCCGGTTACTCGGGCGCTAACTCGCCGGTTCGGGACGGTTAACGGCATCCCAACGAGTCTGTCGCCACTCGGAGATAGTTGACGCCGGCCCTCCGCCACAGACGAGTTCCGAGCGCCGAACGCTCGTTCAGTCGGTGGCAATCGTGGGGTGGGAACAGATCATGGCGTCACGGCTCTCGGTTGTACCTTGAGAGCCAGCCACCGATGACTCAACCGCACAGGAGACGCTCAGAGCATGCCGAACGACGAAACAGTTGCTAGCAATCTTCAAGGTATGGATGACCTCGACTTCGTTGGATGGAACAACGCCGATTGGACCGGCGTCTTCTCTCACCATCACACCGGCGATGTGCTTGTGGACTGGCAAGGCCAGCCCACGACCCACGGCATCGAGGAGCACGTCGAGGCCATGAAGTCATATGTCGAACGCGTCGCGGGTGGTACACCGCCGCAAATCACATCGCACCCGATCAAGTTTGGGTCCGGAGACTGGACGTGCGTCATCGGGGAGTTCGAAAACGGTGCCCGCATGGTTACGGTAGCGAAATGGCGCGATGGCGCCATCGCAGAAGAGTACATCTGGGTGTAGCGACCCTTCGATGGCCCGTTGTTGCGGTTCAGGCGCCCACGACACGGGCAACTCCAATCGCGCCGCGATACTGCTCGATCTCGACGGCAACCAAGTCGGGATCGCTTCCGAACGCACCCAGTGTTGGGACCTACGTTGAACGTCGTCCTAAGAGGGCTGGTCCTTAAGCCGCCAATGCGTGACAGCAGATCGATGACGTCGGTCCTCCGACACCACGTCCAAGCTGACGCAAGATTGGCCCCAACTCATGTTTCAGCGTTCTGGAGTAGTGGCTCCAAATGCCCAAGGTGTGCGACATAGTGCCGTGAGGTGTCCCAGAGCAGCATCTCCACCAGCGCTTGTCCAGCCAGCCACGGCCACTGATCCGCGCTGAACAGTTCGTCATCGGTCAAAGGCTCCATCGCCGCCAGGAGCCGCTCGAAGGATTGCGTGAACGCCTCCCGTGCTACGTCCGGTGGGTCATCGACGTGCTCGCGGAGGACGCGCTCGTTGATGTCGTCGGTCGTGCTCGCGGAATCGGTCTCATCATCCGGCGGGCGGTTGGCACGTAGGGCCTCTATCACCTGAGCCGAGTGATCCTGCCACCAGGCCAAGTGGGCGAGCACATCCTTGCCCTTCCAGGCGTCCATCGCCTGATCCCGCAGCCGGACGTCGCTGATCCGCTCCACGATCTCCGCCAGCTCTCTGTGGGCTGTGGTGATTGTGCGCAGCAACTCCTCCCTGTCCACGCTTGCACGATAGTCAGCTGAAGTGAGTATCAACGGGCCCAACAGGTGGCCGCGCCGAGAGTCCGAGTGGCGCCAGTGTCAGCTTTCGACTTGACAGGATCTCGAGCTATCCAAGGCGCTGATGCTTGTTTGCAGACCCATTACCTCGGGCCCCCAACCTCAATGGCTTGAGGGTGAGTCGTGCTGGCCTTCGCCTCCTCGTGCCCGACTTCAGGGCAACACTCGATCTCCAACGAACCTTCGGTGGCGCAACCAAAGGTGGGGGATGGTCTTGGAAGCGACCCCGGGCTCCATGCATGCACCTTTCGGTCAGGGCACCTACGTCAGACCACAACTCTCGACTAACTTCGGCGCGTTGTCAGGAGACGGTCCCGGTTCGCCGGTGAACATCCGCGCAGTCGAGGGTTGTTCGTTTCCATACGCAAGAAACCTCGTCGAGAACCTGGTGCCCTGCAGGGACATGTGAAGGAATCGAATCGACGTGGCGGCAACCACCCTGAAGGCTGGCCCATCCGCACCATCGAACGGCGGGAGATGATGAGCGGCTTGGAGCTCGAGGAACCACTTGTTGGGCTGATGAATCGCGTCGTAGAGTCGCACCCCGTAATGAAACGGATTGCACTGATCGTTCAGACTGTGGACTACCAGAAGGTTGGGTCGACTGACATCGGCAGCGTACGTCTGACCCGTCACCTCATCTCCCGAGAGAATGACGACGGCCCGGTAGCCGATTCCCGCGCGCAGGCTTCGGTAAGAGACTCCATGTGGATCCCCACCCTGGTCGAAGGCGAGCATGGCGACGGCATTGGCGCCGTCCGAGTGCCCCGCGAGCGCGATCTCCGAGGCCTGCACGAGCCCGTTCACGATGGGGCACGTCGCCGACGCGATCGCCGACGCTTGGAGGATCGCCCTGGTCGCGTACGCGAGATCCCCAGGCTCGTTCACCAAGTCCGGTTCGGTGTCGGCACCGTGCTGCCCGGCGATGGCCGATGGCTGCTCATCGGGAAAGAGGGGCGCGGCCACCACGAAGCCTGCCGCCGCCCACGAGTCCAACAGGGCGGCGTACGTGTCGGGAGTCACGTCGTAGCCGTGGGCGAAGACGATCAGTGGATACCCACCGCTACGCGCAACCGGTGGCGCCCCTATCGATTCCCTTGGCCCACCTGCGTTGAACTGCGTTGGATACCGTACTTCGGTCACGAGAGTGCGACTGGTCGACCAGATAGACGCGGGGGTCGACGAGTAGTTCAGCACGGGACGCGAGCGATCGACGAATGTGCATCGCTCGAGCCCGACCGAGAAGGGGGGTGCCGCGGTCGCAGTGCGTGCGTGAAGCGCCCCGGCAGTGTGCGGGGCGACCAAGAGACTGGGAATGGCAAGAGTCGCGACGAACCAGAACCGAGACAATCTGGGTGTGACGCGACAACCTCGGTGTTGGACAGTTCCTTTGAACCGAGCGGACCTCATACAGTGCCGGCCGCCGTTTCCACTGAGCCTGAATCGCCGCACGTGGCTCCTCTGTTAAGAGGAGATTGTACCGGGGGGACTCCGTCGTTCCGAAGCGCCGGATCTCGCGGGAAACGAAGACACTCGCTTTCCCCCACTTCCCGATTCAGGACTTCAGCCTGAGATCATCTCGACGTGACCTCGTGCAAGGTCTCAAACGGCGCAGGGAAGACACAACCGTTCGGTGGGAGCTTCGTTGTGGCGGGCCCCAACATTTGACTGGTTCGCGCTCGTGGCTACTGCGAGACCTCGTGTACGACGATGAGGTCAACGAACTCCCGTGGTCCGTCAATTGATTCCGCCATCAGCGCTCTAACGTCCTTCAAGCCCTCCTGGCGTCGCGGGTCGATTTCGCGCTCCCGAGCCTTCTCCTCGCATTCGAACAGAGTGAGGACGTAAACCCGGCTCGGGTCGTTCTGGTCTCGCATGGCCGTCTGGCGAACGAGCCCCGAACCCGGTTGCTCGACCGCCTGCAGGTGCTCCAGCAGATTCTGAAGGGCGTCTTCCTTACCCGGCTTGAGACGAATCGTGATGAGCTGCGCCCACATGAGCTCTCCCCCAATGACTAGTTGACGCCGGACCGAGCGGCAGACGTCTCGCCGGTCCTTGGACGCTAGCCGAGCAAGATTGACGGGCGCCGGGGCTTGGGCGGGTTTCGCGTCGCAGGTCGTCGACAAGGGAGCTCGCCCGATTCCGTTCATCGTGCGAGCTCGGGAGAGAGGGCCGAGGGGCCAGAGCACGCCGCTCTTCGCCGACCTTTCGGACAGCCCCCGCGTCCCGGTATGGGAGCCACGAGGTCGGGCCCAACATCAGTCACCGTCATGCGACCGTTCATCTCCGGAGAACCGATGAACGACGCGGTGAGTCACGCGATTCACCGCTCGGTGACTAGTCAGTGCCAATCGGGACGGTGACGCTCCTCGTCCGATGGTGGGGCGAGGCTACAGAGAATGTCACCCTGCTGGGCTTCAAGACAATGATGCCACCGACGAATCCGGTGAAGTCCGGACCGCACACCGGCAAACGGACCTTGGGCCTCGACGCTGCGATCATCGCCCGACCTCCGACGTTCGTTGGGCGACCAAAGAACAGGGTGGCAGTAGCAGGACTGACGATGGACACTGTCGCATACGGAGCAGCGGTTGCCGAAACTGCCAAGAAGTCCTTAACGACGAAATGCAGTCTCCCGCCAGCGCCTCGAACGGGCATGAGGGCAGAGGAGTCACTTGTTGACTTGAGGACCAGTCCTTCCACTCCGCCAACGACGACCTCGCCACCTCTCCCTTGCTGACCGACCGAATCTGAACAGGTGAGCACGATCGTGCCGGAGGGGGCTCGTTGCGCACGGTGGGCTGGCAAGGCTCTCGCTTGATGGGGAAGCGCGAGTCCGGCGCAGACACATGTGAGCGCGAGGACGACGATGGCGAATGGACGGCGTAACACCCGGTTCGAGCGTAGATGACGACGAGACACTGCGATCCTCCGGCGATAGGCGCGCCACGTCCTCGGAATCGGTCCTTTGATCGTTCCGCGAGTCTTAGGCCCGTCCCGCGGCCGACGGGCCAACATCTCCGCCAGCGGGAGCCGTTCCGGATCAGACGATCCGTTGGATCGGTCCATCGCGCTGTGCGGGAGCAGACCAACGACCTCGACGACAAACCGACCCGGAGAAGTTGGCCGGCGACATCGCGTCCCCGTCAAGATCGCCGCGCAAAGCTACGAGGCGACCGATCGCGGCGGTATCGAGTTGGACGTTGAAGCCTTGCCCCTCCAGCGCGTCAACTATGCTTCGTCTGTCTCGGTTCGATCACCATCCAGTCAGGTCGGGCCAATGTGCGCGCTCCACCGCGACCTAGGAGAAGGGTGGGAGGTCGAGCGAGGCGCTCACCTTGTACGCAAGGTTCTGACGATCAATCTCGGTCGACAGCCATTTAGAGAACGAAGAGCCGCCGGAGGATCTGCGACCGACATTCCACTCGTCGAGCATGCGGACCTCGAGCTTGCACTCGGCGACGTACTTCGTCAACGCCGATGACGATGACGGGGGCCAGGAGAACCCCGCCAGCGTCGTCGACGTCATCTTGATGGTCGCGACAAACTGCGAGATGTCGGAAGATCGCTGGCTGGCCGAAAACTCGCTCCAATGAGCCAGTTCATTCCCAAAGACGACGGCTTCGCCATCGGAGGGAGACAGGTCGGTCAGGTATCGGTCCTGGGCCTTTGTTGGGGGAATGAGGGAGAACGAATCATTGCTCTCCACCGTGGGCACCCGGAACTTTCCACTCGACGTAATGAGGACGAGCCCGTCCGCGAGAGTGAGATGCGGGTCGATACCGTTGACCACCAGTTTGTGGAACGTAGTGTCGGCGATCGCCGGGTATGGGATGGTCGGAAGTCCGTTGGAATACGAACTGGGGTTCTCTTGCACCCACTCCGCCAGGGTGAACTTGTCTTCAAATCCGTAGTCGATCGCTCTCGTGACGTAAAGGCTGCTCCGGCGGTCGGCGACTCGAATCGTCCACCCGTAACCCTTTTGAACCATGCTCATTTTCACCGTGTCACCGGGCTTCACCGTCCCCAGGTACTGGGGTACGAACTGGAGGACGGCATCGCTCCAGAACGCGTCGTAGGATGGGGATGAGTAGAGTCCCCGATCCTCTTCGGTGCCGATCTGAATGAATTCGCCCGCGTTGTTCTGTGCGCCCACCCACGTAGCCGCGTCGCCAGATCGCGAGTTCGGTGAGATAGCCGGGACCTGCCAGCTCGCGCCAATCTCGTGGACCGTCCCGAACCAGTTGTAGCCACCGAACCCGAGCTGTGGAGCTGCGTACGAGACTACCTGGGACGCAGATGCATTCGAGGCGCTGGCGTGGTCGGCGGTTGCCAGAAGCGGCGTCATCGAAAAGAGCAGCGCCGCAAGACCACGCCCGACCAAGCGTTGACGGTGGCGCGACCGACTGAGGTCAGATCCCATCGATCCGACAGATCGCGCTCGGATTCTCGGTCGACGTTGCTTAAGGAAACGCGAGCTGGAAACTTTGGAACTCCACTCTCCACGGGCGATCGTGGGCGCTCGCCAGCGACAATACGGCACGCGGGGTGACCAAGATCGACTCTTAGCGTCCGCGCGCCTTACATCGCGGATCGTCCAGTCCAGGATTCAATCAGGGGCCAGTACGGTAATCGATCGGCGCAACACCAAAGGAGTTGGTCTCCCAAGCAAAATACAGAGACCCCTTGTACGTCGCCAGGGCGGGTGCCCATTGGCTGGTGGTGGATGGAACAGTTGACTGAGTCGACCAGCTCACGCCGTCAAAGGTTGAGTATCCGAGCACCGCGGAGGACCACGCGTAGTAGAGAGCACCGCCGCTAACCGCGAAGGCAGGTCCCACGGCGCCCACGGGTGGTGTAAGGCTTTGGGGGGCTGACCACGTCGTCCCGTCGAAGGTCGCATACGCGACCTCGTCGTGGCCGTTTCGTACCCACACCCACGAGACGAAGAGCTGCTGCTTGAACACGGCTACCGCGAGGTCTCCGCCGAGGGGATGGCCCACCTTTGGGATGGTCACTGGGGCGGCCCAGGTCTTGCCGTTGTACGTCGAGTACGAGATTGACTTGCCCGAACTGCCTGTCCACAGAATGTCGAGGTTGCCGTTGAATGCGGCGATCACCGGACTGCCGTTGGTCTTGGATGAGGGTACGGCCTTCTGGGTGGTCCAGCTGCTTCCGTTAAAGGACGAGAACCAGAGGTGACTGCCCGTCGAGTTGCCCACCCACGCCAGGTACAGGTGCTTGCGGAACACGGCCAGGGCCGGGCTGTCGTTGGCGCGCGCTAACGGCACCCCTGCCGGGCTGGACCAACTCGATCCATTGAAGGCGGAGTAGGAGATACTGAAGGAGGAACCGGAGACCCACGCCGCGTACAGATCCCCGTTGAACGCAGCGAGTGTGGGTGCGTACCTCGTTGTGGCGGACGGTATTGCTTCGCTCGGACTCCACGCCCGCGGTGTGAGCCTCCCAGCTTGGGCGACGCCGACGGCCCCCACGATGGCAATTGAGAGACTCGCCCCCACGAGCAACGCGACGAGGGGAATCCCAGTCACTCCACGAGGTCGAATCAACCTCCCACGTCGTCGAATCGCCATTGCAACCTCCTCAGCATGGCCGGGGGTGTGAGGTACGCCGCGAGAATCCTAACCTCGGCTCCGGTGAGTCTTTGAGAAAATGCGACGCGGCGGATGTGAAAGGCCCCAATCGGCTCGAGGGACTGGCCCGTTGTCCTTGGCCCATCGCTGATTTCAACGATGAAGTCGGCAATCTCGCCGACATGGGACCGACGTTGTCCCCGGATCGCCTACTTGAGCAGGTGCTTCGCGATGACGACGCGCTGGACTTCGCCGGTTACAGCCAGGCGGTCCGGATCACGAAGTGCCCACGATTCGACCAGCATCGCCAGATTGACGTCTTGCCAATGACCCAGCCGCCGATACTCCTCCTGGACGTCGCCGGGCAGCAAAGGGTGTCCGCGAGGTGCAGATGCGCGCTCCAATGTCACGATCAGACCCCTCGTTCCTTCACTGCCGGCGCGTGGTCATCGACAAGCATCCGCTTCCTTCACTTCAGCAGATGCTTGGCAATGACCACACGCTGGACCTGATTGGTCCCCTCGTAGATCTGGGTGATTTTGGCGTCGCGCATGTACCGCTCGACCGGGAATTCCTTGGTGAAGCCGTACCCGCCGAGCAGTTGGACGGCGTCGGTGGCCACGCTCATCGCCGTGTCCGAGGCGAAGGCCTTGGCCGCCGCGCCGAGGTAACTGAGGTTCTGGTCGGGGTCGCCGCCGTCGATCGCGGCGCAGGCGCGATAGACGAGCGCGCGGGCCGCCTCGGTGCGCAGCGCCATATCGGCGAGCATGAAGCGCAGCCCCTGCAGGTCGGCGATCGGGGCACCGAAGGCCCGGCGGCCCTTCATGTACTGGCCGGCGTAGTCGATCGAGCCCTGGGCGATGCCCACCGCCTGGGCGCCGATGGTGGGCCGCGAGCGGTCGAGGGTGTGCATGGCGATCTTGAAGCCCTCACCCTCGTCGCCGATGCGGTGGCTCGCCGGCACGCGCACCTCATTGAGGACGACCTCGCCGGTCGGGGACGCGCGCAAACCCATCTTGTCCTCGTGCTTGGGGAACTCCACGCCCCAGCCCCGTTCGACCAGGAAGCAGGTGATCCCCCGGCCCCGGGCCGCCGGGTCGGTGGTGGCGAAGACGGTGTAGGTCTCCGAGACGCCGGCGTTGGTGATCCAGTACTTGGAGCCGGTCAGCACGTAGTCGTCCCCATCGCGCACCGCCCGGCAGCGCATCGCCGCGACGTCGGACCCCGCGTCGGTCTCCGACAGGCAGTAGCTGGCCTGGATCTCGCCGGTCGCGATGCGCGGCAGGTAGGCGCGCCGGATCTCCTCGGAGGCGAAGTTGAGGATCGGCAGCATGCCGAGCTTGGAGATGAGCATCGTGACCGACGTCGACGCGCAGACGCGCGCCAGCTCCTCGGCCATGATCGCCTGGGTCACCATGTCGGCGCCGGCCCCGCCGTACGCCTCCGGGACCCACAGCGCGGGCAGCTCCATCTCGACGCACGCGTCGAAACTCTCCTGGGGAAAGGTCTGATCCCGGTCGTGGCGCTCGGCGTGGGGCGCCACGCGCTCCTCGGCGAAGGCGCGCATCACGTCACGGAAGGCCCGCTGCTCGTCGGTGAGGTCAAACGCCACGTCCACTACGCCACCGCCTTCGGGCCCGGTCCCAGCAGTGTCGCGGCGTCCACCGCGTCGACCAGGGCCCGCTGGGCGATGTAGCTGTGGGCCAGGCCGGCGAAGGGTCGGGCCAGGTCGTCGTCCACCGCGGCGACGCCCGAGAGGCCGAAGTGGTCCATGGCCACCCGGACGTCGCCGAGCGTGGGCCCGCGCCCCACCAGGCTGGCCCGCTTGGCCGCGACCAGGGCGACGCCCAGTTCGACGTCGTGGCGCAGGTGCTCGTCAGCGAAGGTCAGCTTGGCGACCTCGCGGTGGGCCACGCCGAACGCGTAGCCCGCGTCGGGGGCCGGCGAGCCCAGCCCGCGTCCGGGCACCGGCCGGGACGGGCGCAGCAGGCCCGCCTTGGGCGCGCGGCCAATTTCGGGTGTCGGCGTGGTCATCGTCGGGCCGACCTGGCCCACTTCGGGCACGGGGGCGAACGTCGGCTGGGCCACGCGACGAGACTACTGCCGGTCGGCGGCTAGACCCGCGTGAGCCAGCCCTCGTACTGGGGCAGTTCGCCGCGCACCGCGCGGAAGTACGTCGACTGGATCGTCTTGGTGACGGGCCCCGGGTGACCGTCGCCCACGATGCGGTCGTCGACCGAGGCGATGGGCACGATCTCGGCCGCCGTGCCGGTGAGGAACGCCTCGTCGGCCACGTAGAGGTCGTCGCGACGCATCGCCTCGAAGCTCACCGGGATGCCCAGGTCGCGCGCGATGTGCACGACGCTGGCCAGGGTGACCCCGCTGAGGGCCCCCGCCTGGGAGGTCGGGGGCGTGACGATCGTCCCGTCGCGCACGATGAACAGGTTCTCGCCCGTGCATTCGCTGACGCGCCCGTCAGAGCCCAGCATGATCGCCTCGTCGTAGCCGGCCTTGATCGCCTCGACCTTGGCCAGGCTGGCGTTGACGTAGCCGCCGTTGGTCTTGGAGCTGGTGGGCATGGCGTCGGGGCTGTGGCGCACCCACGACGACACCTTCATGCGCACGCCGGTGTCCAGGCTGCCCTCGCCCAAGTAGGCGCCCCACGGCCAGGCGGCCATGGCCACGTTGACCGGCGCCAGGAGCGGGTTGACCCCCATCTCCCCGTAGCCCAGGTAGACGATCGGGCGCAGGTAGCAGCCGTCGGTGAGGTCGTTGATCTTCACCAGCTCGACCGCCACGTCGCAGAGCTCGTCGACCCCGTACTTGAGGTCCATCATCAAGATCTTGGTGCTGCGCTGGAGCCGGACCATGTGCTCGCGCAGCCGGAAGATCGCCGGCCCGGTAGCGGTCTTGTAGGCGCGGATGCCCTCGAAGGCCCCGGTGCCGTAGTGCAGGGTGTGGCTCAGGACGTGGACCTTGGCCTCGTCCCAGTCCACCATTTCGCCGTCCATCCAGATCTTCTTGGTGGGGGTCAACGTCATCTACAGCCTCTCTACTATCCGCGCGGTCACTCCGGCGGTGCCCAGCGACGCCACGTCACCCCCAAAGTCTGCCACCGCGGACGCCACCCACTTCGCGGCCTCGGCCTCCCCCAGGAACTCCAGCATCAGGGCGGCCGAGGAGATCGCGGCCAGGGGGTTGGCCCGACCGGTGCCCGCCAGGTCGTGGGCCGCGCCGTGGACCGGCTCGAACAGCGCCGCCCCGGTGGCCGGGTTGAGGTTGGCGCTGGCCGCGTAGCCGATCCCGCCGGTCACCGCCCCGGCCAGGTCGGAGAGGATGTCCCCGAAGAGGTTGTCGGTCACGATCACGCCGTAGCGCGCCGGGTCCTCGACCAGGTAGATGCAGGCCGCGTCGACGTGGTGGTAGTCAACCGCGACGCCCGGGTGGGCCGCGGCGACCTCGTCGACCACCCGGGCCCAGAGGTCCCCGGCGTAGGTCAGCACGTTGGTCTTGTGGACCAGCGTGAGGCGTGGTCGCGCCAGGGAGCCCGCGCGCTCGAAGGCGTAGCGCACGCAGCGCTCGACCCCGAAGCGGGTGTTGACCGACCCCTGGGTCGCCACCTCGTGGGGCGTGCCGCGCCGCAGCACGCCGCCCTCGCCGGCGTAGGGCCCCTCGGTGTTCTCGCGCACGATCGCGAAGTCACAGCCCGCGCCGATCGAGCCGGCGACCCCGCGGAAGGGCCGGTAGTTGACGTAGAGGTCCAGCCCGAAGCGCAGGCCCAGGAGCAGGCCGCGCTCCAACACGCCGTGCGGCACGCGGGTGTCGCCGACCGGCGGGCCGATGGCTCCCAGCAGGATCGCGTCGAAGCCGCGCAGCTCGGCGAGCGTCGCGTCGTCGAGCACGAAACCGTCGCGCAGGTAGCGCGCGGCGCCGAGGTCGAAGTCGCTCGTCACCAGGTCGACGCCGGTCGCCCGGGCCACGGTCAGCGCGGCGGAGGTCACGTCCGGCCCCACGCCGTCGCCGCCGATCACCGCGACGCGGTAGCTGCGCTGGTGGCTCATCGGGCCGCTCTCCTTTTCCCCCAGTCTGCTCGTCGCGACGCGCCGCGGGCAAACCGGGAGGCCCGCAAAGCGCGGCCGGTAGAATCGCCCCCGGTCCCCTAATTGAGGAATCTCCATGGCCGGCGAGATCCACCGCATCACCCAAGAGACGCTCGACAAGCTCACGGCCGAGCACCACCACCTCACCACCGTCGGACGCACCGAGATCGCCCGGACCATCGAGTCGGCGCGCGCCCTCGGGGACCTCTCGGAGAACGGCGACTACCACGCGGCCAAGGACGCCCAGGGCAAGATGGAGTCGCGGATCCGCCAGATCGACAACCTGATCCGCCACCACGAGATCGTCGAGCGCGACGAGAACGCCGAGGTCGTCCAGCACGCGACGATCGTCGAGGTCGTCTACGAGGGCGACGCCGACGACGACGTCCAGGCCTTCTTCATCGGCTCCATCGAGGAGAAGCCCGACGGCGTCATGGTGGCCTCGCCCACCTCGCCCCTGGGCGCGGCGCTGCTGGCGCACACGGTGGGCGACCTGGTGGAGTACCAGGCCCCGTCGGGCACCCTGCGCGTGACCATCGTCGGACTGCGCTGAGGTGGCCGGTCGGACCCTCTACGACAAGATCTGGGCGCAGCACGTCATCGCCACCCCCGACGACGAGCCACCCCTGCTCTACGTCGACCTGCACCTGATCCACGAGGTCACCAGCCCCCAGGCCTTCGACGGCCTGCGCCTGCAGGGTCGCGGCGTCCACCGCCCCGACCGCACGCTGGCCACGGCCGACCACAACGTCCCCACCGACCCCCTTTCGACGCCGGTCCACGACCCGGTCTCGCGGCGCCAACTCGAGGTGCTCGACGAGAACTGCGCGCAGTTCGGCATCACCGTCTTCGCGCGCGGCCACGAGAACCAGGGCATCGTCCACGTCATCGGGCCCGAGCTCGGCGTGACCCAGCCGGGCATGACGATCGTGTGCGGCGACTCGCACACCTCGACCCACGGGGCCTTCGCCGCGCTGGCCTTCGGCATCGGCACCAGCGAGGTCGAGCACGTGCTGGCCACCCAGACCCTCCCCCAGCGGCGCTCCCGGACCCTGGCGGTCACGATCGACGGCGCCGCGGCGCCCGGTGTGACGGCCAAGGACATCGCGCTGGCCATCGTGGCGCGCCTGGGCACCGGTGGCGGTGCCGGGTACGTGCTCGAGTACCGGGGCCGGGCCATCGCCGACCTCTCCATGGAGGGACGCATGACGGTGTGCAACATGAGCATCGAGGCCGGCGCCCGGGCCGGCCTCATCGGCGTCGATGACGTCACCATCGACTACCTGGCGTCGCGTCCCGGTGCGCCGCGCGGCGACGACCTGGCGGCGGCCGTCGAGCGGTGGCGCGCCTACGCCAGCGACGAGGACGCCGACTTCGACGCCGAGGTGACGCTGGCCGCCGCCGACCTGGTGCCCTCGGTGACCTGGGGCACCAACCCGTCCCAGGTCGTGGCGCTCGACGGCGTCATCCCGTCGCCCGACGAGCTCACCGACCCCGACCAGCGCGACGCGGCGCGGCGCTCGCTCGACTACATGGGACTGACGCCGGGCACGCCGGTGCGCGACCTCGCGGTGGACGTCGTGTTCATCGGCTCGTGCACCAACTCGCGGATCGAGGATCTGCGCGCCGCCGCGACGGTCGTCGGGAAGAACCACGTGGCCCCGGGGGTCCGCGCGCTGGTCGTGCCGGGCTCGCGCCGCGTGAAGGTCCAGGCCGAGGCCGAGGGCCTGGACCGCGTCTTCACCGACGCCGGCTTCGAATGGCGCGAGCCGGGCTGCTCGATGTGCCTGGGCATGAACCCCGACCAGCTGCGCCCGGGGCAACGCTGCGCGTCGACGTCGAACCGCAACTTCGAGGGGCGTCAGGGTCGCGGCGGCCGCACCCACCTGGTGTCCCCGGCCGTGGCCGCGGCGACGGCCGTGCGCGGGCGCTTCGCCGCGCCCCACGAGGTGTCGCCGTGAAGCCGGTGCGCGTCGTCGAGGGCCGGGCCGTGCCCCTGGGGCGCTCGGACGTCGACACCGACCAGATCATCCCTTCGGACTGGCTCAAGCGCGTCGAGCGCACGGGCTTCGGCCGCGGGCTGTTCAGTGAGTGGCGCGACGACCCCGACTTCGTCTTGAACGAGTCGCGCTACGTCGGCGCCTCGATCCTCCTGGCTGGTCCGCGCTTCGGTACCGGCTCCTCGCGCGAGCACGCCGTGTGGGCCTTGATGGACTACGGGTTCGCCGCGGTGATCGCGCCGTCCTTCGGGGAGATCTTCGCCAACAACTCCTCGAAGCAGGGCCTGGTCGTCGTGCGCCTGCCGGTCGCCGACGTCGAAGAGCTCACCGCCCTGGTGGAGCAGGACGCCGCGCGCCTGGTGGTGGTGGACGTCGACCACCAGCGCGTCGAGGTGCCCGACGCCGGCTGGTTGCGCCCGTTCGAACTCGACCCCTTCGTGCGCGAGCGGCTGCTGCACGGCTGGGACGACATCGCGCTCACGTGGCGCCACCGCGACGAGATCGAGGCCTTCGAGGCCCGCTCGACCACCCCGTCGCTCGAAGGGCTCTTCGACGGGGCCGGGCACCTGCTCGGTTAGGGTCGACCGATGCGCTTCGCCACCATGCGAACGGACCGCGGTCCGCGCGTCCACGTGCGCGGCGACCACGGGTACGTCGACCTCGCCGCCGCGACGGGTGAGGAGAGCCTGGCCAGCCTCGACGGCGTCATCGCCGGCGGCAGCCGGGCCCTCGACGCCGCGCGCCGCGCGGCCCAGCGACCCGGGCGCGACTTCGCCCCGGGCGACTTCGCCGCGGCGACGCCGCGACCGCCGCGGATCCTGTGCCTGGGGGTCAACTACGCCGAGCACGCCGCGGAGGGCGGCCGGGCGCTCCCGCGGTGGCCCGAGGTGTTCGTGCGCGGGGCGGGCAGCGTGCTGGGGCCCTTCGACGACCTGGTCCGACCGGCGCTGTCCGCGAGGTTTGACTACGAAGGTGAGTTGGCCGTCGTCATCGGGACCGGCGGCCGCTACATCCGCGCCGACCGGGCGCTCGACGCGATCTTCGGCTACGCCGTGATGAACGACGCCACGGCCCGCGACTGGCAGCGCGCGGCCACCCAGTGGACCGCCGGCAAGAACTTCGAGGGCACCATGCCCATCGGGCCCGACGTGGTGACGATCGACGAGGTCGACGCCACCGACCTGGAGCTCACGACCACGCTCAACGGGCGGGTGATGCAGTCGGCGCGCACCGCCGAAATGATCGTCTCGGTGGCGCGGGCGGTGGAGTACCTGTCGTCCTTCACCACGCTGCGACCCGGCGACGTCATCGCGACCGGCACGCCGGGCGGCGTCGGCTTCGCCCGGACGCCGCCGGTGTGGCTGACCCCCGGCGACCTGATCGAGGTCTGCGTAGAGGGCGTCGGGGCCATCGCCAATCGCGTGGTCGCCGAGGCGGCGGCGCTCGACGACTGGCCGTGGCGGCCGCCGAACATCGACACCGCGTCGCTCTGACCGTCGCGGGCCTCGGGACCCGGGGTGTCCCCCGCGCCGCTCTACGCTCTGCCTAGCCGTTGATCAGGAGGCACCGTGGCCGCATTCCCCTACGCCGACGAGTTCGAGGTCCACCGGACCCTGCCCGAGGAGGGCACCGACCGGTCCGCGATCCTGACCATGATGGACGAGATCGCCGCGCGCGAGGACCGCACCTGGGAGGGCGGCCAGTGCTCGGGCACGATGTACTGCGGCGACCACGACCACTACCGCTTCCTCAACGCGGCCTTCGCGCACTTCAGCCACGTGAACACCCTCCAACGCGACATGTGCCCGAGCGCCACCAAGTTCGAGGCCGAGGTCGTCGCGATGACCCTCGACCTGCTGGGCGCCGGGGCCCTCACCGAGGGCGCGCCGGCGGGCCTGCTCACGTCGGGCGGCTCGGGCTCGATCGCCCACGCCGTGCTGGCCTACCGCGAGGCCAACGCCCAGCGCACCGGTCGTCCGAACATGATCAAGCCCGAGACCGCGCACCCCGCCTTCGCCAAGGCTGGCCACCTTTTCGGGGTGGAGATGCGCGTGGCCCCGGTCGACCCGGTGACCACCCGGGTCGACCTCGACTGGGTAGCCGACCACATCGACGCGGACACGGTGGCCGTGGTGGGATCGGCCACCAACTACGGCTACGGCACGATCGACCCCATCACCGAGCTCGGGCGCCTGGCCCTGGATCGCGGCGTCGGCCTGCACGTCGACGGCTGCCTGGGCGGCTTCATCCTGCCCTTCGGGCGCGAGCTCGGCTACCCCATCGAGCCCTTCGACCTCGCCGTCCCCGGGGTGACCTCGCTCTCGGCCGACACGCACAAGTACGGCTACGCCCTCAAGGGCACCAGCGTGCTGTGCTTCGCCGACCGGACGCTGCGCAACGCCCAGTACTTCTTCCAGACCGACTGGACGGGCGGCAAGTACTGCTCGCCGGGCATCGACGGGTCGCGCTCGGGCGGCCTGCTGGCAGCCACCTGGGCCGCCATGGTGAGCCTGGGGCGCGCCGGCTACCGGCGCTACGCCGCGCAGATCTTCGCCACGTCGGCACTAATGCAGGGGGCGGTGCGCGCCCACCCGTCGCTGCGGATCCTCGGGGCGCCGACCTTCCTGTTCTCCTTCACCTCGGACGAGTATGACGTGTACCACGTGAACGACTTCCTGCGCACCCGGGGCTGGCGGCTCAACGGCCAGCAGTACCCCAACGCGCTGCACATGGCGGTGACGCGGCCCCAGACCCAGCCGGGGGTGGCCGAGCGCTGGGCCGGGGACCTGGCCGACGCGGTGGCCTACGCGCTCGAGCACCGCGACGAGGCGGCGCGCTCCGGGGCGATCTACGGCGGCGTGACGGGCGGGCACTCGCCCGAGGCCGACGAGTTCATCCGCGCCGTGATGAGCGACCTGATGGACGCGCAGTCGGCCGTACCGGCCCCGTGAACGACGACCTGGTCCTCAGCGTCGACCTGGGGACGGGCGGGCCCAAGGTCGGCCTGGTGACCTCGACCGGCGAGGTGGTGGCCTTCGAGCACCACCGCGTCGACACCCACTTCGACGCCCACGGCGCGGCCACGCAGGACGCCGGCCTCTGGTGGACGCTGGTGGTGTCGGCCGCCCGGCGACTCCTGGCGCGACCGGAGGTCCCCGCCGGGCGGGTGGGCGCCGTGGCGGTCACCGGCCAGTACGCGTCGACGGTCCCGGTCGACGCCAACGGCGAGCCGACCGGGCCCTGCCTCACCTGGCTCGACACGCGCGGCGGGGCCCACGTGCGCCGCGCGATCGGCGGGCCGGCGATGGGCTACAACCCGCGCACCGTCGCGCGCTTCGTGCGCCGCACCGGCGGCGCGCCCTCGACCGCGGGGGCCGACCCGATCGGCCAGATCCTCTACCTGACCCGGGTCGAGCCGGAGCTCGTCGCGCGCACCCGCTGGTTCCTCGAGCCGGTCGACTACCTCACCATGCGCTTCACCGGCGTGGCCTCGGCCACCCACGCCTCGCGCCTCGCGGCGTGGCTCACCGACAACCGGTTCCTCGGGCGACTCGAGTACGACGCCCAGCTGGCCGGCCTGGTGGGGATCGACCTGGCTCGGTTGCCGCCCCTGCTGGCCTTCGGCGCGGTGGTCGGCCCGGTCCAGCCGTCGGTGGCGGCCGAGCTGGGCCTCGCCGACGACGCCCTGGTCGTCGCGGGGATGCCCGACCTGCACGCGGCCGCGGTCGGCGCGGGCGCCACCCGGCTCTACGACACCCACCTCGCCCTGTCCACCACCTCGTGGATCAGCTGCCCGGTGCCTGCGAAGAAGACCGACGCCCTGCACTCCATCGTCGCGGCACCCGGCCTGTCCAACGACTCCTACCTGGTCATCAACAACCAGGAGACCGGCGGCAAGGCCCTGGAGTGGCTGCGCGACCTGGTGACGGTGACCGGGCCCGCCCCGAACCTAGACGAGCTGACCGCGCTGGCCGCCACGTCGCCGCCGGGGGCGCGCGGCGTCACCTTCGCGCCGTGGCTGGCCGGCGAACGCTCGCCGGTGGACGACAAGCGGGTGCGCGCGGCGTTCTCGTCGCTGGCCGTCACCACCACCAGCGCCGACCTGGCCCGCGCGGTGCTCGAGGGCGTCGCGGCCAACAGCGCCTGGCTGCTCGGCTACGTGGAGCGATTCACCGGTCGCCGGCTGGAGCCGCTGCGCCTGCTCGGCGGCGGCGCGCAGTCGTCCCTGTGGTGCCAGATCTACGCCGACACCCTGGACCGGCGCGTCGAGCAGGTGCCCCAGCCGATGGTCGCCCAGCTGCGCGGCGCGGCGCTCGTCGCGGTCGTCGCTCGGGGCCGGCTCACCTTCGACGACATCGCCGACCACGCGCCGCGCGGCGAGGTCTTCACCCCCCGGACCGACGCCGCCGAACTCTACGCCGCGCGACGCACCGACCTGCCCACGCTCTACCGACGCGAGCGAAAGTGGGCGCGACGCTAGACCCCGGTGAACGGCCCGGCTCGGTAGGCTCGCCGGCGTGAGCGCCCTCGTCGTCTCCGTGCCCGACCGGGCGCTGCGCGAGGCCCTCGGGGTGCCGCCGGTCGGCGTCGACCTGCTCGAGTGGGACATGAAGCGCAAGGCGCCGCGGACGCGCATTGACCTGGTCGTGCCGCCCTACGGGGGCCAGCTCACCGCGCTGGGGCGCCTGGCCGACGTGGCGACGCGATTGGTGCAGAGCCAGCAGCTCGGCTACGACGGCGTGGTCGCGGTCCTGCCGCCCGGCGTCGTCTACGCCAACGCCGCCTCCGTGCACGAGGCCTCCACCAGCGAGCTGGCCGTCGCGCTCATCCTGGCCTCACTGCGCGGCCTGCCGGAGTTCGTCCGGGCCGCGGCGGCCGGTCGCTGGTCCTACCAGGTGCGCCCGAGCCTGGCCGACCGCCGGGTGCTCCTCGTGGGCTACGGCGGCGTCGGGCGCGCGATCGAGGCCCGCCTGGCGCCCTTCGAGACGACCGTCACCCGGGTGGCCCGACGGGCGCGCCACGACGAGCGCGGCGAGGTCTTCGACCACGCCGAGCTGCCGAGGCTCCTCGGCGAGAGCGACGTCGTCGTGGTCGCGGTGCCCCTGGACGACTCGACGCGCCACATGGTCGACGACTCGTTCCTGTCCAGGATGCGCGACGGCGCGCTGTTGGTCAACGTGGCGCGCGGACCGGTCGCTGACACCGAGGCGCTGGTGACCCACGCGCGCAGGGGCCGGCTGCGCCTGGCCCTCGACGTCACCGAGCCCGAGCCGCTCCCGGCCGGCCACCCGCTGTGGACGCTGCCCAACGTGCTCATCTCCCCGCACGTCGGCGGCGCCACGACCGCGATGCAGCCGCGGATGGCTCGCCTGGTGAACGAGCAGATCGCCCGGCTGCGCGCGGGCGCCGAACCGCTCAACGTGGTGCTGCGCACCTAGCGGCCGGAGGCTAGACGGCGTACGCCTCGTCGACGGCCCACGGCCGCGGACCCTGGGCGTGGCGCCAGGAGGTCAGCAGCGCGATGACCAGGTTGGCCAGGCCGGCCACCGCCGTGGAGACGAGGGCCGCCCACAGGTGGGCGCCGGTGTAGTACAGGACCCAGCAGAGCGCTCCGGCGACGCCCAAGTACCACGTGCCGGCCGACACCCCGGAGGCGTCGGGGTGGCGCACCAGTTCGAGTAGCTGGGGCAGACGGTTGATGGTCATGGCCACGCCGGTGCCGTAGACGCCGCCGGCCCAGCCGAGGAGGACGGTGGGCACCACGCAGCACGCCACGAAGGCGCCGAGCGCCCGCACCAGGACGCCCCAGCGCTCCCACGGTCGCAGGCGGTACACGATCGCCGCCTGCATTGGCAGGATGATCAGGCTGCCGGCGGTGACCTGGGCCGAGTGGGCGGCGAACCCGTAGGAGATCCAGAAGCAGCCCATGAGCGCGAAGAGGGACCAGGTGGCCAGCGAGACCCCGGCGACGCCCAGGGTGGACACCCGGCGGAACTGGGCGTAGGTGCCGACGACCCCGGCCAGGACGGCCAGCCACCCCAGCGAGGCGCTGACGGCGGCGTAGGACATCGGCCCAGTTTACGGGGCGCGGGCGCTAACGGCGACGATTAGCCGCGGACACCACGGCCTCCAACGACGCGTCGAGGATGGACGAGCTCATGCCGACCCCCCACCAGGTCGCGCCGTCGGCGCCCTGGGCCTCCACGTAGGCGACGGCCGACGCGGCGGAGCCGGCGGTCAGGGCGTGCTCGTGGTAGTCGCGCACGGTGAAGTCCACGCCCAACTCGCGCAGCCCGGCCATCAGCGCGTCGATCGGTCCGTTGCCCTCGCCCTGGACCGTGACGTGCTGGGCGTCGACCACCAGTTGGGCGACGATGCGGGTCTGGTGCTGGTCGGCCGTGACCTCGCTGGAGAGCAGCTGGATCGTCGGATTCTCCGGCTGGTAGGTCGTCGTGAAGACGTCCCAGATCTCGGCCGGCGAGATCTCCGTGCCCGAGGCCTCGGTGAGCTCCTGGATGCGCTGGGAGAACTCCACCTGCATCGATCGCGGCAGGTCCAGTCCGTGCTCCTGGTGCAGCACGTAGGCCACGCCGCCCTTGCCGGACTGGGAGTTGACCCGGATGATGGCCTCGTAGGTACGCCCAGTGTGCTTGGGGTCGATGGGCAGGTAGGGCACCTCCCAGAGGTCGTAGTCGTCGCCGACCGCGGCCATGCCCTTCTTGATGGCGTCCTGGTGCGACCCGGAAAAGGCGGTGTAGACCAGCTCGCCGACGTAGGGGTGGCGCGGGTGGATCGGCAGGCGGTTGGCGTACTCGGCGACGTGGCGCACCTTGTCGATGTCGCTCAGGTCGAGCTCGGGGTCGACCCCCTGACTGAAGAGGTTGAGCGCCAGGGTCACCAGGTCGACGTTGCCGGTGCGCTCCCCGTTGCCGAAGAGCGTCCCCTCGACCCGCTCGGCGCCGGCCAGCACGCCCAGCTCGGCGGCGGCCACCGCGGTGCCCCGGTCGTTGTGCGGGTGCAGCGACACGACGACGGCGTCGCGGCGGCCCACGTGGCGCGAGAACCACTCGACGGCGTCGGCGTAGAGGTTGGGCGAGTACATCTCGACAGTCGAGGGCAGGTTGATGATGAGGGGTCGCTCGGGCGTCGGGTCGATGGCCTCGATGACCGCGTCGCAGACCTCGACGGCGTAGTCGAGCTCGGTGCCGGTGAAGCTCTCCGGCGAGTACTCGTAGGAGAAGTCGGTCTGGGGCGACGTGGACTCCAGTGACCGGCAGAGCCGGGCCGCCTCGCGGGCGATGGCCGTAATGCCGTCCCGGTCGAGCCCGAAGACCACCCGGCGCTGGAGCACCGAGGTCGAGTTGTAGAAGTGCACGATGGCGCGCCGCGCGCCGCGCAGCGACTCGTAGGTGCGCCGGATCAGGTCGTCGCGGCACTGGGTGAGCACCTGGATGGTCACGTCGTCGGGCACCAGGTCGTTCTCGATCAGCAGGCGCACGAAGTCGAAGTCGGGCTGGGAGGCCGCGGGAAAGCCCACCTCGATCTCCTTGAAGCCCATGTCGACCAACTGCACGAACAGCGCGTGCTTGCGCTCCAGGTCCATGGGGTCGATCAGGGCCTGGTTGCCGTCACGCAGGTCGACACTGCACCAGCGCGGGGCGGCCGTCGGTCGACGGTCGGGCCAGCTGCGGTCGGCCAGGTCGACCGGCACGGTCGCGCGGTACTTGTTGAACGCCATGGGACTGGGCTGCTGGGGATTGCGCTCCACGACTCTTCCTTTCGACGACTCGAACGCGGGAAACAAAAAACCCCCGCGGTCGCGGGGGCGTGGGGCGAGGTGGGGCCCGCCCTACGTCAGGAGTAGCTCGACGCTCGAGAGTGTCACCATCACGCCATGCTACCGGCTCGGCCGCGCCGGAGTCCAGGTGGCCCCCGCTAACCTCAACCTTCGTGGGCGCGCTCAAGGCACTCGTCAAGCTGTCGATGCTCGCGGTGGTCTTCGCCGCGATCGTCGGTGTGGTCCTGCTGGTGCGCCGCTCCGGCGACGCCGCGCCGGTCTCCTTCGACGAGTGGCCCGAGGTGCCCCGCAAACCCGCCGCGTGACGCGGCCCCGGCCCAAAGGAGAGTTCATGGCAGCGATGGAGTATCGGCGACTGGGTCGCTCGGGTCTCAAGGTCAGCGTCCTGTCCTTCGGCAGCTGGGTCACCTTCGCCAACAAGAACCAGATCGAGACGGCCCACCAGGCGGCCGAGTGCCTGGCCGCGGCCCGGGAGGCGGGGGTCAACTTCTTCGACAACGCCGAGGCCTACGCCGGCGGCGAGTCCGAGCGGGTCATGGGCGCGGCCTTCCGCGAACTCGGCTGGAAGCGCCACGAGTACGTCGTGTCGACCAAGCTGTTCTGGGGCATCCACGACATGGTCAACATGCGCAACACCCTCAACCGCAAGTACCTCAGCCAGGCGATCACCGGCTCGCTCGAGCGGCTGGGCCTGGACTTCGTCGACCTCGTCTTCTGCCACCGGGCCGACGCGAACACCCCGATCGAGGAGACCGTCTGGGCGATGAGCGACATGGTCGACCGCGGCCAGGCCCTCTACTGGGGTACCTCGGAGTGGACGGCCGACGAGATCCGCGCGGCCTACGACGTCGCCGAGCGCCACCACCTGCACAAGCCCGTGATGGAACAGCCCGAGTACAACATCCTGCACCGGCGCAAGGTGGAGAAGGAGTTCGCGCGCCTCTACGAAGACATCGGGCTCGGCACGACCATCTGGTCGCCCCTGGCCTCCGGCCTGCTCACCGGCAAGTACCTCGGGGGCGTCCCCGAGGGGTCGCGCGCCACGCTGCCCGGCTACGAGTGGCTCCGGAGCATGCTCACCGACGAGGCCCGCAACAAGAAGGTGGCCGACTTGAAGGTCGTCGCGGACGAACTCGGCGTGTCCCTGGCGCAGTTTTCGCTCGCCTGGTGCGTGAAGAACCCCCACGTCTCGACGGTCATTACCGGCGCGTCGATCGCCGCGCAGGTTCGCGAGAACATGACGGCCCTGGACGTCGTCCCGCTGCTGACCGACGAGATCATGGAGCGCGTCGACCTGATCAGTCTGTTCTGAGCCGACCGGTCGGCCCAGCAACGACCACGCGTCCGGGCTGGCGTAAGAGTTCTTGATGAGATTCGTCGCACATGGCGAGAGGCACCGATCTCGGGGCCCGGTACCGACACGGTGAATCGTGTTGGAGATGCCATCGCGAACTGCCCACAGTTCAGCTTCCATTCGACTGCTGTCACGGGGCTTGGATGAACCGCGCACTCGAAGCCAGACCCTCAATTCGGCGGAATCCCAACGACCTTCCGCCGCAGTAGTCTGACAACCAATCGTCTGCCAAGCGCGGCGTGGGGAGGGTCTCGTGCGCGTCTTGTTTTCTTGCAGACCATCCTTCGGTCATGCTTTCCCGCTCATTCCGCTAGCGACGGCGATGGTCGATTCCGGCCACTCGGTCACCTTCGGCACGGACGCGCCCGTCTTAGAGGAGCTGGCCGCTCGCGGCTTCGCCACCCAGCGAGTCGGCCCATCCATTGCGTGGGCGGAGGAGGAGACTCGTCGCCGGTACCCGCAGCTGGCGACGCTCCCGCCCGCTGAACTGTGGCGTTTCGGGGCGGCGATGTACGGCGAAGTGCTGCCCGCCGCCGTCGCGGCGTCCCTGGCGCCCATTCTCGACGGAGAACGCCCGGACCTCATCGTCTTTGACTCGGGGGACTTTGGCGCGGCGTTGGCGGGGGGCCTTCGAGGGATTCCCGTCGTGCGCCACGCCGTGGGCCGGGGATGGCCCCGCCCGATGAGGGGCGGGGAGGACCACCCGCCACCCCAGTTCCCGGATATGGCCAGGCGCCTCGACATGGTTTGGCGGAGGCTCGGCGGACACGAACCGTGCGTGGACGCGTTCGCCGGACAGGCGTACGTCGAGACGTGGCCCCCCGGTCTGCGAGATCCGGAAACCGAGCGCCTGCCGAGACGAGTCTTCATGCGAACGGGATCACCCGACCGAGCCTCCGACGCGCCGAGCAACTGGGTGGCTCGACCTCGCAGCCGCCCGCTCGTCTACCTGACTCTAGGCACGGTCGTCTTCCCGATTCACGCCCTGCGCACAGTGATCGACGCCTTCGCATCGGTGGGCGTCGACGGAATCGTTTCGACGGGCCGCACGGGAGATCCCGGGGCGCTCGGCGCGCTGGGGGACCATGTGCAGGTCGTGGATTTCGTGGCGCCAGCATCGATCTGGCCCCACGTCAGCGCAGTCGTGCACCACTGCGGGGGTGGAACCACGCTGGAAGCCTTGGCCGCCGGACTGCCGGCCCTCGGACTGCCCATGGGGGGCGACCAGTTCCTTAATGCGGAGGGTCTGCGCCGGTCCGGTGCGGGCCTGGTGCTGGAACCAGAACAGATCACAACGGCGACGGTCGCACTGTCCATTCAACAACTGCTCGAGAACTCGGCATTCCGAACGGCGTCCCAGGAGATCCGTGAACGGATCCGAGCGATGCCCGCGCCCGCCGACGTCGTGCGTCAACTCCAGGAGATGGTGGAGCGGCCGGGAGCCGCCCAGGGCAACCGCTGATCCGCAACTGCACCCCAGTCGCGGTCGTCGAATCGAGAACGCCGCGCGGTATCACCCGGCGAACGGAATGATGGCGCCGAGCACGGCGCCGTGGCTCCACCCTCTTCGGTACCACTCCACCTTCGTTTCGACACTGCGGGAATCGGTGGCCGGAAGGGACCGGCGGGACGCGCCGCGTGACGTGAGTGATGACGCAGGGCCAGCGCTCTACGAATACGTATCGAGGATCATCCGACCGTGGGCGGCGAAGGTGATCTGAATCTTGATGGCGCTCCAGATCCGGGACGTCGCGGAGATCTCCTAGCGAGGAATCAAGGCGATGATCAGTGTTCGCAGGTTCTTGGCTGCTTCGCTCCGGGGGCTCACCACTTGCAGCGACCGAACAAGCAATCCCACCAGGCGCAACACTCCGATTGGCGCGGCTACGTGATCCAGTCTCGGAGCGACGTCGTCACCGCGGTCGACGCACCGGCGTCGAGCGACCAGGCGGCGGCGTACCCACTGCCGATTGCCACATCGCCGACCCGCAGGCCCGCGGCGACGTCGGTGCCCACTGCCGCGACGAGCCCCACTCCCCGGCACTTGACCGCGGCCTCGTGGCGCACCCAAAGTTGGAAGAAGGCTGCCGTTCGGGCCGCTGGATCCAGAACCGCGAGAGTGGCCGCGGCAAGATCGCCGAGGATGCGCCGGGCCACATCGAGCTCGTGGAGGCCGTCGCGGAGCCGCTCGACGTCAACGCCGACACTGTGTCCGCGCGCCGCGCCGACCAGAGCGACGCCGCCAGAGTGCGCCAGGTTGAATCGAAGCTCCGGGTCGGTGGCCAGGATTGGCTTGCCCGCCTCGCTCTCGGCGAACGTCAACATCGCGGGCCCGACGTCGAGATAGTGCGCCAGGATTTCGCGCAGCGCCCCGCGGGCGCCAATCCAGCGACGCGCCCCTTGCCCGGAACGTAGCCGCGACGCCCGACGGCTCTCCTCCTGCGACAGGGTGGCACCGCGCCGTCGGGCGGTCTCGTCGGAAACCGCGTCCAGATCGACCCGCCACAGGTCAACCTGGACTGCGTCACCGGGCGGCAGGGCCACGGTCAGGGATGCGTCGGCCATCCGGTCACGGCTAGGGCTTCGTCGATGCAGCGCTCCAGCGTTCGGGCCAGGTCGGCGACTGCCGGCTCACGCAGCATGCCGTGGTGGGTCGCCTCGACCACGCGATGGTCGATCCGGTCTACCTCGAGTCCGTACCACTTGGCGAACTCCATGCGCTGGTGGGCAAAGTGCTCACCTGACGCGTGCAGCAGCACCACGGGCGCGCGAAGTCGTCCCGCGCGATATCGGTCGGCGTTCTGGCCCGCAACGCTGAGGACGTCGTCGCCGCGGCGCCGCGCCAAGCGCGTGATCCGGCCAGCCGTGACGAAGTTGACCCAATCCAGCGTGCGATCACGGGCGCGGCGCATCGACGAACGCACGGGTCGGTGCCCCGTTGAGCGGCCAACTCCTTCGGGGCGCGTCCCTAGGAGCGACGCCTGAATGCCCATCTCGCGACGCCCGCTCATCCACGCCCACCCCATCAGCCCCTCGACGTCGACCTCACCATCACCGCGGGTATAGGCGCGCTGGAGGTCGGGTCGCGCCAGGAACGCGGCGTGGACGTAGCGGCTCACGTCGCCGGCCTCGCCCACCGGCTCGAGCAACCACGCCACGAAGTCGTCGGCCGCCGCTCGGTCGCGAAACACTGGTCCGACGTCGAAACCCTCATCGAGCGCCTGCACCCGCGCCTCGTTCATCGCGGGGTCGTAGACGACGCCGTTGGCGAGGCGGCGGGTCCGCCAGAGCGGTCCACCCGAATCGATGGAGGCCAGCAGAGCGACCGTCTCGCCCGCTGACTCGAGCCGGTGGGCGACCTCGTAGGCGACGAGGGAACCGAAGCACCGGCCCCCGAGCAGGTAGGGACCGTGGGGCTGCACCCGGCGGATTGCGCGCACGTAGTGACGGGCCATCGCCTCCACGCTGCGGTGGAGGGGGGCGGCGCTATCCAGGCCGAATGGTTGCAGGACGTAGAAGGGCTGGTTCGGACCGAGCCGGCGCGCGAGCGGTCCGAAACCCGCGGCGTTGCCATCGCCCGCGGTGACCGCGAAGAGGGGCGGGCGAGAGCCCGAGCGCGTGAGGGCGACGAGGGACCCGATTGCGACATCCCAGCCGTCCGAGTGCAAGACCCGCGCCAGTGCGGACACCGTCGGCGCCTCGAAGATGGTGGCCAGGCGCAGCCGGGCACCCGTCGTGCGCTCGATGGCGGCGAAGAGCTCGACCGCGAGCAGTGAGTGTCCCCCGAGGTCGAAGAAGTCGTCGTCGAGGCCGACGTCACGCACGCCCAGCACCTCCTGCCACAGCGCCACCAGGGTCTTCTCGAGCGAACTCGAGCCGACCTCGTGGCGCACCACGAGGTCCGCCAGGTCCGTCTCCGGATGCGACGGGTCCGCGGTGAACCAGGTGGAGGTGGGCTCGGGCAGCCGGCTGACGTCAACCTTGCCGCTGGGACGCAGGGGGAGTTCGCCGACCCACACGAAACGGGCGGGCACCATGTACGAGGGCAACCGGTCCGCCACGAACTCGGCGAGCTCACCGTCTGAGGGCCGTGGGCCCTCCGCCCGCGCGGCCGCCACGTAGGCCACCAGTCGCCGGTCGTCTCGGCCGAAGACCCAGGGCACGACGAACGCCTCGCCCACACGCGGGTGTGCGAGCAACGCCGCCTCGGTCTCGGACGGCTCCACGCGGAAGCCCCGAATCTTCACCTGCCGGTCGACCCGGCCGAGGAACTCCAGCGCACCGTCGGTGCGGCGCCGCACGCGGTCACCGGTCCGGTAGATCCGGTCGCCGAGCCCGCCACCGAAGGGATTCTCGTAGAATCGCTCGGCGGTCAGATCCGGTCGACCGACGTAACCTCGCGCCACGCCGTCTCCGCCGATCCACAGATCGCCCGCGACGCCGTCGGGCGCGAGACGCCCGGCGCGGTCGACCACCACGGCCGACGAGTGGGCGATGGCCCGGCCGATCGGCACGGTGGACCCGACATGGTCCCCGTGACGAAGAACGTGGCAGCACGAGAAGGTCGTTCCTTCAGTCGGTCCGTAGCAGGCAATGAACGCCGCCGTGGAATCCAGGGCGTCGAGGAGCCGGTTGACGTGGGCCGGCGACAGGACGTCCCCGCCCGCCAGAACCAAGCGCAGTGACGCCAGAGCCCCGAGCTCATGATCGACCAGACGATGGAAGATGGCCGTGGTGAAGAACGCCGTGGTCACCGACTGGTCAGTCAGTGCGTGGGCGAGTTCGGCCATCGCGAGTGGCCCGGACGGGGCCAGCACGAGTCTGGCTCCGTTGAGCAGCGCCCCCCAGATCTCGAAGGTCGAAGCATCAAAGGCCAGCGGCGCGGCGTGGAGCACGGAGTCGGAGGGCAAGATCGTCGCATAATCACTCCCCCGCACGAGCCGCACGACACCGCGGTGCAGGGCCTCGACCCCCTTGGGTTCGCCGGTCGAGCCGGAGGTGAACGACACGTAGGCGACATCGGATGCGCGGGCGTGCGACGTGGGGGCCACCGGCCGGGTCAACGGCTCACGTCGTACTCGGCCGTGTCCGTCCGCCCCGACGTCGAGCACGGTGGCCACCTGGCGCGGGACGGGACGGGCCTCCGTGCCGGTGTCGCAGACCACGCGGACCTGCGCGTCGGTGAGAATACGTTCCAGACGCGATTCTGGCCACGTCCGGTCGAGGCCCACGTAACAGCCCCCGGCGCGCAAGACAGCGAGCAGGGTGACCACCGTGGCGGGCGTCCGGTCGTCGGTGACGCCCACCCGGACCCCTCGCCCGACGCCAAGACTCGCCAGCTGCCGAGCCAAGCGCGTGGCCGCGCGGTCCAAGTCGTCGTACGTCAGGCGCGTCGCACCCGCCGACAGCGCCATCGAGTCGGGTCGTTCGCGAACCCGGTCGGTGAAAACTTGATAGACCGACGCATCGCGCTCGTACGACGCCGGCTGCACGCGGACGAGTTCGCGCCGCTGGGCGGGCGTCGCCAACTCCAGTTCCGAGATCCGAGGATTGCCCGAACTGACCAGCTGGTCGAGGACATACAGGTACGCCGTCAACCATCGCTCACTGGTCGATTCGTCGAGGATGTCGCTGGAGTACTCCCATATCACGGTCAACTCCCGGCCGTCGGGCCGGTCTGACGTTGCTCCTCGCCCGCGCTGGTTGACCACAATCACGTTGAGGTCGGCCTTAGCCGAGCCGTTAGAGAGGACATCGACGACCTCGACCTCGAGCCCCTCGACATTCACGAATTCCCCCGGCGTGTCGTGGAACGAGAAGAAGTGGTCGAAGTAGGGGTTGTGGCCCACACGACGAGGTGGAGCCAGCTGACGCACCACTTCTTCAAACGGCAGCTCTTGATTGGCGTACGCGGCGAGACAGGCGGCGCGCACGCGGGAGAGCAGTTCATCCACGCCGGGGTCGCCCGACAGGTCCACGCGAAGTACGACCGAGTTGACGAACATTCCAAGAAGATCCGCGGTGCCCGCGAGACGGCGGTTCGCGAGCCCCGATCCCACGACCACCTCGTCGACGTCTCCCAGGCGCGAGAGCAGCACCACGTAGGCCGCCAGTGTCACCATGAATGGTGTGGCGCCGACGCGTGCGGCACGCCGGTGAATGCGGTCGACAAGCTCCGCGGACAGTTCGCGGCGGAGCGACGTCCCGCGATAGGTGCGCTCGTTCGGCGTCATCCGGTCGCCGGGCAGCACGGGAGCCTCTGGTATGCCGGCCAGGGCGCCGCGCCAGAATTCGAGTTGACGTCGGCCGACCTCGGTGTCAGAAAGGGCGTTCTGCCACGCGGCGAAGTCGCCGTACTGAATCGGTTCCGGGGCAGCGTCGTGTTCGGCTCCGGCTGCGAAATCCTGATAGGTCGCGAGTATCTCCCCGATCAACGAGACGAAGGACCAGCCATCGTGCACCACGTGGTGCTCAACCTGCAGCAACGTGGAGAAGTCATCGGCCAAGCGCACCAGCGTCCACTTGACCAACGGCAGTTCTTGCGGTTCGAGCCGCTGCGCCAGACGCTGAGCCCGCACGACCTCCATGGCGGCCTGAGGGTCGGGCGCCTGCCGCAGATCGACCACCTCGAGTCTCACCGAGTAGTCGGGGTGGACTCGCATCATCCGCACCCCGCGAACTTTGGGAAAGGTGGACCTGAGAATCTCGTGACGATCAACGACGCTCTGGAGGGCTCGCTCCAATGCGACCACGTCGAGCGAGCCGCGGAAGTTGAGCGCCGCGTTCGATTGGTAGGGCAGCGCGTCCTCCGCCAGCTCCGCCACGAAGCAGGCCTGGGCTTGCACTACCGAGGCGGGCGCCTGGGGGCCCGCCCAACCGGCGACCAGCGCCGGCCACCCCTCGTCCCCGCTCGCGCCAGGTGAGGGCCCGAGTTCGAGTCGTCGGGCGAGGGCCTCGACCGTACGATCTTCGAACACGACGCGCAGCGGGAGTTCGACGCCCGTGTCACCGGCGAGCGTGGCCAGCACGTGCAATGCCAGGAGCGAGTCACCCCCGAGATCGAAGAAGTCGTCAACAGCTGAGACCTCGCCGACGCCCAGGACCTGGCCCCACCGACGGGCCACCAGCTCCTCGTTCGCGGTGGCTGGAGGGCGACCCGGTCGGCGCGAGGTCAGACCGGCGAGAGCCTCGCGATCGAGCTTTCCGATGTCTGTCTGGGGCACGTGCTCGACCGGCACGATCTCGGACGGCACCATGTGTTCCGGGAGTCGGCGTCCAAGGTAGCGACGAAGCCGTCCGGGGTCCATGTCGTAGCGAGTGGTGACGAAGGCGATCAACCGCTTGCCGTCGTTCGGGCCCTCACTCACCAAGACCTCGGCCGCCAGCACGTCCGGATGCCCGCTCAACACCGCCGCGATCTCGGCCGGCTCCACGCGATAGCCCTGGATTTTCACCTGGTGGTCAAGCCGGCCGTGGAACTCGAGGTCCCCGGAGGGCAAGAGACGTACGACGTCGCCCGTCGCGTAGATCCGGTCCCGTGGGTCGTTTGAAAGAGGGTTGGGCACGAATCGTTCGGCCGTCACGTCAGGAAGCCCGAGGTAGCCCCGAGCGACTCCGTCGCCCCCGACAAACAGCTCACCCTTCTCCCCCGACTTCACCGGCATGCGCCGGTCGTCCAAGATGTAGAGCTGGGTGTTGGCGAGCGGCCGGCCGATGGGAACCGACCGGCCCGGCTCCAGGTCGCCCACCCGGTAGAGCGACGCCGCAATGGTGGTTTCCGTGGGCCCGTAGGTGTTGATGAGCGTGGTCGCGGGGTGAGTCGCCAGCGCCCGCGCCGCGTGCCCCGGCGACAGCACGTCTCCGATCGCAAACACCGTGCGCACACCGCGCAGGCTCTCCAACGAGCCATCGACCATGAGGTGAAAGGCCCCGGTCGAGAACATCGCGACGGTCACGCCGTGATCCTCGATGGTTCTGCCCACCTCGTGGGGGTCGAACCGCAGCGCGTCATCAACGACGAGGCGCGCACCGTTACACAGCGCTCCCCAGATTTCGAACGCCGAGGCATCGAACCCGATTCGCGCGACGTGCAGCACCGCGTCGCCGGGGCGCGGGATCACCGAGTGGGCGCCCCGCACGAACCGGAGCACCCCCCGGTGCTCAATGGCCACCCCCTTGGGTCGTCCGGTGGACCCGGACGTGTACATGACGTACAACAGCGACTGCGGTCCGACGGCGGGCCGGATCCCCGAAAGAGTCGGATCCGTCGATGCGACCCCGTCCCGTTGATCGATCAGGACGACCGGACGATCGGCGAGGCCGGCCGTCCGTTCGCGAAGTGCCGACGTCACCAGGACTGCTCGCGCTGACGAGTCCGCGATCATGAAGCGCAACCGTTCTGCGGGCAATGCGGCGTCCAGCGGCACGTACGCCGCGCCGGCCTTCACGATGGCCAGGAGGGCCACGACCGCTTCAACCGAGCGGTGCGCCACGACGCCCACGCATTGATCCACGGCGTCGATGTGCGGCGCGAGCCGACGGGCGACCTCGCTGGCCCACTCGTCCAGATCCGCGTACGTCAGAGCCCGGTTGCGGTCCTCAATCGCGATTGCGTCGGGACGCTCGGCGACCCTCGCGGCCACCACATCGGCCAACGTGGCGTCGCGCTCGTAGTCCGTCGCCGTCTCGTTCCACCCCACGGGCAGGCCCGTGGCGGTCGACGGAGCGTCGTCGACGTCTCTGCTCATCAGCCCTCTCGCCCGGACCCGGGCGGTCCGATCCGGACCGCCGCGCGACACCCTGGACCGAGACTACCCACCGCCCCGCGCCGGCCTGTCGACGCCAGGCCCATGGTCACGCGCTCACTGGCCCGTCTCGCTACGACCGCGGCCCCTGCTGGTGCAGCTTGATGAGAGTCAGGTTGAACTGGCGGCGCATCCAACGGGGCAGGAGTTGGTAGACGCGCCACATCGAGGCGACCACGACGTAGACGAAGCGGTTGGGCGCCGGCAGAGGCTCGTCGACCAGCGGCGCCACCGCGTACTCCAGGTGCACCTCCAGCTCTCGATCGAGCGTGGGCACCTCGAGGGCGGCGAGGTCGAGCAGGCGCTGCGCCGTCGCCACCACCTCGGCTTGGGCCGTCAGGATGTTCTCCTTCAGCTGCTTCTGGTCGACCAGGAGGGCCACCGGAGATCCGTCCTCGACCGTGGCCAGTGCTCGGCGAAGCTGGCGCTCCGCGTCGTCGAGGTCCGGTTCGGCCCAGAGCGCCTCGAGGTCGTACGGTCCGTCGTCGGTCGAGCTGTCGCCCACGCGCACCAGCGAGTAGGACACGGGAAAGAAGCGCTCCTCCAGGAAGTCGGTCGGGCCGCCGTAGTTGGTGTAGACGACCGGGAGTCCGAAGAGGCCGGCCTCGATCGGCGTGAGACCCATTCCTTCGGACCGGTGCAGGGAGACGAACACGTCGCAGTGGGTGAGCAGGTCGACGTACGCCCGATCGTCCAGGTGGTCGTCGATCAGCCGGGTCCTCGGCGATCCGTCCACCAGGTCCAGCAGCTCGGCCGACGCGAGGTCGCGCAGGTCGGTGCACTTGAGCACCAGCCAGTGATCGGGGAAGTCGGCCTCGACCCGGCGCCAGAGGCGAAGGACGCCCTCGGGGTTCTTGCGAGCGAGCCCGCTCCTTGCGTCGAGGGTGCAGAGCAGGTAGCGCGACGCGGACGGGTCCGCTTCGCCGGGAGCCCCGCCCAGCGCCTCGAGGGAGCCCACGTCGAAGGGCGCGAACCGTTGAACCGGCACGGGCAAGACCTTGGCCATGGCGCGCGCGCTCCACGAGGAGAGGGCGTGGACCCGCTCGATCTCGCCTTCGGCGACGACGTCGTAGAGCTGGGCCGGGATCTCCTCGAGCTCCCACGCCCAGACCGCCTCGATGTGCTGGGTCGCCGCGTTCACCCGACGCGGGTCGCGCACGTGGTGGTGCCACTGGTCGGCGTTGACCACGCACAGCGCCGACGAGTTCGCCGCGGCCAACGGGTTGCGCCGGCGCAGGAAGTACGAGAGGTAGCCGAAATCGTCCACCGGCGCGTAGACCCGATCGATCGCGGGCACGATGTCCGCCGCCTCGAGTGTGCGCAGCGTCGCCCGGGCGATCTGTCCGGTACCCGCCGAGTACGAGAAGTAGCCCACCAGCGTGAGGTTGACCGCGTCGCGGACCGCCGCCCGCGCCGCGTTGAGGACCGCGAGGGCGAGGCCCTCGACCCCTCGCAGGAGCTCGGCGAGGTGGTCGGCGCCCCAGGCCAGCTGCGCGTGGGCGGGCGCGGAGAACTCGTACTGCGGCGTCCGAAAGAACGCGCTCACGCCGTTGGGCGCGCCGGCCAGCGACGGGTGGCACGCCCAGCCGGCCAGGAAGGTCCGGACCCGCGTCCCGAAATTCCGGTGCTCCCGCCCGCAGGACAAGCAGGGAGCGAAGGGCTCCCGATCCTCCGGCTCGTAGATCTCCTCTCGGACCTGGCGGAGGCTGAAACCGGCCCGCACGTGCGCGTCGGCGTCCTGGCGCAGGGCGTGGTTCCACGCCTCGGGGATCGGACGGACCAGGGTGGCCCCGCCCAGCGTGAACGGGTAGGGACCCCGACGATCGTCGCCGAGCCGCCTCTCGTACTCCTTGGCGAAGGCTCGGGGGATGGCCGCGCCGAGAACCTTGCGGCTCGAGTGCAGGGAGAGTGAGGCGCTGTGGTCCAGCCGGAAGCCGCTGAAGTGGAAGAAGTAGAGGGTGTGCTCGACGCCGCCGACGTCGAGCGACCACTCGCCGGCGCGCTCGACGACTCGGCGTTCGTGCAGGTTCCAGTACGCCACGTTGCACCCGGGATCGGTGATGACCTGGACCCGCGCGCGCAGCGCCGCCATGTCGACGATCTTCTGATCGGTGAAGTGCCCGCGCAGGTGATCATTGAGGCACTCGAACTGCAGCCGTTCGCTCCACCATTCGAGGAACGGCGAGGCGCTGGGCCGCGCGGAGCAGAACCCCAGGTTGAAGAAGCCCGCCATCAGCACGTCGTGGGTGGACGGGCGCTCCCCGTCGCGGGGAATGTCGGTCAGGAAGTGCGGCGTCAGCGAGACGTCCACGGCGTCGTCCAGCAACGGCGTGAAGTCGGCGAAGACCTCGACGTCCGGGTCGAGGTAGGTCACCCTCGTCCAGCCCTCGTGCAGGAACGAGCGCATCAGGGCCGGCTTCACCGACGTGGCGAACTCGAGGACGTTGTAGAAGAGCGCGGCGGCCTCGACGTCGAAGTCGCCCCAGTCACACTCGTCGACCGTGACGGCCCGGTGATCGGCGCCGCAGCCCAGGCGACCCAGGTACTCGTCGATCGCCGCCTGAATCGGGGCCACGTCGTCGCAGTCCTGCAGGATCAGAACCCGCAGGTCGGCCCGTGGCATTCGCGCCGCGATGGACTCGCCGAGAATGAGGAACTGGCTGAGGTAGTTGGGCGTGATGACCGTGCAGACGAGGTGACGCTTCGCCGGGTCCTCCGATTGCATGAACGCGCCCTCTCGAAAAAGGTTGTCCGCCAGCCCTCGGCCGGTGCCCAATTCTAACCGGGCCCGCCAGCGGCGGTCTGCCGCACCGGCCGTCACGGCGCCGCCACCGGGGCGCTGAGCCCCGGTCGGGCGGAGGCGACGTTGTCAGCGCAGTGTGATGAGGTGAATGTCCTTGATGCCGCTGGACCCGCGAAGTCGCTCGATGACCGCCATCGGGGTCGGCGTCTCGGTGGAGAGCACCATGAGGGCCGTGCCGGTCGCGGCGTCCGGGCCCACCGCCATCGAGGCGATCGAGACGTCGGCCTCGCCCAGGGCGCTGCCGACCAGTCCAATCATGCCGGGACGGTCGTCGTTGCGCACCACGAGCATCGAGGCGGCCGGGGGGATCTCGACGCTGTGCCCGTCCACCGAGACGATGCGCGTCTCCAGGCGCGTGCCGATGGTCATCAGCGTGCCGGCCACGGCGTGGTGGTCCGATCGCACGGTGATGAGGTTGACGTACTCTGGCGATTCAACGACGGAGACCTCGTTCCAGGTCAGTCGGTGGTCCAGCGCCATCTGCGGGGCGTTGACGAACGAGACGCCGTCGTGGCCGGTCGCCGAGAGCAAGCCCTTGAGCGCGCAGAGCGTCAGGATCTTGGTCCCGGCGCCCGCCAGTTCCCCCTGGTAGATGACCTCGAGGTCGGCCGGCTGACCGTCCAGGAGACCGCCGATGAAGCGCCCGAGGAGTTCTGCCAGTCCCATGAAGGGTCGCACGACGTTGGCCACTTCGCCCGCCGCCACGTTGACCGCCAGCGGCACGAAGTCGCCGGCCAGCGCCAGCTCCACCTGCTCGGCGATCGTCACCCCGGCGCGATCCTGGGCCTCGGCGGTGGACGCCCCCAGGTGCGGCACGACGACCACCGAGGCCAGCTCGAAGAGCGGCGACGCGGTGGTCGGCTCCTTCTCGAAGACGTCGAGCGCGGCCCCCTGCACGTGCCCGCTGCGGACCGCCTCGGCCAGGTCGGCCTCGTTGACGATGCCGCCGCGAGCCACGTTGATGATCCGCACGCCGGGCTTGGTCAGCTTCAGCGTCGCGGCGTTGAGCAGGTTGACGGTCGTCGCGTTCCTCGGCAGGTGAATGGTGATGAAGTCGCTCTGGCCGAGCAAGCGCTCGAGGTCCATCAGCTCGACGCCCATGTGGCGAGCCCGCTCCTCGGAGATGTACGGGTCGTAGGCGATCAGGTGCATGCCGAAGGCCAGCGCCCGTTGGGCCACCAGCGCGCCAATCTTGCCCAGGCCGATGACGCCCAGCGTCTTGCCGTGCAGCTCGACGCCCTCCCACTTGCTGCGCTCCCACTTGCCGGACTTCAACGCCGCGTGGGCCTGGGGAACGTTGCGGGCCTGGGCCAGCAGCAGGGCCATCGTCTGCTCGGCGGCCGAGAGGATGTTCGACAGCGGGGCGTTCACCACCATCACCCCGAGCGCGGTGGCCCGTTCGACGTCGACGTTGTCCAGGCCGATCCCGGCGCGCCCGACCACCGTGAGGTCGGTCGCCGCGTCCAGGACCCCGGCGTCCACCTTCGTCGCGGAGCGGATGATGAGGGCCTGGGCGCCCTTGACGGCCACGCGCAACTCCTCGGGCGTGAGGCCCAGGCGCACGTCGACCTCGTGACCCGCACGCCGCAGCTCGGCGAGGCCGGCCTCGGCGATCTCCTCGGTCACCAGTACTCGCGCCACCTCGGTTCCCTCTCTCTCGATGCTCAGGCTACGGGTCGGCGGCGACGGGTCAACCCGCGGCGACGAGATCGCCCAGGCGGTGCAGCCCCTCGACGAGGTCCTCATCACCGAGGGCGTAACTGAGTCGGAAGAACCCCGGGGCGCCGAACGCCTCGCCCGGCACGACGGCCACCTTGATCACGTCCAGCAACGTCTCGGCGAGCTCGGCCGAGGTCGACGAGACCCGGCCCTTGAGCGACCGGCCCAGCAGCCCCTGGACGTTGGGGAAGCAGTAGAAGGCGCCGTCGGGCTCGGCGCAGGTCACGCCGTCAATACCGTTGAGCATGGCCGTCATGATGCGTCGGCGCCGGTCGAAGGCGACGCGCATCTCGGCCACCGCGGCCAGGTCCCCGGTCAGGGCGGCCACGGCGGCGCGTTGGGAGATGTTGGAGATGTTGGAGGTCGTCTGGCTCTGGTAGTTGACGGCCGCCTCAGCCACGTCGGGCGCCGCGATCATCCAGCCGATGCGCCAGCCGGTCATGGCGTAGGTCTTGGCCACGCCGTTGACGACGATCCAGCGGTCCCCGACCTCGGGGGCCACGACCGGGAGCGACACGTGGCGCCGGTCGCCGTAGACCAGGTGCTCGTAGATCTCGTCGGCCAGCACCCACACGCCGTTCTCGGCGGCCCACCGGCCGATTGCCGCGACCTGGTCGGGGGGCACCACGGCCCCGGTGGGGTTGCACGGCGAGACGAAGATCAACGCCTTGGTGGCCGGCGTGCGGGCGCGCTCGAGGTCCTCGAGGGTCACGTGGAATCCGTCGGCCTCGCGGGTGGGCACCGCGACCGCGCGCCCCCCGGCGAGGTAGACCGACTCGGGGTAGGTGGTCCAGTAGGGCGCCGGGATGAGGACCTCGTCACCCGGGTCCAGCAGCGCCGCCAGGGCGGTGGCCACCGCGTGCTTGCCCCCGTTGGTCACCAGGACCTGGCTGGGCCGAACCACCAGCCCCGAGTCGCGCGCGGTCTTCGCGGCGATCGCCTCGCGCAGTTCGTTGAGCCCGGCGGTGGGCGTGTACTTGTGGTTGACCGGGTCGAAGCACGCCTTCGCCGCGGCCTCGACGATGTGGGCCGGCGTCGGGAAGTCGGGCTCGCCGGCTCCGTAGCCGATCACCGGCTCGCCGGCGGCCCGGAGGGCCTTGGCCCGCGCGTCCACGGCCAGGGTGGCGCTGGGCGCCAGACCGCTCAGCCGGTCACTCACTCTGACGCCCATGGCTCGCTCCGTGGTCGATCCCGTAAGAATGTAAGTCTATGGCCTCCCCCACCCGTCTCACGATCCCCGCCCAGTACCTACCGCGCGACGGCCGCTTCGGCTCCGGTCCGTCGAAGGTGCGCGCCGCCCAGGTCGAGGCCCTCGCCGCGGACGCGGCCACCTACCTCGGCACGTCGCACCGCCAGTCGACGGTGCGCGCCAAGGTCGGCGAGGTGCGCGACGGATTGCGCGAGCTGTTCACCCTGCCGGAGGGCTACGAGGTGCTGCTCGGCAACGGCGGGACCACCTGCTTCTGGGACGCCGCGTCGTTCCACCTGATCAGTGCGCAGAGCCAGCACCTCAGCTTCGGTGAGTTCTCCGCCAAGTTCGCCACCGGAGTGGCGAGAACGCCCCACCTCAAGACACCCCAGGTCATCGCCAGCGAGCCGGGGACCCACCCGTACGCCGTCACCGACGATGCCATCGACCTCTACGCGCTGACGCACAACGAGACGTCGACCGGCGTCATGGCGCCGGTGACGCGCCCGGCCGGCGCCACCGGCCTCGTGGCGGTCGACGGGACGTCCGCGGCCGGCGGGCTCTTCGTCGACCCGACCCAGTTCGACTGCTACTACTTCGCCCCGCAGAAATCCTTCGCGTCCGACGGCGGGCTGTGGCTCGCGCTCTGCTCGCCGGCGGCGATCGAGCGAATCGAGACCCTCGAGGCGTCGGGTCGGTGGACGCCGGCGTTCCTCGACCTCAAGATCGCCCTGGACAACTCGCGGCTCAACCAGACCTACAACACCCCGGCGCTGGCCACGCTGCACCTGTTGGCCTCCCAGATCCGCTGGATGAACGAGAACGGCGGACTGGAGTTCTCCACTGGTCGCTCGCGCGCGTCGGCGGAGATCCTCTACTCGTGGGCCGAGGCGTCGGACTTCGCGCGCCCGTTCGTGGCCAACCCCGCCCAGCGCAGCCACGTGGTGGGCACCATCGACTTCGTCGACGGCGTCGACGCCGCCACCGTGGCCGCCGTGCTGCGCGCCAACGGCGTGGTGGACACCGAGCCCTACCGCAAGCTCGGGCGCAACCAGCTGCGCATCGCGCTCTTCCCCAGCGTCGACCCCGAAGACGTGGCCTCGCTGTGCGCCTGCGTCAACTACATCGTCGGGAACCTGTAAGTCCCGATCCACGCCACGCGGACGCCCGTGAGCCCACCGGGGCCTCCAGCGCGGCGACGGCAGAGGTGAGATCCGCCACACCGACGATCGTTGCGACGAAGTTGTGACGACACCCTGAGAATGGCCTGTGAATCCCGTCGTCGCGCGCAGGATCGTCGGTAGCGTTTTCGCATGCGCAGATCCCCCCACGGCGAACGGTCTCGGCTCAGCCGACTCGGCAAGATCGCCGCGTGGACCGCCACGGTGCTCGTGACCACGACCGTCGGCATTGCGGCCGCGGGCGTCATGCGCGGCTCGCCCGCTCTCTCCGCCCACGACGCGACCACGACCGTGGCGACCACGACCACCGTGGCGACCACGACGACCGTGGCGACCACGACCACCGTGGCGACGACCTCGACGCTGGCGCCCACCACGACGACCGCTCCCCCGACCGGCGGATCGACCGCCACGTCGCTCGCCGCGTCGACGAACGAGGACAACGATGAGGAGAGCACCGGCGCGTCAGATGACGACGCCTCCGTGGGGTCATCCGACGACGCCGACGATTCGGGTTCGACGACCACCGCCACGTCGACCACGGTGGTCACCGGTGACGACGAAGGCGGCGGCCAGGGCGGCGCCGGATGGAACTCCGGCGGCGACGAGGGTGGCGGAGGATCGAACTCCGGCGGCTCCGAGGGCGATTAGTAGTCCGCACCACGCCGGCCAGCCGGGACGACCGGGTCGTCGTCAGTCGCTGTCGCCGCCCGAGACGTCGCCGACCTTCTGCTTGCCCGCCGAGACGAAGGGCATCAAAGCCCGCAGCGTCTGGCCGATCTGCTCAATCGGATGCTTCTTGCCCGCGTCACGCAGCTCGCGGTAGCGCGGGCGGCCGATCTCGTTCTCGCGCACCCACTCGGCGGCGAAGCTGCCGTCCTGGATCTCGGCCAGGATCCGCTTCATCTCGGCCTTCACCTGGTCGTTGATGATTCGCGGGCCCCGGGTGAGGTCGCCGTACTCGGCGGTGTCCGACACCGAGAACCGCATGCCGGTGATCCCCTCTTCGTACATCAGGTCCACGATCAACTTGAGCTCGTGGAGACACTCGAAGTAGGCGCTCTCGGGCTGGTAGCCGGCCTCGACCAGCGTCTCGTAGCCCGCGCGCACCAGGGCCGTGACGCCCCCGCAGAGCACCGCCTGTTCGCCGAAGAGGTCGGTCTCGGTCTCCTCGGTGAAGGTGGTCTCGAGCACCCCGGCGCGCGTCGCGCCGATCCCGTGGGCGTAGGCCAGGGCCAGCTCGTGGGCGTGACCGGTGGCGTCCTGGTGGACCGCGACCAGCGCGGGCACGCCCCCGCCTTCCACGTATGTGCGCCGCACGAGGTGGCCGGGCCCCTTGGGGGCCACCATCGCGACGTCGACGTCGCCCGGCGGAGTGATCAGGTTGAATCGGATGTTGAAACCGTGGGCGAAGAGCAGGCACTTGCCCGCGGTGAGGTGCGGGGCGATCTCCAGGTCGTAGATCCGCTTCTGCTCCGTGTCGGGCACCAGCACCATGATCACGTCGCCCTCGGCCGCGGCGTCGCCGATCCCCAGCACGCGCAGACCGGCGTCCTCGGCCTTGTGGATCGAGGCAGACTCGGGACGCAGACCCACCCGCACGTCGAAGCCGCTGTCGCGCAGGTTGAGCGCGTGCGCGTGACCCTGGGAGCCGTAGCCCAGGACGGCGATCCGTTTGGCCCGCAGGACCTCGGGGTGAGCGTCCTTCTCGTAGTACAGGGTGGTCATGGTGGGGGGCCTCCTCGTGGCCGGACTACCGCGACGCCGGCTCGCCCAGTCTAGGAAGCGCCACGCGCCCGGTCCGGTGGAGCTCGGTCACGGTGAACTCCTCGATGGTGCGTTCGAACTCGTCGCAGGCCGACGGCGTGCCCGCCAGCATCACGGTGACCGCCCCGGCGTCGACGTCGACGATCGCCGCGCCCGCGGCGCCCAGGATGTCCAGCAGCGGCGTCCGGTCCGCGACGTTGGTCTTGATGGTGGCCAGCATGAGCTCGCGCTCGACGGCGTCGTGCGGCGCGATGTCGCTGATGGCCACGACGTTGACCAGCTTGTCGAGCTGGCCCATCACCTGCTCGAGCGGGGCGGACTCCGCGTCGACCACAATCGTCACGCGCGAGAAGCGGGCGTGACTCTCCGAGGGCGCCACGGCCAGGGAGTAGATGTTGAATCCCCGGCGCGCAAAGAGCCCGGCCAATCGCGCCAGCACGCCGGGCTTGTTCTCGACCAGCACCGAGAGGATGTGGTGGCGCACCGGCGAGTGCGGCGCGTCGCCCAGGTAGGGCTCGGGACTCACGACCCGCCCCGACGCTGGCTGGGGTGGACCATGATGTCGTCGTTGCTGGCGCCGGCCGCGACCATGGGGAAGACCTTCTCGGACGAGTCGGTGCGAAAGTCGATGACGACCGGGACGTCGTGGATCTGGTTGGCCTCCTCGATGACGGACTCCATCTCGGCCAGGTTGGTCGCGCGCAGGCCCGCGCAGCCCATGGACTCGGCCCACTTGACGTAGTCGGGCAGGTCCGCGGAGAGGTAGACCTCGCTGTAGCGCTCGTCGTAGAACATCTCCTGCCACTGGCGCACCATGCCCAGGTAGGCGTTGTTGAGGATGGCCACCTTGATCGGCACACCCTCGGCGCGCGCGGTCACCAGCTCCTGGGCGGTCATCTGGAAGCAGCCGTCGCCGTCGATGCACCAGACGGTGCGGTCGGGCCGGCCCACCTTGGCCCCGATGGCCGCCGGCACGCCGAAGCCCATCGTGCCCGCGCCGCCCGAGTTGATCCAGGTGCCCGGCTCCTCGAACTGCCAGAACTGGGCGGCCCACATCTGGTGCTGGCCCACGCCGGCGGTGACGATGGTGCCCGGATCGGCCCGGCGCGCGATGGAGGCGATGACGTGCTGGGGCCGCAGCGGCCCCTCGGCGCTGGGCTCGTCGTAGACCAGCGGGTAGGTGGCCCGCCAGTCGCGCAGCTCGCGCCACCAGCCCTCCAGCGGGCGCGGGGTCGCGCCCAGCGCGTCCAGCGCGGTCAGCGCTGACGCCACGTCGCTCTGGATGGTCACCTCGCTGCGGCGCACCTTGTTGAACTCGGCGCGGTCGATGTCGACGTGGATCACCTTGGCGCGCGCGGCGAAGGTGACCACCTTGCCGGTCACCCGGTCGTCGAAGCGCGCCCCCAGGCTGATCAGCAGGTCGCAGCGCTGGATCGCCGTGACCGCGGTGTACATGCCGTGCATGCCGGGCATGCCCAGGTGCTGGTCGTGCGAGTCGGGGAAGGCCCCGCGGGCCATCAGCGTGGTCACGACCGGCATGCCGGTGCGCTCGGCGAAGAGCATGAGCTCCTTCTCGGCCCGGGACTTGAGCGTGCCCCCGCCGACGTAGAGCACCGGGCGCTCGGACTCGCCGATCAGCGCGGCCGCGCGCGCCACCGCCGCCTCGTCCAGGGGCACCACCGGCCGATAGCCCGGCAGGTCGTACTCGTCGACCGACGACGGGTACCACCACTCCATCTTCGACTGGGTCACGTCCTTGGGCACGTCGATGAGCACCGGCCCGGGCCGGCCGGTCGTAGCCACGTGGAAGGCCGCGGCGACCACCCGGGGGATCTCGTGGGCCGACATGACGAGGAAGTTGTGCTTGGTGATGCCCATCGTGATGCCGGTGATGTCGCACTCCTGAAAGGCGTCGGTGCCGATCGCCGCGGTGGCCACCTGGCCGGTCACCACCACCAGGGGCGTGGAGTCCATGTGCGCGTTGCTGATGGGCGTGACGATGTTGGTCGCGCCCGGCCCGCTGGTCACCATCGCCACGCCCGGGCGCCCGGTCGCCATCGCGTAGCCCTCGGCCATGTGCCCGGCCCCCTGCTCGTGGCGCACCAGGATGTGGCGGATCGTCGAGTCGATGAGCGGGTCGTAGACGGGCAGGATCGCGCCGCCGGGCAGGCCGAACACCGTGTCCACCCCCTGGTGCTCCAGGCTCTTGATGAGTGCTTGGGCTCCGGTCAGCTGCACGATCCCTCTGTTCTCGAGTACGAAGAGAGGCCTCCCTTCGGGAGGCCTCCGGTAGTACGTGGACGCGTGACTACCGCCGGCCGGTCACTACCTCAATCACTAGACCGCGAGGTATCACGGACCCATTCTGGCACACCCGCGCCGGCGCCCACAAGGGAGCTAGCGCGACGTGACCGCCCCGGTCTCGGCGCCGCGCACCAGGCGCGCGTACTTCTCCAGCACGCCGGTCGTGTACCGCGGCGTGAAGGGCGCGGGGGTCCGCGCGGCCAGGTCGGCCGCGCTCACCAGCAGGTCGATGGAGTGGGTGGTCACGTCGAGGCGGATGGCGTCGCCGTCGCGCACCAGCGCGATCGGGCCGCCGTCGAGGGCCTCGGGGGCGACGTGGCCGACGCAGAAGCCGTGGGTGCCCCCGGAGAAGCGCCCGTCGGTCACCAGCGCGCAGTCCGCGCCGCGGCCCGCGCCCTTCATGGCCCCGGTGACCGCCAGCATCTCGCGCATGCCCGGCCCGGAGCGCGGGCCCTCGTAGCGGATCACCACGATCGTCGCCGGTTCGATCTCGCCGGCCAGGATGGCGGCCATCGCGGCGTCCTCGCCGTCGAAGACGCGCGCGGTGCCGGTGAAGCTCATCGCGTCGATGCCCGCGACCTTCACCACGGCGCCGGCCGGCGCCAGGCTGCCCGTCAGCACGGCGATGCCGCCGCGGTCGTGGATCGGGCGCTCGAGGGGGTGGACGACCTCGCCGTCGGGCGCGCGCGCGTGGAAGGCGGCCAGGCTCTCGGCCATGGTCGCGCCGCTCACGGTCATCACGTCGCCGTCCAGTCGGTCGTGATCGAGCAGGTGCTGGAGGATCACCGGCACGCCGCCAATTGTGTCGAGGTCGCTCATGTGGTACCGGCCGTGGGGGCGCGTGTCGGCGAGGTGGGGCACGCGCGCCGCCACCCGGTTGAAGTCGTCGAGATCCAGGGGGACGCGGGCCTCGTGGGCCAGCGCCAGGAGGTGCAGGACGGCGTTGGTCGAGCCGCCCAGGGCCATCACCACCGCGATGGCGTTCTCGAAGGCCGGCTTCGTCATGATCTGGCGGGCGGTGACGCCGTGGTCCAGCAGGTTGAGCACCGCGACGCCCGAGTCGTAGGCGTACTGGTCGCGACGCGGGTCCACCGAGGGCACCGCGGCGCTGCCGAGCAGCGACATGCCCAGGGCCTCGCCGACGCTGGCCATCGTGTTGGCGGTGAACATGCCCGCGCAGCTGCCCTCGCCGGGGCAGGCCGCGCACTCGATCGCCGTGAGCTGCTCGTCGCTCATCGCCCCGACCGCGTTCGCCCCGACGGCCTCGAAAACCGAGACCACGTCGAGGGCCTCGCCGTTGAGGTGTCCGGGCAGGATCGTGCCCCCGTAGAGGAAGACGCTGGGCACGTCGAGTCGCGCCGCGGCCATCAGCATGCCCGGCAGCGACTTGTCGCAGCCGGCCAGCGTGACCATGGCGTCGAAGCGCTCGGCGTGCATCACCAGCTCCACCGAGTCGGCGATCACCTCGCGCGACACCAGGGAGGCGCGCATGCCCTCGTGGCCCATGGAGATGCCGTCGGACACCGCGATGGTGACGAACTCGAAGGGCACGCCGCCGCCGTCGCGCACGGCGGCCTTGGCGCGCTGGGCCAGCCGGTCGAGCGGCAGGTTGCAGGGCGTGACCTCGTTCCAGCTGGACGCCACCCCGATCTGGGGCTTGGTCATGTCGGCGTCGGTCAGTCCCATCGCGCGCAGCATCGCTCGCGCCGGGGCGCGCTCCTTGCCGAGGGTGACGTCGGTGCTGCGCGGCGTGGGGTGCGTGGTCATGCGTGAAGTCTACGAAGCCGTCCGCGACCCGCCCGGGGGAACGGTCGTCACTACAGTGAGCCCATGGTCCGCCGGGCGGTCGCGCTGGTCGCCGCGAGCCAGGCCTCCTTCGTCGGGCTACTCGGGCTATGCGTGGCGCTGCGGCCCGGTCTGGCGCTCGGCGCCAACGAGGGCGGTGTCTCGAACTACGGGGTCCACGCCGCGACCGTGCTTCCTTACAGCCTGGCCTACGCGCTGTCCGCGGTCCTCGCGGCGCGCGCGGCGCGCCTCCTGTCGCGCACCGGCGCGCCGCGCGGTGTTGGCGTCACGCTCACCGCGCTCGCGGTGCTGCTGACCGCGACGCTGCTGACGACCTACACCTACAAGACCAACCCCGCGTTGAAGGACCTGCACTTCGCGGTCGGCGCGGGCCTGGTGCTCTTCCAATCGGCCTGCGCGCCGGGGCTGGCGCGCCGGAACCGGTGGCGGGTCACCGCAGCCCCCCTGGTCGCGGTGACCGGAGCCGGACTGGTGGCGTGCGTCCTGGCCACGACGGCGGTGTGGCACATCCTCTTCGCGGGCCAGGCCCTCGTCGTCGCGGGCTTTGCGCCGCTGCTCGTGGGCGCGACGGCCGCGCTCGACTAGCGACGGGCCTCGAGGTGGGCGACGACCGCCTTCCCGTTGGCCCGACCGCGGCTCACCTTCATCACCTGGCCCACGAAGAACTGCGCCAGCTTCTCGTCGCCGTCGCGGTAGCGGGCCCACTCCGCGGGGTGCTCGTCGATGAGCGCGGTGATCGTGTCGTGGAGCGCGTCGTCTCCGAGGCGCTCGAAGCCGCGCGAGGCCGCAATGGCGTGCGGGTCACCGCCGGAGGCCAGGAGGTCGGCCAGGACGGTCTTGGCCTGCGTGGCCGAGAGGTCGCCGCGCTGCTCCATCGTCAGGACCTCGCCGAAGGCGTCGGTCGAGAGCCGCTGGCGACCCGCCAGTCCGGCCACCACCTCGTTGGCGGCGCGGGCCAGCGCCAGCGCCGGGTCCACGCCCGCGTCGGCCGCGGCGTGCACGTACCCCTCGAGCGAGTTGTCCACCACCACGACCACCGCGTCGAGCTGGGCCGGCGCGGGCGCGACCAGACGATCGACCAGCGCCGCGCGCCGCTCGGCCGGCAGGGGCCCCTGCGCGGCGCGCACCCGCTCCTGCCACGCGGCGTCGGGCGCCAGGTCCACCAGGTCGGGCTCGCGGAAGTAGCGGTAGTCCTCGGCCTCCTCCTTGGAGCGCAGCGTCGAAGTCGCCTCGCGGTTCTCGTCCCAGTGACGGGTCTCCTGGCGCACGGTGGCGCCGTCGGCCAGCAGCTCGACCTGGCGCGCGGCCTCGAAGTCGATGGCGCGCCCGAGGCTGCGCAGGGAGTTGAGGTTCTTGATCTCGCAGCGCGTCCCCAGTGGCTCGCCGGCCCGGCGCACCGACACGTTGGCGTCGAAGCGCAGCGAGCCCTCCTCCATGCGCCCGTCGGAGGCGCCGACGGCCACCAGCACGCCGCGCAGCTCGCTGACGTAGGCGCGCGCCTCGGCCGAGCTGACCATGTCGGGGCCCGAGACGATCTCGACCAGGGGCACGCCGGAGCGGTTGTAGTCGACCAGGGAGCGCTCGGCCCCGTGCAGCCGGCCGCCCCCGCCGAGGTGGGTCGACTTGCCGGTGTCCTCTTCTAGGTGCGCGCGCTCGATCGACACGCGCCGTCCCCCGGGCAGGTCCAGGTAGCCCCCGACGTTGATCGGCAGGTCGTACTGGCTGATCTGGAAGTCCTTGGGCATGTCGGGGTAGAAGTAGTTCTTGCGATGGAAGGTCGAGGGCGACACCGCGCAGTGCAGCGCGAAGCCGATGGCCATGGCCAGCTCCACCGCGCGCTCGTTCAGCACCGGCAGCGAGCCGGGCAGCCCCAGGCAGACCGGGCAGACCAGGGTGTTGGGCTCGGCGCCGAAGCGGTTGGGGCACCCGCAGAACAGCTTGGTGGCGGTCAGCAGCTCGGTGTGGACCTCCAGGCCCACCACCATCTCCCAGCCGTCGGGCCGGCTCACGGCCGTCCCGCCGCGCGCTCGAGCACCCGGGCCGCCGCCAGCAGGCGCGCCTCGCTGCGCCCGGGGCCCAGCAGCTGGACGCCCACCGGCAGGTCGGCCTCGCCTGTGCCGAAGGGCACCGACACCGCCGCGTCGCCCGAGAGGTTGGTCGGGATGGTGAAGACGTCGTTGAGGTACATGGCCATCGGGTCGGCCGTCTTCGTGCCGAAGGCGAACGCCACCGAGGGCGTCGTCGCCCCGAGCAGCAGGTCGACCTGCGCGTAGGCGCGGCGGAAGGCCTCGATCATGCGCGTGCGAACCTTCAGCGCCTGGCCGTAGTAGGCGTCGTAGTAGCCCGCCGAGAGGGCGTAGGTGCCCAGCATGATCCGGCGCTTGACCTCGGGACCGAAGCCCGCGGTGCGCGTGGCCTCGTTCATGGCCGCCACGTCGTCGGCGTCCACGCGCAGGCCGTAGCGCACGCCGTCGAAGCGCGCCAGGTTGCTCGACGCCTCCGCCGGGGCGATGAGGTAGTAGGCGCTGAGCCCGAGGCGCACCTCGGGGATGGACAGCGCCACCACGGTGGCGCCGGCGTCGGCCAGCACGGCCGCGGCGCGCTGCACCGCGGCGACGACGTCGTCGTCGGAGCCCTCCACCAGCTCAGCCACCAGGCCGACGCGGCGCCCGGCCACGCCGTCGCCGACGCGCGCGACCAGCGACGGGGCCGGCTCGGGCAGCGAGGTGGAGTCGCGCGGGTCGTGCCCGGCGATGGCCTCCAGCACCAGCGCGGCGTCGGTGACCGTCGTGGCGAAGGGGCCGATCTGGTCGAGCGAGCTGGCGAAGGCCACCAGCCCGTAGCGCGACACCAGCCCGTACGTCGGCTTCACGCCGACCAGGCCGCAGAGCGCCGCCGGCTGGCGGATCGACCCGCCGGTGTCGCTGCCCAGCGCGACCGGCGTCATACCGGCGGCCACGGCGGCGGCCGAGCCGCCCGACGAGCCGCCCGGGACGCGCGCCGGGTCGAGGGGGTTACGCGTGGGCCCGAAGGCCGAGTTCTCGGTGGAGGACCCCATGGCGAACTCGTCCAGGTTGGTCTTGCCCACCGGGACGGCGCCCGCGGCGAGCAGCCGCTCGACCACCGTCGCCGTGTAGGGCGGGCGCCACCCCTCGAGGATCCGCGACGAGCAGGTCGTCGGCACCCCGCGCGTGCAGAGGTTGTCCTTCAGGGCGACCGGCACGCCGGCCAGCGGACCGGGGTCCTCGCCCCGGGCCACCGCCTCGTCCACGGCCGCGGCGGCCCGCGCGGCGCCCTCGTCGTCGACGTAGAGAAAGACGTGGAGCTCCTCGTCGCGCGCGGCGATGGCCGCGCGCGCCCCGGCGAGCTCCTGGGCCGCGCTGCGCTCGCCGGACCGAACGTCCGCGGCGATGGCCGCGGCCGTCCTCACGGGGCCTCGCCGACGATCCGCGGCACCGCGAAGCGCCCGTCCTGGGACTCGGGGGCGGCGCCCAGCACCTCGTCGCGATCCAGGCAGGGCGTGACGTCATCCGCGCGCACCACGTTGACCAGGCCGAAGGGGTGAGCGGTCGCGGCGACCCCCTCCAGGTCGAGCGTCGCCATGTCGGTCGCGTGCTCGAGGACCTGGGAGAGCTGGCCGGTGAACAGGTCGAGCTCGGCGTCGCTCAACTTCAGACGGGCCAGGCGCGCCACCTTGGCCACGTCCTCGCGGCGGAGCGCACTCACTCTCCGAGGATCCGCTCGACGAAGGAGAGCGCGGTGGTCTCGACGAGCTCCTGGTCGTTGTCGATCGTGGCCACGTGGTCGGAGTTCTCCAGCCAGAGGTGCTCGACCGGTCCGGCGAGGGCCGCGACCAGGTCGAGGCTGTTCTCGGCGGGCACGGTGTGGTCCTCGCGACTCGACAGCACCAGGCTCGGGGCACGGATCGTACCCAGCGCCGCGCCGACCGCGGGCAGGTTGTCCATGAGGCTCTTGAGGGCGGGCAGCGGCCACGCGGAGTAGGCGTTCTCGTCCACCCCGGTCTTCTTGACCGCCGAGTCGTCCCCCTTGTCGAAGACGGTCATCCCCCCGGCGAGGGCGTCGTCGATCAGCTTCAGCACCTCGGGCGGCTGGGGCTTGAGCAGCGGGTTGATGAAGACGCACGCGGCGACCTCGGGCCGGTGCTCGGCCACATAGGCGGTCAGCGCCCCGCCCATCGACAGCCCCACCACCGCCACCTTCTCGCAGCGAGCGGCCAGGGCGTCGTAGGCGGCCAGCGCGGCGCCCGACCAGTCGGACCAGCGCGCCGTGAGGGCGTCCTCGACCGCGGTACCGTGGCCGCGCAGGCGCGGCAGGTCCACCGTGAAGCCGGCCGCGGCGAAGCGCTCGGCCAGCGGGCGCATGGAGGAGGGGTTGCCGGTGAAGCCGTGCAGCACCAGCACGCCGCGCGCTCCGCCGGCGGCGGAAAAGGGCTCACAACCGGGCAGGACGTCGTAGGACATAGGGCCCCAGACTACCGGGGGCGACGTCGCGCCTCGTGGGCCGGGCGAGGCACCGAGCGCAGGAAGAACGATGACGCGAGACCGAGCGCGGCGACCGCCGCGCCGATCACGAAGGGCAGTCGGAAGGTGGCCAGCAGCGACGCCCCCGGCGCCGCGGCGCCCAGGTGGCGTTGGCGAACGACCGCCTGGCGCACCGTCTCGAGCACCTGGATGCCGGCAACCTCGCCCACCTGCATGGCGAGCAGCTGCGCGGCCAGCATCACGCCGAACTCGCTGACGCGCACCTCGTTGGCCATCACCGAACTGGTCGAGGGCATGGCCACGCCCATGCCCAGTCCGGCCGTCGCGAGGGCCACGATGATCAGCCAGGTGCCGCTGGCCGGACCGAGCAGCGCGAACAGGCCCATCGACCCGGTGAGAATGGCCGCCCCGGCGACGGCGCTGACGCGCTCGCCCACCCGCACCGCCACGTAGCCGGCGATCGGCGAGCAGATCGCGAAGGTGATCGGCCGGGCGATGGCGATCGCCCCGACGCGCGGGATGGAGTAGCCGTAGCCCTGCTCCATCAGGAGGGGGAAGAGGAAGAAGGCGCCGAAGTAGGCGAAGTTCGCGCAGGCGCGCAGCACCATCGGCATCACGAAGTTGCGCCGGGCGAAGTAGTGCGCCGGGATGAACGGGAAGGCCGCGTGGCGCACCCGGTGCACGAAGAGCGCCAGCAGCGCGCCCGACGCCACGAAGGTCGCCGTGGTCCACCCGCTGGTCCACCCGACCGAGGGCCCGATCGACAGCCCGAGCATCAGCGCGGTGACGCTCAGCGACAACGACCAGCTGCCGACCCAGTCCATGCGACGGAACTCCTCGCGCGCGCGGCGCCGGTCGGCCGGCGGCTCGTCGTCGAATCCGCGCCCGCGCGGCACGAGGAGGTAGACCACGACCACGGCCGCGGCCAGCAGGCCCAGCTGGAGCCAGAAGAGCGCGCGCCACCCGAAGGTGGCGATCATCGGCGAGCCCAGCGAGATGCCGATGACCGGTCCCCCGGCGCCGACCAGCGACCACCAGCCCATCGCCTTGACCCGCTCCTCGGGCGCGAAGGCCATGTTGATGAGAGCCCCGGAGGCCGTCCCGGTGGCGGCCCCCTGGACCCCGTCGAGCGCCCGCGCGAAGAGCAGCATCCCCACGTCGGCCGCGAGCGCCGTGAGGATCGCCGAGACCATGGCCCCGACCAGTCCGACCAGGTAGAGGCGCCGGTGGCCGAAGACGTCGCCGGTCTTGCCCAGCACCGGGGCCGCCAGGCCGTAGGCCAGCAGCGGCCCGACCATCGTCCAGGTCAGCACGGTGACCGACGTGTGGAACTCGCCGGCGACCTGGGGCAGCGCGACGATGAAGACCGTGAAGGTGAAGTTCAGCGCGAACAGCCCGGCCAGCAGGCTCCAGAGCATCCACCACGAGTAGCGCGGCGAGACCGCGGCGCGGCGCTGCACGCGCTGGTGCAGCAGGAGGAACCAGTTGAGGTCGCTGCCGGCCTCGGCGCCCAGCGGACCGAAGGCCACCGCCCCGGGATCGGTGCGCGGGTCGAGCAGTCCCTCGGGGTCGTCGCGCCGGACGTGGGCCCGGCGGTCCCCGACGCTCACGTCAGCGTGGGCAGTTGCGCGGCCAGCTCCTCGACCGTCCAGCGGTCGTTCTTCTCCAGTGACGCGGTCATCGTCCAGTTCTGGAAGAGGCGCACGGTGCCCCCCTGGACGAAGAAGACCTGCCCGGTGGCCGCGCAGTCCTCCATGGCCAGCGTCGCGACCAGCGGCGAGATGTTGGCCGCGTCCCACACGTCGAAGACCGCGGCGTCAGCGGGCTTGACCACGTGGTCGCTCAGCCCCGGCGTCGACTCGGTCATGCGCGTGCGCGCGGCCGGGGCAATGGCGTTGGCCCGCACGCCGTAGCGCCCGAGCTCCTGGGCGATGATGACGGTGAACGCGGCGATGCCGGCCTTGGCCGCGCCGTAGTTGGACTGGCCGACGTTGCCCAGCAGCCCCGACGTCGACGAGGTGTTGATGATCGACGCCCGGACCGGCTCGCCGGCCTTGGCCCGCTCGCGCCAGTACGCGGCGGCGTGGCGCGTGGGCACGAAGTGACCCTTCAGGTGGACGTTGATCACGGCGTCCCAGTCCGCCTCGCTCAGGTTGACCAGGACCCGGTCGCGCAGGATGCCGGCGTTGTTGACGAGCACGTGCAGGTCACCGAAGGCCTCCAGCGCGCTGGCCACCAATCGCTCGCCACCGTCCCAGGTGGCGACGTTGTCGTGGTTGGCCACCGCCTCGCCCCCAAAGGCGCGGATCTCGGCGACCACCTCCTCGGCCGGCGTGGCCGCCGTCGTCGACCCGTCGAGCCCGCCGCCCAGGTCGTTGACCACCACCCGGGCACCCTCGGCGGCGAAGAGCAGGGCGTGCTCGCGGCCGATCCCGCGGCCGGCCCCGGTGATGATGGCGACGCGACCCTCGAGCGCACCCATGACGGCTCCCTCATTCGTGGTTGGTCCCCCGATTGTAACGACGCGCGCTCCCTACCCCCGACGCCAGAAGAAGGGGGGCCGCGCGTGGGCGTGGTAGTGGTCGGGGATGTTGCGCATGTGCTCGTCGATCTTCCACCCGTCCGCGCCGAGCTCGGCGTCGGCCACCGCGGCGAGGCGCTGGTGGAGCCCGGCGCGCGTCGCGTCGTCGGGCGCGGCGTCGTGAACCCGCCAGACCACCATCGGCACGAGGCAGATCTCGCAGTCGGCGATCCAGCAGTCCTCGTCCTCGTAGTAGCGCGTCGTCACCGCGGCCGCGTCGCAGAGATCGCAGCCGGCCGTCACTTGACGTAGAGGATGACCGTGGAGAGTTTGGCCACCGGGGCGCCGGCCTTCGGGTTCGAGGCGGTGACCGTCGTCCACTTGGTGGTCCCGGCGTTCGGGCCGCGCGTCGAGAAGTACAGGTCGGCGGCCCGCATGGCCGCGTAGGCCTGGGCGCGGGTGTCGCCCACCACGTTGGGCATCGCCTCGCTCACCACGGTCGTGGTCGTGGCCGGCGACGTGGTCGTCGTGGTCCCCGCGGTCGTCGTGGTCGTGGTGGCGCTGCCGGTGGAGAGCACCAGGGTGAGCGTGGCGCCGCGCGGCACCGACGCGGGGTTCACCCGGCGCCCGTAGACGACGCGCACCACCCGCCCGCTGGGCACGCTCGGGCTGGCCACCGCGGCCGACGACGGGCAGCGCGCCGAGAGGTGCAACGCCAGGAGTTGGGCGGTAGCCGTGGCGCAGTCCTCACCGCGCACCGAGCGAGGGACGGCGACCAGCGACGGGCCGTCCGAGACGGTGACGTCGATCACCTGGCCCGACTTCGCCGTGGTGCCCGCCGCCGGGCTCTGGCTGATGATCTGGTTGAGCGGAACGCCCGACGAGCGGTCGTGCCCGGTCACGCTCAGCGTGAAGCCGTAGTTGTCGTTCTTGAGCACCTGGCCGGCCTGGGCCACGGTGAGGTTGGCCAGCGACGGGACGGTGTAGTGCGAGGAGAGCAGGCCGAACTTCCACACCGCGCCGGCCGCGGCCGCGGCGACCACCACCAGGATCGCGGCGACCCCCAGGACCACGCGGCGCCCGCGCGCCGGTCGCGCCGGCGGCAGTCCGTGCAGCCCTCGGGACCCGCCGTCGAAGCCGTCGGCGCCGGACCCGCCGGCGCCGGCCCTCGGGTGCGCCGCGCGGGGTAGGGCGTGACGGGCCCCGGCCGGGGTGGACGCGATCTGTTCGGGCGAGGGCGGACGAAAGCCGATCGAGCGGCGCGGCTCGGACGGCGGGTACTGGGCCAGCAGGGGCGCCTCCTCGGGCGCCGGGGGCAGGGTGAGCGGCGCCGAGTCGGGGGCCGCGCCGCCCAGCCGGTTGGCGAACTGCTCGGCGTCCAGGCGCAGGCGCGGGTCGGGCACGGCCGCCTGGGCCAGGACCATGTCGAGTGAGCCCAGCTCGGGGCGCACCGGCAGCGGCGTGTTCACCCGGGTCCGCAGCATCGCCTCGGGGGTCATCGCCTCGAAGGGCGAGGCGCCGGTCGCCGCCTCGAACAGGATCAGGGCCAGCGCGTAGACGTCGCTGCGATCGCCGGCGGGCTCACCCAGCGCCTGCTCGGGGCTGAGGTAGCGCACCTCGTCGTAGGTCAGCGGCTCGCCGTGCATCCCGCCCAGCCCCGAGAGCGCGACGTCGGTCACCTTGACCCGACCCTCGTCGTCGAAAAGCAGCGTGTTGGGCGACAGCGCGCCGTGCAAGAAGCCGTTGTCGTTGAGGTAGGCCAACGCGCCGGCGACGTCGCGGCCCAGGCGCGCCGTGTCCTCCAGGTCGAGGCGCCGGCCGGCGGCCAGGAACTCCTCCAGGGACCCGCCGGCCAGGTACTCGGTCACCGTGAATATGTGGCCGGACTCCTGGCCCCCGTCGTAGACGCGTTCCAGGTGAGGGTGGCTGAGCGTGGCCGAGCGCACGATGCGATCGCGGAACGCCCGGCGCACGTCTTCGTAGCCCGCCAGGTGACCGAGCAGGACCTTGACCACGATCTCGCGGCGCAGTGACAGGTCGTCCGCGAGGTAGACCTCGGCCACGTGGCCCACGCCCAGCAGCCGGATGATCCGGTAGCGCCCGACGAGGTCGTGGCCGGGGGCGAAGGTGGGCGACGGCATGGTCCTTCTAACCTACTCAGGACCCCCGGCCAGGGCGGACGTCCACGCACCGGTGGCGAGCAGCCCGTCGAACTGTTCGGCCGCGATCAGCGGCACGCCCAGCTCGATCGCCCGGGCGACCTTGGCCTGGCCCGGCGCCTCGCCGACGACCACGCAGTAGGTCTTCTTGGAGACCGACCCGGGCGACGTCCCGCCGCGCGCGACGATGGCCGCCTCCGCCTCCTCGCGCGTGTGGCCGGGGACGGTCCCGGTCACCACCACCGCGCGCCCGGCCAGCGTGGCGGTGATGGTGCGCGCCTCGGGCTCGGCCAGCGCCAGGCCCGCCGCGGCCAGGCGCTCCTTGCGCTCACGGGTCTCGGGTTCCCGGAAGTACTGGTAGGCCGAGGCGGCGATCACCGGCCCCACGCCGTCGACCGCCTCGAGCGCCTCGAGGGGCGCGCCGGCCAGGGCGTCGTAGGTGCCGAAGGTCCGCGCCAGTTCGCGCGCGGCGACGGGGCCCACGTGGCGGATTCCCAGCGCCACCAACAGCCGGCTGAGCGGCTGGGCCCGGGCCCCGTCGATCGCCGCGACCAGGGAGCGCGCCGAGAGGTCGCCGAAGCCCTCGAGGACGGCCAGCTGGTCGACGCGCAGGCTGAACAGGTCGGCCACGTCGCTGATGAGGCCCTCGTCGAGCAGCTGGGCGACGCGCTGCTCACCCAGCCCCTCGATGTCCATCGCGCCGCGCGACGCGAAGTGGATGACCTGCTGGAGGAGCTGCGCCGGGCAGGCCCGGTTGACGCAGTAGGTGTCGCTCTCCTGCTCGTCGCGGCGCAGCGGCGCGGCGCACACCGGGCAGTGGGTCGGGAACTTCCAGCGCGGCTTGCGCCGCCGGCCCGGCTCGGGCACGGCCGCCACGACCTCGGGGATGACGTCGCCGGCCTTGCGCACGATCACCAGGTCGCCCGGGCGCACGTCCTTCAAGCGCACCTGGTCCTCGTTGTGCAGCGTGGCCATGGAGACCGTCGAACCGGCGACGACCACGGGCTCGAGCACCGCGTAGGGCGTCGCGCGCCCGGTCCGTCCGATCGAGACCTCGATGGCGATGAGGCGCGTCGTGCGCTCCTCGGGCGGGAACTTGCGCGCGGTGGCCCAGCGCGGCGCGCGCGAGGTGAAGCCGAGTCGCTCACGCTCGGCGAGGTCGTCGACCTTGATCACCACGCCGTCGATGTCGTAGGCGAGGTCGTGGCGGTGCTCGAGGAACCACTGGGTGCGCGCGATCATCGCTAACGCGCCGCGCGCGATCTCGACCTCCGGGGCGACGAAGAATCCCCAGTGCCGCATCGCCGCCAGGGTCGCCGCGTGGCTCGCGTAGACCAGCGGCCCCGAGAGGACCTCTAGCTGGTACGCGAGGAAGGAGAGCGGCCGGCGCGCGCTCATCGCCGGGTCCTTCTGGCGCAGGCTGCCGGCGGCCGCGTTGCGCGGGTTGGCGAACTCCTTCTCGCGCGCCGCGCGCTGACGCTCGTTCATGGCCGCGAAGTCGGCCTTGGCGAGGAAGACCTCGCCGCGCACCTCGACGCGCCCCGGCGCACCGCCCGCCAGGAGCTGGGGCACGTTGGCGATCGTGCGGACGTTCTCGGAGACGTCCTCGCCCACCCGGCCGTCGCCCCGAGTGGCCGCCTGGGTGAAGCGGCCATCGACGTAGGTGATCGACATCGCCAGGCCGTCGATCTTGGGCTCGACCGCGAAGACCAGGTCGTCGGGGGCGGCACCCAGCCCGCGGGCGACGCGTTGGCTCCACTCCGCCAAGTCCTCGACGCTGAACACGTTGTCGAGGCTCAGCATCGGCGTGCCGTGGCGCACCGGCGCGAAGCTCGTCGACGGCGCCGCGCCCACGCCCCGGGTGACCGACGTCGCCGTGGCCACCTCGGGGTGGTCGGCCTCCAGGGCGCGCAGCTCGCGCACCAGCTCGTCGTACTCGGCGTCGGGGATCACGGGGGCGTCGTGGACGAAGTAGGCGTCATTATGGCGGGCGATCTGCGCGCGAAGCGCGGCGGCGCGTTCGGCCGGAATCGTCACGCCGCAGCGACGACGGCCGCGCCGGCCACGACCGCCGGGTCGTCGGGGTGGTAGAAGACGGCCGTCTGGCCCGGGGCCACCGGCCGCGCCGGCGTCGCCAGGTCGAGCCGGCACCGGCCGTTCAGGCGCAGGGTCGCCGGCGCCGCCGCGCCGTGGGCGCTCCACTGGGCCAGCACCGCGTCACCGTCGGCCAGGGGCGCGCGCGCGAAGCTGATTGACGACGCGTCGAGGTGGAGACGCTCGACGGCCACGTCCTCGCGACGCCCGACCTCGACGCGCCGCGCGGCCAGGTCGACGCGACTGACGTAGCGCGGCGCGCCATCGCGCCCGGCGGCGACGCCGCGACGCTGGCCGACCGTGACCAACTCGGCCGCCGGCACCTCGCCGATGACCTCGCCGGTTTCGCGATCGACGATCCGGGCGGGGGTGAGGTCGAGGCGAGACGCCAGGAACCCCTCGCGCCCGCGGCGCGATTCGATGAAGCAGACGTCCTGGCTGTCGGGCTTGTTCCACGTGCGCAGGCCCAACCGCGCGGCCTCGGCGCGCACCTCGTCCTTGGTCAGTTCGCCGATGGGCAGCCGCAGCATCGCCAGCTGGTGGCCGGTGAGGAAGCCCAGCACGTAACTCTGGTCCTTGCGCGGGTCGAGGCCCCGGGCCAGGGCCGGCCCGTCCCGGCGCGCGACGATCCGGGCGTGGTGGCCGGTGGCCACCGCGTCGAAGCCCAGCCGCCGGGCCCGATCGATCAGCAGGTCGAACTTGACGTGACGATTGCACTCGATGCACGGGTTGGGGGTGTCGCCGCGGGCGTGGCCGGCCACGAACGGCTCGACGACGTGGCGCTCGAACTCCTCGGCGAAGTTGAAGACGTGGTGGTCGACTCCCAACACCTGGGCCACCCGACGCGCGTCATCGACGTCGGCGACCGAGCAGCAGCCGGCGTCGGACTCCCCGCCCCAGAGCTTGAGGGTGGCCCCGACGACGCGGTGGCCGGATTCGACGAGCAGGCCGGCGGCCACCGAGGAGTCGACTCCCCCGCTCATGGCGACCAGCACGTCCATCAACTCAGTCTGCCAGCCGGGTGTCGGCCTAGCCCTCCGCGCGTAGCCGGTGTACGACCGCGGACAGGATGGCGATGACCGCGTCGACGTCGGGCTCGGTGGTCTCCTCGCCCATCGAGAGGCGCACGGCGCCGCGGGCTCGTTCGGGGGCCACGCCCATGGCCGCGAGCACGTGGCTCGGGTGGGCCGCCCCACTGGAGCAGCTGGCGGCGGCCGACGCCGCCACGCCCGCCTGGTCGAGCAGGAAGAGGACCTCGTCGCTGGCTAGCCCCTCGAAGGTCACGTGAACTGTTCCGGGCAGGCGCAACGCGTGCGCGGCGGTGATCCGCGCGCCGGGCAGGAAGGCCAACGCGGTGGCCAGGCGCAACTGGAGGTCGCCGACGCGCTCGTGGACCGCGGTGAGCTCGCGCGCGGTGGCGCGCACCGCCGCGGCCAGGCCCACGGCGGCGGCCACGTCGACGGTGCCGCCGCGCCGGCCACGCTCCTGGCCCCCACCGGGCACGACCGCGTCGAGCCCCACCCCCTCGCGCGCGACCAGCGCCCCGGAGTTCACCGGTCCGCCGATCTTGTGGGCGCAGATCGACACCAGAGCGGCCGTCGCGGTGACCGTCGGCAGGTGGAGCCACGGCGCCGCGGCGACGGCGTCGGTGTGCAGCGGGGCACCGCCGGGCACGTGCGCGTTCACCGTCGAGCTGATGGCGTCGAGCGGTTGGCAGACGCCGGTCTCGTTGTTGGCGGTCATCACGCTGACCACCGCCGTGTCGGGGGTGAGCAGCGCGGCGAGCTCGTCGACGTCCACCACGCCCTCGTGGTCGACGCCGACGTAGCGCACCGTGACGTCGGTGTCGCGGGCCAGGCTCGCGGCGGCGTCGAGCACGGCGTGGTGCTCGATTGCCGAGACGACGACCGAGGTCGTGTCGTGGCCGCGGCGGTGGTGCCGAGCCGCGCCTACGACGCCGAGGTGGCACGACTCGGTGCCCCCCGACGTGAAGATCACCTCGCTGGGGCGCGCCCCGACGAAGGCGGCCACCTCGTCGCGGGCCTCCTCGACCGCGCGCCGGGCCTCCCGGGCCTCGCGGTGGCTGCCCGACGGGTTGCCCACGACGCCGCGGGACCAGCGCGCCATCGCCTCGGCCACCTCGTCGCGGCGCGGGGCCGACGCGGCGTGATCGAAGTAGTACCTCGGCGTCACGCCACGAAGAACGTCTTGATGTTCGTGAACTCGTGCATCCCGTAGCTCGAGAGCTCTCGCCCGAAGCCCGACTCCTTGACACCCCCGAAGGGCAGCTCGGGCGTCGAGGCCACGATGGCGTTGGCGTAGACCATGCCGGCCTCCAGGCCGGCGATGGCGGCGTCGACCTCGGCGGGGTCCCGCGACCAGATCGACGAGCCCAGCCCCCACCGGGTCGCGTTGGCCACACGCAGCGCCGCGGAGAGGTCCGGCACCACCGTGAGGACGGCCACCGGACCGAAGAGCTCCTCGCTGCCGGCCGGCGAGTCGGCGGGCACGTCGGCCAACACGGTCGCCGGGTAGTAGAACCCGGGGCCCGCGGACGCCTCGGCGCCGGTCAGGACCGTCGCGCCCGCGGCCACCGACTTGGCCACCTGGTCGACCAGCTGGTCGCGCTGGGCCCGCGTGGCCAGCGGACCGAGCGCGGTGGCCGGGTCCATCGGGTCGCCCTTGGTCACCGCGGCCATCGCCTCGACGAAGCGCGGCACGAACCGCTCGGCCACCGACTCGAGCACGATGAAGCGCTTGGCCGCGATGCAGGACTGGCCGTTGTTCTGGATGCGGGCCGTCACGGCCATCGGCACGGTGAGTTCGAGGTCGGCGCCCGCGCCGACGATGAAGGCGTCCGAGCCGCCGAGCTCCAGCACGCACGGCTTGAGGGCTCGTCCGGCCGCGGCGCCGACGGCTCGGCCGGCGCCCTCCGAGCCGGTGAGGGTGACCCCGGCCACGCGGCGGTCGGCGATCACCCGCTCGGCGAGGTCGTGGCCGATGAGGAGCGTCGTGAAGACGCCCGGGGGGAAGCCCGCCCGGGTGAAGAGGTCCTCGAGGTACCGGGCCGCGCCGGGCACGTTGGAGGCGTGCTTGAGGATCGCCACGTTGCCGGCCATCAGGCTCGGCGCGGCGAAGCGCACGACCTGCCACAGCGGGAAGTTCCACGGCATCACCGCGAAGATTGGCCCGAGGGGCTCGAAGCGCACGCCGCTGCGCGACGCCGCGGTGGCGACGGTCTTGGTGGCCAGGAGGGCGGCGGCGTGCTCGGCGTAGTAGCGCATGGTCATCGCGCACTTGGCGGCCTCGCCCTTGGCCGCGGCGAAGGTCTTGCCCATCTCGGTGGTGAGCAGCTCGCCCACCACCGGCAGTTCGCCCTCGATCAGCTCGGCCGCCGCCACCATCAGGCGCGCGCGCTCGGCCACGGGCGTCGAGCGCCACGCGGCGAAGGCCTCCGCGGCCCGGGACAGGGCCGCCTCGACCTGCTCGGGGGTGTGGGCGGCGTACTCGGCGACCACGCGCTCGGTGGCCGGGTTGATGGAGGTGAAGGTCATGGCCCTAGTCTGCCAGCAACGCGGCGGGCGCCGGCGCGGCGGCGCCCAACACGCCCCACACGCGCGGGCGCGCCAGGCTCACCACGACCAGCACCACGAGCAGCGCGCCGGCACCGACCACCGACACGACCCGCACGCCGTAGGTGCGCGCGAAGGCCGACTGCACCAACGCGCCCAGCGGGTAGGCCAGCGAGAGCGACAGCGTGTAGAGCGAGAGGATCCTCGAGCGCTCGCTCACCGGCGAGTGCAGCTGCACCGAGGTGTTGAGGCCGGTCAGGATCCCCACGTAGGCCCCGCCCAGCACGACCAGCGCGGCCATGGCCAGGCCCAGGTCGGGGGCCAGGCCGTAGAGCGACTCGGCGACCACGGCGGTGAGCAGAGCGCCGCGCAGCACCGCGAGGCGCGAGGTGCGCCGGGCCACCGCCGGGAGGGTCACGGCGCCAACGACCGCGCCGAGACCCTGGGCGGTCACCAGCCAGGAGGTCCCCACCTTGCCGGCGTGCAGGACCTGGATGGCCATCGCCGGCACCAGGGCGATGAACGGCGACACGGTCAGGGCAACCGCGGCGATACCCAGGATCGGGTAGCGACAGCCCTTGACGTCCCAGGCCTGACGGGCCCCGACCGCCAGGTCGCGCCACGGGCGGACCGCGGTCGTCGGGGCGGCGCGCGGGGCGGCGCGCACGAAGGCGAAGGCCACCACCACGAAGATGAAGGAGGCGGCGTTGACGGCGAAGCACAGGCTCACCGAGCCCAGACCGAGCGCGACCGCCGCGAAGAGCGGCCCGATGATGCGCCCGAGGTTGAACTGGGCCGAGGAGAGCGAGACGGCGGCCAGGACCTCGTCGCGCTCGACCAGGTCGGGCAGAAGGGACTGCCAGGCCGGCCACGACGCCGCGCTGGCCAGGCCCTCGATGACCGCCAACACCACGATCAGGTGCGGGGAGAGGTGGTGGGTCAGGGCGGCGACGGCCAGCGCGCTGGCGGTGGCGGCCATCACCAGGTTGTTGGCCTGGATCCAGTGCTGGCGGTTCCACCGGTCGGCAACCACGCCGCCCAGCGGCGAGCCGATCAGGCTGGGCGTCCACGCGGCCACCGTGACCAAGCCCAGCCACAGCGGATTGTGGGTGGTCTGGGTGAGGAAGACGCCCAGGGCGACGGTCTGCATCCACGTGCCGGTGGAGGACACGAAGGAGGAGCTGAGGGCCAGGGCGAAGCTTCGGTGGCGCAACGGGGCGAACGACGCGAAGGCCATCACGGCAACGCTAACGCCGGTGGGACCGCGAACTACTCCGGTGGGCCCCGGCGCCGGGGGCGCAGCGCGAACCACCAGATCGAGAGCATGGTGGCCAGCGCACCGGCGAAGCCCAGCGTGGAGATGACGCCTCGGCCCCGGCCCCCCTCACGCACCGGCCCATCGTAACGAACGAGGCGCCGGGGGCCGTGGGCCCCCGGCGCCTCGCCGGCGGAGGGACGGTTACGCGTTGACGGACACCGGAACCCGCGCGGCGACCTCGACGGCGAACTCCAGGACGATCTTGTTGCCCACGATCAGGCTGCCGTTCTCGAGCGATCCCTCGAAGTTGACGCCGAAGTCGCGGCGGTCGATCTCGGCGCGGGCCTCGAAGCCGGCGACGGTGACGCCCGCAGCCATTCCCGGTCCGGCCCCGAGGAACTCCAGGTCGAAGGTCACCGGCTTGGTCACGCCCTTGACGGTCAGGTCGGCCAGCACCTCGAAGCGGTCGCCGCCCTTGGGCGTCACCCTCGTCGATCGAAGGGTCAGCGCCGGGTAGCTCTCGACCTCGAGGAAGTCGGCGGTCTTCAGGTGGCCGTCGCGCATCTCGTTGTCGGTCGTGATGCTCGCGGCCTGGACGGTCGCCTCGACCGAGGAGGTCTCCGGCGTGTCACCGATGGTGATCTGGCCGGTGAAGTCGGTGAACCGACCGCGGACCTTGGAGGCCACGAGGTGACGGGCGACGAAGCCCACGGTGGAGTGGATGTTGTCGACGTCGTAGACGCCGGGAGCCGGGAGGTTGCTCATGGGTTTCTCCTTCTATCGGGCACTTTCTGTGCTGATTCGTAGTATACTTGTATTTGCAACTACTTGTCAAGCAGAAATTAATAAGTGAACAAAATGTGCTACCCTGAGCCCGTGAGCCTGTCCACGTCCGCGTGCCCGTCCGGCGACGAGCGGGTCCTCCTCTTCGGCCTGCTCCTGGAGACCAACGCCCGCCTCTCGCGGCGTTTGGGTCTGGAACTCGAGTCGGCGTGCGACCTGCCCCTGGCCTGGTTCGAGGTCCTTCTCCAACTGCGCCGCGCCCCCGAGGGCCGCCTCAAGATGACCCAGGTCGCCGACGCCATCGTCCACTCCACCGGCGGCACCACGCGGCTCATCGACCGCCTGGAGGAATCGGGCCTGGTGGCTCGGCGCGCCTGCCCGTCGGACCGGCGCGCCATCCACGTCGAGATCACCCCGGCCGGCAACGCCCGCCTCGACCTCGCCCTCGACGTGCACCTGCGCTACCTCGACCGAGCCCTGACCGGTCGCCTGGACGGCACCGAGCGCGTCACCCTGGCGACCCTGCTGACCAAGCTGAACGCGGCCGACTAGGCCCGTTCGACCCAGGCGCGCGCCGCGCGCCCGTCGTCGAACTCCAACGCGGCGCCCTCGCCCGCACCCTCGCCGACCGCCACCCGGCTGGCCAGCACTTCGCCGGCCAGCGTCGCGAAGCCGCCGGCCAGGTCGTCCACCCCGACCAGGTGGAGCACGACCCGGTCGGCCACGTCGAAGCCCGAGTTCTTGCGCAGGTCCTGGATCTGGCGGGCCAGGTCGCGCAGCAGGCCGCGCACGCGCAGCTCGTCGGTGATGGTGAGGTCGAGGGCCACCACCTCGGCCCCGTCGCGCGAGACGGCGAAGCCCTCCTGTCCGCGCACGCGCAGCTCTAAGTCGTCGGGCCCCAACGCGTGGGTGCCCGTCGAGAGCGTCACCTCGACCGTGCCCCCGGCCTCCAGGGTGGCCGCCACCGCTGCGGGATCGAGCGCGGCCAGCGCCGGCCGCAGCTCCTTGACCGCCTCGCCCAGACGCGGCCCCACCACGCGGAAGTTGGGTACCACGGAGAAGGAGAGGACGTCGGCGAGCTCCGTGCCGAACTCCAGCGCGTCGACGTTGAGCTCGTCCTCCACCACGCCGGGCGGTGGCGCGGGCGCGTCGGGGGCCACGAAGACGAGGGCCCGGGCCAGCGGCTGGCGCACCTTGACCCCGGCGTCGGCGCGCGCCGCGCGACCCAACGAGGTCAGCCGGCGCGCCACGTCCATCGACGCCTCGAGCGCCGCGTCGCGACTCGCCGGGTCCCCGGACGGCCAGTCGGCCAGGTGGACCGACGCGGCGTCGTCGACGTCGAAGAGCTCGTGGTAGAAGCGCTCGGCCACGAACGGGCAGAACGGCGCCAGCAGCAGCGTCACGCGTTGGAGGACGTCGAGCAGCGTGGCCTGGGCGGCCAGCGAGTCCGAGCGCGGCGCGTCCGGGTCGGTGCGCCAGAATCGACGCCGGCTGCGCCGCACGTACCAGTTGGACAGGTCGTCGACGAGCCCGCCCAGGGCGTCGGTGCCCCCGAGGGGCTCGTAGGCGTCGAGGGCCGTGGTCACCGCGACGCTGACCGCCTCCAGGCGCGAGAGGATCCACCGGTCGAGCTCGCTGCGCTCGCCCGGCGCCGGGATCTCCGCGTCGGTGGGGTCGAATCCGTTGAGCGACGCGTAGGTGGTGAAGAAGCTGAACGTGTTCCACAGCGTGGCCAGGGTCTCGCGCAGCGAGGCGTCGATCGCGCCGAGGCTGGCCCGCGTCGAGGTCCACGGCGAGCCCTGGGAGAACATCCACCACCGCAGCGGGTCGGCGCCGCGCGTCGTCAGCACGCTCCACGGGTCGATCACGTTGCCCACCGACTTGCTCATCTTGCGCCCGAACTCGTCGACGATGTGGCCCAGGCACAGGACGTGCTCGTACGGCGACGCGCCGAAGACCAGGGTGTTGACGGCCAGCAGCGTGTAGAACCACCCGCGGGTCTGGTCGATCGCCTCGGCGACTAGCTGGGCCGGGAACTGCATCGCCTCGCGCGAGCCGGCCACGTGCGGGTAGCCGACCTGGGCGGCGGGCATGGCGCCGGAGTCGAACCACGCGTCGATCACCGGCGCGACGCGCCGGGCCTCGCCTCCGCAGCTGGCGCACGCGAAGGTCACCTCGTCGATCGCCGGGCGGTGCGGGTCGAGCTGGCTGAGGTCGCGCCCGGTCAGCCCGGACAGCTCGGCGCGCGAGCCCACGCACACCAGGTGGCCCTCCTCGCAGCGCCAGATCGGCAGGGGCGTGCCCCAGAAGCGGTCGCGCGAGAGCGCCCAGTCCACGTTGTTGGCCAGCCACTCGCCGAAGCGGCCGTCGCGGATGTGCGCCGGGTGCCAGTCGACCCGGGCGTTCTCGGCCAGCAGCTGGTCCTTCAGGCGGCTCGTGGCGACGTACCAGCTGGGCTTGCCCCAGTAGATGAGGACCGTCCCGCAGCGCCAGCAGTGCGGCAGGGAGTGGACGTAGTCCATCCGGCGCACCAGCAGTCCGCGGCGCGCCAGCTCGTCGTTGATCGCGCCGTTGGCCGCGCGAACGCCCCGCCCGGCCAGCCAGGGCACCGCGTCGGTGAAGGCGCCGTCGGGCCCGACCGGGTTGACGGTCGGCAGGCCGTTCTCGCGGGCCAGCTGGCGGTCGATCTCGCCGAAGGCGGGCGCCTGGTGCACCAGGCCGGTGCCGTCCTCGATGGTCACGTACTCACCGGCGATCACGTAGCCGGCGTCGCCGCCGGCCGGCAACTCGACGTCGGTGAAGGGCCGCTGGTAGTGCACGCCGACCAGCGCGGTCCCGGGCAGGGTGGCCGTCACGGCGGCCTCGGCGCCGAAGACCTGCTCGACGAGCGAGGCGGCCACCACGTGGCCGTCGACCACGGCGTAGGTCACGGCCGGGTTGGCCGCGACCGCCACGTTGCTCAGCAGCGTCCAGGGCGTCGTCGTCCACACGACCAGGTGGGTCGCGCCGAACAGGCCCCCGTGGGCCGGCGCGTCGGTGATCGCCAGGCGCACGTAGCAGCTCTCGTCGGGCTCGTCGCCGTAGACGTCGGGCTGGCCGAGCTCGTGGTTCGACAGCGCCGTGCCGCAGCGCGGGCAGTAGGGCACGACCTTCAGGTCCTCGTAGAGCAGGCCGCGGTCGAAGAGCTGCTGGAGGTGCCACCACACCGACTCGACGTACTCGGGGTGGAAGGTGTAGTAGGCGTGCTCCATGTCGGTCCAGTAGCCGACGCGCTCGGTGAGGCGCTCGAACTCCTCGACGAAGGCGAGGACCGACTCGCGGCACAGCCGCGTGAACTCCGCGACGCCCACCTCCTCCTCGATGGCCCGCTTGCCCGACAGGCCCAGCTGGCGCTCCACCTGGACCTCGACGGGCAGGCCGTGGGTGTCCCAGCCGGCGCGCCGCTCGACGAGGCGGCCCCGCATCGTCTGGTACCGGCAGAAGAGGTCCTTGTAGACCCGGGCCCAGACGTGGTGCAGGCCTGGCAGGCCGTTGGCCGTCGGCGGACCCTCGTAGAACACCCAGGGCGGCGCTCCGGCGCGCTGGGCCATCGAGCGCGCGAAGACGTCGTGGGTCTTCCACCGGGCGAGTTCGGCCTCCTCGACGGCCACGAAGTCAAGGTCGGCGCTGACGGGGCGGAACACGGGTCTCCTCCAGAGGTCATCCAATGCTAGTGAACGCCTTCGCGAGGTCCGCTCGTCCTCAGCCCGCCCGCACCGTCGAGAACCGCGCGTCGAGCCAGTCGGTCGAGAGCTCCTCGAGCGACCTCAGCACGAGGTCGGCCAGAGCGAACGCCGACAGTCCGCGGTCGTAGGCGGTCGGCACGGCGACGACGGTCATGCGGGCGGCCTTGGCGGCGAGCACGCCGGCGGCCGAGTCCTCGATCACCAGGCACTCGGGGGCCCGCACCCCCAGCGCGCCCGCGGCGGTGAGGAAGACCGCGGGGTGCGGCTTGCCCAGGACTTCGAACTGGGCCGAACTGACCGCCGCGAAGCGATCGCGCAGGCCGAAGTGATCCAGGCACCGATAGATCAGGGCCAGGGGCGTCGAACTGGCCAGGGCAACCGGGCCGCGCGCCGCGGCCAGTTCGACCGCGCGCAGCGCCCCGGGCAGGAGGCGGCCCTTCTGCTCGACCAGCTCGCCCACGCGCTCCAGGAGCAGCTCGACCACGTCAGATTCGTCGCGACCGGTCCACGGGTACAGCCCGTACCAGAACTGCACGACCTCGTTGACGAACATGCCCTTGGTGGAGCGGTCCTCCGCCTCGCTGATGGGCACACCCAGCGAGCCGAAGACCTCGACCTCGGCCTCGTGCCAGAGCACCTCGGAGTCGATGAGCAGGCCGTCCATGTCAAACAACGTCGCCCGCAGGGTCACCCGGCAACTCTTTCACACCGGCCCGTGACTACCGTGGCGACGTGGTCACGACCCGGCTGATGAACAACGACGACGCAACGGCGGTGGCCGACCTGGTGACGCGTCGACTGCGCGCCGACGCCCGGCGCAACCGCTTCGTCAACGGCGTCGTAGACCGCCCCGCCCTGATCGACTCGCTGCGATCGGTGGCCGAGCGCACCTGGGTCGCCGTGAGTGGCGGCGCCGTCGTCGGCCACCTGCACGGAGCCCTGCTCGAGAGCGACACCTTCGGGCACGGGGCGTGGATTGGGCCCGACGGCGTCACCCACGGCGACACCGACGTCCTGGCCGACCTCTACGCCCGAGCCGGTCGCCGGTGGATTGACGCCGGCGCCCGCGAGCACTTCGTCTGGGTGCTCGACCGGCCCGAACGCACCGCCCCGTGGATGGAGTTGGGCTTCGCGCGCATGCACCAGCGCGGCGTGCGCGCCCTGGACGGCGCGGCGCCGCGCCCCCTGCCCGCGGGCTATACGACGCGCCTCGGGGGCCCGGCCGACCTGGACTGGGCGGTGGATCTCGGCACGGAGATTGACCGCGCCCAGGCCGACGGGCCGAGCTTCTCGCTCGATCTGGCCGTCGACGAGCGCGCCGAGCTCGACGAGACCCTCGCGGACCCGGAGGTGCGCTACTTCCTGGCCGAGCGCGACGGGCAACCGGTCGGCCAGTGCATCACCTTCCCCCTGCCGGAGCGGCGCGGCTCCTTCGCGGCAACGCTGCACCTCAGCGCGGTGGCCGTGCGCGAGTCCGAACGGGGACGCGGCGTGGCCACGGCGATGGTGGATGGCGCACTGGATCGCGCGAGGCGCCACGGATTCCGCTACGTCGAGACCAACTGGCGCGTCACCAACCGTGACGCCGCCCGCTACTGGACGCGCTACGGCTTCCACCCGACCTACGTGCGGCTGCACCGCACGGTCGGGCGTCACTGAGTGAGGTCGGCCTCGATCGCGGCGACCAGCGCCGGGTCCTCCGGCGTGACCAGGGGCGCGAAGCGCTGGATCGTCGCGTCCGGTCCCACGAGGAACTTCTCGAAGTTCCAGCGCACGTCGCCGGCGTAGCCGTCGGTGCCGGGGACGGCCGCGAGGATCTCGTAGACCGGGTGGCGGTGCTCGCCGTTGACGTCGATCTTCTCGAACATCGGGAACGTCACGCCGTAGGTGACCGAGCAGAACTGCTCGATCTCGGCGGCGGATCCGGGCTCCTGGCCGAGGAACTGGTTGCAAGGGAATCCCACCACGCTGAAGCCGCGGTCCGCGTAGGCCTCGTGCAACTCCTCGAGGCCCGCGTACTGGGGCGTGAGGCCGCACTTGGAGGCCACGTTGACGATCAGCACGGTGTGGCCGCGGTAGGGCGCGAGCGACGCCGGCTGGCCCTGGAGCGTGGTGAGGGGGATGTCGTAGAGGTCCACGCGACGAACCTAACGGTCCTCGCCCTCCGTCCGGACGCGACCCGTAGGTTGAGACGGTGCCCATCCCCCGCCCCGCCGCGTCGCGGCTGGACCCCGCGCGAGAGGACTACGACGCGATCATCGTCGCCCACGAGGCGGCGGTGCGCGCCGGCGAGTCCAGCTACAGGGACCCCTCGACCGGCCTCAGCGTGATGACGGACACGGCCCTGGCCGCGCGCGGCGAGTGCTGCGCCAGCGGATGTCGGCACTGCCCCTACGCCTGAGCGGCCCCCGAGGGTACGGCGTCGTGCTGACCAAGGTGGTGGCGGTCGATGTTCACCAGCAGGTAGAACAGGACCCCCGCCACGGCCAGCGTGAGCGCCCCGAACTTGAACGCCATGTCGAAGCCGTGGACCCACGAGACGTTGTGCACGTACAGCGCCGAGACCGGCGTCCCGCTGTGGTGCAGCTTGACCACCAGCGTCGCCGCGAAGCTGGTGGCGGTCGAGACGAAGATCGTGTTCTGAATCGCCGTGCCGAACGACCCGCCGAGCTGCTGGGCGGTCGAGAGCACCGCCGAGGCCGCGCCGGTGTCGTTGCCCGAGACGTTGAACAGCGCCGTGGACGCCAGCGTCACGAAGGCCAGTCCCAGACCCAGGCTCATGATGATCATCGGCGGCAGCAGACGGGTCACGTAGCTGCTGGACGGCGTGATGAACGACAGGTAGAACATGCCCGCCGCGCCCATGAAGCAGCCCAGGGTCGCCAGCGGGCGCGGGCCGACGCGCGGCAGCAGCTGGCTGGTGATGGCCGCCGAGATGATGACGCCGACGGAGAAGGGCAGGAACAGCAGGCCGGACTTCACCGCCGAGTACTGGTGGATGTTCTGGAAGTAGAACGTCATGAACAGGAACATCCCGAAGATCCCCAGGGCCACGAGGATATTGGTCAGGTAGGAGCCGCCGCGCACCCGGTCGGTGATGAGGCGCAGCGGCAGCAGCGGCTGGTCCTTGCGGCTCTCAATGACGAAGAAGATCGCCAGCAGCGCGCCGCCCAGCGCGATGTAGGGCCACGCGCTCGTCGATCCCCAGCCGTGCGTCGAGGCCCGCGACACCCCGTAGACCACGCTGACCATGCCCGCGGTCGCGCTCATCGCCCCCGGGACGTCGTAGTGCGGGTGGCCGTCGACCTTGGACTCGCGCAGCTCCGGGATCGCCAGGGACAGGGCGATGATGGCCATCGGCGTGTTCACGAAGAGGCACCAGCGCCACGACAGGTACTGAGTCAGCAGTCCCCCGGCGATCAGCCCGATCGCCGCGCCGACCCCCGACAGGGCCCCGTAGACGCCGAAGGCCCGGGCCCGCTCCCTGGAATCCGTGAAGGTCACCGAGATCAGCGACAACGCGGCCGGAGCCAGCAGCGCGCCGAACATCCCCTGCAGGGCTCGCGCGCCGAAGAGCATCTGCTGGTTCTGGGAGAAGCCGCCGAGCAGCGATGATCCGGCGAAACCCGCCAGCCCGATGATGAAGACCCTCTTGCGCCCGACGTAGTCGCCGATGCGCCCGCCGAGCAGCAGGAACCCGCCGAAGGTCAAGGTGTAGGCGGTGACCGCCCACTGGTAGTTCTGCTTGGAGATGTTGAGCCCGCCGAGCGCCTTGGGCAGAGCCGCGTGGGGCAGCGCGATGTTGACGATGGACGCATCGAGGATCACCATGAGCTGGGCGATGGCGATGACGACCAGGGCGTACCAGCGGCGCGGGTCCGGCACCTCGGCGTGCACCACGTTGTTGACGCTCACCTGGGTCATGGAATGATCCTCCGCGTCGTCGTGCGAGGAACCAGATCTTCGCGGACGACGCTCCCCCGGGAACTGGTCAAGGAAAAATAATCTTCCACACCCTAAAGCAAAGACTCCAGTGGGACGTGCACCAGGCCGTGGGCCTCGGCGACCGGGCCGTAGGTGACCGACCCGCCGACGACGTTGACGCCCTCGGCCAGCGCCGCGTCGGCTCGCGCCGCGCCGCGCCAGCCCCGTCGCGCCAGTTCCATGGTGTAGGGCAGCGTGGCGTTGGCCAGGGCGGCCGTCGAGGTGTTGGGCACCGCCCCGGGCATGTTGGCGACGCAGTAGAAGATCGACCCGCTGACCGCGAACACGGGGTCCGAATGGGTCGTCGGGCGCGTCGCTTCGAAGCATCCGCCCTGGTCGACGGAGATGTCCACCAGCACCGAGCCCGGGCGCATCCGGGCCACCAGGTCGTTGCTCACCAGCTTGGGCGCCTTGGCCCCGACCACCAGGACCGCTCCGATCACGAGGTCGGCCTGCAGGCACGCCTCCTCCAGGGAGTGCTGCGAGGAGGCGATCGTCTGGACCCGGCCGTCGAAGTGGTGGTCGACCTGGCGGAGTCGGTCGAGGTTGCGGTCCAGGATCTGGACCTCGGCGTGCAGGCCGACGGCCAGCGTCGCGGCGGCCAGCCCGGCCACCCCCGCCCCGAACACCACCACGTGGGCCGGCGCCACCCCGGGCACGCCGCTCACCAACGTGCCGCGCCCGCCACCGGGCCGCATGAGGTGATAGGCCCCCACGATCGGCGCCATGCGGCCCGCAACCTCGCTCATGGGGGTCAGCAGGGGTAGCGAGTTGTCCGCCAGCCGGACCGTCTCGTAGGCGATGGCAACGTTGCCGGCCGCGAGCAGCGCGTCGGTGCAGGGCCGCGAAGCGGCCAGATGAAGGTAGGTGAAGAGCACCTGGCCCGCCCGAGCGCCCAGGCGCGGGTACTCGGCCTCAATGGGCTCCTTAACCTTGAGCACCAGCTCGCTCTCGGCCCAGACATCGTCGACCCGCGTCACGATCTCGGCGCCGGTCGCAACGTAGTCGTCATCGCTGATGGACGAACCGACGCCCGCGGAACGCTCAATCAGGACGCGGTGCCCCGCGCCGGTGAGCTCACGCACCCCCGCGGGGGTCAGGGCCACCCGGTGCTCGTCGGTCTTGATCTCCTTGGGGACGCCAATGATCATCGTTGATCACACTTTCGTTGGTGCGGGGGGTCGCGGCGTGAATCAGTCTTCGAGTTCGGTGTAGGCCACGAGCGGCTGCGAAAAGAAGGGGCTCTTCTTGCGCGTCAGGATCCACGTGAGGAAGGTCAGGGGAAGGCCCAGGCCCAGGACCCAGATGTCGGGCAACGCCGTCCCTGCCGTGGAGGTCTTGATCACCCAGTAGCCGACGAAGAGCAGGGACACTCCGCCGAGGAACGGCGCAATGACCATGGAGATGTTGGCGCGTAGACCCTTGCCGAGCGTCTTGCGGAAGGCCCAGGCGCAGGCGATGCCGGTGATCCCGTAGTAGACGGCCACCAGCACGCCGATGTTGAGCACGAGGTTCTGGAACACTGAATTCGCTGAGTGGGAGAAGGTCGTCAGCATGATCCCGAACAAAGAAAGAAACGCCAGGATGACCGTTCCCAGGGCGGGCGTCTTGAACTTCTCGTGAACTGAACTGAATACCTTGGGAAACACGCCGTCGCGCGACATTGCGTACGTAATGCGCGCCGCCGGGAGCAGCGTGGTCTGGGTCGTCGCGATCGTTGACGAGATGACCGCGAAGATCATCACGTAGCTGGCCCACGAGCCCGCGAACTGCTGTCCGAAGTAGAAGAGCACCGACGAACCCTGGGCGGCGACCGCCTTGGGGCCCAGCAGCATCTGGACGCCCACGAAGTTGATCGTGAAGATGAGCAGCAGGAGCCACATCGAGATCAGTCCCGCCTTGCCCGGGATGTGACTGGAGTTCTTCGACTCCTCGGTCAGGTTGAGCGCGGTGTCCCAGCCCCAGAAGAAGAAGACCCCCAAAGACAGTCCCGCGGCCACCGCCGTGAAGCCGTGGATCTTGAGCGGGTCGAGCCACTGGGCCGAGAAGCCGATTGAGTGCTTGGGGTGGCTCACCAGGACCTTGATGATGCCGCCGATGGAGAACACGAAGACCGCGATGTACTCGATGCACACCATCACCCACTGCGCGTTGGTCGTCCAGCGGATGCCGTAGACGCAGATGAAAGTGACCAGAGCCAGGTAGCAGCTGCCGAAGATTGCGATGTCGTTGGGATTGGAGGCCGCACCGGCGCTGACCGCGTTGAACGCGCTGTGAAGGAACACAAGCGTGTAGGTGCCCGCCAGCAGCGGCGCGGTGGTGCAGAAGATCACCGAGGTGGCGATCTGCACCCACCCGTTGAACCAGCCCACCGAGGGGTGCACGACCTGGCTCAGCCACGAGTAGCTCGCCCCGCAATTGGGGTTGCGCCGGTTCAGGTGAAAGTAGGACAGCGCGATGAAGACGACCGGGACGAACGCGAGGACGATCACCGACGGGGCGGCGAGGCCGATCCCCGCGATGACGAAAACTGCGGTCATCGTCGACGCCGCCGAATAGGCCGGTGCCACCGACGACACGGCCACCGCGGTCGCGTCAAAGAGATTGAGCTCGTCGTGGAGCAACTGCGCTTTCTCTTCCGATTCAGGAACCGGCGCGCCGAACGGACCGATGACATCATTCACGGACATAAGACCCTTCCCCCACGTAGGTACTGCCCCCAAACAACCGATCTTTGAGCACCGAGACTACGCCTCGATGTTGTGCATCACGTGCTTGATTCGGGTGTAGTCCTCGAAACCGTACACCGACAGGTCCTTGCCGTAGCCCGATCGCTTGAACCCGCCGTGGGGCATCTCGGCCACCAGCGGGATGTGGGTGTTGACCCACACGCAGCCGAAGTCCAGGTCACGGGTAAAGCGCATCGCACGCCCGTGGTCGCTGGTCCATACCGATGACGCCAGGCCGTAGTCGACGCCGTTGGCCCACGAGAGAGCCTCGGCCTCGTCGCTGAACTTCTGGACCGTGATCACCGGTCCGAAGACCTCGTTCTGGATCATCTCGTCGTTTTGGGTCAGGTCGGCGACCACCGTCGGTGCGATGAAGTAGCCCCGGTCCCCGACCCGGACTCCACCGGCCGCGATGGACGCGTGCTTCGGCGCCCGGCCGATGAAGCCGGTGACCCGCTCGAATTGGTTCACGTTGTTCACGGGGCCGAAGAGCGCCTCGGCGTTGTCGGGCTGTCCGATCACCGTGTTGGCGGCCTGATCAACGAGGGCGTCGACGAAGTCGCCGTAGGCCTGACCCGCGACCAGGACCCTCGTCGCCGCCGTGCAGTCCTGGCCGGCGTTGAAGTAGCCGGCGATGGCGATCGCCTCGGCGGCCGTCGCGATGTCAAAGTCGTCGAAGACGATCACGGGGGCCTTGCCGCCCAGCTCGAGGTGCACGCGCTTCAGGGTCTTGGACGCCGCGCCCGCGACCTCCATCCCCGCGCGAACCGAGCCGGTGACCGAGACCATCGCTGGGACCGGGTGGTCCACCAGCGCTCGGCCGGTGTCGCGGTCGCCGCAGACCACGTTGAACACCCCGGGGGGCAGGACCTCAGCCATCAACTCGGCCATTCGCAGCGTCGACGCGGGTGTCGAGTCGCCGGGCTTCAAGACCATGGTGTTACCGGCGGCCAGGGCCGGCGCCCACTTCCACACGGCCATCATCATCGGGTAGTTCCACGGCGTGACAGCGCCGCAGACGCCGATGGGCTCGCGTCGCACATAACTCGTCATGCCCGCCATGTACTCGGTCGCCCCGCGACCCTCGAGCACTCGAGCCGCCCCCGCGAAGAAGCGCACCTGGTCGAGCATCGGGGGAACCTCTTCGGACATGGTGAGCGCGATGATCTTGCCGGTGTTCTCGGCTTCGATGGCCACGATCTCCTCGGCGTGGGCCTCCAACACGTCGGCGATCCTGAGCAGCGCGCGGCTGCGCTCCGAGGGGGTTGACCGCTTCCACGTGGTGAAGGCCCGCGCGGCGGCGTGGACCGCGGCGTCGACGTCGGCGGCGTCCGAGACCGGCATCTCGGCGAAGGGGTCGCCGGTGGCGGGATTGATCAGTTCCACATACTTGCCGTTCTTCGGCGCGACCGAGTCTCCCCCGATGAAGTTCGTTAAGCGACGCATCCGAGCCCTCCCTGGACGGCGGCCGTGGGGGCCACACCCCTGCCACTCTGCCAGACGTCCCCACCCCGTGCAACTAAAGGGCATAAGAATACGTCTCCAAATCCCAAAAAAGCGACGCATTCCGTCGTCGAAGCCCCCTATACTGTCTTTATCCGCAGCCCGTAGCCTCTTGCGCTACTCGCCGGGGAGCGACCGATGCCAGCAGCGAAACCAACTCGACAGATGGCGAGGAGCACCGAGCGTGCGAACCTCGAAGTTCTCTCGACGCCCACCGGACTCGACCGAGTGGACCGCGAGATCATCAGCCTGCTCCAGCGCGACGGCCGTCGTGCCTACGGCGCCATCGCCCAGGAGGTGGGACTCTCCGAGGCGGCCGTGCGTCGGCGCGTCCAGCGGCTGCGCGACGCCGGCGTCATGCAGATCGTCGCGATCACCGATCCCCTGCAGCTCGGCTTCGGACGCGAGGCGCTGGTCGGCATCCGCGTCCACGGAGACGTTCGCCTCGTCGCCGACAAGATCGCCGCCATCGAGGAGGCCAACTACGTCGTCATGACCGCCGGCAGCTTCGACATCATCGCCGAGCTCATCGCCGTGGACGACGACGCGCTGGTGCACCTGCTCAACGACGCCATCCGGTCGATTCCGGGGGTGACCGAGGTGGAGACCTTTCTGTACCTGAAGTTGTCGAAGCAAACATACGCATGGGGGACCAAATGACGTTGAACGAGATCATCTCCGACGGGATCACCGTGTCGGGTCTGGATCAGGCGAGCCATACCTACTCGGACCGCGCGCGGCGCAACCTCTGGCTGCACATGTCGCGCATGGGCGCGTACTCCGACGCTAACGAGGTCCCGATCATGGTGCGCGGCGAGGGCACCTACGTCTTTGACGCCAACGGCGTCAAGTACTTCGACGGGCTGTCGGGCCTGTTCACCAACATGCTGGGCCATGGCCGCAGCGACATCGGCGCGGCGGCGGCCCGCCAGATCGGCCAGCTGGCCTTCTTCCCGCTGTGGACCTACGCCCACCCAACCGCCATTGAGCTGGCCGAGAAGCTGGCCCGCCTGGCCCCGGGCGACCTCAATCGTGTCTTCTTCACCACCGGCGGCAGCGAGGCCGTCGAGAGCGCCTGGAAGCTGGCGCGCCAGTACCACCGTTTGCGCGGGGACCTCGATCGCTACAAGGTCATCAGCCGCGACATCGCCTACCACGGCACGACCATGGGCGCCCTGACCATCACGTCGCTGGAGGGCTACCGCAAGCCGTTCGAGCCCCTGGTCCCCGGCGCGATCAAGGTGCCGACCACCAACTTCTACCGGGCACCCCAGCACGGCGACGACGAGGTGGCCTTCGGCCTGTGGTCGGCCCAGCAGATCGAGGAGGCCATCCTGCGCGAGGGTCCGGACACGGTGGCCGCCGTCTTCCTCGAGCCGGTCCAGAACGCCGGAGGCTGCTTCACCCCGCCCCCGGGCTACTGGCAGCGCGTGCGCGAGATCTGCGACCGCTACGGCGTCATCCTCGTCTCCGACGAGGTCATCTGCGCCTTCGGGCGAATCGGCACTTGGTTCGGCGGCCAGAAGTACGACTACGTGCCGGACATCATCACCTGCGCCAAGGGCATCACGGCGGGCTACGCGCCGTTGGGCGCGATGATCGTCTCGGACCGCCTGGCCGAGCCGTACCAGCACGACGACGTCTCCTTCGCCCACGGCTTCACGTGGGCCGGTCACCCGGTGTCGTGCGCCATCGCGCTCAAGACCCTGGAGATCCTCGAGGAGGAGCACGTGCTGGAGAACGTGCGGGCCAACGAGGGCTACTTCCGGGCCAGCCTCGAAGGCCTGCGCGACATCCCGATCGTGGGCGACGTGCGCGGTGCGGGCTACTTCTGGGGGGTCGAACTGGTCAAGGACCAGGTGACGCGCGAGACGTGGTCGGGCGACGACGCCGAGCGGCTCCTGCGAGGCTACGTCTCACCCGAGATGTTCCGCCGCGGTCTGATCTGCCGGTCCGACGACCGCGGCGACCCGGTGGTCCAGCTGGCCCCGCCGCTCATATCAACCCGCCAGGACATCGACTTCATGGTCGGCGTTCTGCGGGAGGTCTTCTCCGGAGCGGCGCAGCTCCACTTCTAGTGCGGCCACCGCCGTCGCTGTGGTGGTCGACGCTCGATCAGCCGGTGGTCGCCCGGCCCCCCCTGCGCGGTCACCGCGACGTCGACGTCGCCATCGTCGGCGGGGGCTACACGGGGCTGTGGACCGCGCGCGAGCTCGTGCGGCGCGACCCGAGCCTTCGCGTCGCCGTGCTCGAGAAGTCGGTCTGCGGCTTCGGGGCGTCGGGGCGCAACGGCGGCTGGGCGTCGGCTCTCTTCCCGGTCTCCGACGCCGCGGCCGCCGCGCGCTGGGGCCCGGCGTCGGCCAGCCACCTGCGCCAAGTCCTGCGCCAGTCGGTACCGGCCCTCGGCGCCGCGGCGGCCGACGACGGGATCGACGCACACTTCGTCCAAGGGGGCACCCTGGGCTTCGCGCGCAGCGAGCTCCAGGCCCGACGGCTGTGCGCCGAGGTCGACGCGGCCCGCGACCGCGGGATCGGCGAGGGCGACCTCGCCTGGCTCGACGCCGACGCCGCGCGCGAGCGCGGCGCCCCCAGCCACCTACACGGCGCGACCTACAGCCCGCACTGCGCCCGTCTGCACCCCGCCCGACTGGTGCGCGGACTGGCCGACGCCGCGGAGGCCCACGGCGTCGCCATCTTCGAGGAGACCCCGGTCACCCGCATCGTCACGCGGCACGGACGCCGACCCGAGGTGGTGGGCGTGGGCGGATCGCTGCACGCCGACTACGTGGTGCGCGCCACCGAGGGGTTCACGCCGACGCTGCCCGGCCAACGCCGCGAGGTCGCGCCGCTCTACTCGCTGATGATCGCCACCGAGCCACTGGCGCCGGCCTTCTGGGACGAGGTCGGATTCGCCCGCCACGAGACCTTCAACGACGACCGCCACCTGATCATCTACGGCCAGCGCACCCGCGACGACCGGATCGCCTTCGGGGGGCGCGGGTCGCCGTACCACTTCGGCTCGACCGTCGAAGAGCGCTTCGACCGTGACGCGCGAGTCTTCGCGATGCTCGAAGCGACCCTGCGCGAGCTCTTCCCCGCGCTCACCGGGCGGGTGACCCACCGCTGGGGCGGACCCCTGGCCATGCCCCGCGACCTCGTCCCGTCCGTCGAAGTCGACCACGAGCTCGGGCTGGCCCGCGTCGGCGGCTACACCGGCGACGGCGTCGTGCTGAGCTACGTCAGCGCCAACGCGGTGGCCGACCTCATCGCCGACCCCGACGCGGACACCGCCCACACCCGGCTGCCCTTCGTGCGGCGCTCGTCGCGGCCCTGGCCGGTCGAGCCGTTCCGGTGGCTCGGGATCAACGCCGGACTGCGCCTGGCGACCTGGGCCGATCACCACGAGCGGCGCCGCGGCACTGAGAGCCGGGCCGTGGGGCTGCTGGACCGGCTCCTCGACTAGTCGACGCGCCTAGCTCAGGCGGATCTGGCCCAGTGAGGAGATGCTCTTGGGGCTGAAGAGGTTCCCGATCGACGTGGACCCGAAGATCCGCGCGATCTGCGCCGAGGTGATCGCCGTCACGTCTCCGGCCGGCGGCGCGGCGACCGCGGCGCCGCGGTTGTAGGAGGTCACGGTCACCGCCACCGACGCCGTCGAGCGCGTCGAGGTCACGGTGAAGCTGGTGGCGGTCAGCTCGCCCTGGCGGCCCACAGTGATGGAGAAGTCGATCGCCGCGCGCGTGGGCACGGCGAAGGGCAGGCCCGTGGGCGTTCGGATCGCGACGTTGTCGCGGTGGTAGCTGTACGTCGTCAGGTAGCCGACGTGCGTCACGGTCTCCTGGGTGAAGCCGGAGATCAGGGAGATATCGGGCTTGGTCATCTCTAGGGAGAGCCCGTACAGGGAGGCCGCCGGGGTCGGCACGCTGACCCACTTCGAGCCGATGATCGCCCCCAGGTTCGGTGACGTGGCGTAGATGTGGCGGCCCACCAGTCGCAGGTCGAGGTGCGTGGCCGAAAAGAGCAGGGGGATCTGGACGTCGGCCGCCACGGCGTTGGTCGAGAAGTCGACGTTGAGGTCGGCGGTGACGTTGTAGGCCTGGCCGGTGGAGACCACGACGTGCAGCTGGGCCGAGCGGGGCGGGTAGCCGTTGAGCGCCAAGGGATCCTTGCTGTTGCCCCCGGCGTTAGGGTCGGTCGCGGCCAGCACCACGCCGGTCACGGTCAGCGCGAGTGCGACGGCGGCGAGTCCCACGCCCGCAATCTTCGGGGACACCGCCATGGGTCCACCCTACCGGGCGGGTACCCAGGGTTCCTCTGGCGCGCCGGCTAAGAGTTCCCTAAGGAGGTCGACGGCGATGTTGCGTCCGCTGGCGATGAAGCCGACCTTCGTCGCCCCGACGTCGATTAGCTCGTCGGCGATAGCGGCGTAGGGCGTGGCGGCGGAGCCCTCGAGCACGAGCCCGTTGAACTCGGCGGCCTCGCGCACCGCACGTCGGATCGACGCTTCGGGCACCAGGATCAGCTCGACGCCGTGGCGCGCGATGATGTCGTTGGTCACCGACCCGTCGTCGCCCCCTCCGGCCAGTCCGTCGGCGATCGTCGGACGGTGCACCACCTCGCTGGACGCCTTGCCGTGGAGCACGTCGTACATCGCGTGGCTGCGCTCGGGCTGAACCCCGGTCACGCGCAGATCGCCGCGCCCGTGGTCGTCGCGTGACGTCAGCACGCCCGAGATCAGTCCCCCGCCGCCCACCGGGACGACGACGTGCTCCAGGTCGGGAAACTGGACGAGCATCTCGTCGAAGGCCGTCGCCTGGCCGGCGATGACGTGGGAGTCGTTGAACGCCGAGATGTAGCGGATCGACCGGGTCTCGGCGATCTCCTTGGCCTGGGCCTGGGCGTCGTCGTAGGAGGAGCCGTACTGGATCAACTCGATGGCGTAGCGGCGCAGTTGGGTCACCTTGGCCACCGACGCGTTGGCCGGCACCACGACGGTGGCCGGCACGCCCAGCAGCGTCGCGGCGTGCGCGATGCCCAGCCCGTGATTGCCGGCCGACGCGGTGATCACGGCGCCGGTGGCGTCCTCGCGACGGGCGGCGTCGACCGCGGCGAGGCCGCCGCGGATCTTGAACGAACCGGTGACCTGGAGAACCTCCAGCTTGGCCGCGACTGGGCGGTCGCCCACCGAGATGACCACGGTGGGCGTCGGCGCCAGGTGATCGGCGATGACCCGGCGCGCCGCGTCGAGTTGCGCCGACGTGGGGGGCACCACCTGTCGGATCATCGGTTCCACCGCTCCACAGTAATCGTGGCCCTCGAAGCCTCCCGATACCGACCGGTAGTGTCGCCACGTGCACGGGGTCGTCGCGGTGGTCGTCGTCGCGTCCCTGGCGTTCCTCGGCACGATGTTCGACAACTACTTCGCCTTCGCGGCGCAGTTGGTCGTCACCGAGCGCGCGCACTTCCGGCGGGTGGGCTGGGCGCAGGTCTGGGGCGTCGCGTCGCTGCTGGTCGTCGCCGGCGCCGTGGGCTCGCTGCTCGCGCCGGTCCCCCTGCGCTGGGTCGGCGTGCTCTGCGTGGCGCCGTGGGCGCTGGCGCTGCACGCGTACCGCCACCGGGTCGACCCCCAGCGTGAGCGCTACCCCCGGGGTGCCCTGACCACGTACGTGGTCACCCTGGCCCTGGGCGGGGACAACTTGGCGGTGTGGATCCCCATCCTGCGCGCCGGCGGCGTCGGGCGCGGCGTGGGCACCGTCGCGGTCTTCGTCGGGTGGGAGGTCCTCTTCGTGGTCAGTGCCCAGGCGCTGGCGGGCCACCCGAGGGTCGTCTCCTGGGGCACCCGGTGGGGGCCGCGCCTGGTGCCGTGGGTCTACCTCGCGCTCGGCGGGCTCATCCTGGTGGAATGCCACACCCTCGCCTGAGCGAGGTCCTCGTCGCTAGCGTTCACCTGGTGCGCCGCTCGACCCCCCAACAGACGCTGCGACGCTTGACCGTCATCGTGGCCATCCAGTGGATGGGTGCGGCCCTCGGACTGCCCCTGCTGCCCCTCTTCCTCGAGCACCGCGACGGGACGCCCGCGGTCATTGGCTTCATCATCGCGTCGTTCTTCCTGGCCGGCGTGGCCACGCAGTTCGCGCTCGGCCACCTGGCCGACCGCTTCGGGCGCCGACCGATACTGCTGGGCGGCCTGGTCATCTACGGCGTGGCCAGCATGACCTTTCTCTTCCCGGTCTCGGCGCCGTGGTTCGCCCTGACCCGCGCGGTGCAGGGCGCGGCGGCCGGGGCCATCGAGGTGGCGTCGCTCTCGGTGGTCGCCTCGCTCTTCGCCCAGGCCGAGCGCGGTCGCGCGGTCTCGCGCATCTTCGCGGCCCAGCTGCTGGGCCTGGCCATCGGCCCGCTGGCCGGGGTCGTGGTCTCGGTCGGCCAGTTGGGCTACGCCTTCGCGGCCGCCGGGGTGCTGAGCCTGGTCGCCGCGGTGGTGACCGCGCGCACCTACCTGGGCGAACCGGCCCGCACTGACGAGCCGCTGCCCCGACTGCGCTGGACCCCCCAACTCACGGGCGCGCTCGTCGCGGGCGCCTCGATGGGCCTGGCGATCGGGGTTTACGAGGCCTGCTGGAGCCTGCTGATGCACAACCACCACGCGTCGTCGCTGCAGATCCGGCTCAGTTGGACGATGTTCTGCATCCCGTTCGTCGCGCTCAGCGGCGTCGGTGGCTGGCTGGCCGACCACTCCAACCGCCGCGTGATCGTGCTGGCCGGCATCTTCAACGCCGCCTTCTTCCTGTCGCTCTACCCGCACATCCACAGCAACGTCGTGCTGCTCTTCCTCGGTTCGGTCGAGTCCATCGGGGCCGCGCTGACCGCGCCGGCCGCCGCGTCGATGCTGACCCAGGGGGCCGCGGACCGCGAACTCAGCCGCCGTCAGGGCCTCTACGCCACCGCCAACACGGCGTCGCTCGCGCTGGCCGCGGCCGGCTCGGGAGTCCTGTTCACCCGGAACCCGGCCCTGCCCTTCAGCGTCGTGGCGGTCGTCTCGGCCACCATGGCGCTCACCACGCTGTGGTGGTGGCGCGACGTCGAGGGTCGCGTCCTGCTGGCGTCGTGACGCGACCAACCGCGAGCGCCGCGCCGGCGCGTCAGTCGGCTACGACTTCCAGACCTGGTCCCAGCGCGCCGATCCCCCGTCGGGGTTGAGGCAGCGCGTGCGCCCGTCGCCGGCCGTGGCGTAGATCCAGTTCTGCACGTTGGGCCGCGCGGCCCAGGCCGACACCAGCTTGGTCAGGTACAGGTACGGCAGGTCCTTGACGAACTGGTTGTTGACGGCGGCCCATCCGGCGACGAAGGTGGCCGAGCCCGGCTTGGACGCCATCGCCGTGAGCATCGCCTGCTCGACCACCGGGTCGGCCTGGTGGGCGAAGTTCACCGCACCGGCGATGAACGTGCCGGCCGGGAGCGCCGGCATGCCCAGTCCCGCGGGCGGCGCCGTCGTCGCCGGCTGGGAGTTGAACCAGACGTAGTTGAGCGCCGGGTCGGCTCCGCCGAACTGGTTCCAGGTCGCGCTGTCGTACTCGCCGTAGATGACGTTCTGGATCAGCGTGCTCTGGGTCAGCGGACGCGGGGTCACGGTGATGCCCACCGCCCCCAGCTGCTGCTTGAGGAAGGCGAAGCGCTTCTGCTCCGAGGAACTGCCCGAGACGAGGTCGACCACGAAACTGACGCTGGTCACGCTGTTCTTGGACATGTAGGCCTGAACCAGCGCGCGGGCCTTGGACGGGTTGTACGCCGGGTAGCTGCCCTTGCGGTAGTAGGGCGAGGTCGGCCGGTAGATGCTGTCGGCCACCGGGCCGACGCCCTCTTCGACGACCTTGGCGTAGGTGGCCCGATTGACCGCGTAGGCGCAGGCCAGCCGGATGGTCGGGTCGGCCAGGACGGCGGTCAGCTTGGGATTCCAGTTGAGCGTGTTGGGGTCGACCGCGCCCGCCGTGCCGTAGAAGATGGCCTGCTGGACCGGAGTCGGCACCGCCTGGCCCTTCAATAGGTACGGCAGCGCGCCCGGAATGCCCAGGCTCGAGAAGTAGCCGGCCCACGCGAAGTACTGGTTGAGCGTGCCCGAGGTGTTCATGATCAGGCAGTTGATCGACGGGTCACGCGGCGCCATCTCGTCGGTGACGAACGAGATGCCCTTCATCTTCATGATCTGGGCGATCGCCGTGCCGTCCTGGGAGAGGATCATGTCGACCGACCCGGACTGCAATGCCTGATTACGCGCGTTGTCGTCGACGATCGTCTTGAAGATCACACCGTGCAGGTACGGCAACTGCCGGTTGGCCGCGTCGGCGCGCCAGTAGTCCTTGTTACGCGCGAAGACCGACTGGACGCCCACCTGCCAGCTGGACACGGTGAACGGCCCGGTGCCCACCGGCGTGCCGGAAAAGGTCGGCGAGAACGACGACGGGTGCGCCATGTAGCAGGTCTGCTGCTCGGACAGGGCGGTGTAGGGGAAGGTCGAGAACGGGATGACCAGGTTGAACTGCACCGTGAAGGCGTCCACCTTGCTCACCGCGCCGATGATCGGGCGCACGGCCAGGCCCACCGTCTGGTCGGCCGCCGCGGCCTGGAAGTTCTGCACCACGATGTCGGCGTTGAAGGGGTCCCCGTTGGTGAAGTTGATGCCCTGGCGCAGCCGGACCGTCCAGACCGTGTAATCCGAGTTGGGCGTGGCCGACAGGGCCAGCATCGGCAGCCAGGTCTTGCCGGTGGACGACGCGACGAACAGCGGGTCGTACAGGGCGTTGGCCACGCAGAAGCCCGAAACGTCCATCTTTCCCTGGGCGCCGTTGAAAATGTGGTAGTTCGGGACGTCCGACAGCAGGCCCACCTTCAGGGTCCCGCCCATCTTGGGCTTGCCCTTATTGATGCCCACCGTGGCGCCGGCCGCGGTCGCGAGCAGGTCGTCCACGACCGTCCCGGCCATCGCGATGCCGCCGATGGTGGCGGCCGAGTGGGTAAGGAACGATCGACGATCAAGCGTGGAAGACATCAAGCCCTGCTTTCCCCCTGGTGACGCGGCCTCGTGCCGCCTCACCTCTGGAGGAAACTTAGCAAGAACCGGCTTTCCCGCCTGTGCGGGCCCCGGACAAAAATTTCGTCGCGTTTCGGGGCCCGGGCGGGGAGGTGCCGCCCAGGCCCCGAGGAGGTGCCGCTCGTTCAGTGCCGGTCGCCACCGCCGAACGAACCGCCGCCCCGCCCGTCACCTCCGTGGTCGTCGTCGGCCGCCTGGTCGCCCGCACCCCGGCTCCGGGAGAGCCCGAGCCCCTCGGATCCGGCGCCTCCGTGGCACGGGTTCCGGAGGTCGAGCACGGACGTGCTCGACCCTCACGCCGGCGGCCGTCACGCCTCGAGTCTGCGCGAGCGCGACGCCGACTCGAGCGACAGTCCTTGGTTGGGCCGTTCGGGACTGGTCTCGTCTTGCCGTCGGAGGGGGGTCATTGGACTCGGTCGTCGCGTCGGACCAGCCAAGAAGAGTCCCGCGGTGGACCCGATGGGCCGTTGGACGGCGCGCGGAGCCCTTCGCGAGCGGTTCCCCAATTGGCCGTTCGCTTGGGGCAGACTGTCCGCGTACGAGCGAGGCCACTCAAGGTCGGCACGGGGGCTGAGACGACCGGAGGGGGCAACGACGTGTCAACGACAACGCATTCGCACGACGGATCGGTGGAGGACGAGCCGTTCCACGTCGAACAGCACGGCATCGACTACATCCCCGAGAGCGAGCGATGGGCGACGGCGCGCAACATCGGCGCCCTGTGGGCCGGGACGTCGATCAACGTGGAGTACTTCATCTACGGCGCGCTGCTCATGGGCTTCGGATTCAGCTTCTACACCGCGCTGAGCATCATCGTGCTCGGTAATCTGTCGTACTTCCTGCTGGGACTGGCCTCGCTCCAGGGCCCCGAGACCGGGACGACGGCCTTCCTCATCTCGCGGGCGCCCTTCGGTACCCGCGGCTCGCGCATCGTGGCCTTCTTCAACTGGCTCACCCAGCTGGGCTTCGAGACCGAGGGCCTCATCCTCATCGTGGGCGCGGCCATTGTGCTCTGCCAGATGGGTGGGCTGCATGTCTCGACGGTGATGAAGGTCGTGTTCATCGTGTTGGCCGCCGCGATCCAGGCGGTGATGCCCTACCTCGGACACGCCACCATGGTCAAGGTCCTGCGCGCGTTGATCATCCCCTTCGCGGCCATGTACGTGCTGCTCGCGATCTACGACGTTAAGCACGGCGCCGCCAGTTTCAAGGGATTCGGCGGCGGCTGGGAGCTCTACACCGCGGGCCTGGCCTTCACCATCGCGCTGTCGGGCCTCGGCTGGACCGAGTGCGGCAACGACTACACCCGCTACCTCCCGCGCGACGCCAGCAAGGGCTCGATCGTCGGTTGGATGTTCGTGGCCACGGCGATCCCCGAGATCCTCATCATGACCCTCGGCGCGGCGACCTTCACCTTCCTTTCCTCGAGCTCCGAGGTCGGACGGTGGAACGGCGCGAACCCCTTCGAGGCCATGCACATCCAGCACATCCTGCCGAGCTGGATGGTCGCGCTCTTCATGATCTTCGCGATCGTCCAGCTCTTCGGTATCAACTCGCTGGACCTGTACTCCTCCGGCGTGTCCCTCCAGGCCCTAGGCCTGCGCCTCAAGCGCTACCAGGCGGTCGTGCTCGACAGCTTCATCGCCTGCGGGCTGACGCTGTGGGCGGAGTTCCAGTCGACCTTCTCGCTCTACATGAAGGAGTTCGTCGGGGTCATCATCGTGTGGATCGCCCCCTGGTTGGGGATCCTGTTGGTCGACTGGCTGATGCGCCGCTTCCGCTACAGCGCCGCGGAGCTCCAGCGCACCGACCGCGACGGGCTCTACTTCGACGGCGCCACCGGCGTCAATTGGAACGGCCTGGTGGCCTTCGTCGTCGGCCTGGTGAGCGCCACGGCGGCGTTCTCCAAGGCGCCGCCCCCGGTCAACTTCCCGTTCCACTGGATGACGCCGGTCTCCAACCATTACGGGGCGGCGTGCGCCGGCAAGCTGGTCCACGGCTCCTGCACGGCCGGCTGGTACGGGGGGGCGGACTTCTCCACGTTCGCCGGCATCATCATCGGCGGGCTGGTCTACTTCGCCCTGGAACGCGCGACCGGGCGGGTCGGGCGCCAGCTGGAGCGTCAGCGCGAACTCGAGCCGAACCCGTAGCGTCGGCCCCGCCGCGCCACCGCCGGCCTAGCCGACCCAGTCCTCGACCAGTCCGCCGGCCCCGTCGGGCCGGAACACCGGGATCGTCCCGAGCGCTCGCACCCGGGCGGCGTCCTCACCGAGCGCGGTGCGCCAGAGCGAGGCCTCGGTGACCAGGGCGGCGATCACCACGACGTCGGCGCCGACCGAGCGCAGCAGGCGCAGCGCCGCGCCGGTGGTGGCGCCGGTCGAAATGACGTCGTCCACAATCGCCACGCGCCGGCCGGCGACGTCCGCCACCCGGGCCCGGTCGAACAGCAACCGCTGCTCGGCGTCGGTGGTGATCGAGCGCACCGGCTCGCTCACCGCGTCGGCCAGGTGAATCTTGGGCGTCTTGTGCAGGATCACGTACTGATCGAGTCCCAGGTAGCGCGTCACCTCGACGCACAGCGGGATCCCCATCGTCGCCACCGTCGCGACGATGTCGACGTCGTGGGGGCGGATGACCTCGGCCAACTCGCGCCCGGCCTGGTCGATGAAGGCCACGCCCATGTCCACCGTGATCAGCAGCGCCAGGGAGAGCTCGTCGCTCAGGGCCACCACGGGGAGCTCGACGTGCTGGGTTCCGACGTCCACGGGGTAGCGCCGGGGGGCCACGGACGTGGAGCATACTGAAGCAGTGGACGAGCCCTGGAAGGCCCTCGACGCGTCGAGCGCTCGCGTGATGCTGGCCACCGCCTACGACGAGGCCCTCGCCGGGCTCGCCGAGGGGGGCATTCCGATCGGGGCGGCGCTGTTCCTGCGCGACGGCACGCTGCTGGGGCGCGGCCACAACCGACGGGTGCAGGAGGACGACGCGTCGGTGCACGCCGAGATCGACGCCTTTCGCAAGGCCGGCCGGCGCCGCGACTACCCCGACTGCGTCATGGTGACGACGCTCTCACCGTGCTGGTACTGCTCCGGACTGGTGCGTCAGTTCAACATCGGCGCGGTGGTCATCGGCGAGGCGGAGAACTTCCACGGGGGCCACGACTGGCTCGGTGAGCTGGGCACCGAGGTCGTGGTGCTCGACGACCCCGACTGCACCACGCTGCTGGCCGGCTTCATCCGCGACCACCCCGAGCTGTGGCACGAGGACATCGGTCTGTAGTCAGCGCACGGGGGGCCCGAACAGGCGATCGCCGGCGTCGCCCAACCCCGGGGTGATGTAGCCGACGTCATTGAGCTCCTCGTCGAGGGCCGCGGCCACGATTCGCACGCCCGGGTGCCGGGCGGTCACCAGGTCGACCCCGGGGCGCGCCACGATCAGGCAGAGCACCGTGAGGTCGGCGGCGCCCCGGTCCTCCAACATCGTCAGCACGCAGTCGAGCGAGCCGCCGGTGGCCAGCATCGGGTCGCACACGACGACGTGGGCGCCCTCGAGGCGGTCCGGCAGACCGTCGAGGTAGACCGACGGCTGGAGGGTCGACTCGTCTCGGCGCAGCCCCACCAGGCAGACCCGGTGGTGGGGCAGAACCTCCTGAACCGACGGGCTCATCCCCAAGCCGGCGCGCAGCACCGGCACGATGACGTACTCGGTGTCCACGCGCACGGCCGGCGCGTTCTTCATCACCGGCGTGTCGACAGTCGTGGCGACGACCGGAGTGCTGCGGAACGCCTCGTAGGCCACGAAGCGCGAGATCTCCCGCGCCAGGCGCAGGAAATCGGCGTTGGAGGTCGTGACGTCGCGCAGCTGGCGCACCTTGTCGGCGACGATGGGGTGAGTGACGACGAGCGGGGCGGTCACGAGGTCACACTACGTCGCGGCGGCGTTGCGCGACGGTGGCTCGCACGCCGACCGTTACGATTGATCGGTGACTCGCCTCTCCTCCCGCGTCGCGGCGACGGAGGAGGACCGGGGGGCCAACCCCCTGGGCGGGGTGCGATCGACCTACGCCGGACCGCGCGCGCGGATCTCGCGTGACCGCCACCTCGCGTGGTGGCGCCGCGTCCTGCCGGTCGTCACCTCGCACCGAGCGACCTTCGCCACCGCCATCGGCCTCTCCTTCGTCAGCCTCATCTTCCAGACGCTCATCCCCAACATGCTCAACGGGGCGATCAACCGCGCGCTGATCCACCACGTGACGGCCCTGCACACCGACGTGCTCCAGATCATCGTGGTCGGGGTGGCGGCGGGCGTCACCGGGGTGATCTCGCGCCAGAACCTCTTCGCGACCGCCTACAACCTCGAGGCCGACCTGCGCTCACTGATCTACGAGCACCTGACCTGGCTCTCGTTCAGCTTCTACGACCGGGTCCAGTCCGGCCAGCTGATCAGCCGGGCCAACAGCGACATCCGCAGCGTCCAGATGTACGCGGTCTTCGCCCCGCTCATCGTGGTCCAGGCGTGCATCGGCGTCGTCGCGTTCGGCTTCATGCTGCGCATCGACGTCCCCCTGGCACTGATCGCCATGGTGGTCATGCCGATCCTGTACGTCGTGGGCCTCAAGATGCGCCGCGTCATGTTCCCGATCTCGTGGATCACCCAGGCCCGCCTGGCCGACGTCGCCACGGTGGTCGACGAGAACGTCAACGGCGTGCGCGTCGTCAAGGCCTTCGCCCAGGAGGGGGCCGAGGTCAACCGCCTGGCCGACTCCGCCGAGGGCGTGGCGTGGGCCTACGTCAAGGACGCGCAGATCCGCGGGGTCTGGTCGCCCTGGGTGCAGAACCTCCCCCAGCTCGGCCTCGCCCTGGTGCTGTTCTTCGGCGGCTGGATGGTGCTGCAGGGCCACCTGGGCGTGGGGGCCATCCTGGCCTTCAACGCGTACCTGCTGATGATGCAGGCGCCGTTCATGATGCTGGGCCAGCTGGTCATGATGGGCCAGCGCGCCAAGGCCAGCGCCGAGCGGATCTTCGAGATCCTCGACGAGAGCCCCGAGGTCGTGGAGCGCGCGGGCGCCTACGACCTCGTCGACGCGCGCGGCGAGGTCGACTTTCGCCACGTGGGCTTCACCTACGCCAACGGCGCGCGCATCCTGGAGGACTTCGACCTGCACCTCGACGCCGGCGAGACGGTGGCCATCGTGGGACGCACGGGATCGGGCAAGTCCACGGTGGCCCGTCTCCTGACCCGCTTCTACGACGTGACCGACGGCGCGGTGGCCGTCGACGGCCACGACGTGCGCGACCTCACCCTGTCGTCGCTGCGCGCCCACGTGGGCGTGGTCACCGACGAGCCCTTCCTCTTCTCCATCTCGATCCGCGACAACATCGCCTACGGGCAACCCGACGCCACCGACGAGGCGGTCGAGGCCGCCGCCCGGGCCGCCCGGGCCCACGGCTTCATCACCGAGCTGCCCGACGGGTACGCCACGGTGGTCGGCGAGCGCGGCTACACCCTGTCGGGCGGGCAGCGCCAGCGGGTGGCGATCGCGCGCACGCTGCTGGTGAACCCGCCGGTGCTGATCCTCGACGACGCGACCAGCTCGGTCGACGTCCACGTGGAGACCGAGATCTACGCGGCGCTGCGCGAGCTGCTGCGCGACCGCACGACGATCGTCATCGCCCACCGGGTCTCGACCATCGCGCTGGCCCAGCGCATCGTGCTGCTCGACGAGGGCCGCGTGGCGGCCACCGGCAGCCACGCCGAGCTCCTCGCCACTTCGCCGCTCTACGCCACCGTGCTGGCCCAGACCACCACCGAGGAGGACTGATGGCCTGGGGCGGCGGCTGGGGCAGCGGC